>NZ_JBLUPT010000034.1:0-259 GCF_048068055.1 Pseudomonas sp. NY15181 | reverse complement strand
CGACAAGGCCCTGGACGAGGGCGAGCACGACTTCATCGTCAAGGCGGAAGACCCGGCCGGCAACATGAGTGGCCCGTCGGAGCCCTACCCGATCAACATCGACACCACCGCGCCGACCGCCCCGACCATCGACAAGATCGTCGATAATGACGATCCGGCGCACCTGATCGACGTACCGAAGGACGGTTCGACCAACGACACCACCCCGGTGATTTCTGGTGGCGGCGCCGAGCCGGGCGACATCATTCACGTGATCGAC
>NZ_JBLUPT010000033.1:0-294 GCF_048068055.1 Pseudomonas sp. NY15181 | reverse complement strand
TTCGAAGTCCCGGCCGACAAGGCCCTGGACGAAGGCGAGCACGACTTCACCGTGATCGCGGAAGACCCGGCCGGCAACCAGAGCGAGCCGTCGCAGCCGTACCCGATCCACGTCGACACCACCGCCCCGGATGCCCCGAGCATCACCGGCGTAGTCGACAACGACGATCCGGCGCACCTGGTCGACGTACCGAAGGACGGTTCGACCAACGACACCACTCCGGTCATCAACGGTGGCGGCGCCGAGAAGGGCGACATCATCCACGTGTTCGACGGCGAGACCGAACTGGGCTCC
>NZ_JBLUPT010000032.1:0-448 GCF_048068055.1 Pseudomonas sp. NY15181 | reverse complement strand
CAGCCAGCGGTGCAGGTGGGCGTCGTCCGGGATCAGTTCCTTGACCTTGGCGTCGGTCTTGTAGATGTCCTGCGGATCACCGGACAGCGCAGCCCAGCGGAACGGGCCGATACCGCGGCAGAACAGCGGACGGATGTAGGCCGGAACGAAGCCGGGGAAGTCGAAGGCGTTGGCCACGCCCTCTTCCTTGGCCATCTGGCGGATGTTGTTGCCGTAGTCGAAGGTCGGTACGCCCTGCTTCTGGAAGTCCAGCATGGCCTGCACGTGGACGGCCATGGACTGCTTGGCGGCTTTCACCACGGCAGCCGGGTCGGTCTTGGCGCGGTCGCGGTACTGTTCCCAGGTCCAGCCGATCGGCAGGTAGCCGTTGAGCGGGTCGTGGGCGGACGTCTGGTCGGTGACCATGTCCGGACGCACGCCACGGCGTACCAGTTCCGGCAGGATTTCG
>NZ_JBLUPT010000031.1:0-448 GCF_048068055.1 Pseudomonas sp. NY15181 | reverse complement strand
CAGCCAGCGGTGCAGGTGGGCGTCGTCCGGGATCAGTTCCTTGACCTTGGCGTCGGTCTTGTAGATGTCCTGCGGATCACCGGACAGCGCAGCCCAGCGGAACGGGCCGATGCCACGGCAGAACAGCGGACGGATGTAGGCCGGAACGAAGCCGGGGAAGTCGAAGGCGTTGGCCACGCCCTCTTCCTTGGCCATCTGGCGGATGTTGTTGCCATAGTCGAAGGTCGGTACGCCCTGCTTCTGGAAGTCCAGCATGGCTTGTACGTGGACGGCCATGGACTGCTTGGCGGCCTTCACCACGGCAGCCGGGTCAGTCTTGGCGCGATCGCGGTACTGCTCCCAGGTCCAGCCGATCGGCAGGTAGCCGTTGAGCGGGTCGTGGGCGGACGTCTGGTCGGTGACCATGTCCGGACGCACGCCACGGCGTACCAGTTCCGGCAGGATTTCG
>NZ_JBLUPT010000030.1:0-491 GCF_048068055.1 Pseudomonas sp. NY15181 | reverse complement strand
GACAAGGCCGCCGACCCGATCATCGTGCACCCGGACGTGCGTCGCATGCTGCTGACCATGAAGGCGCTGAACGAAGGCGGTCGCGCCTTCTCCAGCTACGTCGCCATGCAACTGGACACCGCCAAGTACAGCGAAGAGCCGACCACCCGCAAGCGCGCCGAGGAACTGGTCGCCCTGCTGACTCCGGTGGCCAAGGCCTTCCTCACCGACATGGGCCTGGAAACCACCGTCCACGGCCAGCAGATCTTCGGCGGCCACGGCTTCATTCGCGAATGGGGCCAGGAGCAACTGGTGCGCGACTGCCGCATCACCCAGATCTACGAAGGCACCAACGGCATCCAGGCGCTGGACCTGATGGGGCGCAAGATCGTCGGCAGCGGCGGCGCCTACGCCAAGCTGTTCACCGACGAGATCCGCGCCTTCACCGCTTCGGCCTCCGCTGAGCTTTCCGAGTTCACCGGCCCGCTGAACGCCGCCGTGCAGAACCTGGA
>NZ_JBLUPT010000029.1:0-596 GCF_048068055.1 Pseudomonas sp. NY15181 | reverse complement strand
GCGGTGGTGTCGATGTTGATCGGGTAGGGCTCCGACGGGCCACTCATGTTGCCGGCCGGGTCTTCCGCCTTGACGATGAAGTCGTGCTCGCCCTCGTCCAGGGCCTTGTCGGCCGGAACTTCGAACGACCAGGTGCCGTCGTCGCTGGTGACCACGGTGGAGCCCAGTTCGGTCTCGCCATCGAACACGTGGATGATGTCGCCCTTCTCGGCACCGCCACCGTTGATCACCGGGGTGGTGTCGTTGGTGTCACCGTTCTTCGGTACGTCGACCAGGTGCGCCGGATCGTCGTTGTCGACGACGCCGGTGATGCTCGGGGCATCCGGTGCGAGGGTGTTGACGTTGACCGGATACGGCTGCGACGGCTCGCTGATGTTGCCGGCCGGGTCTTCCGCCTTGGCGGTGAAGTCGTGATCGCCGTTGTCCAGGGCCTTGTCAGCCGGAACCTCGAACGACCAGGTGCCGTCGTCGCTGGTGACCACGGTGGAGCCCAGTTCGGTCTCGCCGTCGAACACGTGGATGATGTCGCCCTTCTCGGCGCCGCCACCGTTGATGACCGGAGTGGTGTCGTTGGTCGAACCGTCCTTCGGTACGTC
>NZ_JBLUPT010000028.1:0-602 GCF_048068055.1 Pseudomonas sp. NY15181 | reverse complement strand
ATCGGCCCGTTCCGCTGGGCTGCGCTGTCCGGTGATCCGCAGGACATCTACAAGACCGACGCCAAGGTCAAGGAACTGATCCCGGACGACGCCCACCTGCACCGCTGGCTGGACATGGCCCGCGAGCGCATCAGCTTCCAGGGACTGCCGGCACGTATCTGCTGGGTCGGCCTGGGCCTGCGCGCCAAGCTGGGCCTGGCGTTCAACGAGATGGTCCGCAGCGGCGAGCTGTCCGCGCCGATCGTCATCGGCCGCGACCACCTGGACTCCGGCTCGGTCTCCAGCCCGAACCGCGAGACCGAAGCCATGCAGGACGGCTCCGATGCCGTGTCCGACTGGCCGCTGCTCAACGCCCTGCTGAACACCGCGGGCGGCGCGACCTGGGTTTCGCTGCACCACGGCGGCGGCGTAGGCATGGGCTTCTCCCAGCACTCCGGCATGGTGATCGTCTGTGACGGCACCGACGAAGCTGCTGCGCGTATCGCCCGCGTGCTGACCAACGACCCAGGCACCGGCGTGATGCGCCATGCCGATGCCGGTTACCAGATCGCCATCGACTGCGCCAAGGAGCAGGGCCTGAACCTGCCGATGATCACCGGCAA
>NZ_JBLUPT010000027.1:0-716 GCF_048068055.1 Pseudomonas sp. NY15181 | reverse complement strand
ATCCGCGACGTGAAATCCTCGGTGCATGACGCCCGCGCCACCGCCGACCAGTCCTCGGAGATCGCCAGCCAGACCAGCGCCGGCATGCAGCAGCAGTTCCGTGAGGTCGACCAGGTCGCCACCGCCTCCCAGGAGATGAGCGCCACCGCCCATGACGTCGCCAACAGCGCGGCGATGGCCGCCGATGCCGCCCGTGGCGCCGACGGCGCGACCCGCGATGGCCTCAGCGTGATCGACAACACCACCCGCCTGATCGACGAACTGGCCAGCGACATGAGCAGCGCCATGAGTCAGGTCGAGGGCCTGGCGGCGAGCAGCGAGCAGATCGGTTCGGTGCTGGAAGTGATCCGTGGCATCGCCGAGCAGACCAACCTGCTGGCGCTCAACGCCGCCATCGAAGCGGCCCGTGCCGGCGAAGCCGGGCGTGGCTTCGCGGTGGTCGCCGACGAGGTGCGCAACCTCGCCAAGCGCACCCAGGATTCGGTGGAGGAAATCCGCCAGGTCATCGAAGGCCTGCAGAACGGCACCCGCGACGTGGTCGGTGCGATGAGCAACAGCCACCGCCAGGCGCAGGACAGCGTGAGTCAGGTGGAGCAGGCCGTGGCCGCGCTGAAGCGCATCGGTGACGCGGTCAGTGTGATCACCGACATGAACCTGCAGATCGCCAGCGCCGCCGAGGAACAGAGCGCGGTGGCCGAGGAGATCAACCGCAACGT
>NZ_JBLUPT010000026.1:0-735 GCF_048068055.1 Pseudomonas sp. NY15181 | reverse complement strand
TTACAGCAGCAGGGTGCGGATATCGCCCAGCAGGTCGGACAGACGCTTGGTGAAGCGCGCGGCGGCGGCCCCGTTGATCACGCGGTGATCGTAGGACAGCGACAGCGGCAGCATCAGGCGCGGCTGGAAGGCCTTGCCGTCCCACACCGGAGCCATGGCGGCCTTGCTCACACCCAGGATCGCCACCTCCGGCGCGTTGACGATCGGCGTGAAGCCGGTGCCGCCAATGTGGCCGAGGCTGGAGATGGTGAAGCAGGCGCCCTGCATGGCATCGGCGGAGAGCTTCTTGGTGCGCGCTTTCTCGGCCAGTTCGGCGGCTTCGGCGGCGAGCTGCAGCAAGCTCTTCTGGTCGACGTTGCGGATCACCGGGACCAGCAGGCCGTCCGGCGTGTCCACGGCGAAGCCGATGTGCACGTACTTCTTGCGGATCAGCGCCTTGCCGCTGGGGGCCAGCGAGCTGTTGAAGTCGGGCAGCTCCTTGAGCAGGTGCGCACAGGCTTTCAGCAGGATCGGCAGCACGGTCAGCTTGACGCCGGCCTTCTCCGCGACGGCTTTCTGGGCCACGCGGAAGGCTTCCATCTCGGTGATGTCGGCCGAGTCGAACTGGGTCACGTGCGGCACGTTCAGCCAGCTGCGGTGCAGGTTGGCGGCGCCGACCTGCATCAGGCGGGTCATGGCCACTTCTTCCACTTCGCCGAACTTGCTGAAGTCGACTTCCGGAATCGGCGGGATGCC
>NZ_JBLUPT010000025.1:0-783 GCF_048068055.1 Pseudomonas sp. NY15181 | reverse complement strand
TCCCAGGTCCAGCCGATCGGCAGGTAGCCGTTGAGCGGGTCGTGGGCGGACGTCTGGTCGGTGACCATGTCCGGACGCACGCCACGGCGTACCAGTTCCGGCAGGATTTCGGCGGCGTTGCCCAGCAGGGCGATGGAGATGGCCTTGCCTTCGGCAGTGTACTTGGCGATGCGCGCCAGGGCGTCGTCCAGGTCGGTGGCCTGCTCGTCGACGTAGCGGCTGCGCAGGCGGAAGTCGATGCTGGTCTGCTGGCATTCGATGTTCAGCGAGCAGGCGCCGGCCAGGGTTGCGGCCAGCGGCTGGGCGCCACCCATGCCGCCCAGGCCCGCGGTGAGGACCCAACGGCCGGTGAGGTTGCCGTTGTAGTGCTGGCGGCCAGCCTCGACGAAGGTTTCGTAGGTGCCCTGGACGATGCCCTGGCTACCGATGTAGATCCACGAACCGGCGGTCATCTGGCCGTACATGGCCAGGCCCTTGGCGTCCAGTTCGTTGAAGTGCTCCCAGCTGGCCCAGTGCGGGACCAGGTTGGAGTTGGCGATCAGTACGCGCGGGGCGTTGGCGTGGGTCTTGAAGACGCCGACCGGCTTGCCGGATTGCACCAGCAGGGTCTCGTCGTCATTCAGCTCCTTCAGGGTCTCGACGATCTTGTCGTAGCACTCCCAGTTACGCGCGGCGCGGCCGATGCCGCCGTACACCACCAGCTCCTTCGGGTTTTCAGCCACCTCCGGGTCGAGGTTGTTCATCAGCATGCGCAGCGGGGCTTCGGTGAGCCAGCTCTTGGCA
>NZ_JBLUPT010000024.1:0-1184 GCF_048068055.1 Pseudomonas sp. NY15181 | reverse complement strand
ATGTTCAGCAAGCACGACCAGATCCAGGGCTATGACGACGAACTGCTCGCGGCGATGGACGCCGAGGAGGCCCGCCAGGAGGACCACCTCGAGCTGATCGCCTCGGAGAACTACACCAGCAAGCGCGTCATGCAGGCCCAGGGCAGCGGGCTGACCAACAAGTACGCCGAAGGCTACCCGGGCAAGCGCTACTACGGTGGCTGCGAGCACGTGGATAAAGTCGAGCAGCTGGCCATCGACCGCGCCAAGCAGCTGTTCGGCGCCGACTACGCCAACGTCCAGCCGCACTCCGGCTCCTCGGCCAACGCCGCCGTCTACCTCGCCCTGCTCAATGCCGGCGACACCATCCTGGGCATGAGCCTGGCCCACGGCGGCCACCTGACCCACGGCGCCAAGGTCTCCTCCTCCGGCAAGCTGTACAACGCCGTGCAGTACGGCCTGGACACCGCCACCGGCCTGATCGACTACGACGAAGTCGAGCGCCTGGCCGTGGAGCACAAGCCGAAGATGATCGTCGCCGGCTTCTCCGCCTACTCCAAGACCCTCGACTTCCCGCGCTTCCGCGCCATCGCCGACAAGGTCGGGGCGCTGCTGTTCGTCGACATGGCCCACGTCGCCGGCCTGGTGGCCGCCGGCCTGTACCCGAACCCGCTGCCCTACGCCGACGTGGTCACCACCACCACCCACAAGACCCTGCGCGGTCCGCGTGGCGGCCTGATCCTGGCGCGCAGCAACGAAGAGATCGAGAAGAAGCTCAACTCCGCCGTGTTCCCCGGCGCCCAGGGCGGTCCGCTGATGCACGTGATCGCCGCCAAGGCGGTGTGCTTCAAGGAAGCGCTGGAGCCCGGCTTCAAGGACTACCAGGCCCAGGTGATCAAGAACGCCAAGGCCATGGCTGAAGTGTTCATCGGTCGCGGCTACGACGTGGTCTCCGGCGGCACCGACAACCACCTGATGCTGATCAGCCTGGTGAAACAGGGCCTGACCGGCAAGGAAGCGGACGCCGCCCTCGGCCGCGTCGGCATCACGGTGAACAAGAACGCCGTGCCGAACGACCCGCAGAGCCCGTTCGTCACCTCCGGCATCCGCATCGGCACCCCGGCGGTCACCACCCGTGGCCTGCAGGAAAGCCAGTGCCGCGAGCTGGCCGGCTGGATCTGCGACGTGCTGGACCACCTGGGCGA
>NZ_JBLUPT010000023.1:0-1255 GCF_048068055.1 Pseudomonas sp. NY15181 | reverse complement strand
AGCCCGTCGACCTCGATGTCCATGTAGGGGAACAGCGGCAGCTGCATCAGGGTGTCGTGCAGCTCCTCGACACTGGGCAGGTCGAACACGCTGTAGTTGGCGTAGTGCCCGGCGATGCGCCACAGGTGGCGCCACTTGCCCTCGCGCTGCAGGCGCTGGGCCAGTTCCTTCTCGTCGGCCTTGAGCTGGGCGGCTTTCGCCGGGTCCATGTCGAGGGGCAAGTTCACGGTCATCTTCACGTGGAACAGCATCGGGTTTTCCTCCGTTAGGGGCGGGCGAAACGCTTCAGGCGTTCTTCGTCGAGGGTCAGGCCGAGGCCGGGCGTACGCGGTACGTGCAGCTGGAAGTCGCGGTACACCGGCGGCTCGGTGACGATTTCCTCGGTGAGCAGCAGCGGGCCGAACAGCTCGGTGGCCCAGGTGAGTTTTTCCAGGGTGAGGAAGGCGTGGGCCGAGGCCAGGGTGCCGACCGCGCCTTCGAGCATGGTTCCGCCGTACAGGGCAATGCCGGCCGCTTCGGCGATCTGCGCGGTGCGCAGCACGGCGCGCGGGCCGCCGTTCTTGGCGATCTTCAGGGCGAAGATGCTGGCGGCGCCGTCGGCGGCCAGGCTGAAGGCATCGGCCACGCTCTCGATGGATTCGTCGGCCATGATCGGCGCCGGACTGCGCTGGTTCAGGCGCACCTGGCCGCTGCGGTTGATCCGCGCAATCGGCTGCTCGATCAGCTCGATGCCGTTGTCGCCGAGCACCTGGCAACCGCGGATGGCCTGGGACTCGTCCCAGCCCTGGTTGACGTCCACACGCACGCTGGCGCGGTCGCCCAGGGCCTTCTTGATCGCGACGGCGTGCCGCAAATCCTGCTGGAGCGGGTTGGCGCCGATCTTCAGCTTGAAGATGCGGTGGCGGCGCAGCTCCAGCATCTGCTCGGCCTCGACGATGTCGCGGGCGGTGTCGCCGCTGGCCAGGGTCCAGGCCACTTCCAGGCTGTCGCGCACGCGCCCGCCGAGCAGCTCGCTGACCGGCAGGCCGAGGCGCTTGCCGTGGGCGTCGAGCAGCGCGGTCTCCACCGCCGAGCGGGCGAAGGTGTTGCCCTTGATGGCCTTGTCCAGGCGCTGCATACAGGCGTTGATATTGCTCGCGTCCTGGCCGACCAGCAGCGGCGCGAAGTGCGCGTCGAGGTTGGCCTTGATGCTTTCCGGGCTCTCGTTGCCGTAGGCCAGGCCGCCGATGGTGGTGGCTTCGCCGATACCTTCCAC
>NZ_JBLUPT010000022.1:0-5368 GCF_048068055.1 Pseudomonas sp. NY15181 | reverse complement strand
GCTTGACGATGACCTACTCTCACATGGGGAAACCCCACACTACCATCGGCGATGCGTCGTTTCACTGCTGAGTTCGGGATGGGATCAGGTGGTTCCAACGCTCTATGGTCGTCAAGCAATTCTTTCGGACGCTCGTGGCTTGCGCACACGCTCATCCAGATTCGGGTATGTGACAGGTCTTTGCGGTTCTCACGAACTTTCGGTTCGTTACGTCTTCACCGTACAACACGCAAATTGTTTGGGTGTTATATGGTCAAGCCTCACGGGCAATTAGTATCGGTTAGCTCAACGCCTCACAGCGCTTACACACCCGACCTATCAACGTCGTAGTCTTCGACGGCCCTTCAGGGGAATCAAGTTCCCAGTGAGATCTCATCTTGAGGCTAGTTTCCCGCTTAGATGCTTTCAGCGGTTATCTATTCCGAACATAGCTACCCGGCAATGCCACTGGCGTGACAACCGGAACACCAGAGGTTCGTCCACTCCGGTCCTCTCGTACTAGGAGCAGCCCCTCTCAAATCTCAAACGTCCACGGCAGATAGGGACCGAACTGTCTCACGACGTTCTAAACCCAGCTCGCGTACCACTTTAAATGGCGAACAGCCATACCCTTGGGACCGGCTTCAGCCCCAGGATGTGATGAGCCGACATCGAGGTGCCAAACACCGCCGTCGATATGAACTCTTGGGCGGTATCAGCCTGTTATCCCCGGAGTACCTTTTATCCGTTGAGCGATGGCCCTTCCATACAGAACCACCGGATCACTAAGACCTACTTTCGTACCTGCTCGACGTGTCTGTCTCGCAGTCAAGCGCGCTTTTGCCTTTATACTCTACGACCGATTTCCGACCGGTCTGAGCGCACCTTCGTACTCCTCCGTTACTCTTTAGGAGGAGACCGCCCCAGTCAAACTGCCCACCATACACTGTCCTCGATCCGGATGACGGACCAGAGTTAGAACCTCAAGCATGCCAGGGTGGTATTTCAAGGTTGGCTCCACGCGAACTGGCGTCCACGCTTCAAAGCCTCCCACCTATCCTACACAAGCAGGCTCAAAGTCCAGTGCAAAGCTACAGTAAAGGTTCACGGGGTCTTTCCGTCTAGCCGCGGATACACTGCATCTTCACAGCGATTTCAATTTCACTGAGTCTCGGGTGGAGACAGCGCCGCCATCGTTACGCCATTCGTGCAGGTCGGAACTTACCCGACAAGGAATTTCGCTACCTTAGGACCGTTATAGTTACGGCCGCCGTTTACCGGGGCTTCGATCAAGAGCTTCGCTTTCGCTAACCCCATCAATTAACCTTCCGGCACCGGGCAGGCGTCACACCCTATACGTCCACTTTCGTGTTTGCAGAGTGCTGTGTTTTTAATAAACAGTCGCAGCGGCCTGGTATCTTCGACCGGCATGGGCTTACGCAGTAAATGCTTCACCCTCACCGGCGCACCTTCTCCCGAAGTTACGGTGCCATTTTGCCTAGTTCCTTCACCCGAGTTCTCTCAAGCGCCTTGGTATTCTCTACCCAACCACCTGTGTCGGTTTGGGGTACGGTTCCTAGTTACCTGAAGCTTAGAAGCTTTTCCTGGAAGCATGGCATCAACCACTTCATCATCTAAAAGACGACTCGTCATCAGCTCTCGGCCTTGAACACCCGGATTTGCCTAAGTGTTCGGCCTACCACCTTAAACTTGGACAACCAACGCCAAGCTGGCCTAGCCTTCTCCGTCCCTCCATCGCAGTAACTAGAAGTACAGGAATATTAACCTGTTTCCCATCGACTACGCTCTTCAGCCTCGCCTTAGGGACCGACTAACCCTGCGTCGATTAACGTTGCGCAGGAACCCTTGGTCTTTCGGCGTGGGAGTTTTTCACTCCCATTGTCGTTACTCATGTCAGCATTCGCACTTCTGATACCTCCAGCAAGCTTCTCAACTCACCTTCACAGGCTTACAGAACGCTCCTCTACCGCGCATCTTACGATGCACCCGTAGCTTCGGTGTATGGTTTGAGCCCCGTTACATCTTCCGCGCAGGCCGACTCGACTAGTGAGCTATTACGCTTTCTTTAAAGGGTGGCTGCTTCTAAGCCAACCTCCTAGCTGTCTAAGCCTTCCCACATCGTTTACCACTTAACCATAACTTTGGGACCTTAGCTGACGGTCTGGGTTGTTTCCCTTTTCACGACGGACGTTAGCACCCGCCGTGTGTCTCCCACGCTGACACTTCCAGGTATTCGGAGTTTGCATCGGTTTGGTAAGTCGGGATGACCCCCTAGCCGAAACAGTGCTCTACCCCCTGGAGTGATACGTGAGGCGCTACCTAAATAGCTTTCGAGGAGAACCAGCTATCTCCGAGCTTGATTAGCCTTTCACTCCGATCCACAAGTCATCCCCTACCTTTTCAACGGGAGTGGGTTCGGTCCTCCAGTCAGTGTTACCTAACCTTCAACCTGCTCATGGATAGATCGCCCGGTTTCGGGTCTATACCCAGCGACTAAAACGCCCTATTAAGACTCGCTTTCGCTACGCCTTCCCTATACGGTTAAGCTCGCCACTGAATATAAGTCGCTGACCCATTATACAAAAGGTACGCAGTCACCTAACAAAGTAGGCTCCCACTGCTTGTACGCATACGGTTTCAGGTTCTATTTCACTCCCCTCTCCGGGGTTCTTTTCGCCTTTCCCTCACGGTACTGGTTCACTATCGGTCAGTCAGTAGTATTTAGCCTTGGAGGATGGTCCCCCCATATTCAGACAAAGTTTCTCGTGCTCCGTCCTACTCGATTTCACTTCAAAGAACCTTTCACATACGGGGCTATCACCCACTATGGCCGCACTTTCCAGAGCGTTCTGTTAGATTCAAAGAAGCTTAAGGGCTAGTCCCCGTTCGCTCGCCACTACTAAGGGAATCTCGGTTGATTTCTTTTCCTCAGGGTACTTAGATGTTTCAGTTCCCCTGGTTCGCCTCTTGCACCTATGTATTCAGTGCAAGATACCTAGGTTATCCCAGGTGGGTTTCCCCATTCAGAGATCTCCGGATCAAAGTCTGTTTGCCGACTCCCCGAAGCTTATCGCAGGCTACCACGTCTTTCATCGCCTCTGACTGCCAAGGCATCCACCGTATGCGCTTCTTCACTTGACCATATAACCCCAAGCAATCTGGTTATTGTCTCGAACGTGAAGACGACATTCGCCGAAAATTCGCGCTTGAACTCGCAAATTTTACCTTGACTTGAATAATCACCAGTGAAAGAGATTATTCAGTCTACTTCTATCACATACCCAAATTTTTAAAGAACAGTTCTGGCACAAAGACCAGACAGCAAGGTTCGTTCTTCCGAACATTCCTGTCTGAGCTTTCGACGATTTGGAGTTGGTGGAGCCAAGGAGGATCGAACTCCTGACCTCCTGCGTGCAAAGCAGGCGCTCTCCCAGCTGAGCTATGGCCCCGTATCGGATCAGCAGCACACCACAACAATTGGTGGGTCTGGGCAGATTCGAACTGCCGACCTCACCCTTATCAGGGGTGCGCTCTAACCAACTGAGCTACAGACCCAATCGTCTAACCAGTGAATCAAGCAATTCGTGTGGGAGCTTATGAAGAAGCTGCGATCTTCGATTAAGGAGGTGATCCAGCCGCAGGTTCCCCTACGGCTACCTTGTTACGACTTCACCCCAGTCATGAATCACTCCGTGGTAACCGTCCCCCTTGCGGTTAGACTAGCTACTTCTGGAGCAACCCACTCCCATGGTGTGACGGGCGGTGTGTACAAGGCCCGGGAACGTATTCACCGTGACATTCTGATTCACGATTACTAGCGATTCCGACTTCACGCAGTCGAGTTGCAGACTGCGATCCGGACTACGATCGGTTTTATGGGATTAGCTCCACCTCGCGGCTTGGCAACCCTCTGTACCGACCATTGTAGCACGTGTGTAGCCCTGGCCGTAAGGGCCATGATGACTTGACGTCATCCCCACCTTCCTCCGGTTTGTCACCGGCAGTCTCCTTAGAGTGCCCACCATAATGTGCTGGTAACTAAGGACAAGGGTTGCGCTCGTTACGGGACTTAACCCAACATCTCACGACACGAGCTGACGACAGCCATGCAGCACCTGTGTTCCGATTCCCGAAGGCACTCTCGCATCTCTGCAAGATTCCGGACATGTCAAGGCCAGGTAAGGTTCTTCGCGTTGCTTCGAATTAAACCACATGCTCCACCGCTTGTGCGGGCCCCCGTCAATTCATTTGAGTTTTAACCTTGCGGCCGTACTCCCCAGGCGGTCGACTTATCGCGTTAGCTGCGCCACTAAAATCTCAAGGATTCCAACGGCTAGTCGACATCGTTTACGGCGTGGACTACCAGGGTATCTAATCCTGTTTGCTCCCCACGCTTTCGCACCTCAGTGTCAGTATCAGTCCAGGTGGTCGCCTTCGCCACTGGTGTTCCTTCCTATATCTACGCATTTCACCGCTACACAGGAAATTCCACCACCCTCTACCGTACTCTAGTCAGGCAGTTATGGATGCAGTTCCCAGGTTGAGCCCGGGGATTTCACATCCATCTTACCAAACCACCTACGCGCGCTTTACGCCCAGTAATTCCGATTAACGCTTGCACCCTTCGTATTACCGCGGCTGCTGGCACGAAGTTAGCCGGTGCTTATTCTGTTGGTAACGTCAAAACAGCAAGGTATTAACTTACTGCCCTTCCTCCCAACTTAAAGTGCTTTACAATCCGAAGACCTTCTTCACACACGCGGCATGGCTGGATCAGGCTTTCGCCCATTGTCCAATATTCCCCACTGCTGCCTCCCGTAGGAGTCTGGACCGTGTCTCAGTTCCAGTGTGACTGATCATCCTCTCAGACCAGTTACGGATCGTCGCCTTGGTAGGCCTTTACCCCACCAACTAGCTAATCCGACCTAGGCTCATCTGATAGCGCAAGGCCCGAAGGTCCCCTGCTTTCTCCCGTAGGACGTATGCGGTATTAGCGTTCCTTTCGAAACGTTGTCCCCCACTACCAGGCAGATTCCTAGGCATTACTCACCCGTCCGCCGCTGAATCATGGAGCAAGCTCCACTCATCCGCTCGACTTGCATGTGTTAGGCCTGCCGCCAGCGTTCAATCTGAGCCATGATCAAACTCTTCAGTTCAATACTGCTTGGGTTTTGAGAAAACCCTAAACTTGGCTCAGCAATCGCATGCTCAAGTTAATGAGCTAAAACTCTCGAATTCACGAGTGTTACTTGCGTTGCTGATAATCAGTCGATCATCAGTCTTACATCACAAGCACCCACACGAATTGCTTGATTCGACTTGTTAAAGAGCAGTTGGTTGATTCTTTCGTCTCAACCGAGGCGCGCAT
>NZ_JBLUPT010000021.1:0-24002 GCF_048068055.1 Pseudomonas sp. NY15181 | reverse complement strand
GCTGACCAACGACCCAGGCACCGGCGTGATGCGCCATGCCGATGCCGGTTACCAGATCGCCATCGACTGCGCCAAGGAGCAGGGCCTGAACCTGCCGATGATCACCGGCAAATAACTATTACTTGGTCGCCTGGCGCGTTACCCGGGCAGTACCGGACCGGCTGATCTGCCCGCCCGTACTTGAACAGACCGACCTGGCCAGCCCACAAGGCACGGCCCTTGCTCTGCCCAACCTCACTCACGTTTAGGAGCATCAGATGAACAACACTAAAAAGACACTGCTGGGACTGTTCCTTTCCGCCAGCGTACTGGGCGGCACCATGGCTTCGGCCCAGGCCGCCGGCTGGTGCGAGGCTGGCAAGCCGGTGAAATTCGCCGGGCTGAACTGGGAGAGCGGCATGTTGCTCACCGACCTCATGCAGATCATCCTGAAGAACGGCTACGGCTGTGACACCGACAGCCTGCCAGGCAACTCCATCACCATGGAGCAGGCGCTGGCGAACAACGACATCCAGATCTTCAGCGAAGAGTGGGTCGGCCGCAGCGACGCCTGGAACAAGGCTGCCGCCGCCAACAAGGTAGTCGGCGTGGGCGCGCCCATCGTCGGCGCAACCGAGGGCTGGTACGTGCCGCGCTTCGTAATCGAAGGTGACAAGGCCCGTGGCATCGAAGCCAAGGCGCCGAACTTGAAGTCCGTCACCGATCTGGGTCAGTACGCCGAGCTGTTCCGCGACCCGGAAGAGCCGGGCAAAGGCCGCTTCTACAACTGCCCGGCCGGCTGGACCTGCGAGCTGGAGAACTCCCAGATGCTGAAGAAGTACGGCCTCGAGGACAAGTACACCAACTTCCGTCCGGGCACCGGCCCGGCCCTGGATGCCGCCGTGCTGTCGAGTTACAAGCGCAAGGAGCCTATTCTCTTCTACTACTGGTCGCCGACGCCGCTGATGGGCCAGGCAGACCTGGTGAAGCTGGATGAACCGGGTGTGAACAAGGATGTGAAGATCCAGGTCGGCCTGTCGAAGACCTTCCACGACCAGGCGCCGGAATTGGTGGCCGTGCTGGAGAAGGTCAACCTGCCCATCGATCTGCTGAACCAGAACCTGGCGAAGATGGCCAAGGAGAAACTGACCTCCGAGCAACTGGCCAAGGCCTTCCTCAAGGAACACCCGGAAGTGTGGACCACCTGGGTCAGCGAGGACGCTGCGAAGAAGGTCCAGGCCGCGCTCTGACGCCGCCCAATCCGGGGAGACCTCGTCTCCCCGGTGATGCCCACTCCTGACGAGTACGTGCCATGTTTCCCGAACGCTTCACCTTCTCCATCGCCGACTGGGTCAACGGTTGGGTCGATGCTCTGGTCACCAACTACGGTGATGTCTTCCGCCACATCTCCGATACCCTGCTGTGGGCCATCGTGAACCTCGAAGGCCTGCTGCGTGCCACGCCCTGGTGGCTGATGCTGGCCATCGTCGCCGGCATCGCCTGGCACGCCACCCGGCGCATCCTGCCGACCGTGGTCATAGTCGGGCTGCTGTTCCTGGTGGGTGCCGTGGGGCTGTGGGACAAGCTGATGCAGACCCTCGCACTGATGATGGTCGCCACCATCATCTCGGTGCTGATCGGCATTCCGCTGGGCATAGTCGCTGCGCGCAGCAACCGCTTCCGCGCCGTGCTGCTGCCCATGCTGGACATCATGCAGACCATGCCCAGCTTCGTGTACCTGATCCCTGTGCTGATGCTGTTCGGTCTGGGCAAAGTGCCGGCGATCTTCGCCACGGTGATCTACGCCGCGCCACCGCTGATCCGCCTGACCGACCTGGGCATCCGCCAGGTCGACCGCGAGGTGATGGAAGCCATCACCGCCTTCGGCGCCAACCGCCGCCAGCAACTGTTCGGCGTGCAGCTGCCGCTGGCGCTGCCGAGCATCATGGCCGGCATCAACCAGACCACCATGATGGCCCTGTCGATGGTGGTCATCGCCTCGATGATCGGCGCCCGCGGACTGGGCGAGGACGTACTGATCGGCATCCAGACCCTCAACGTCGGCAAGGGCCTTGAGGCCGGTCTCGCCATCGTCATTCTCGCCGTGGTCATCGACCGCATCACCCAGGCTTACGGCCGCTCGCGCCACCATGAGGCCAGCAAATGAGCAAGATCCAGGTCAAGAACGTCTACAAGATCTTCGGCGCCAAGGCCGACGCGGCCCTGGCGATGATCCGCCAGGGCAAGAGCAAGGCCGAGGTGCTGGCCGCCACCGACTGCGTGGTCGGGGTGAACGACCTCTCGCTGTCCATCGAGGCCGGGGAAATCTTCGTCATCATGGGCCTGTCCGGCTCCGGCAAGTCGACCCTGGTGCGCCACTTCAACCGTCTGATCGACCCCACCAGCGGGCAGATCCTGGTGGATGGCGAGAACGTGCTCGCCTACGACG
Organism: Pseudomonas sp. NY15181; assembly: GCF_048068055.1. Lineage (NCBI taxonomy): Bacteria > Pseudomonadati > Pseudomonadota > Gammaproteobacteria > Pseudomonadales > Pseudomonadaceae > Pseudomonas > Pseudomonas sp. NY15181. The sequence continues at coordinate 21,574 of NZ_JBLUPT010000021.1, read as the reverse complement.
CCGCCGCCCTGGAGAACTTCCGCCGGCGCAAGATCAGCATGGTGTTCCAGAGCTTCGGCCTGCTGCCGCACAAGAGCGTGCTCGACAACGTCGCCTACGGCCTGAAAATCCGCGGCGAGAGCAAGGCGTTGTGCCAGGAGCGTGCGCTGCACTGGATCGCCACCGTGGGCCTGAAGGGCTACGAGAAGTCTTACCCGCACCAGCTCTCCGGCGGCATGCGCCAGCGCGTCGGCCTGGCCCGAGCGCTGGCGGCGGACACCGACATCATCCTCATGGACGAAGCCTTCAGTGCCCTCGACCCGCTGATCCGCGCCGACATGCAGGACCAGCTGCTGGAACTGCAGAAGACCCTGCACAAGACAATCGTCTTCATCACCCACGACCTCGATGAAGCGGTGCGCATCGGCAACCGCATCGCCATCCTCAAGGATGGCCAGCTGATCCAGGTCGGCGCGCCGACCGACATCCTGCACAAGCCCGCCGACGAGTACGTCGACCGCTTCGTCCAGCGCCGCGTCGCCGCGATCTGACGCTGTTCCGGCCGGGGGAGGGCGCTTCCCCGGCCTTCGTACACAAGGAGTTCCTGCATGTCGTCCTCTTCCACCATCACCTTCGGCAACGGCCCGCTGCGCTGGCAGGACCTGGTCGAAGTGGCGCGCAACAGTGCGCACCTGCAACTGTCGGCGGCCGCTTGGGCGCGCATCGACAACGCCCACGGCATCGTCGAGCGCATCGTCAGCCGGGGAGAGCGGGCCTATGGCATCAGCACCGGCCTAGGGGCGCTGTGCAACGTGGTGCTGCAGGGCGAGCAACTGGCGCAGTTGTCGCGCAATACCCTGCTCAGCCACGCCTGTGGCGTGGGTGAGCCGCTGAAGGACGAGCAGACCCGCGCAATAATCTGCGCCGCCATCGTCAATTACAGCCATGGCAAATCCGGCCTGCATCGCCGCGTGGTGGAAGCGCTACTGGCGCTGCTCAACCACGGCATCACCCCGCGCGTGCCGTCCCAGGGCTCGGTGGGCTACCTGACCCACATGGCCCACGTCGGCGTGGCGCTGCTTGGCGTCGGTGACGTGAGCTATCGCGGTGAAGTCGTTCCCGCTGCCCGCGCGCTGGCCGCCGAAGGCCTGGAGCCGGTGCAGCTGGGCGCCAAGGACGGGCTCTGCCTGGTCAATGGCACGCCGTGCATGACCGGCCTCAGCTGTCTCGCCCTCGACGACGCGAGCCGCCTCGCACAGTGGGCCGACGTGATCGGCGCCATGAGCTTCGAGGCCCTGCGCGGGCAGATCGACGCCTTCGACGCCGAGATCATCGCGCTCAAGCCGCACCCGGGCATGCAGAAGGTCGGCGCCAACCTGCGCGCGTTGCTCGAAGGCAGCGAAGTGATCGCGGGCAACAAGGGCATCCGCACCCAGGACGCCTTGAGCATCCGCTCAATGCCGCAGATTCACGGCGCCTGCCGCGACCAGCTGGAGCATGCGGCCAGGCAGATCGAGACCGAACTCAACTCCGCCACTGACAACCCGCTGGTGCTCGGGACGCCGGACGACTACCGGGTTGTCTCCCAGGCGAACCCGCATGGTGAATCGGTGGCCATGGCCGCCGACCTGCTGGCGATCGCCGTGGCCGAGCTGGGCGGCGTTTCCGAGCGCCGCCTGGACCGTCTGATCAACCCGCTGGTCAGTGGCCTGCCGGCTTTCCTGGTCAGCCAGCCGGGCGTCAACTCGGGGATGATGATCGTGCAGTACGTCGCGGCCTCCCTGGCCGGCGAAAACCGCCAGCTGGCGCAACCGGCGGTGGTGGACAACTACGTCACCTCCGGCCTGCAGGAAGACCACCTGAGCCTAGGCACCAGCGCCGCGCTCAAGCTCGGCCGCGCCATCGACAACACCCGCCGCATCCTCGCCATCGAATATCTGCTGGCCGCCCAGGGCTTCGAATTCCTCAAGCCGCAGCGTTTCGGCGTCGGCACCGACTGCGCCTGGAGCCTGCTGCGCGAACAGGTGCCGGCCTACGACAGCGACCGCTGGCTGGCTCCGGACATCGCCCGAACCGCCGAGCTGCTGGCCAACCCGGCTGCGCTGCACAGAATTGGCGCGAGCGTCGGGAAGCTGCAATGAGACACCTCGTCATGTCGAGCAGATGGTTTTTAGTATATGCATAAACAGTATTAAAAATATGTTGATTCAGGGTATTTAGATATAAAAGAATCGCCGGAAATTCCCACGGCGAAGCTCTGAAACGGCGCTCTCGCTCTTGTGTGTCGCAGCGAGATCTCCATGTCCGGCCAACCCGATTCCACAGTGTTTTTCCGCCTCCAGAACGTGGGCAAGGCGTTTGCGGGCAATCGGGTGTTGGACGACGTGAACCTGGACATCCGCCGGGGCGAAGTGCTTGCGCTGCTGGGCGCCAACGGTGCGGGCAAGTCGACCTTGGTGAAGGTGTTGGCCGGCTCCCATCCGCATGACGCCGGGCGGCTGTGCATCGACGGCCAGGCGGTGCGCTTCACCTCGCCTCAGGACGCCAGGCGCCACGGGATAGTCGCGGTGCACCAGCAGGTCGAGCAGGGCGTGGTGCCCGGGCTGAGCGTGGCGGAGAACCTCCTGCTCGACGAGCTCTGCGGCGCATCCGGCGCGCTGCTGTTTCGACCGCGCGCGGCCCTGCAACGCGCTGCCAAAATTGCCGCCGGGCTTGACCTTCAGTTGCCGCTGGAAGCTCCCATCGAAGCACTGGGCATCGCCGAGCGGCAATTGGTGATCCTGTCCCGTGCGCTGGCGCTCAGGCCGCGCCTGCTGATCCTCGACGAACCCACTGCATCGCTCTCGACCCAGGAAGCCGAGCGCCTGTTCGCGCTGATCGACCGGCTGCGCGAGCGCGGCGTGGCGATCCTCTACATCTCCCACCGGCTGTCCGATCTGCAACGCGTGGCGGACCGCGCGCTGGTGCTGCGCGACGGCCGTCTGGTGGGCGAATTCGCAGCGCCGTTGGACCTTGCCGCCGCCGTGGAGTCCATGCTCGGTGCCGCGCTGGGCGAGGTCGAATTGCAGCCGCCGGCGCGGGGCGAAAGCGTGCTTTCCCTGCGCGACTGGCAGCTCGAAGCACAGAGCGCGGCCTTCGACCTGGACCTGTATGAAGGCGAAGTGGTTGCCCTGACCGGCCTGCTCGGCGCCGGCAAGAGCGAGATCGCCGAAGTGCTGTTCGGCCTGCGCAAGCACCACGCCGGATCGATCCGCCTCGACGGGCGCGATTGGCTGCCACGCACCCCGCGTGAAGCCATCTCCGCCGGCGTGTTCTTCGCCGCCGAGGACCGCGCGCGCAACTCGCGGGTGCCGGGATTCTCGGTGCGCGCCAGCATGACCCTGCCGTTCCTGCGCAGCTTTACCCGTTTCGGCTTCATCGACCGTGACGCGGAGCGCGCCAAGGTGGCTGAGCAGATCGAAGCGCTCGGTATCAAGGGGCCTGCTATCAAGGGGGAGAGCATGGAGTCTGCCCTGGAGCTGCTGTCTGGCGGCAACCAGCAAAAAGTCATTCTTGCCCGCTGGCTGCTGGGGCGGGGCCGCGTGCTGATCCTCGACGAACCCTTCCAGGGCGTCGACGTGCGCGCCCGCCGCGACATCGGCCAGCGCATCCGCGCCAGCGCCACAGGCCGCGCGACCCTGGTGATCTGCAGCGACCCGGACGAGGCCCTGGAAATCGCCGACCGCATCCTCGTCGTGCGCGACGGGGCGGTGGTCGCCGAACTGCCTCGGCAGAACCTGCAGCGCAGCGAGATCGTCGCCCATCTCACCCCGACCATCCCTTCACGCCAGGAAACTGCGCGTGTCCAGAAAGGAGCCGTGCGTGTCTAGAACTGCCGTGGGCAGCGGAGCGACCACAGCCGTCGCACGCCTGCTCGACTTCCTCATCCACTACGCGCTGCTCCTGCTGCTGGCCTTGCTGGTGCTGGTGTTCGCATTGCTGGAGCCGGCCTTCCTGCGAGTCGGCAACCTGTTCCTGGTGCTGCAGTCAGTGTCCATCGTCGCGCTGCTGGCCCTGGGCGTGACCCTGAGCATGGCCGTGGGCGGGCTGGACCTGTCCATCGGTGCGGTCGCTGCGTTGAGCCTGATGACCGCCAGCTACGTGATGGTGGTGCTGGACTGGGGCCCGCTCGCGGCGATTCTCATCAGCCTCGGCCTCGGCACCCTGGTCGGTCTGCTCAATGGTTGGCTGATCGTGCGCATGGGCGTGCCGGACATTCTCGCCACCCTCGGCAGCATGTTCCTGGTGGTCGGCGTGCAACTGATCCCCACCGGCGGCCGTTCCATCGCCGTCGGCATGACCCTGCCCAATGGCGACGAAGCACCGGGCGCCTTCGCCAGTTGGTTCCTCGCCCTCGGCCGCGCCCAGCTGTGGGACCGCGTGCCGGTGCCCGTGGTGATCATGCTCGGCTGTGCGCTGCTGGTCTGGCTGTTCCTCGAACGCACGCGGCCGGGCCGACTGTTCTATGCCATCGGCGGCAACGAACAGGCCGCGCGCCTCGCCGGTGCGCCGGTGGAGCGCTACAAGCTGCTCGCCTATGTGCTCTCCGCATTGCTGGCTTCGGTGGGTGGGCTGCTGCTGGCGGCGCGCCTCGGGCGGGGTGATGTCAGCTCCGGCAACGGACTGGTACTCGATGCCCTGGGCGCGGCGCTGATCGGCTTCGCCGTGCTCGGCGCGCAGAAGCCCAACGCCTTTGGAACGCTGGTGGGCGCGGTGTTGGTGGCCACGCTGCTCAACGGCCTGACCATGCTCAACGCGCCGTATTACGCGCAGGATTTCGTCAAGGGCGCGGTGCTGGTCTCGGCCCTGATGTTCACCTTCGGTCTGGCCCGGCGCGGGCGCTGATCGTCAGCTTATTTCGGAGATTCAACGGATGAAGTTCACCCCCGCCAAATCCCTGCGCGCGCTGTTCGCAGCCGGCCTGCTTCTGTCCAGCGCCGTCTCGGCCGAAGCGGCCGGGCTGCCCGGCGCGCCCGCACCCTTCGACAAGGGCGGCGTGCAGATCGCCCTGGTCGGCTACCTGTTCTCCGGCGACTTCCCGGAGGCCTACTTGCGCGGCGTCGAGAAGCAGGCCGGCGCGCTGGACGTGAAGCTGCGCGTATTCGACGCGCGCCAGCAGGCGGCCACCCAGCGCGAGATGCTGGAGCAGGCCATCGACCTGGGCGTGGACGGCATCATCGTCCAGCTGGGCCTCGCCGAAACCCTCAAGGACTCCATCGACAAGGCGCTGGCCAAGGGCATCAAGGTGGTCACCTTCGACGTCGACGTGAACGACCCGCGCATCACCCGCGTCGAGCAGGACCACCGCGAGCTGGCGCGCCTGGCGCTCAAGCAGGCGCTGCAGGATAACGGCAACGCCTTCCACGCCGGCTACGTGTACATCGACGGTTTCACGCCCATGGAGCGCCGCGACGAAATCTGGCGCCAGGTGAAGGCCGAGAACCCCGGCATCGTAGAGAAGGCGCGCTTCGGCACGCTCAACGCGCCCATCGCCAACTCGGTGGCCGACCAGGCCAGCGCGGTGCTGCGCGCCAACCCTGGCATCACCGTGTTCTTCGCGCCCTTCGACGAGTTCGCCAAGGGCGTGAAGATCGCCGTGGATGAAGCCGGGCTGGGCAAGAAGGTGAAGATCTACAGCGCCGACATTTCCACCGCCGACATCCAGATCATGAAGGAGGAGGGCAGCGCCTGGAGCGCCACCGCCGCGGTCAACCCGGAAGTGGCCGGCGCCATCAGCGTGCGCAGCCTGGCGCTGCGCATCGCCGGTGAGAATCCGGGCGAGCAGGTGCTGGTGCCGCCTACCCTGATCACTCGCCAGCAGCTGTTGGACCTGGACGTGAAGAGCGTCCGCGACCTGGCGCGCAAGGTGCCGGCCTTCGGCGAGGTGCAGAAGGTGGCGCAGGCGCCGTGGATTCCGTTGGCGAATTGAACGATGAGCATGCACGACAAGGCCGGGCGCTTGAAGAAGGCGCACTCGCCGAAGGGCGACCCGCGTTACGGCGCGCGCCTGCCGCCGGGGCAGGTGCTGACCGAGCGTTTCCCGATCCTGCATGAGGGCGAGGTGCCGAACTACGACCGCGAAAGCTGGCGCCTGCGCCTCACAGGCACGCTGGCACGAACACTGGAGCTGAGCCTGGATGACCTGCTGGCGCTGCCGCAGCGGGAGCTGGTCTGCGACATCCACTGCGTCACGCGCTGGTCGAAGTTCGACACCGCCTGGCGCGGTGTGCACCTGTCGGACCTGCTCGAACACTATGGCGTGAAACCGTCCTGGCCGTTCGTCATGGCCCACGCCGACCACGATTACCAGACCAACCTGCCACTGGAAGACCTGCTGCGTCCGGATAGCCTGCTCGCCACGCACTATGCCGGTGAGCCGCTGCCCCCGGTGCATGGCTGGCCGCTGCGGCTGGTGATCGCCGGGCGCTATTTTTGGAAGAGCGCGAAGTGGTTGCGCGAACTGGAGTTCAGCGAGGCTGACCGCCCCGGATTCTGGGAACGCAACGGCTTCCACAACGAGGCCGACCCTTTCCGCGAGGAGCGTTTTTCCGGTGCGGCGCTGGATATTCCCGAGGACGAATGGGAGCGCAAGGCCTTCGATTGAAATGCGCCACTGTTGCTGGGCGAACACCTGGCGCTGTTGCTCGACCAACACCGCAACCGGTTATAACCAAAGCATTTTTTATTCATTTAAAAGCATTCTGCCACTGGCTAGGATGACGTCTTCCCCATCAGGTCAGGGATGACCGGCGATACCGAGAAGCCGCGCCTTTTCGCTCATCACGAAAAGTGACCGGCCATGACACCTGGAGCGCTTTCCCGAGCACTGTTTTATCCCTCCTGAGCGGGGAACAGTCGCTCGCGGTTTCCGGACTTCCGACACCAACCGCTCGAGTCAAAAAAATCCCAAGCGGAGTTCCGGACTCGCCGCCAACGGCGAGTGGCACTCTTTAAGCGAGACAGGAGTATTTCGCGTGTTATCCCGTTCCCTTATTGCCGTTGCGGTGGCCTCGGTCATCGCCCAGGTCTCCGCACGCGCCGAGGAAACCCCGGCGACCCCCGAGGCCACTACCAAGCTGGAAACCGTCCTGGTCACCGGCGTCCGCGGTAACCACCGCACCCTGTTGGATTCCCCGGTACCGGTGGACGTGCTCACCGCCGAGGACCTCAAGTCCACCGGCGCGGTGGGCGGCGAGCTGGGCCAGGCCCTGGCGACGCTGCTGCCGTCCTTCAACTTCCCGCGTCAGTCCAACTCCGGCGGCGCCGACCACGTGCGTGCCGCCCAGTTGCGCGGCATGAGCCCGGACCAGGTGCTGGTGCTGATCAACGGCAAGCGCCAGCACACCTCGGCGCTGGTCAACGACTCCTCGAAGATCGGCCGCGGCACCGCGCCGGTGGACTTCAACTCGATCCCCATCAGCGCCATCAAGCGCATCGAAGTGCTGCGCGACGGCGCTGGCGCACAGTACGGCTCCGACGCCATCGCCGGGGTGATCAACATCATCCTCGACGACGCCCCGGAAGGTGGCGAAGTCTCCACCAGCTATGGCGCCTACCATACCCATCAGGACGCCATCGACCGCACCACAACCGACGGACAGAACTCCTACACCAGCGCCAAGGCCGGCACCCGGCTGGGCGAGGAGGGCTTCATCCGCGGTGGCGCCGAATACATCAACCGCAACCCAACCAACCGCGCCGGCTTCGACGGTTTCGCCGACACCCCGGGGCAGCGCAACTACGTGATGGGCGATGGCGTGGCGCGGGACGTCAACGCCTGGTTCAACGGCGACCTGGCGCTGGGCGACGGCAAGGCCTACGCATTCGGCCTGTACAACGAACGCCACACCACCGGCGCGGAGTTCTACCGCTACCCGGACGAACACCCGGAGATCTACCCCAACGGTTACCTGCCGCAATCGCTGGGGGACAACCTGGACCTCTCCACCAGCCTCGGCTACAAGGGCCTGATCGCCGACACCTGGGACTATGACGCCAGCGTCACCCACGGTCGCAACCGCTTCGAGTCGTCCACTCGCCGTACCCTCAATGCCTCCCTTGGCGAAGACACGCCAACCAAGTTCGACACCGGCGACTACGAACTGCGCCAGAGTGTCGCCAACCTCGATCTCAGCCGCGAGCTGAGCCTTGCCGGGCGGCCGTTCGTGCTGGCGCTGGGCGGCGAGTACCGCTACGAAAACTACATCACCACCGCCGGCGATGCGGCCTCGTACTACGGTGTCGGCGCGGACGGCGCCGCCGGCCTGCGCCCGAGCGAGGAAGTGGACATCGACCGCAACGTCTTCGGCACCTACGTCGATCTCTCCGGCGACCTCACCGACCAGTTCTTCGTCGATGCCGCCGCCCGCTGGGAACGTTACGACGACGCCGGCAGCAAGCTCACCGGCAAGCTCAGCGGGCGCTATCAGCTGACCCCGGTGCTGGCCCTGCGTGGCGCGGCGTCCACCAACTTCCGCGCACCGTCGCTGGCCCAGGTCGGCTTCCAGAACACCACCAGCAACTTCGGCGATGGCGGCACGCTCACCGATATCCGCGTGCTCTCGGTGAACGATCCCATCGCCCGCGCGCTCGGTGCGGAAAGTCTCGATCCGGAAACCTCGAAGAACTTCAGCCTGGGCCTGACCGCACAGCTGAACGACCGCTTCGATCTGTCCTTTGACGTGTTCCGCATCGACGTAGACGACCGCATCACCCTGTCCCAACGCATCGGCAGCGATGCCATGGAGCAGTTCATCCAGGACAACTTCGGCGTGGCCGGCGTGCATGACGTGAACTTCTTCACCAACGCCGCCGACACCCGAACCGATGGCGCGGAGCTGGTGCTCAACTACCACCAGCCCTTCGTCGGCGGCCAGTTGGGCGTGACCACCGCGTACACCTACAACCACACCAAGGTACGCAGCACCAAGGGCACCCCGCAGCAACTGACGGACCTGGGGATCGGCGAGGACGCGCTGGTGGGCGTGGAGGAGCGCAACACCCTCACCGATGCCGCGCCCAAGGACCGCTTCATCTTCACGACCACCTGGACCAATGCGCAGTGGAGCCTGCTCGGTCGCCTGACCCGGCAGGGCGAGACCACCCGCGTGTTCGACTTCGGCGATGGCTACCACCCGGAGCAGACCTACGGCGCCGTGTGGCAGCTGGATACAGAGGTGGCCTACAAGTTCACCCCGCAGTTCAGCCTGGCGGTGGGTGGCAACAACATCACCGACAACTACCCGGAACGTTCCAGCTCGGAGATCAACTACGGCGGCAACCTGCCGTACGACGTGCTCTCGCCGATCGGTTCGAACGGTGCGTATTACTACGCCCGCGCCACTTACTCCTTCTGATCTGACCCAGGGGGCCGCGTTGCGGCCCCGCTGCTTTCCGGAGTCGATTCATGGCTGACAACGACGCCGGCCCGCGCCGGCACCTGGGCGCCATTCACGCGTTGCTGCTGACGCTGGGCATGGTGATCACCAGCGACATTCTGAAAACCGCGCCCACCGTGGCGCTCAACGTCGGCGAGGAGCACTTCTACGGGGTCTGGATTCTCGGCGGCCTGCTGTCGATGGTCGGCGCGCTGTGCTACGTGGAGATGGCCTCGGCCTTCGCCCATCCCGGCGGCGACTACCACTTCCTCGAACGCGCCTACGGCCAGCGGGTGGGCTTCCTGTTCGCCTGGTCGCGCTTCGCCATCCTGCACACCGGGTGGATCGCGCTGATGGCGTTCCTGTTCGCCGATCACTTCAGTGCCTTGCTGGGTCTTGGCCAGCTGGGCAACGTACTGCTGGCGGGCGGACTGGTCGCCGCGCTGGTGGCGCTCAATCTCATCGGCTGGCGCGTGAGCCTCGGCACCCAGGCCGGATTGGTGGCGCTGGTGGCGGCCGGTTTCCTCGGCATCGTCGGTGCCGGCTTGTGGCTGGAGTGGCGCGGCTTCGTCCCGTCCCCTGTGGCGCCGGTCGAGCCGGAGCAGGTCGGCGTGGCAGGCTTCTCCGCCGCGCTGATCTATGTCTTCCTCGCCTTCGGTGGCTGGAGCGATGCGGCGACGCTGTCGGCGGAGCTGCGCGACAACCGCCGGGGCATCTTCACCGCCATGCTCGGTGCGTTGGCGGCGTTGTTGCTGATCTACCTGACGCTGAACTGGGCGTTCATTCGCGGCCTGGGCTTCGACGGTCTGGCCGCCAGCGGCGCGCCGGCGCTGGAGCTGCTCGGGCTGGCCTTCGGCGCGCCGGGCATTGGCCTGATCATGGCGGTGGTGGTGGTGTCCGCCGTCGCCAGCATCAACTCGACGCTGATCGTCGGCAGCCGCACGACTTATGCCGCGGCGCGGGATGTTCCGGCACTGCGTGCCCTCGGCCGCTGGGATGTGCGTCACGGCGTACCGCGCGCCGCACTGCTCGCCGAAGGCGGGGTGGCGTTGCTGCTGATCCTGGTCGGTGGCTGGAGCGGCCATGGCTTCAACACCATGGTGGAGTACATGACGCCGGTGTACTGGCTGTTCCTCAGCCTGAGCAGCGTGGCGCTGATCGTCCTGCGCCGCCGCCATCCGGACGTGCCCCGGCCGATCCGCGTGCCGCTCTATCCCTGGCTGCCGCTGGGCTTCCTCGCGGTGTGCCTGTACATGCTGTATTCCAGCGTCGCCTATGTCGGCTGGGGCGCCTTGCTGGGCCTGGCGGTACTGGCGCTCGGCGGACTGCTGCAACTGATCCTGCGCCCGCGTGCGGCGCAATCCGAAGACTGGCAGGGAGAGGGCGCCTGATGCGCGCGAAGCGACTCTGGCGCAACGGCGCCGTGACCGTGCTGCTGGCGGCCCTGGTAGGGCTTTGGCTGAACGAGCCTACGCTCAGCGCCAGCGGTGAGGCGAGCGGCCGGCGCATGCTGCGCACGGAGCTGTACCTGGAGGCGGTGGAGCTGTCGCAGTGGGAGGACTTTCTCGCCCGCGAGGTGACGCCGCGATTCCCCGATGGCCTCAGCTGGCTCGACCTGCACGGCCAGTGGCGCGGCCCCAGCGGCGGGCCGGAGAAGCTGCCGTCGCGGATGCTGATCCTCATCCACGCCGACAACCCCTACACACGCCAGGCCCTCACGCAGATCGGCGCGGACTTCAAGAAACGCTTCGGCACGGCGGTGCTGCAGGTCAGCAGTCCGGTTCGCGCTCGTGACCCGGACTGGACGCCGCAGCGCCTGGTCAACCCTCAGCTGTCGCGCTGAAGCCCGGCCTCGATCAGGTCGAGCATGTAGCGCGGCAGGGCGAACGCTGCCTGGTGCACCTCAGGGGTGTAGTAACGGGTCACCAGGCCGCTTTTCGCGAAGCGCTGGCGCAGGGTTTCCAGCGCGGTGCGGCGGGCCTTCTCGCTGTTGGACGCCCAGCCGAAAGCCATGCTGCCGCCGATGTAGGTCGGCACCGCCGCGTGGAAGAAACCCCAGTCGGCGAAGGACTCCGCCAGCCGCCGCGCCGTGCCGCCCAGTTCCTCCGGCTGGAGGAAGGGCACGCCGTTCTGCGTGGCGAGGATGCCGTCGCTGCCCAGGCGCTGCTGGCAGTTGCGGTAGAAGGCGTCGGTGAACAGGCTCGCCGCCGGACCGCCCGGGTCGGTGGAGTCGCAGAGGATCAGGTCGAAGGTTTCGCGGCTCTGCGCGAGATACTCCAGGCCATCGGCGTAGACCAGCCGCAGGCGCGGATCGTCCAGCGCGCCGGCCGAATGATTCGGCAGCAGCTCGCGGCACAGTTCGACCACCTGCGGGTCGATCTCCACCGCGACGATTTCCTTGATGCCGGCATGCCGCACGATCTCCCGCAGGATGCCGCCATCGCCCACGCCGATCACCAGCGCGCGGCGCACCGCGCCATGGGCGAGGATCGGCACATGGGCAAGCATCTCGTGGTAGACGAACTCGTCGGCCTCGGTGGTCTGCACTACGCCATCCAGTGTCAGCACGCGGCCAAAGCGCCGGTTGCGGAACACCTGCACGTCCTGCTGGCCGGTGTTGCCCTGGTAGATGGGTTCATCGACGGTCAGTGCCTGCGCGTAACCGTCGTGCAGCGTCTCGCGGAACATCAGAACGACACCTGCGCCGGTTGCGACAGCCGCAGCACGGAGAGGTCGCCGGTGATGCGCTTCCAGGCCAGGCGAATGGCCTCGATGTCCTTGCCGCGCGCGGCGCTGTCTTCATGCAGGATCACGATCACCTTGGTGCTCAGCCGTTCCGGCGCCGGCGCGCCGTGGTCACGCCACTGGCCGTAGGCATCGTAGGCGGTGAAGCCGTCCGGGAAGCGCGGCGTCACTTCCTGATCGAGGAACTGCCGCCAGCGCTGCTCGCTGATCTTCTCCTTGCCGTCCTCCTGGCCCAGCGCGAAGTACAGCTCGGTGCGCAGCCACTGCGCCTGCGCCGGCCGGGTCGGGTCGCCTTGCAGGGTGGAACTGGAAGGGTTGGTGGTATGGACGGAGGGAGCGGGCGGGGTGGCGCAGCCGAACAGCGCCAGGACGAGGCTGGCGGCGAGCAGATGGCGGAACATGGGACTTCCTTGCGGTGATGACAGTTGAACCAAACCGCCACTATAGAAGGTCGTCTGTTATTTCATTAAATATTAAAAACGCATTCTCATATGCCTGATTTTGCATTTGTGGAATGTGTATCGAGGCGCTCTAGACCGTGGGTTACAGCCGGTGCCGAAGTTTTTGCGAGCTGGTTAGATTCAATATTCACTACGGTTCTTTGCTAAGTACTGGATGAGATATCCATATCGCCTGAATGATCGCTCTTGAAGTGTTGGCGTTCGTTATCACGACGAAAATGAAACCATCACGAACATGTCCGGCATCATGGAAACGGAATCGAGAGTCTATGCGGCGAAACCCACCGCTCCCTCGTCATCTTGTTCCGTCGCCGCGCATTCCTAGAATCGGCCCCATTCGCAGTCACTCAACTCTATCGATTCAGGGAGCTCCACCATGATGAACGCCATGCAGATGCCGATGAACACCAACGCCATGATGCCGATGATGGGCATGCCGATGATGATGGCGACCATGGAATGCGAGATGCTCGACGACGGCATGATGTGCAAGATGAAGCCGGCCATGGGCATGGAAATGGCCATGTTCCGCAACAGCGCCGAGATGATGGCGATGATGATGAACTGCGGCATGCCGGTGATGATGCACTGCGGCAACATGATGATGATGGGCATGTCCCAGTCCGCCATGGCCATGATGCCGATGATGGGCATGATGAACCCGATGATGTCCATGCCGATGATGGGCATGAACATGGGCATGCCGGCCATGAAGTGCATGATGGCGTGCTCCATGCAGGGCGACATGATGATGTGCAAGATGATGCCGATGCAGGGCATGAGCATGGATATGCTCAAGATCTGCTGCATGCTGATGAACAAGATGATGGAGTGCGGCATGCCGATGATGATGAGCTGCAACGGCATGCCGATGATGTGCTGCACCTGCTGATAGCGGCGCACTGAAATGAAAAGGCCCGGTGGGGAAACCCGCCGGGCCTTTGGCTTTTTGACGGTTGGAATCAGTCCAGCCGTTCGGCGTAGGTGGTGACGAGGTAGGCGACCGCGTCGCTGTCGGCGGGGTTACGGTAGCTGTGCGGCTGGTCGGCGAAGAACAGGATGGAGTCGCCGGTGCCGAGGAGGAAGCGCTCCTCGTTGACGCTGATCTCCAGCACGCCCTGGGCGACCACCAGGTTTTCCTGGGTGCCCGGCGCGTGGCCGGTGGAGTGCTCGATGGCCAGGCCCTGCAGGCGCAGCTCGTAGAATTCCACCTGGCGCGAGACGTCGAAGGGGAACAGCGCGCGGCTGACGAAGGCGCCGTCGCCGCTGACCAGGCGTTTGCTCTCCCGTGCCGGCAGCACGGCCACGCCTTCGAAGGCGCGGTCGTCGAGGAAGGCGGCGACCGAGACTTTCAGGCCCTGGGCGATCTTGCACAGCACCTTGATCGACGGGACGCTGCGGCCGGATTCGATCTGCGCGAGCATGGTCCGGCTCACGCCGGAAAGGCGCGCCAGGCCGTCGAGGGAGAGGTTGCGCTTGGCGCGCAGGCGCAGCAGGTTGCTGGCGACCCGTTCGCCGATGGGATCTTCGGGCGTGCCGGGAGTCGCGTCGAACGCCACGGCAGGCAGCTCCGTGGCGAGCGGCAGGCCCACGGCTCAGGCCTCGCGGCGGCCGCTGTCGCGGCTCTGCTGGACGATCTGGAAGGCGTCATAGCCGGCACGCTGCGCGTACATCATCCACATCAGCTCGGCTTGGCGGCGTGCCTGGCGGCGCGTGCGGTGGCGGGCAAGATCGATGACGTTGTCGGTGCGGTCCATGGCGGCTCCAGAAGGCTTGCAGACAAGCCGGTTGCGGTGAAGTTGGGACTAGCCTAGCCGCGATCCAGTTAGAACCAGAAATACTTAATTAGCATTTGTTAATTACTTATTCAGCTATAACGGCCGCGACGGGAAATCCGCCTGCACCGCCACGGACACCGCGTCCGGCCGCCAGAACTCCTGGTCGAACTCCACCAGCAGGCCGTCCTCGGCGTAGTTCAGGCGTTCCAGCACCAGGTTGCTGGCGCCCGGCGCCAATTGCAGCAGCTCCGCCTGATCGTCGTTCACCGTCCCCAGTCGCAGGTTGAGCGTGCAACGCGTCTGCACCTTGCCGAAGCGCTCGCGCAGCACGGTGGTCAGCGAGCGGTCCAGGCGTGCGTCGAGCAGGTCGGGGCACCAAGTGGCGAGCAGGGTATTGATCTCCACCAGCACCGGGCGGCCGTCGATCAGCCGGCGGCGGTGCAGGCGGAAGACCGGTTCGTCCGGTGACGGCAGGTTCATGCGCGCGGCCAGCCAGGCGCCGGCGCGGCGGCGTTCGGCGCTGAGGCATTCGGTGAGCGGTTCGCGGCCCTGCAGGCGCACGTAGTCCATGAAGCTGACCAGCCGCGTCGGGTCGTAGTCGATACGCGGCGGGCTGAGGTACCAGCCGCGGCGGTTCTCGCGGTAGATCAGCCCCTCGGTTTCCAGTTGCTGCAGGGCCTGGCGCAGGGTGACGCGGGTGCAGTCGAAGCGCTCGGCGAGGTCGCGCTCGGGCGGTAGTTTCTGCCCGGCGAGGAAGCGCTTCTGGGCGATATCCGCGGCCAACTGGTCGCGGATG
The DNA here is from genome assembly GCF_048068055.1 of Pseudomonas sp. NY15181. Taxonomy (NCBI): domain Bacteria; kingdom Pseudomonadati; phylum Pseudomonadota; class Gammaproteobacteria; order Pseudomonadales; family Pseudomonadaceae; genus Pseudomonas; species Pseudomonas sp. NY15181. The sequence continues at coordinate 6,399 of NZ_JBLUPT010000021.1, read as the reverse complement.
CGCGCGTAATGCGGAGGGATGGCCTGGTAGAGCATGGTGGCCCTCAGGCGTTGCCGACGGCGAGCGCCGGCGGTTCGTCATGCAGCTCGCGCTGCCAAGCCAGCAGGCCGTAGATCGCCAGCACCACGAAGCCAGCGTAGAGCCCGGCGGTGAGGTACAGCGCCTTGTAGAGGAAGACCCCGGTGTAGAGCACGTCGAGGATGATCCACAGCCACCAGCTGGCGACGTACTTGCGCGCCGCCCAGAAGCTCGCCACCAGGCTGAAGGCGGTCAGCGCGGCGTCCATCCAGGGCAGGGCGGCATCGGTGTGGGTGTGCATCGCCCAGCCCAGGGCAAGGGCGCCGGCGGCACCGGCCAGGCAACTGGAGACGCCAGTGGAGAAGGGCAGGCGTGCCACTTGCACCTTGCCGTGGTCGCTGCCGCCCTTGCTCCATTGCCACCAGCCGTAGAACTGCAGCACCACGAAGACCAGTTGCAGGAGCATGTCGGAGTAGAGCTTCACGCTGAAGAAGATCCATGCGTAGAGCAGCACCGCCACCACGTTCACCGGCCAGCACCAGCGGATGCGCCGGGCGGTGAGCCAGACGCCGAGCACGTTGACGATCACCGCGATGATTTCCAGAGCAGACATTTGCGCTTACCTCAGAAGTTGACGCTCGCCGTCAGGCGAGCCGTGCGCGGCGCACCCTGGAACAGGTAGCCGTCGCCGAAATATTCACCGACATCGCGCCAGTAGCGCTTGTCGAACAGGTTGTCGACGCTCAGCCGCAGCACGGTCGGGTAGCCCCCGATCTGCGTGCTGAAGCGCGCGCCGGCGTCATAGACGGTGTAGCCGCCGACCTCCACCGTGCCGTTGCGGTCGGCGTACTTGGCGCCGCTGTAGCGTGCCGCGCCGAGCAGCGAGAGCCCCGGTAGCTCGGCCAACGCATAGTCGGCCTGCAGGCTGGCGCGCAGGCGCGGGACGTTGATCGCCTGGTGGCCTTCGTAGTCGTCCGTGCCGCTGTTCACCACCCGCGAACGGATCGCCGCGAGGCTGCCGCTCAATTGCAGCGCGGAGGTTACCCGGCCACTGGCGGACAACTCCAGCCCGCTGTTCTTCTGCTGGCCCTGCTGCACGTAGGTGAAGGTGCCGTCGCCGTTGGGCCGGGCGAACTGATAGGCCTGGTGGATCTGGAACAGCGCGGCGCTCCAGTCGAAGCCGGGCAGCTCCTGCTTGATGCCGAACTCGACCTGGCGCGAAGAGGTGGGCGCCAGGGTGTCGCCGGCGTTGCTGGTGAACCAGGGGGCCTCGCCGCCCAGGGAAAGCCCCTTGCTGTAGCTGCCGTAGATCGAGATGTCCTCGCGCGGCTTGAAGATCACCGCGCCATTGGGCAGGAATTCCGAGCGGCGGGTTTGGCGGGTGGTGTCGCCGTCGCTGTCGAAGGTGCGCTCGTCCAGGCGCACCTGGCGCCCGCCAAGGACCACTTGCCACTGTTCATCGAGGATGAGGCGGTCGCTGGCGAACAGGCCGTACTGGCGGCTGTCGAGGTGGCGATAGCTGTGGCCGGGCTCGCCATCGGCAGGCGCCACGGGGCCGATGCCGGTGTAGATGTTGCCGGTGCCGACCCACTCGTTGAGTTCCGGGCGGCTGTCCAGCACGCGGCGGAAGGCCGAGGTGCCGACGGTCAGCTCGTGGCGCAGCCAGCCGGTGGCGAACTGGCCGTGCAGCGCGGCTTCCAGCTCGTCGTTGCGGCGCGTGTCGTCCGGGCTGCGGAAGTCGTAGAGGTCGTAGTCGCCTTCGGGGCTGAAGTAGTTCGGCACGGACGAGTCGGCGCAACTGGCCACGCCGAAGCAGCCCCAGGGGAAGGCGCTGTAGTCGTCGATCACCACGCGGCTACGCGAGGCGCTGAGGGTGCCGGTCCAGGCGTCGTCGAAACGGTACTCGAAGCGCGTATTCAGGTTCAGCGATTCGATGCGCACCGGGTTGGCCCAGCTCTGGTAGCCGAGGCGGTCGTGGGGATCGATGCCGTGGGGCAGCTCTGTGCCGCCGAGCAACTGGTAGCCCGGCGCCGAGGGCTGGCGGCGGTTCTGGTATTCGGCGTCGAACTGCCAGAGGGCATTGGGCGAGAGGTTCCAGTCCAGGGCCAGGGAGGCGAAGTCGCGATTGCCGTCGGTGTGGTCGATGTAGGAGCGCAGGTCGTCGTGGGCGAGGTTGGCCCGCACGCCAACGGTCTGCTCGCTGTCGAGCCAGGCACCGACGTCGGTGGCGACGTAGCGACCGCCTTCGTCGTCCGTGCCGAGCGTCACCGAGCGCACGTCCTGCGGACGCTTGGTGACGTAGTTGATCAGCCCGCCCGGCTCGGACACGCCGCTCTGCAGGCCAGACAAGCCCTTGAGCACCTCGACCTGCTCCTTGTTCTCCAGCGCCACGTTCTGCTCGCCGGTGATGGTGCGGCCATTGATCTTGTAGCTGCTCACGGCGTTGAGCGAATAGCCACGAATCTCGAAGTTCTCGTAATAGCCCACCGGCGCGTAGGCCTCGCCGGTGGAGGCGTCGTTCTTCAGCACGTCGCTGAGCAGGCGCGCCTGCTGGTCCTTGAGCAGCGCCTGGTTGAACACCGAGATGGAGGCGGGCGTGTCGAGCAGCGGCGCTTCGCCGAAGCCTCCGACCGAGGCACGGTTGCTGGCGTAACTGTCGGTGTCGTGGCCGGTTACCGTGACGGTGTCCAGGGTGGTGTCCTCGGCATGGCCGGGACTGCTGGCCAGCAGCACGGCCAGGGGCAGCAGGCTGAGGGGAAATCGCGTGCGCGCGGGGCGCGGCAGGTACTGCATGGAACGCTCCTGAAAATCGCCAGGGCGTGCGCCGGGAATGCACGGGGCCGAGCCCCTCCCGCGCGAAACGAATGGCCTTGGGTGTTGGTCGTGATCTCCCGCTGACGGGGTCTCAGGCCGGAGCTGCTCCGGTGGTCAATGGCAGGGAAGGCTCTGCGGCCCATTCCTGCAGCGAGCCGTCGTAGATCGCGACTCGAGTCTCCCCCGTCAGGGTCAAAGCCAGCGCGAGGGCGGCGGCGGAGATGCCGCCACCGCAGTACAGCAGCAGCGGCGGTTCGGCCTCGCGCAGCCCGGCGAGCGCTTCCTGCAGTGCCGCGCCGCGCCGGTAGCGGCCTTCGTCGTCGAACAGGCTGCGTGCGGGCAGGTTGCTGCTGCCGGGGATATGCCCGCGGCGGGCATAGCGGGTGACGGCGCTGCCATCGAACAGGGCGGCGGACAGCGCGCAGACCAGCGTGCCGGCCGCCTCGCCCGCCACGACTTTTTCAACGTCGCGGCGGTCGATCCAGAAGCCGTGCCGGTACCGCACCGGGGCCGACAGTTTCCCCCGTTGGGCAGCGGGCGATTCGCCTGCTTCCAGCGAAAAACCGGCTGCGATCCAGGCACGCAGGCCGCCATCCAGCACCGCTGCGTCGATGCCCAGGCTGCGCAGCATCCACCACAGGCGCGCGGCCCAGAAGCCGTCGCTGCGGTCGTAGATCACGATCAGCGAATCGTCATGGATGCCCAGTCTCTGCAAGGCATCCAGGGCCGATTGCGCCTCAGGCAGGGCGAAGCTGAAGGGCGCATCGGCTGCCGCCAGATCGTGCAGCAGATCGGCATGCTGCGCGCCGAGGATGTGCCCGGCGAGCCAGCCGGCGTAGCCGCTTTCGACGCGGTAGTCGCCGTCGAACTCCGGTGCGGCAAGTTCGACGCTGGCGTCCAGCAGGCACAGACGCGGGGCGTCCAACTGGGCGGCCAGCCAGTGCGCGGTGACCAGAGGTTCGCTCATCTCAGTTCACCTTCGCCGCCAGGTGGCGAACGTGATTCAGCAGGCGCTGGCCTTCGCTGTCGAGGAACCAGCGGGTGTGGCCGATCAGGTAGTTGTCGTAGGCCAGCGAAGCGCTCTCTGCCGAGCCGAGGATGCCGTGGAAGTAGATGACTTCCGACAGCGCGAAGTCCGCATGCACCAGCGGCAGCAGCGCCGCCAGCGCGAGCAGGTCGTCGCGGCTCAGCGGCCGTACGCTGGCGTAGCCTTGGAGCAGGGCGGCCAATGCGTCGAGGTCGGCCACGGCGGCGCGGCCCTGGTCCAGTTCCAGCCAGGGCACCAGGTTGCGCTCGATGGCGGTGGCCAGGTCGAACAGCGCGAAGCTGCGGTCGCTCAGGCCGAAGTCCAGCACCGAGACCACCTGCGCCTGCGGGCCGTCCTCGCTCCACAGCAGGTTGGAGGCGTGCCAGTCGTTGTGCGTCCACAGCGTTGGCTGGCGCTGCAGGTAGGGCTGCAGTTCGCGTTGCAGCGGCAGGTGCAGCTCGCTGAGGGTTTCCTTCCACGGGCGCGCTTGCAGGTAGTCGGCGAGGGCGGGCGCCTGGGGGAAGGTCGCTTCGATGGCGGCCAGCGGGTCCGCCGCGCCGAACAGGTTCAGGTTGCTGACCAGCACGCCGGCGCTGCGGGGCGGCGCGTCGAAACCTTCTGCGGCGCGGTGCAGCTTCGCCAGCGCGGCGCCGGCGGCGAAGGCGTGGGCGTTGTGCTGGAAGGGCGTCCAGGACAGCGCGTCGCGGTACAGGTCCAGGCCCTCGGCCTTCCGATGGACCTCATAGGTCCAGCCGTCGCGTTCGATGGCGCTGCGGCTTTCGCCATCGCGCAGCACCTGGGCCACCGGCGCGCCCTGGCGGGCCAGGTGATCGAGGAAGGCATGCTCTTCCGCCAGCCAGTCAGCCGTGCGCACGCTCGGGTGATGGCGCTTGACGAACAGCGGGCCGCTGGCGGTCTCCACCAGCGCGGCGGCGGAGAAGGGACGCGGGCTGTGCCAGGTCAGCCGGGCATCGGCGCCGGCCTGCGGGAAGCCTTGCAGCAGTGCCGCGACCTCCGCTTCGGTCAGCGCCGGCCAGTCGGCCTCCACCGGTTCCAGGCCCATGCCGTGGCTCAGGCGTTTCGTCATGCTGGGTTCTCCACTTGCCAGGCATTGCTGGTGGCGCCGCGCCAGATTTCCGGGTCGCGCAGCACACCGTATTCATGCAGCCACTGGGCGTACGGCTGCAGCAGTTCTTCGCGCTGTTTGCCCCAGCGGCCTTGATGCAGCCAGCTGGGCGCGATGCGCCGCAGGGATTCTGCCAGCATCTCGTGGGGAAAGTAGGGAATGGTGCGTTCGTAGACCGGCAGCGCGGCCTCGGGATCCGTCGCTGCCGTCAGGAAACCGCGTGCCGTGACGGCGAGGAAACGCCGCGCGATGTCCGCATTGGCGTCCAGCCAGTCCTCGCGAGCACCCAGCAGGTAGCTGTGATAGGGCGGGGCACCGATCTCGTCCACCGGCAGCACCACGCGGCGCTCGTTGGCGATGGAGCTGGGCAGCAGCGCCTCCCAGGCCCAGTAGCCGCCGAAGCTGGCGTCGGCGAGGCCGGCGGCCAGATCCTCGGGGCGCAGCTCGCGGAAGCCGGCATCCACCAGTTCCACCGCATCCGGGTCGCCGCCGTCCTGGCTTACCAGATGGCGCACCATGGCGAGTCCGCGCGGCGTCGGGTTGAGCGCCAGGCGCTTGCCCTGCAGATCTCGCGGTCGTTGGATGCCGCTGTCGGTGAGGGTCTGAATCGACTCCAGACCGCGATGGTTGATCGCCGCCACGCCCATCAGCGGCTGGCCCAGATCGCGGCGCACAAGCAGGCGGTTGCTGGGGAACACACCAAACGCGGCGGCGCCGCGCGCCAGGTGATCGAGGGTGTCGCCGTGGTAGGGGTCGTGCACCACCAGTTCCACGTCCAGCCCCGCCTCGCGGTACCAGCCGCGTTCACGGGCCAGGTAGAAACCGGCCGAATTGGGCCAGGGGTGGAAGTATTCGAGCATGACCCGCAAGGCAAACATGGAACCTCTCTCCGAAACGGCCAGCGGCCGGCGACTGCGATGGGGCGTATTGAAGGGGAGAGTATTTGGTATATACCAATATGTTTTTTACTGGTTTTTATAATTGTAAGGAATAAAAAGGCCGTCAGCGCTCGTGCTGACCAACGTACTCCGGAATGCAGCCGCTGCCATGCTGAGCGGCAAAGATCGCTCTGGCTCGGGCCTCCTGGCTTCCCGCCGGGTTATTACCTCATGCAATTAAGGTATTTAGGGTTGTGAAGGGGCACCGATAGAGTGGCGGCCTCTTCCCACTTCAGCAGCCTCTGCGACCGTTCATGACCGATACCCGCCGCTCACTCACCGAGCAGATCATCGAAGCCGGGCGCTTCCTCTACGGCCGCGGCTGGTCGCCGGCCACCAGTAGCAACTATTCGGCGCGCCTGGCGGCCGACCGCGCGCTGCTCACCGTTTCGGGCAAGCACAAGGGCCAGTTGGGCGTCGACGACGTGCTGGAGACCGATCTGGCCGGCAACAGCCTGGAACCGGGCAAGAAGCCT
>NZ_JBLUPT010000020.1:0-27830 GCF_048068055.1 Pseudomonas sp. NY15181 | reverse complement strand
CACCCCGGCCACCGGCAACGTGCTGACCAACGACAGCGATGTCGACGGCGATGCACTGACCGTCACCGGCTTCACCGTCGGCGGCAACAGCTACGCCGCAGGCGCTACCGCGACCGTCAACGGCGTCGGTTCCCTGGTGATCAACGGCAACGGCAGTTTCACCTTCACTCCGGCGCCGAACTACAACGGCCCGGTACCGACCGCGACCTACACCGTCACCGACGGCAAGCTGACCGCCACCGCCGACCTCAGCTTCGCCAACGTCACCCCGGTGGACGACCCGTCGGTACTGACCCCGGACACCAAGACCGTCGCCGAAGACACTCAGGCCACCGGTAACGTACTGGGCAACGACCACGACGTGGACAACGTCCTCAGCGTCGCCAGCTTCAGCATCAGCGGCGTGACCGGCAGCTTCGCCGCCGGCCAGAGCGCCAGCATCAGCGGCGTCGGCAGCTTCACTCTGGGCAGTGACGGCCAGTACAGCTTCACCCCGGCGAAGGACTGGAACGGTGCGGTCCCCGAGATCACCTACACCACCAACACCGGCAGCAGCTCCACGCTGAACATCACCGTCACTCCGGTGAACGACGCACCGGTTGCCAACGCCGACAGCGCCACCGTCAACGAGGACAGCTCGGTCACTCTCGACGTGTTGCACAACGACACCGACGTCGACGGCGACCCGCTGACCGTCACCGGGGCCAGCGCCGGCAATGGCAGCCTGGTGATCAATGCCAACGGCACCGTCACCTACACGCCGAAGGCCAACTTCAGCGGCACCGACACCATCACCTACAGCATCAGCGATGGCCATGGCGGCACCGCCACCTCGACGGTGAACGTGACCGTGATCGCCGTGGCGGACAAGCCGAACCTCAGCCTGGACAGCAGCAGCGGCCACCCGCCGGCCACCGGCCTGACCCTGGAGAGCTGGACGGGCCTGGCGCTGGGCAACAACGGCAGCGGTGCCGCACCCTCGACCCTGCAATCGGTCATCGACGGCGCCGGCACGCCCAACAGCAGCGGCTCGATCAACAGCGTGAACAACGCCAGCGTCAGCGCTGGCACCGCCAACAAGGTCAGCGGCCTGATCTTCCTCGAGGCCGGCCACACCTACACCTTCAGTGGCGTGGGCGATGACAGCATCCGCCTGGTCGTCGGCGGCACCAACGTCGCCGAAGCCACCTGGGCTGGCACCGGCGGCACCAGCGGCCAGTTCAGCGGCAGCTTCACGCCCACCGAGAGCGGCTACTACACCCTCGCCCTCTACCAGCACAACCAGAGCGGCCCGGGCACCTACAACCTCAAGATCTCCGACAACGGCAGCGCGGCGCAGACCCTCGGTACCGGCAACGCGCTGGTCTACCACAACACCGGCGAGCTGACCGGCGCGGGCGAGCGCCTGGGCGACCTGGTCGGCAGCAACGGCCAGGGGCACTACACCGTATTCGGGCCCAACGAGGGCAACGAAGACACCAGCATCCCGCTGTCGAAGATCAACGCGGCGCTGGTCGACACCGACGGTTCGGAAAGCCTGTCGATCAGCATCGGCGGCATCCCCAACGGTGCCACCTTGAGCGACGGCAGCCACAGCTTCACCGCCGACGCCAGCCATGGCAGCGTGGACGTCACCGGCTGGAACCTGTCCAAGCTGACCTTCACTCCGCCGGCCAACGCCAACGGAACCATCACCCTGCAGGTGAACGCCACCGCCACCGAGTCGAGCAACCACGACCAGGCGACCACCACCCTGCCGCTGGACATCCACGTACGTGCCGTCAACGACGCCCCCAGTGGCGCCGACAACAGCATCACCCTCAACGAGGACAGCAGCCGTACCTTCAGCGCCGCCGACTTCGGCTTCACCGACGTGGACCAGGGCGACAGCCTGAGCGGCGTACGCATCGACAGCCTGTCGGGAGCCGGCAGCCTGACCCTCAACGGCGTTGCCGTGGTCGCCGGGCAGGTGATCGCCGCCACCCAGCTGGGCGGCCTGGTGTTCACTCCGGCAGCCAACGCCAGCGGCAACCATTACGCCGACTTCAACTTCTCGGTGAAGGACAGCGCCGGCGCCTTCGACCCGACGTCGAACACCATCACCCTGAACGTCACCCCGGTGAACGACGCGCCGCTGTCGGCGGACGCTTCGGCCAGCATCTACACCGGCAAGACCTACACCTTCGACCTGAAGGACTTCGCCTTCAACGACAGCGCGGACTCCGCCAACGGCCAGCCGCAGAGCCTGCAGGCCGTCATCGTCAAGTCCCTGCCGGACTCCGGCACCCTGTGGCTCGACGGCAGCAAGGTCGTGGCCGGCCAGGCCATCGACCCCAGCGCCATCGCCGGCGGCAAGCTGACCTTCGTACCGGACGCCTCGGGCAGCAACGCGCACTTCGACTTCGCCGTGCGCGACACTGGCGGCACCGCCAACGGCGGCGTCGATACCTCGGTGACCCACGGCTTTGACATCCACGTCGGCCAGGTGCAGATCCCGGGCACCACCCCCAACGGCGACAACAACCTGGTCGGCGGCCCGGGCGATGACGTGATCCTTGGCGACGTGGGCGGCACCCTGACCGTCACCCAGCCGGGCACCAACTACAACATCGCCCTGATCGTCGATACCTCCGGCAGCATGGGCGACAACCTGGCCGGGGGGAGCACCTCGAACTACAACGACACGCGGATGAAGCTGGTCAAGGATGCCCTGATCAACCTGGCCAACCAGCTCAAGGGCCATGACGGCGTGATCAACATCGCCCTGATCGGCTTCGACAGCACCGCCAGCATCAAGGTCAGCGTGAATGCCCTGACCGATGCCAACATCAAGCTGTTGACCGATGCCATCGGCAGCTCGCAGTACGAGGGCCTGCAGGCCGGCGGCGGTACCAACTACCAGGTGGCGTTCGGCCAGGCGGTGAACTGGTTCGGTACCGTGAAGAACGGCTACGAGAACGTCACGCTGTTCCTCACCGACGGCGACCCGACCGAGTCCAGCGGCAGCGGCACCCTGATGCAGAACACCACGCAGGCCTTCGCCAGCCTGTCGGCACTCAGCGAGGTCCGCGCGATCGGCATCGGCACCAACGTCAACGAGGGCACGCTCAAGTACTTCGACAACACCAATGTCACCGGCGCGGGTTCAGTGACCTATTACAAGGGCACTACCCTGTTCGACTTCGCTAACAGCAGCAACGACACCAGCCTGCCCACGGGGTGGAAGTCGACCACTGACGGGAAAGGCTCCATCACCGTCAGCAACGGCAAGTTGCAGATTGTGGACACCTTCACGGCCGGCTCCAGTACTGCAATCAGCTCGAACATGGCGGTTGCGGCGGGCAAGACATCGACCTTCAGCTTCGACTTCACCAAGAACCTGACCAAGGGCGACCAATTCACTTGGACCCTGGAGAAGCAGCGGGCCGACGGCGGCTGGGATCAGGTCGAGCAGCACATGATCGCCTCCAACACCAGTGGCAGCAACTTCTCCACCGGCGCAGTGGGCGAGGGTATCTATCGCCTGGACTTCGAGCTGAGCGACCTCACCAAAGGCAACGGCAATGGCAACGGCAATGGCAGCGACGCCACCGTCACCATCGACAACATCACCCGGAACGACCTGGTCACCGCCCCGGTCGGCCAGGTCGATATCGTCACCCAGGCCAACCAGCTCAATGCCGCCCTGCACGGCGGCTCCAGCATCTCGGACCTGGCACCCTCGGGCAACGACACCATCCACGCGGGCTCGGGTGACGACATCGTCTTCGGCGACACCATCAACACCGACAACCTGCCCTGGGGCGTCAACGGCAACCCGGTCAAACCAGCCGAGCTGCCGGCGGGTTCCGGCGTCAGCGCGCTGTCGGCCTTCCTGGAACTGAAGAACGGCCATGTGGCGACCTCCGAAGAGATGTACAGCTACATCAAGGAGAACCACGCGCTGTTCAACGTCGACGGCGACACCCGTGGCGGCAGCGACAATCTCTACGGTGGAGACGGCAACGACATCCTCTACGGCCAGGGCGGCAACGACTTCCTGTTCGGAGAGGGCGGCAACGACATCCTGTTCGGCGGCACCGGCGACGACCAGCTCACCGGCGGCAAGGGCAACGACATCCTCACCGGCGGTGCGGGTGCCGACACCTTCATCTGGAAGGCGGGCGATATCGGCAACGACACCATCACCGACTTCAAGGCCGGCGAAGGTGACCGCATCGACATCAGCGACCTGCTGCCGGATGCCGCGCACAACGACATCCTCAGCTACCTGAAGGTGGACACCGCGACCTCGACCCTGCAGGTGAGCACCACCGGCCAGGTCAACAGCGGCGCGGACGTCACCATCAAGCTGAGCGGCGTTGACCTGTCGACCTACGGTTCGACCTCCACCGAGATCGTCAACAAACTGGTGGCGGGCTCCGATCCCGTGGTCAAGACTGAGCATCACTGATTCGCCGTTGCCGCCAGGCGACGAAAGAGTCAGGCTCAGCCATCGCGCCGGCGGCGCCATCCTCTGGGGTGGCGCCGCTGGCGTACTTTCACTTCCGACAATGAGGACGGGCCGATGCTGTACATCCAGCGCAACGCCGAGGGAAAACTGGCGCGCGTCGAAGACGCCGAGTTCGATGGAATGACAGGAACGCTGCCGGCCGACCATCCTGACATCCTGACCTGGCAGGCCGCCGAGAGCAGCCTACTGCACCTCAAGCAGAGCGACCTGGACATGATCCGGGTGCTGGACGACCTGATCTCGGTGCTGATCGCCAAAGGCGTCATCCGCATCACCGACCTGCCGCCGGCGGCGCGCTCCAAGCTGCTCAACCGCACCCAGGCGCGTGAGGCATTGGGCGGGCTGACCCGGTTGATCAATGACGAAGAGGAAACGGGGCTGATCTGAGCCCCGTTTTCATTTGCAGGGAAAGGCCTCCTGCAAAGCCTGCCGGCGGACCGCTTTTCTGTAGGAGCGAGCTTGCTCGCGAACAGTCCACAGGACGATTCGGGGGTTATCCGCCGTCTTGTTCGGTGTTCATGCGCCGCTTCGGCGTGTGCTGAAAGGTATTGTTTCGCCCCCTCGGGCGAGTCCCTTTTGGAGCCCCAAAAGGAACCAAAAGGGCCCGTCCCGGCATCCGGCCCCGGCTTCGCCGGGGTTCCCTCCTTCCGGTATCGCTCCGAGGGTCGGCGTAGAAGGGCCATCCCTGGCCCTCTACGCCTCTCGCGGCATCCATGCCGCTCGCCCCTCTGCGCAATACCTCCACTCGGCCTCCTGACGGGACTCTGCGCGCGCCTGCGACTTTGGTTGCTTCATGCTGGATTGCTCTTCGTAGGCTGGCGTAGAGCGAAGCGAAACCCATCATGGCGGATAACGCTGCGCGTTATTCGCCCTACAGGTGTTCATCCTGCAACGCGGGTGCAGTGGTGAGCCTTCGCGGACAAGGGCTAGGCGCCCCCGTCTCTCCTACGAAAAGCGGTTTCCAGAGAAATATCCGCACGCACCGGAGCGCCCCTTCAGGAGGCCGAGTGGAGTCGGAGTTTCAGGGGTTGAGCGGCATGGATGCCGCGAGAGCGTCGTCGGGCCAGGGATGGCCAGTCGACGCGGGCCCCTGAAACTTCGATGGAGCGAGGGAACCCCAGCGAAGCTGGGGCCGGATGATGGGGTGTAGGAGACAACCACATAGGTAACAAACGAGTTCAGTCACATAGGTGACACTCGCATCTTCAGATATCGCCTACTTCGCTCCCGTTCGTCCAGCTTGCCGATGATGATCGGCCCGAAATGAACAGCCCAAACGCCATCGCCGATCAGTTCCAGACCGACAAGTTGACGCTGTAGGACTGAGCCCACGTAGATCTGCATGCCACGCCGGTTGACCAGCCCGGCACTGTCGACTCGATAGACCTCGATATGACTCGCGTAGCTAGGCTCGGGCAGGCGGCTCGGGAAGGGACGCGAGGAATGAACGTAGAGTTGTGCTGGTGTTTTCTGCTCCAAGGCTTCATGAAGTCGCTCATGGTTGTAATGCCGGAGAAACTCATCGAAGCGGGCCTGCTGGCGTTTGAGATCAGGCTCCGGCAACTGTGCCGTGGCGAGCTTGAGCGTGCGGTGCATACGTTCATGACGACCGTTCTGCTCTGGCCGTCCGGGAGCGATACGCTCGGGCAGGATGCCCAGTCGCAGCCACCAGATCGATAGCTGGGAAAGCCCTGCACGGCCCTTGCTGACAAAAGGGGTACCGTTATCCGTACGCATGCGTGCTGGCAGGCCATAGGTACGAAACAGTCGCTCGAAGACCACCTGTGTTTCGGCCAGGCGCGGCCCGAGCAGACCGTCGCAGGCCAGCAGATAACGGCTGGCGTGATCCATGATCGTCAGCGGATAGCACCATTGCCCATCACGCGTCAGGAATTGGCCTTTGTAGTCGGCCGTCCAGAGATCGTTGGGAGATTTGGCCGAATGCAGTGGTTTTGCATAGGCCGGCACGCGTTGCCGCAAGCGGCGCGGAGAAATCAGGCCCGCCTGCTTGAGAATGTTGTAGATCGTCGTCCGCGACGGACTTTGCCCTGGGTAACACTGCTCGACGAGCACCTGGATCTTCTTGGGACCCAGATCGACATTCGAGCGGCGACGCAGATCGAGGATGTACTCGCGAATCACGTAGGGCGTCGTCAGTGCCTGATGATGACGGCGCCGACTCTGCTCGCCCAAGCCTTCCAGACCGCTCTGCCGGTAGCGCTCGACCCACTTGTAGCCGGTTTTCCGGCTGATGCCGAAGCGCTCGCAAAGCACGGTGAAGCTATACAGTTCGCGCAGGTAGTCGGCAATGAATAGCACTTTCTCGTCCATAGGTTTCAGCTCTCGCCAAGGCATGGGGTAATCCTCGTGAGGTGACCCCTGCAGGTTAGAAACTGTTACCCATGTGCCTGAACAAAACTGTCACCTATGTGGGTGAGTCGTACCGGGGCAAGACCTTTGCCCACTTTGGGTCGTTTGCCAAAGTGGGGCGCCCGAGGGGGCGAAACAAGAAGTCTCAGCACACGCCGAAGCGGCGCATGAACGCCGAACAAGACGGCGGATAACGCTTGAGGCATTAGAGCGTCGCGGACGAAGTCCGCTCCTACGAGAGCAGTGCCGTACCCAACCTCTCGGAGCGAGCTGTTATCGCGATCAGCCCAGGTTCACGAGCAAGAACTAGGCGTCCCCCTCGCTCCTACGAAGAGCGAAGATCCATCACCACGGCGCCGGCACACCGAACAACTGCCCCTGCGCGCCCTGAATCCCCATCTCGCGCAGTACGCGGAATTCCCCGGCAGTCTCCACGCGCTCGGCGATCAGCGGCAGGTCGATGCTGTGCGCGGCGCGCTGCATGGCCTCGATGAACAGGCGCTTGTCGTTCTCCTGGTCGATGGCGCGGATGTGGCTGCCGTCCACCTTCAGGTAGGCCAGGCCCAGGCGTGCCAGGTTGCCGATCATGCTGAAGCGCCCGCCGAAATGCTGCAGGCTCAGGCTGTAACCCAGCTCGCGCAGGCGGCGGGTCAGGGTTTCCAGTACCGCCTGGGCCGGCAACTGGTCTTCCTCCAGCTCCAGGGTCAGGCGCCCGGCGAACTGCGGATACTGGCGCAACAGGTCGAACACCCGCCCGGTGGCCCATTCATCGCGCAGCAGCGCCGCCGACAGGTTCAGCGCCAGTGGCCGGTCGTGCCGGGCCAGGTCGGCGAGCACGCTTTCCAGCATCAGCAGGTCGAGCCGCGCGGTCCAGCCAAAGCGGTCCAGCCAGGGCAGGAAGCGCCCGGCGGCGATGTGGCCGCCCTGCCCGTCCGGCAGGCGCGAGAGCACCTTGTAGTGCAGCACCCGGGTGGGCTCGCTGCACGCCACCACCGGCTGGAAATACAGCTGGAAGCGCTTGCGCACCAGGGCCTCGTCCAGCAACTGGTGCCAGGAATGGCGCTCTTCGGCGACCGGGTTCGCCCCGCTCTGCAGGAACGCCCAGCAACGCTCGCCTTCACGCTCGGCCAGTGCCAGCGCCTCATCGGCCAACACCAGCAGCGCCTGCGCCGACTCGCCGGAAACGAAGGGCACCAGCCCCATGCTCGCCACTGGGCTGACGTCGCTGGCCCCGGTGCTCGCCAGGGTCGCCAGCATGGTCTCCAGGCGCATCGCAAGGGCGGGCGCCTCCTCGGGCATCAGCCCCGGCGCCAGCATCACGAACTCGCCGCCACGGCTGCGCGCCAAGGTCAGGCCGGCGCCCAGGCCCTGCCCGGCCAGGCGCAGCTGATCGGCCACCGCCTTGAGCAGCTGGTCGACACGCTGGCCGCCCAGGCGCTGGTTCAGGCCGGCCAGGTCGCGCACCCGCAGCATCAGCAACAGGCCGCTACCGACCTGGTCCTCGGCACTCAGCCGGGCATGCAGCTGCATGTCGAAGAAGCGCCGGTTGCCCAGGCCGGTCAGGCTGTCCTGGTAGGCCTCGTCTCGCAGCCGTTCGCTGCGTTCGGCCTGCTCCTGGAACAGCGCCTTGAGCTTCTCCACCATCTGGTTCATCGCCTGCACCACACGACGCAGCTCGGGTGTACGCGGCAGCTCGGGCAGACTGAGGAATTCGCGGCGTGCAATGGCGTGGGACTGCTCCACCATGTAGTCCAGCGGCTTCAACTGGCGGCGCAGCAGTACCGCCCCGAGCACGCCGCTGGCCACGCCGCACAGCGCCAGCCACAACAGGCTGCCCAGCGCGCTCTGCCAGAGCTTGGCGATGGCAAACATCGGGTGGCTCAGCACCTCGACCCGTGCCGCCTGGGTCCAGCCGCGGCTGACGATGGCGTCACCGCCGGCCGAATGCAGGTCGATCAGCGCAACGAACCACTGCGGCACCTTGGCCGCCACCGCGTCCGGCACGCCGGTGCGCTCGACGATCACCTTGCCACTGGCCAGGTCGACCACGCGGATACTCTCGAAGTAGCCACTGTCGAAGATCGAGCTGACCATCAGTTCGACCATCGCCGGGTCGTCGATGGTCGGTGCGAGCGACAAGCCCAGCGCCGTCGCGGCATCCTGGGCGTGGGAACGCAGCTGGTTGACGTACTGCTCGCGGGAGCTTTCCAGGCTGACCATGAAGCTGCCGCTGAAGGCGACCACCAGGAACAGGCAGATGGCGATGAGCAATTGTTTGAACAGGGACATCGTGTCTCCACGCTCTCATTCGTTCAGGGGAAAGCCTTCGGCTTTCATTTTCTTCAGCAGGTCCTGCCAGCGCGACAGCCGCTTGCTGTCGCCGACCTGCTTGCCGCCGCTGGCGTTGGCCAGCCACAGCCCTTCGCCGTTGAAGGCGTACACCGGTTGCAGGTCAGTGCGCTGGCTGGCTGGCAGGAGGCTGCCGATCAGGTTGTCCAGCACCAGCGGCACTGCATCGGGACGGGGGTAATACGTCAGCACCATGTGCGCCTGGTTCAGGCGCAGCGCCTTGACGTAGGTGATGCGCAGCTTCTGCGCCGGCACGCCGAGATGTCGCAGGCTGATGTACTTGGCGATGGCGAAGTCCTCGCAATCACCACCGCCCTTGAGCAGCGCCTGCACCGGCGTCGCCCAGTAGTCCACTTCGCCCCACAGGCTGAGGTCGTCGGTGAAGTGCAATTGCGCATTGAAGAAGCGGTTGACCGCCTGCAACTGCTCGCGCTCGGGCAGGCCGGCGGTCTCTTCGAGCAGGCCCTGCCAGGCGTCGATGCGCGCACGCCCCTCGCCCAGCGGGCCGTAGAGCGATTCGGCGCGCTGGTCGATCAGGTGGAAGTCCCAGGCGTCCGACTGCGCCCCGGCCAGCACCGCGAGCGACACCGCCAGCGCCAGGAGCAGGGCTCCGGGCCGATAACGGCGCAACGCACGGATGGAACGGCTGGACACGATCGCGACTTCTCGACAGCGAAGGCGCACGCCTCGCTAGGCGAACGCCGGAGCGGCATGGTGCAAGCTGGTCGCGAAAAAAACAATGGCACAATGCAATCAAGCACTGTGCCATTGTCGGTCGGCGGGAAGGGGGTGGGATCAGCCCTTCTGCGGCGGCGTGACGATGTCGAACCAGAACTCGAAGTCGTCGAGCATGCCGAACAGTTTCGCCAGCAGGAGCGGATTGCCCGAGCTCTTGAGCTTGCCCTCGAACACCAGGCGCACCGGCGAGACTTCCTTGAGCAGCAGGCGGTTGAGGTCGGCGCGGTCGATGGTGACGGTCTGCCCGGCATTCTCGTTCTGCACACCCTTGATGTTGTTCAGGTGCGAGTTCTTCAGCTCCAGCAGGTATTGCTCGTTCAGGTCCGGCAACACCAGGTTGATGCTGATGTCCTCGCCTTCGGCCTTCTGCGCGTTGAGGCGCACGCCGAGGTAGTCGAACAGCAGGCCGGTGTCCATCGCCGCCAGAGCATCGGCGCTGGTCACGCGCAGCGAGGGTTGGTCGCGCGGTACGCCATCACGCAGTTCCTGCGCGGCCGCCAGGTAGCTATTGCGCCAGCCGGCGTTCTCCGACTGGTAGCCGAGCTGCTCCAGGGCGTCGGCCTGCAGCTCGCGGGCGGCCTTGTTGGTCGGGTCGGCGAAGACCAGCTTGTTGACCACCTCCACCACCCAGCGGTACTCGCCCTTGTCGTAGGACTGCTTGGCCAGCTGCAGCAGATGGTCGGCGCCGCCCATGAACTCCACGTACTTCTTCGCCGAATCCTCCGGCGCCAGCGGGTTGAGGGTCGCCGGGTTGCCGTCGTAGTAGCCCAGATACTTGTTCACCACCGCGCGCACGTTGTGGCTGACGCTGCCGTGGTAACCCCGGTTGAACCATTCGTTGGCCAGCTCAGGCGGCATCTGGAAGCGCTCGTGGATCTGGTTGATGGTCACGCCCTGGTTGGCCAGGTACAGCGTCTGGTCGTTCAGGTAGCCATACAGGTCACGCTGCTTCTCCAGGGTGCGGACGATGTCGTCGTGCCCCCAGCGTGGCCAGTTGTGCACGGCGAACAGCACCTCGGCCTTGTCGCCGAAACGGTGCAACGCCTCGTTGATGTATTTGCTCCAGCCCAGCGCGTCGCGGGTCTCGGCGCCGCGCAGGGTGTAGAGGTTATGCAGCGTGCCGACGACGTTCTCGGCCATCAGCAGCGCCTTCTGCTGCGGCAGCCAGACGTTCATCTCGGCCGGCGACTCGGTGCCCGGGGTGTTCTGGAAGGTGACGGGCACGCCGTCGATCTCCAGCTCCTGCAGGTCGCCTTCGATCAGCTTCGTCGGTGCCAGGATGCTCAACGGTCCGCGTGCCACGCCCTTGCCGATGGCCATGTCGACCTGGCCCTGCTCGCCCTTGGGCAACAGCGTGCCGTACTGGTAGGTGGCGCGACGGATCATGGCGTTGCCGGCCAGCACGTTCTCCTTGATCGCCGCTTCCATGAAGCCCTTGGGCGCGTAGATTTGCACCTCGCCGTTGTCCACCTGCTCCTGGGTCACCAGGCCCTTCACCCCGCCGAAGTGGTCGGCGTGGGCGTGGCTGTAGATGATCGCGCGGATCGGTTTCTGCCCCAGTTCCTGGCTCACCAGGGCGTAGGCGGCCTTGGCGGTGGCCGGAGTGGTCAGGGTGTCGATGACGATCCAGCCGCTCTTGCCCTCGACGAAGGTGATGTTGGCGAGGTCGAAACCGCGGACCTGGTAAATGCCGTCGGTGACCTTGTACAGGCCGTACTTCAGGTTCAGCAGGGCCTGGCGCTGCAGGCTCGGGTTGATGCTGTCGATGTCCTTGCCGGCATTGAGGAAGTCGTAGCTGCCCAGTTGCCAGGCGATGCTGCCGTCCTCGTTCTTGATCACCAGGTTCTCCGGGCGCTTGATCAGCCCCTTATCCACCCGATCGAAGTCGGCGCGATCGGAGAACGGCAGCGACTCACGCACCTTCTGCTGGGCGGCGATGGTGAACTCGGTGGGCGGCTTGGGCTGCTCGGCGGCGGCGAGCAGGCCCGGGCAGAAGCTGGCCAGCAGAACGGCGGCGGAAAGACGGGACATCGGAGGACTCCGGAATTTGTTGTTGTGCTCGCACTATGCCGGCCGTCGCGCTAATAATTCCAATGCATTCCAATTTTACAATCGATGCAGGAAGCGCATGAGCGATCTCCGCCAGCTACGTCACTTCGTCGCCCTCGCCGAACACGGCCATTTCGCCCGCGCCGCCGACGCGGTGAATCTGAGCCAGCCCGCCCTGTCGCGGAGCATCCAGGTGCTGGAAGGCCAGTTGAACTGCCAACTGGTGGACCGCAATCCGCGGGGCGTGACCCTCACCGCCCACGGCCGGCTGGTGCTGGAACACGCCCGCCGCCTGCTGGCCGGCGACCGCGCGCTGAAGAACGCCGTGCTGCAACTGGCGGACCTGGAAACCGGCGAGCTGCGCCTGGGCGCCGGCCCCTTCCCTGCCGCGCGGCTGATGCCCCAGGTGCTCGCGCGCTACAGCAGCGCGCACCCGAAGGTGTCGGTCCTGCTGTCCATTGAGAACTGGAGCGAACTGCACCAACGCCTGCTGGACGACGAAATCGAACTCTTCATCGCCGACTCTCGCGAGCTGGAGGGCGACAGCCGCCTCGACATCCTGCCGCTGCGGGTGCACCGCGGCGTACTGTTCTGCCGGCCGGGGCATCCCCTGGTCGGGACGCGGCCGTCGGTGGAGCGCCTGCTCGACTACCCGCTGGCCGGCCCGCGCCTGCCGCGCGACGCCCAGGAGGGCCTGGCGCGCAACCTCGGGCGCGAACAGCCGCTGAGTGTGCAGTGCGACGACGTGTTGATGCTCAAGGAGCTGGTGAAAGGCAGCGACGTACTCTGCCTGGCCACCTGGGACGTGGTGGCCGAAGACGTCGAGGCCGGTCGCCTGGCCGTGCTGCCCTGGCCCAAGGGGAGCGACGCCTCCGGGCGCGGCTCCGCCTACGCCCTGGTGCGGCATGCCAGCCGCAGCCTGTCGCCCGCGGCCAGCCAGTTCGTCGCGTTGTTGCTGGAGGAGGACGCGGCGTTTCGCGCCGCGCCCTGACGGTCATGGCTCAGCGACTCCAGCCTTCGTAGCGATCGTGATCGCGGTCGTGGTAGTCCCGGCGGTAATCGCGGTGCGGGCGGTCACTCCAGTCGCGGTCATGCCAGCCGCGATCGTGGTCGTGCTCGTAGACCACGCAACCGGTCAACGGAAGGATGAGCAGTACAGCAGCGAAGATGCGACGCATGGCGCCTCCTGAAGCGAGCCGGCAGCCTCGCGGGAATGCGGGGCAATGATTCTTCCGGTCTCACAGGATCAGACATTTCTGTCAGGCGCCCGTGCGGTGCCACAAGGTAAAGCTTTGGTAAATCAGCCGTTTACAGTTTCCAGACGGCGCTGGCGGCGGCTCTGCAGGTGCAGCACGCCGAACAGCAGGACCTTCAGCTGCTCGCCCAGCGAACGACGACGCGCCAGCAGCAGCACCTCGCCCACATGCACCAGCAGCATCACCCCGGAGATCCAGAGCAGCGGGCGATGCAGCTCGCCGAGCGGGTAGGCAAGATTGAGAGCAGCGGCGAGCCAGAACATGGCCAGCGCACCCTTGGCAAAACTCAGCAATTCGGACATGGCGATCATTCCTTGTAAGAAGGTCGGTGAAGTCTGCAGCCCGCCGCGTCATGAGCGCTCCTGTCTTTCGACTGGCGTCGAAAACCGCGGGCATGGCCCGCTATTAACGAGATCAAGAGCCCCTCACCCTAACCCTCTCCCGCACGCGGGAGAGGGGACCGTTCAGAGCAGGATGAAGCCACAGTGTCAGCCGGCACGATCAGCCCCCTCTCCCTCTGGGAGAGGGTTGGGGTGAGGGGAATGCTCAGGCACAGACCATCCGGAAGAAGTCGGTTGCTCCCACAGCGTTAGATTCCAGGCAAGAGCGGACCCTGTCCGCAAAGGCCGATAACGCCGCACCGTGTCCACCCGCTGAACTCATGGAAGCCCACCCCGCCAAGAGCTAGAGTCCAAGCATCACCCGTCGCAAGGATCGGCCATGCCCGAACTCAGTCACCAGCAGGCGCAGCGCCGCGTCGATGACATCCTGGCCTTCGACCGGGAACTGCAGCGCCTGAACGACGAGGGCGCCCTCACCCTCGACGCCACGCAACGCGAACGCCTGCACGACCACCAGCAACGCCTGCTCGCCGACTACCGCGCGCGCTTCGACATCGACCGCGACAGCCAGGACCACCGGCTGTCCCTGGGCATGCGCGTGGCGTCTTTCCTCGGCGCGCTGGCCCTAGCGGCCAGCCTGTTCTTCCTCTTCTACCAGTTCTGGGGACTGTTTGCGGAAACCGCCCAGGTGGTCATCCTCATCGCCGCCGCGCTGGGCAGCCTGCTGCTGACGCTCTGGCTGCAACGCCGGGACGCTTCCGGCTACTTCGCCAAGCTCGCGGCCATGCTGGCCTTCGCGTGCCTGGTGCTGAACGTGCTGATGATCGGGCAGATCTTCAACATCACGCCCTCCGACAAGGCCCTGCTGCCCTGGGCCGCCTACGCCCTGCTGCTGGCCTACACCTGCAACACCCGACTGCTGCTGGCCGCCGCGCTGATCTGCGTGATGGGCTACGTCGCCGCACGGGTCGGCACCTGGAGCGGCGTGTACTGGCTGGACGTGGGCGAGCGCCCGGAAAACTTCTTCCCCGCCGCCCTGCTGATCTTCCTCGTGCCCTCGCTGATCGGCCAGGGACGCTTCGACGGCTTCGCCGCGATCTACCGGGTGTTCGGCCTGCTCGGGCTGTTCCTGCCGATGCTGGTGCTGGCCAACTGGGGCGGCAGCAGCTACCTGCCGCTGGGCTTCAGCACGGTGGAGAACCTCTACCAGGTGCTGGGCTTCGTCGTCTCGGCGCTGGTCATCTGGCTCGGCGCACGCCGCGAATGGCCGGAGGTGGTGAACACCGGGCTGACCTTCTTCGTGGTGTTCCTCTACACCAAGTTCTTCGACTGGTGGTGGGCGGTGATGCCCAAGTACCTGTTCTTCCTCGTGCTCGGCCTGTGCGCGGTGCTGATCCTGCTGGTGCTGCGCCGCCTGCGTAACGTCCACGGCCTGCTGGGAGGGAATCAGCCATGAACTGGACCCGCACCCATGCGCTGCTCGGCGGTGTCTCGCTGATCCTGCTGGTCAACGCCGTGGCCCTGGGCGGCGTGGCCTGGAACCGCTCAGGCTCGCCGGACAGCCAGCCGCACCTGAGCCAGCGCGAACTGATGCCCAACAGCTCCTGGCACAACGAAAACAGCGGCCTGAGCCTGCGCCTGAACTGGCGTTTCCCCAGCGAGGACGAAGGCGCCGGCCCCCACAGCCGCGCCTGGGAACCCCGCATCACTGCCAGGCAGATGGCCGGGCTCGGCTTCCGCATGCCCGAACAGGTGGACGACAATAGCGCCCGGCAATTCGACCGCCAGCAATCGCGCGCCGCCCTGTTGGTGCTGGAACTGAACGGGCCGCTGTACCAGCGCGAGCTGCAACTGGCGCGCAAACGCCTGGACACCACGCAACAGGCCGCCGCCGCGGCACCGGGCAACCAGAAGCTGGCCTATGAACTCAAGGACAGCCAGAGCGCCCTCAAGAGCGAGGAGAAGTTCTCCACCCGCCTGCTGCTCAAAGATGTCGGCCTCGACCAGCAGGCCCTGCGCCAGCGCTACCCGGACCGCCAGCGTTACCTGATCGTGCATGGCCGGGTGCGGCCGATCTCGCTATTCCACGAACACATCTGGACCCTCGGCGGCACAGCCAGCGCCCTGGGCGTGGACAGCATCAACGTGCCGCACCGCTGGCGACAGGTGCTTGAGGAGGACAGCTGGCAGGCGGACGAGGACCGCGAGCGGATGCAGCGTTTCAGCGCCGAGGTCGCCTTCGGCCAGCGGCTGGAACCCTGGATTGAACGCATCGAGGTCGCGCCGAGCGGGCCCTGACCAAAGCCCGCCGCGCCGATCCGAATCCGCTTGCACGGGGCGCACCGGCGCTGCACCCTGTGCGCCCGCACCGCACCGATCTGCTCCGCGCCTTTGGCCATGAACAACGTCACTCCCGATCCCAGCCGCTGCCCGCTCTGCGGCCAGTCCAACCGCTGCACCCAGGCCGACCCGGCTCTGGAAGGCCAGGCGTGCTGGTGTTTCAGCGAGCGCATCGACCGCAGCGCCCTGGAGCGCATCCCGCCCGAGCTGGTCGACCGCGCCTGCCTCTGCCCGCGCTGCGCCGCAGGCCTGAAGGACAGCGACGGAAACGCCTGATGCGCCTGGACCGTTTCATCGCCAACCTGCCCCGCTTCAATCGCCAACAGGCCCGCCAACTGCTCGCCGAAGGCCGCCTTCGCGTCGACGGCCAGGTGGTGCGCGACGGCCTGCATGAAGTCCGCGAGTTCAGCCGAGTGGAGTTGGACGAGGAGTTGCTGCAAGCCGGCAAACCCGCCCGCTACTTCATGCTGCACAAGCCTGCCGGCTGCGTCAGCGCCACCCGCGATGCAGAACACCGCACGGTGCTCGACCTGCTGGACGAGCCGGACAAGCACGAACTGCACATCGGCGGCCGCCTGGACTACAACACCACCGGGCTGTTGCTGATCACCAACGACGGCCAGTGGTCGCGACGCATGACCCTGCCGGGGCGCAAGCTGCCCAAGGTCTACTACGTCGAGACCGAAGCTCCCATCGAAGCGCACTACGCGCAGACCTTCGAGCAGGGGCTGTACTTCGCCTTCGAAGACCTCACCACCCTGCCCGCCCAGCTGGACATCCTCGCCCCGCGCGCGGCGCGCCTGACCCTGCACGAAGGCCGTTACCACCAGGTCAAGCGCATGTTCGGCCACTTCCAGAACAAGGTGACCCGCCTGCACCGTGAAAGCATGGGCAGCCTCAAGCTCGACCCGGCACTGCAACCCGGGGAATACCGTGCGCTCACGGCACAGGAAATCGCCGACCTGGGGTGAGCCCCACGCCCGAAGGGACGTAGGGGTATAACGTTCGACGTCATACGCCATCTGACCTTGCATCCACGACACACGGAACCGCGCCCTCGAAGCACTCCGGGCGGGAGCATGGCACCGACGATGCGTACGGCGTATCGGCGTAAAACCGCGAACGGTTGTACGCCCTACGGTTGGCCAACCCGCGAAAAGGCTCCGTATCGAGATATTCTCCACACTCCGACAATCCCCCGGCGGACCGTTCAGCCCAGCGGTTTGCAGCCGCTGCCAAGGCTTCGCTAAGCTCCAGCCAAACCCGCGTCCCAAGGAGAGGTGATGAAGAAACTGTCGGTTGCCCTGCTGCTCGCCCTGAGCGCCAGCTTCGCCGTCGCAACCCCGAGCAAGCCCTCGCCGTTGTCCGACCTGCAGGCAGCGTTGAAGACGCTCAAGCCCGGGCAGTACCTCTGGTACCCGGAAATCTCCCCGGCCGGCCCGGTCACGCTGGTGGTCAGCCTCACCGAGCAGCGCGCCTACGTGTACCGCAACGGCATCGCCATCGGAGTGGCCACCGTCAGCACCGGCAAGAAGGGCAAGGAAACCCCCACCGGCGTCTTCACCATCCTGCAGAAGAAGGTCGAATACCACTCCGACCTCTACAACAGCGCACCCATGCCCTACATGCAGCGCCTGACCTGGGACGGCATCGCCCTGCACGCCGGCAACCTGCCCGGCTACCCGGCCTCCCACGGCTGCATCCGCCTGCCCATGGCCTTCGCCAAGAAGCTCTACGATGTCACCGGATTCAGCACCACCACCGTGATCATCTCCGATGCCAAGAGCTCGCCAGTGGAGGTCTACCACCCCGGTCTGCTCGCCCCCATCGTCAGCGACGGACGCCCCGCCGGCCCGCACGACGACAGCGCCATGGTGGTGCCGTTCTGGAGCGATCCGGGGCCGGACAAAGGCCCGCTCTCCGTGCTGATCAGCCGCGCCGACCGGCGTGCCTACGTCTACCGCGGCGGCCTGCAGATCGGTACCGCCCCGGTGGCCTTCGAGCATCCCGAGGAAAAGACCGGCGTTGCCGCCTTCTCGCTGATGACCAAGCCGACCCAGAGCGACATCGACAGCCTGAACCCCAGCCTGCGCTGGACCACCGTGCAAGTCAGCGACCCGCAGAAGGGCCTGACGCCCGCCGAGCAACTGGGCAGGTTCAGCATGGACCGCGACTTCCTTCGCAATCTGATGGCGAGCATGGATATCGGCAGCACCCTGATCATCACCGACCTGCCGTCCACCCGCACCATGCGCAGCAATCCGGACTTCACGGTGATCACCACCAACGACCGGCAGGCGGAACAGAAACCGGTCAAGAACCAGCCGCTCGACTGAAGCCATGGAGCGGCGCAACGTTTTCCCCGCCCCGCTCCGGCTTTCCCTCACAGCGCCTTCAGCGTCCCACGGCCCCGTGGCGGCGTGCGTCCGCTATGCTTGATGGCAGGAGGCCAGCCTTGATGCTGGCCATGCTCCGATGTCCGGATCGATGACGCTCATCCACCCGCCGTGGTGGCCGAAAAACTTCGAAACAGCACCCGTTCCAGCGATGCAGTCAGGATGGCTTTCACAGCCCGGCATTCCTGCGCCAGACAGGGTTCGACAGCGTCAAGCACGCGTATTTACCGACAGGCGGGCTAGAAAATGGTTAAAAAACAACCACACCACAGGTCGAAATTCACGCACAATGCGGCGTTTCCCAGAAAAAACCATATCGATTCAACGGGAATGTCGTATTCATGCTGACTTTTTCGAAGTTGCGGGGGATCTTCCGGATCACTGTCGCCAGTGCCGCGCTCTTCGCGCTGGGTGGCTGGCAGAGTGCGTCCGCCGCCCGCCTGCCGACGGCCGAGGAACTGCACCGCCTCGCGCCCGCCACCAACACCGAAACGCTGCGCCTGGCGCTCAATGCCCTGCAGTGCGCCAGCACTCAGCTGGGCGGCGGCAACCAGTTGCTGACCGTCATCGACTACTCCAAGCCGTCGCGCGACAAGCGCCTGTGGGTCTTCGACCTCAAGCAGCGCAAGCTGCTGTTTGAAGAGTGGGTGGCCCACGGCAAGAACAGCGGCGAAGACCTCGCCACCTCGTTCTCCAACCGCCCCAACAGCTACCAATCCTCCATCGGTCTCTACCAGACCGGCCAGACCTACAGCGGCAAGCACGGCCGCTCGCTGCGCCTGCTGGGCCTGGAGCCGGGCTTCAACGACAACAGCGAAGAGCGCGCCATCGTCATGCACGCGGCCGCCTACGCCGACCCGAAGGTCGTCCCCGGACTCGGCCGCCTGGGCCGCAGCCAGGGCTGCCCGGCGGTACGCCCGCAGGTGGCGCAACAGCTGATCGATACGCTGAAGAACGGCAGCTACGTGTTCGCCTACTACCCGCAGCAGCAATGGCTGAAGACCTCGCAGTTCCTCGCCGGGCAAAGCTGCACCGTGGCGAAGAACCCGCAGATCAACCGCTACGTGCAGAACCTCGCCAGGCGTTGAGTGGCGATTCGCGAGCAAGCTCGCTGCTACAAGACGTCGCTGCGGAACGTGGTGCATCAGTAGGAGCGGACCTCGTCCGCGAAGCGTTCATCGCGCGCCGATGTTCACGGAGAAGCTCCGCGCCTGCGAGAGGAGGAAGGTAGGGCGTATAACGTTCGACGTTATACGCCGTTTGACCTTGGCCTCAGATCACTCCGAACCCGACCACGGAGCTGCGCTTCAGCCCGCTCCGAGCCCGAGCTGCATACGGTGTAACGACGTACAAGCGCGAACGGTTGTACGTCCTACGCCTTCACCCCATCCAGAACAGCCAGCATCGCCTGCACGTCCACCGCATCGATCTGCTCCGGCCGCAGGAAGCGTTCGCCGTACTCCAGGTACACCCCCTGGGTCAGGAACACTCGGAAAAGCTCCGCATCGATATGCTGGTCGCGGGCCATGAAGGCCAGGATCTTCAGCGACTCCGACAACGTCTTCGGCGCCTTGTACGGGCGGTCGGCGGCGGTCAGCGCCTCGAAGATATCGGCGATCGCCATTACCCGCTCCGGGATACTCATCTGCTCCCGCGACAGCTTGCGCGGGTAACCGGTGCCATCCACCTTCTCGTGGTGGTTGGCGGCGATGGTCGGCACCCGGCGAAGGTGGCGCGGCAGCGGCAGGGTGGTGAGCATCATCAGGGTCTGGACGATGTGCTCGTTGATCTTGAAGCGCTCCTCCTCGTTGAGCGTGCCGCGCCGCACGCTCAGGTTGTACAGCTCGCCAAAATTGCTCGCATAGGGTGGCAGGCGCATGTCGAAGCCCCAGACGTTGCGCGGGTCGTCCCGGTCCACCGGTGGCTTGCGCTCGCCCCAGGGCACGCGGTGCTCGGGCTTGTCGGCGAGCAGGAACTCCTCCGCCGGCAAGCTGGGCTCCGGGCTGCCCTGCAGGCGCTCCAGTTCATCGCGGGAGATGCCCAGGCGATCATCGAAGTACCGCAACCAGCGGCGCTCGCCGATGCGTTTCAGGCGTTCGACATCCTCGTCCTTCATGAGCTCGCCGCCGATATTGGCCTGGGCGACGAAGGCGTAATCCTCGCGCAACGCCTCATGCAGCGCGTCCCTGCGCGCCGCCAGCAGGCCGATGTCGTTGCCCGCCGCCATGCCGCGCCAGTAATCCAGTTCGATATCGCGCCAGATCACCTCGAAGCGCGTGCGGACCTCGTGCAGGCGGTTGTACAGCGTCTCCAACTTGGTGGCCTTGTCCACCACGTACTCCGGGCTGGTGATCTTCCCGCAATCGTGCAGCCAGGCGGCGATCTGGAACTCGTAGCGCTCCGCATCACTCATGGTGAAGCTCGCGTATTCGCCGTCGCGCGAGTCGATGACCTTCTGCAGCAGCAGGTCTGCCAATTGCGGCACCCGCTCGCAGTGGCCGCCGGTGTAGGGGCTCTTGGCGTCGATCGCGTCGGCCAGCAGCTTGATGATGGCGTCCAGCAAACGTTGCTGGGCCTCGATCAGTTGGCGGGTCTCGATAGCCACCGCCGCGGCGCCGGAGAGCTCCTCGACGAAGCGCTTGAACTGCGGGCGCGGCTGGCGGCTGTGGGTGCCTTCCCCGGCCAGTTGCAGGACGAGGATGCCCAGCAGTTCATCGCTGCGATTGCGCAGCGACACTTCCAGGTACTGCCCGCGGTTGGCCAGCGCCTGCCCCACCCGCTCGGCCAGTTGCGCCTCGGTGAAACCTTCGATGACCATCGACTGCGGGTACTGCTCGCCGCTCACCGTGCAGGCCAGGCGCAGGCGGCTGGCCTCGTCCTCCAGCAGGTATACGGCGCCGCCCATGACGCCAGTGGCTTCCACCAGGCGCGAGAGCACGCCTTCGAGCATGCTCTCCAGGCGCGTCTCCCGGCTCAGGGTCAGGGTGATCGCCTGGAAGTTGTGGATGGTGCGCGACATGCTCCCCATCACGCGGCTCAGGTCGCGCACCTCGGCAATCCTCGATGCCACCCCGATCGGCCGGGCGAAATCGAAGGCGGCCAACGCCCCCACCTGGTCGGCCAGCGCGGTCAGCGGGCGGGCGATACGTCGACCCAGGTACCAGCCGAGCATCAGCAGCACCAGCAGCAGAACGCCGCTCCACAGGGCCTGGTTGAACAGCATCTGGCGGGCACCGGCCAGCAATTCGACGGCCGGAATGGCGATCAGCACCCGCACCTCGCTGCTGGTGAAGTTCGACAGCGGCACCCAGATGCCGTACCAGGCCTCGCCCCCGGCGTCGAAGGCCTGGGGGGTACCGGCCGACAACGACGTGGCATTCAGCTGGGTCAGGCTGGGCACGCCCAATTCGTTCAGGGTAGCCAGGCGCAACTCCTCGCCCTGATGGATCAACAGCCTGGTCAGGTCCGGGTAGGCGATCACCGTACCCTTGCCGTCGACCACCGCCAGTTCGGTGTGGGCCGTCTGGCGCAGGTCGCCCATCTCGCCGCCGAGGTCGTTGACCGAGGCGTCCATGCCGATTACCGCCGCGCCGTCGACACTGCGGTGCGCCAGGGTCAGGCCGATCTCGCGGGTGGTGAAGAACACGTAGGGCTGGGTCAGCACCGTCCTGCTGGTATTGAGCGATTCCTGATACCACGGCCGCTGCCGGGGGTCGAACCGGTAGTCCGGCCGTTCCTGCACCCGCAACAACTGCAGGTCCTGGTCGTAGAAGCGCCATTCGCCGCGCAGCGCGCCCTGGTCGTCCAGGGTCAGGCTCTGTACCAGGTACTTCGATTCATCCGGCGCCTGCAGGATGCGGCGCACCTCCGGCACACGCAGCGCGCGGATCAGCAGGAACTCGCCGTTCGGGTAGCCGATGTACACCGCACTCAGGGTGCGGTTGGCGCGCAGGTTCTCCACCAGCATCGGCAGCCGCTCCAGGCGCGCCGGCAGGTTGTCGGTCTGCGAGATGGGGTCGTGGGTCATCAGCCGCAGCGCGCTCTCCGCCGGGTCGATCAGCCGGCGGATGCGCTCATTGATGGTCGCCCCCAGCTGGCTGGCCGACTCGCCCGCAGCCGCCACCAGCGCGCCTTCCACGCCCCGGTAGCCCTGTATCAGCAACGCGCCCGCCAGCGCCAGCATGCTGACAATGATGGCTCCGGCCACCAGCAGCTGCAGCGGAACGCCCCGTTTGAATGCCTTCATCATCACCAGCCTCTGTCCGTTGAGCCGTAGCGATATCCGCTGTCGAGAAGTTCGGTCGCCATGGCCGGCGACGTGTTGCGTTGCATGATCCTGGCCAGGCTGCCGTCCAGCCACAGCGCCTCGATCAGCCGCAGCCATTCGGCGCTCTGCGCCGGGCTGAAGCGCTTGCGCGAGAGCATCAGGTGGTGCGGCGTGGCCGGGCCGCTCATCACATCCACCACCCGGAACCGCTCGCGCTCGCGGCGGTCGGTGACGGCGCCCTCGAGGTTCAGCTCATGGCCGACCACCCCTTCCACATCGCCGTTGAGCAAGGCAGTGAAACGCGCCGTGTCGTCGTGGAACTCCACCACTCGCCCCTCGCCCCGCAGGATTCGCAGCATGGCGTCGATATAGGGGCCGTGGCGGTAGCCGGCAATCACACCGATGCGCGCGCCGGGCATGTCGTGGAAGTCCTCCAGCGACTGCATGCCGCCCAGCTCGACCGGCACGATCAGCTTGTTGCGCAGGTAAACGTACGGCAGCAGGTAAGTGAAGGTGCGCCGCTGCTGCGTGGCAACCCCGCTGGTGCCCATCTCCAGGTCGCCGCTTTCCAGCATCCGCCAGATCTCGTCGCGCGGCCGCACCGAGGTCTCGAACCGGCAACCGCTGCGCCGCGCCAACTCGGCGATCAGATCAGCATCGATACCTCCGCCGTCGTCGTGGTAGAACACCAGGTTACGGGTATAGGCGACGCGGATCGGCGCTTCGCAGCCGTAGCGATCGGCGGCCATGGCTACCGCACACAGCCAGGCAGCCGGCAAGACCTGCAGTGTGCGCAGCATGGGGGGCAGTGCCATTGACCCGCTCCGTCCGTGGTATCGGCCTTGAGAGGAGCACGTCAACGACGCTCATCTGCGGGCGGGAAGAAGTGACTAACACAAAGAGTGTAATCGGCCTTCTCCAAATCGCCGGCTGGTCACAAAGATAAATGACACTTCGTCGGAATCCCGGCCGGCAATCGCGAACAATCGTTCACGGACTGTTGCGTCAGACGACCCCGCCTGCTTAACTCTGGCCCAAGCGTGACCAATGAGTCACGCACAACGTCCAAGATCGCTTCATCGCGGCAACCGTTCCCCAAGCCGCCCCTTCCCTGCCTGGTCAAGAGCCCTCATTCCGCGCTGAAGACAGTGCCGGAACGATACCTTTTGGCGCTGTAACCGATTGAAAATTAAGAAAATATTAAGTTTCGCCGTGTGACACGAAGCTGTCACGTCAAGGCGCTTTCCTCTGCCTGGGTACTTTCTTCGCATCCGATCGTGGATGCGTTCCTATGACCTGCGTCTGGAGGAAAACGACATGAGGCCGGAAACCGCCGTCGTCGAGATTCAGCAACATCGGGTACACACGGAGTTCCACGCCAACAGGGAAGCGCGCCAGACCATCATCCTGGTCAATGGCTCGCTGGCGACCACCGCCTCCTTCGCGCAAACGGTGAAATACCTGCAGCCACACTTCAACGTGGTCTGCTACGACCAGCCGTACGCCGGCCGGTCCAAGCCCCACAACGACTGCCGCGAGCCGATCACCAAGGAATACGAGGCAGCCCTGCTGCTGGAGCTGATCGAGCGCTACCAGGCCGATATCGTGATGTCCTTCTCCTGGGGCGGCGTCGCTACCCTGCTGGCCCTGGCTCAGCGCCCGGCGCGCATCCAGAAGGCGGTCATCAACTCGTTCTCGCCGCTATTCAACGCCCCCATGCTCGACTACCTGCACCGAGGTCTGGACTACCTCGCCGCCTGCGACCGCACCAACGTCGGCAACCTGGTCAACGACACCATCGGCCGCTATCTGCCGCACCTGTTCAAGCGCTACAACTTCCGCCACGTCAGCAGCCTCGACGAGCACGAATACCAGCAGATGCACTTCCACATCTGCCAGGTGCTCCAGCTCAGCGCGGAAAGCTACATGGAAAACTTCTCGGCCATCGACATCCCGCTGCTGTTCCTCAACGGCGAGCTGGACATCTACACCACCCCGGCCGAGGCGCGCCTGTTCCAGCAACTGATCCGCGATTGCGAATTCCACACCATCCGCAACGTAGGTCACTTCATCGACGTCGAGCACAAGCAGGGCTGGCAGGAAACCCGGGACCACCTCCTCGCCTTCCTCCAACCCCAGCGCAAGCCCATGCTCGCTCCGGCCTACCTGCCCAGCAGCCAGGGCGTACCGATCGCCGCTATGGTGGGCTGATGCAGCCAGCGCAGGACACCGGGGGTCGGACACCACCCACCGCCTCCGGTTTTTTATTGCGCGCGGCACCGCACGAAAAACGCTCCCTCGGCGCAGTTCGCTCTCTAAGGCTTCACTAAGCCCCCGCCTTCTGGTAAAAAGGCACCCCCAAGCGGGCGTCGTATAATGGCATTACCTGAGCTTCCCAAGCTCATGACGAGGGTTCGATTCCCTTCGCCCGCTCCAGAACATCCTGCCAAGCCCCTGAAATGCCTAGCGTTTCGGGGGCTTTGCTTTTCCGGGGCCGGAAAGGTGTCGAAAAAGTGTCGATACTCCACGCCTGCCCATCATGGAAGGAGGCACCGCATGCGATGCCCCTGTGGTAACCCTGTGAGGGTTGGCGATGCTGTTCTGATCGAGTCTGGCCGCACGTCAGGAGTGGTTGAAGCGGTCATCGAAACGGCTGAAGACATGGGCAAATGGCAAGTCGAAGAGCCTGGAGTACTCGTAAAGACGGAGCCATTTGGCCTCGTATTCTGGTGACGCCGACCCGGTGGTCCTGGCGGCTAGGCAAGCTCCGTAGAACCCCACATTTGGCCTTTACGGAAGAGGGAAAAGACAATGCTCGGACGCGCCGCACTCTTCTATGGGATTTCTGCATTAGCTCTGAACGCGGCGATAGCCTCCGAGGATTGGCCACCTCAAGAAGCCGAAATCGCTGAACTCAAGCTAATTCTGAAGAACGATCCATGGTCTGTCCCGGAACTGGTGGACAGGTAGTAAAGAGCTACTGCTCGCATTTCGCCGCTCAAGCTCCATCGAACGGAGATAGCCCAACGTCGAGTGGCGACGGCGGTGATTGTAAAAGCGGATGTAATCGAACAGGTCGGTTTTCGCCTCCTGGTAGCTGGCGTAGCGAGCCAGGTACACCCGCTCGGCCTTCAGCGAACGGACGAAGCTCTCCATCGCTGCGTTGTCCCAGCAGTTCCCCGGACGCGAATGGTTGGGCACGCTTCGATGTCGCCGAAGCAAGGCCTGGTAGTCGTACGCGCAGTATTGGCTGCCACGATCCGAGTGCAGCAGCACTTCTTCTTTCGGCTGTCGGCGTGCAACGGCCATCTCCAGAGCAGCATGCACCAGGGCCTGCTGCATGCGGTGGTGTGTTGCCCAACCGACAACGGCGCGTGAATAGAGATTGAGCACGACGGCCAGATACAGCCAGCCTTGGGCCGTCCGCACGCAAGTCATGTCCGAGACCCAGTGCCGATTGGCGCGATCCGAGGCGATGGCCATAGATCCCATTCACCTCATGGTGGATGGTGCGGATCACCTGGCTCAGACGCCGATTCGCCATCTCTCTCGCCGAGGGAGGCCGCTGCTGCCAGGCATAGAAGCCGCTGCGGGATACCTGCAGCAGCCGGCACATCGGCGCTACGGGATAGCGACCGGCCAACGCCTCAATGGCGCGAAACTTCACTTCGTGGGCTGCGAGAAGATGGCGAGCTTGGCCTCAAACGGTCAGCGCAACAGCTCGGATAGTTTTTCCGCGGGTGATTGAAAGCCTAGCGTCTTGCGCGGCCTTTGATTCAGTTCAGTGGCCACCTTGTCCATCTCGACTTGAGTTACCTGAAACAGATTCATCTCCTTTGGAAAGTACTGTCTCAGTAGTCCGTTGGTGTTCTCGTTACTACCGCGTTGCCAAGGGCTATGAGGATCACAGATGTATACCGGCATGTCCGTCGCCATCGTGAACGCTTTATGAGCAGCGATCTCGCCGCCCCGGTCCCAAGTCAGGCTTTGCCTGAGGAGAGCAGGAAGATTCTGCATTTGCCGCGCCAGGGCAGAGACCACGCTCAGGGTGTCTTTTCCTTCCAGTTTCACCAGCATGACAAAGCGGGTGTGCCGCTCCACCAATGTGGCCATATGACTGTTACCAGGGCCGCTGATCAGGTCGCCTTCCCAGTGCCCTGGAACCGCCCTGTCTTCGACGTCAGCAGGGCGCTCAGCAATCGAAATGCCCTCTACGATCTGCCCCCGTGTTGAGGACTTTGTCGTATAGGTTCGGGCGTGCCGGAATTTGCGGCCACGGCGCAGGAAGTCGCTCAGCTCTTGTCGCAGCGCTCCTCGAGTCTGTAGGTAGAGGCTTTTGTAGATAGTCTCGTGCGACACCTGCATCGTCCCGTCCTCCGGAAAAGATCGACGCAGCCAACCGGCAACCTGCGCCGGTGACCAACGTTGCTCCAGCTTGTCAGAGACGAGGCGAGATAGGTCTGGATTTTTGACCAGCAAACAGGCCTTGGGCCGCAAGGCTTTGCGCCACGCGGCGCTGTCAGCCGCGGTCGCACGATAGCTGCATTGCCCTCCGTTGCTCTTAACTTCTCGGCTAACAGTTGACGGACTTCTGCCCAGACCTGCAGCAATTGCTCGCAGGGAAAGACCGCTGGCCAGCCCTCGCGAAATCTCTTCCCGCTCACAGAGAGATAGTGCATTCGCTCGTCGACAGCGGCGCGCGGGTTGTATGCCGCCATGCCGTTTGAGGTAGACGAAAATACGTGAAGGCGTTCGGTTAAGCTGCCGTCCGATGGCGCTCATCGACTGCCCAGCACGCCATGCTGTCCATAGCTGCTCTTGTTCGCTTTGGCTCATAGCTGCGCCTGCCATTGCATGCACCCTCTTTATCAGTAGCTGAATCAAGAGGTGTTGCACTGACTGGTTGAATCCGCCAGCGCCTTTTTTAATACGTCGCGCTCCATGGTGACCTGCGCCAACTGCTGGCGTAAGCGACGCAGCTCCGCGCTCTCGCCGCGCTGCTTGCCGTTGCCTGGAATTGATCCGTTGCCCATCCGACTTTCCCGCGCGCAAAAGCAAAGCCCCCGACCAGCAGTGCTGATCAGGGGCTTTGGGATAGGCGCTTGACGATGACCTACTCTCACATGGGGAAACCCCACACTACCATCGGCGATGCGTCGTTTCACTGCTGAGTTCGGGATGGGATCAGGTGGTTCCAACGCTCTATGGTCG
>NZ_JBLUPT010000019.1:0-42314 GCF_048068055.1 Pseudomonas sp. NY15181 | reverse complement strand
TTCACCTGCCGGACCACCACTCTCAACTTCGAACATCTGTAAGTGCCTGATTTTCAAGCTCTTTCAGCGCTTCGTCGCTGGGAGTGGTGCGCATTATAGGGACTTAAAAAGGCCCGTCAACGGCTTCTTTTAAACTTTCTGCAAAAAACTGTCCGACTGATCAATTTACCGCCACGCCCCGCCCTACCAGGCGGCGCTCCTGGCGCAGCAGATAGGCCCCCACCAGCAAGCCGACCACGCACAGCGCCACGACATAGTAGGCCGGGCCCAGCGGGTCTTCCTTCATAAGGAGCGCAACCACCATGGGCGTCAGGCCGCCGAAGATGGCGTAGGCCAGGTTGTAGGAGAAGGACAGGCCGGTGAAGCGCACGACCGGCGGGAAGGCGTTCACCATGACATAGGGCACCGCGCCGATGACGCCGACGCACAGGCCCGTCACCGCGTACAAGGGGAACAGCCAGTCCGGGTGCGCCTTGAGGCTGGTGTAGAAGATCCAGGAGAAGACGCCGAGCAGTACGCTGCCATATATAAAGGTACGACCGGCGCCCATGCGATCCGCGAGGCACCCGGACAGGATGCAGCCGACGCTGAGGAAGACGATGGCCAGGCTGTTGGCCTTCAAGGCGGTAGCCGCGTCGAAACCGTACACGCTCTGCAGCACCGACGGGGTCATCAGGATCACCACCACGATGCCGGCCGACAGCACCCAGGTCAGCAGCATGGACAGCACCACCGCCGGACGATGTTCGCGTACAACCACACTCAGCGGCACTTCCTCGGCCAGTTGCTTGCGCAGTTGCAGCTCGGCGAATACCGGGGTCTCGTGCAGCCAGCGGCGCAGGTAGACGGAGAACAGTCCGAAGATGCCACCGAGCAGGAACGGAATCCGCCAGGCATAGCCCTGGACCTCTGCGGCGCTGAAGATGCTGTTGATCAGTGTCGCCACCAGCGAACCGATGAGGATGCCGGCGGTCAGACCCGAAGTGAGCGTGCCGCAGGCATAGCCCACGTGACGATGCGGAACGTGCTCGGCGACGAAGACCCAGGCCCCCGGCACTTCACCACCAATGGCGGCGCCCTGGATGACGCGCAGCAACAACAGGGCCAGCGGGGCCCAGATGCCGATCTGCTCGTAGGTGGGCAGCAGGCCCATGATCAGCGTGGGAACCGCCATCAGGAAGATGCTCAGGGTGAACATCTTCTTGCGCCCCAGCAGGTCGCCGAAGTGGGCCATGACCACCCCGCCCAGCGGACGGGCCAGGTAGCCGGCGGCGAACAGGCCGAAGGTCTGCAGTTGGCGCAGCCACTCGGGCATGTCAGCGGGGAAGAACAGCTTGCCGACCACGGTGGCGAAGAAGACGAAGATGATGAAGTCGTAGAACTCCAGGGCGCCGCCCAGGGCAGACAGGGACAGGGTCTTGTAGTCGCTGCGGGTCAACGGACGTGACGCGGGCGCGGCAGGAGCGTTCACAGAAGGCATTGTGATTATTCTCGGCAGGCAAGGCAGATGACGGCGACGTTGAGCCACCGGTGCCGAACCATAGCAAATTGCGCTATGACGACACAGGCATGCGCGAACGAGGCAAAGTCGAATCCCTACGGTCGTCGCAGCGGGCCTTGCTCTATATAATGCAGGCAGGCCGATCAAAAGCTGTCCCAAGGCCTTGCACCGGCAGGTGTCTTGGGAGAGTTTTTCCACAACCTCACCATGAGTACGCCGGGGGCAAGAGGCCCTGAACTATGATCGAGCTCGAACAAGAAGACCCCATTCCGCAGGGTGACTTGGCCCTGCAGATAACCGCCCTGCCGCGCGAGACCAACGGCTTCGGCGACATCTTCGGTGGCTGGCTGGTGGCGCAGATGGATCTCGCCGGTACCGCCATGGCCAGTCGCATCGCCGGTGGCCGCGTCGCCACCGTAGCCATCGACCGCATGGCCTTCCTGGTCCCGGTCGCCGTTGGCGCGCAGCTCTCCTTCTATACGCAATCGCTGGAAGTCGGCCGCAGCTCGATCCGCATGCTGGTCGAGGTGTGGAGTGACGACCCGCTGTCCAGCGAATGGCGCAAGGTCACCGAAGCGGTGTTCGTCTTCGTCGCCATCGATGGCAGCGGTCGTACCCGCCCAGTTCCTCCCCGTCGTGGCTGAAAACTGAAAACGCCGGCTGTGATGCCGGCGTTTTCGTTTCTGCTTTTCGGAATCAGCGCATCGGCTTTCCGCGCACCGGAGCACCGTTGGCCTTGTAGTAGTCGGCGGTGCTGCGGGGCAGCGCTTCACGGCCACGGATCTTATCGGCGATCTTCTCGGCCATCATGATGGTGGTGGCATTGAGGTTGCCGGTGATGATCAGCGGCATGATCGAGGCGTCGACCACGCGCAGCCCCTGCATACCGTGCACGCGGCCCTGGCCGTCGACCACCGCCATGTCGTCCTCGCCCATCTTGCAGGAGCAGGAGGGGTGGAAGGCGGTTTCCGCGTGCTCGCGCACGAACGCATCCAGTTCGGCATCGCTCTGCTTGTCCAGCCCCGGACTGAGCTCGCGGCCACGGAACGGGTCGAGCGCCGGCTGGTTCATGATCTCGCGGGTGACGCGGATGCCGTCGCGGAACTCCTGCCAGTCCTGTTCGGTGGACATGTAGTTGAACAGGATGCTCGGGTGCTTGCGCGGGTCGCGGGAGACCACATTGATGCGGCCGCGGCTGGGGGAGCGCATGGAGCCGACGTGGGCCTGGAAGCCATGTTCCTTCACCGCGTTGCTGCCGTTGTAGTTAATCGCCACCGGCAGGAAGTGGTACTGGATGTTCGGCCACTCGAATTCCGGGCGGGTGCGGATGAAGCCGCCGGCTTCGAACTGGTTGCTCGCGCCCAGGCCGGTGCCGAGGAACATCCATTCCGCGCCGATCTGTGGCTGGTTCCACCATTGCAGCGCCGGGTACAGCGAGACCGGCTGCTTGCAGGCGTACTGCAGGTACATCTCCAGGTGGTCCTGGAGGTTCTGGCCGACGCCGGGCAGGTCGTGCACCACGTCGATGCCCAGGTCGCGCAACAGTGCCGACGGGCCGACACCGGAGCGCTGCAGCAGCTGCGGCGAGGCAATGGCGCCGGAGCACACCAGCACTTCACGGCGAGCGCGGACTTCCTTCAGGGCGTTGTCGTTGCCATGCAGATAGGTCGCACCGATGGCGCGCTTGCCGCTGAACAGGATGCGGTCGGTCAACGCATGGGTGACGATGGTCAGGTTCGGACGCTCACGGGCCTGGTCCAGGTAGCCGCGCGCGGTGCTGGAGCGGCGGCCCTGCGGGGTCACGGTACGGTCCATCGGACCGAAGCCTTCCTGCTGGTAGCCGTTGAGGTCTTCGGTACGCGGGTAGCCCGCCTGCACGCCGGCCTCGACCATGGCGTGGAACAGCGGGTTGTTGCCGGCCTTGGGCGTGGTCACGCTCACCGGGCCGTTGCCGCCGTGGAAGTCGTTCGGCCCGATGTCGCGGGTCTCGGCCTTGCGGAAGTACGGCAGGCAGTCGAGGTAGGTCCAGTCTTCCAGGCCCTTGTCCTTGGCCCAGCCGTCGAAGTCCATGGCGTTGCCGCGGATGTAGCACATGCCGTTGATCAGCGAGGAGCCGCCCAGGCCCTTGCCGCGGCCGCACTCCATGCGGCGGTTGTTCATGTGCGGCTCGGGATCGGTGACATAGGCCCAGTTGTAGCGACGGCCCTGCAGCGGATAGGCCAGCGCGGCCGGCATCTGGGTACGGAAGTCGGCGCGGTAGTCCGGGCCGCCGGCCTCGAGCAAGAGAACGCTGACGTCGGCGTCTTCGGTCAGACGAGTCGCCAGTACGTTACCGGCGGAACCGGCACCGATGATGATGTAGTCGAATTCCTGGGACATGCAGGCCTTCCTCTTTTTCAGGCACGACACCGCCCGCGACGCATGCGCGTCGGTGTCTGCGTATTCGGGATGGCCGGTGGTCAGGGAGTGGGGCCTGCGACCGGCCGTTCAGGGCTCGCTCGCGGCGGTCAGAACACCGAGGCGTAGTCGCCCAGTTCTACCTGCACGGATTTGATGCGAGTGTAGTGAGCCAGGGTGGTCAGACCGTTCTCACGACCGACACCCGATTGCTTGTACCCGCCAACCGGCATCTCGGCCGGCGACTCGCCCCAGGTGTTGATCCAGCAGATGCCGGCTTCCAGGCGGTGGATCGCACGGTGCGCGCGGGCCAGGTCCTGGGTGACGACGCCGGCGGCCAGGCCGTACTCGGTGTCGTTGGCGCGGCGGATGGCCTCGTCTTCGGTGTCGTAGACGAGGATGCTCATGACCGGCCCGAAGATTTCCTCACGGACGATGGTCATGTCGTCGCGGCAGTCGGTGAACACGGTCGGCGCGACGTACGCACCCTTGGCGAACTCGCCCTGGGTGACGCGCTCGCCACCGCACAGCAGGCGGGCCTTCTGTTCCTTGCCGGACTC
Organism: Pseudomonas sp. NY15181; assembly: GCF_048068055.1. Lineage (NCBI taxonomy): Bacteria > Pseudomonadati > Pseudomonadota > Gammaproteobacteria > Pseudomonadales > Pseudomonadaceae > Pseudomonas > Pseudomonas sp. NY15181. The sequence continues at coordinate 37,856 of NZ_JBLUPT010000019.1, read as the reverse complement.
GATGTAGGAGAGCACGCTCTCCATGTGCGCAAAGCTGGTCAGCGGGCCGAAGTTGGTGTTTTCGTCCTGCGGGCTGCCCAGGCGGATGCGCTTCACGCGCTCGACGACCTTTTCCTCGAAGCGCGCCTGCAGGTTGCGCGGGATGAACACGCGGGTGCCGTTGGTGCACACCTGGCCGGAGCTGAAGAAGTTGGCCATGACGGCGATGTCGGCGGCGCGGTCGAGGTTGGCGTCTTCGAAGATGATCAGCGGCGACTTGCCACCCAGCTCCATGGTGACTTCCTTCAGCGAGGAGCTCGAGGCACTGGCCATGACCTTCTTGCCGGTGGAGGTGCCGCCGGTGAAGGAGATCTTCTCAATCAGCGGGTGCTCGGTCAGCCACTGGCCGACTTCGCGGCCGCTGCCAGTGAGGACGTTGAATACGCCATCGGGCAGGCCGGCCTCGGTGTAGATTTCAGCGAGCTTCAGCGCGGTCAGCGGGGTGACTTCGCTGGGCTTGAAGATCATCGCGTTGCCGGCGGCCAGGGCCGGGGCGGATTTCCACAGGGCGATCTGCACCGGGTAGTTCCAGGCGCCGATACCGGCGACCACGCCCAGCGGCTCGCGGCGGGTGTAGACGAAGCTGGTCTCGCGCAGCGGGATCTGCTCGCCTTCGATGGCCGGAACCAGGCCGGCGTAGTACTCGAGCACGTCGGCGCCGGTAACGATGTCGACGTTGCGGGTCTCGGCCAGCGGCTTGCCGGTGTCGAGGGTTTCCAGTTCGGCCAGTTCATCGTTGCGCTGGCGGAGGATTTCCACGGCGCGGCGCAGGATGCGCGAGCGCTGCATGGCGGTCATCGCCGCCCAGACCTTCTGCCCTGCCACCGCGCTCTGCACGGCGCGCTCGACGTCGTCCTTGGAGGCGCGCTGAACCTGGGCGAGCACTTCACCATTGGCCGGATTGATGGTTTCGAAGGTGGCGCCGCTGGTGGCTTCCACGTAGCGACCGCCGATGTAGAGCTTCTGTACTTCGAATCGAGCCATGGTGTTGGTGTCCTCTCTTATAGGTGTCAGTGCGCAAGGCCGGCGCGGCGGGCTATCCCGTCTGTTTCGCCAGTTGTTGATCGAGGTAGTCGTACGCGATGGACAGTGCCTGCTCGGTGTCGAAGGCATCGCCCGAGAGCGCGCCGCGCAACCACAGTCCATCGATCAGCGCCGCCAGCCCACGGGCCGCCGCACGCGCTTCGGCGATCGGCAACACCCGGCGGAACTCGCAGCACAGGTTTGAATACAACCGGTGGTCGTTGACCCGCTGCAGGCGGCGCAACGACGGCTGGTGCATGCTGGTTGCCCAGAACGCCAGCCAGGTTTTCATCGCCGGCCCGTTGACCTGGCTCGCATCGAAGTTGCCTTCGATGATGGCGCGCAGGTGCGAGCGCGGCTCGTCATCCTTCAGGACCCGGCGGCGTTCGCCGACGGCCTTGTTCAGCGCCAGCATCAGGTGGCGCATGGTTGCTTCCAGGAGTCCGTTCTTGTCCTGGAAGTAGTGGCTGATGATGCCGTTGGAGACCCCCGCCAGGCGGGCGATCAGGGCGATGCTGGCGTCACCCATGCCCACCTGGTCCACCGCCTCGAGGGTGGCGTGGATCAACTGGGAACGGCGAATCGGCTGCATACCGACCTTGGGCATTTCGTCTCTCCTCTTCGCCTGGACGTACCTATGCCGTCCGGCGACTTGTTGGCCAGTCTATTTTGTTTTTATTGAACGTTCAATCAACTAAGAATAAGCTGCGCTCCGTGAATCGCTCCGAGCCTTGCGTGCAAGCGGGCCCGAGCCGTTCATCGCCGCATCTCTGTCCAACCTTCAAGGATCGCAGAATCCAGGCTGGAAGTGTCGTGCGGTGATGCTGTGTCTGTGGTTTGCGGCCCGTCGCCGTGCCTTAGTCGCACTTGTCGCCGGCCGCCATGCGTTCACTGTCATGGGGTCATCCTCCAAATGAGTACTGCTTCGCCAATAAAAACAAACGAGCAGGTACGTCTGAATCCGATCGTGTTCTACGGTTCCACCGTGCTGATCCTGGTTCTGACCGCCGCCCTGATTCTCTTTCCCGACAGCGCCGGTGCGGTCCTGAACCGTACTCAAGCGTGGCTTTCACACAGTTTCGGCTGGTACTACATGCTGGCCATCGGAAGCTATCTGTTCTTCGTCCTCTGGGTCGCGTTCTCACGCTATGGCCAGCTGAAACTCGGCGCCGATCACGAGAAGCCGGACTTCAGCTATGGCGCCTGGGCGGGCATGCTGTTCTCCTCCGGCATCGGCATCTCGCTGCTGTACTTCGCCGCCTCCGAGCCCATCGACCACCTCTACCATCCGCCGGAAGGCGTGGCGGGCACCCCGCAGGCGGCACGCCAGGCGCTGCAGCTGACCTTCCTGCACTGGGGCGTACACGGCTGGGCGATCTACGCGCTGGTCGGCCTGGCCGTCGGCTACTTCGCCTACCGTCACCGCCAGCCGCTGGCCCTGCGTTCGGCGCTGCTGCCGATCCTCGGCGAGCGCTGGGTGAAAGGCGGCGCCGGTCACGCGGTGGACTGCTTCGGCATATTCGTCACCCTGCTGGGCCTGGTGACCAACCTGGGGATTGGCGCGCTGCAGGTGTCCTCGGGCATCGAGTACCTGACCGGGATGGAGCACTCCAAGACCACCCTGCTGATCGTGCTGCTGGTGATGAGCCTGGTGGCCACGCTGGCCGCGGTCTCGGGTATCGAGAAAGGCATCCGCCGGCTGTCCAACCTGAACATCGTGCTGTTCAGCTCGCTGCTGCTGTTCGTGCTGGTCTGCGGCTCCTCCCTGGAGCTGCTCAACGGCTTCGTGCAGAACCTGGGCGACTACCTCAACGGCCTGGTGCTCAAGACCTTCGACCTCTACGTCTACACCGGCGGCGGCGCCGGCAAGAACGAAGAGTGGCTGGGCCTGTGGACCCTGTTCTACTGGGCCTGGTGGATTTCCTGGGCGCCCTTCGTCGGCATGTTCATCGCCCGTATCTCCCGTGGCCGCACCGTGCGTGAACTGGTCATGGGCGTGCTGCTGATCCCGCTGGGCTTCACCCTCGCCTGGCTCTCGGTATTCGGCAACAGCGCGGTGGACCTGGTGATGAACCACGGCGCCGCCGACCTGGGCAAGGCCGCGCTGGAGCAACCGTCGATGTCGATCTACCTGCTGCTGGAGCACTACCCCTTCGCCAAGATCGTGATCGGCATGTCGATCTTCGTCGGCTTCGTGCTGTTCCTTACCCCGGCCGACTCCGGCTCGGTGATGCTGGCCAACCTGTCGCGCCAGGGCGGCGACCTCGACGAAGACGCCCCGCACTGGCTGCGCATCCTCTGGTCGGTGGTGATCACCCTGGTGACCATCGGCCTGCTGTTCGCCGGCAACTTCACGGCCATGCAGACCGTAGTAGTGCTGGCCGGCCTGCCGTTCTCGGCGGTGCTGATCCTGTTCATGTTCGGCCTCTACAAAGCCATGAAGGCGGATTACGAAGCGTTGCACGGCCACGCCACGTCACCCGCCCTGGCACCCGCGGCCTGATCTCCCCGGCGGTGTCGCCCGACGCCGCCAGCCTGCCAAGGCAGGCCCTTTCGCCCGGCCCCGCGCCGGGCTTTTCTTTTCCGGCAATTGATCTGGGACGCTCAAGCACGCCTGCTGGCGAGCGACTATGGTGTCTGCGAAACCTTTCGTGGAGACAGTCATGAGCGACAACCCCCTCTGGCAGGCCCTCGGCCAACACTGGAAATGGATTGCCCTGCGCGGTGTGGCCGCAGTGATATTCGGCGTACTGGCGATCGCCTGGCCGGCCATCGCCCTGGCCGTGCTGGTCCTGGTCTGGGGCGCCTACGCCTTCGTCGACGGGGTGTTCACCCTGCTCGCCGCCGCGCGCATGCGCGAATCGGGCCGGCCGATCTGGCCACTGGTGCTGGTCGGCCTGCTGGGCGTCGGTGCAGGGCTGGTGGCGTTCTTCTGGCCGGCGCTGACGGCGCTCGGCCTGCTGATGCTGATCGCCGTCTGGGCGCTGATCACCGGCGCGCTGCAGATCATCGCGGCGATCCGCCTGCGCAAGGCACTGGCCAACGAATGGTGGCTGGGGCTCTCCGGGGCGCTGTCGGTGCTGTTCGGGGTGATGATGATCGCCAACCCCGGTGCCGGCGCGGTCGCGGTGGCCTGGGTGATCGGCGCCTACGCGGTGTTCTTCGGCGTGATGCTGGTGCTGCTCGCCCTGCGCCTGCGCAAGACCTCGACCTTCAATGCCTGAGCGGGACTGGTGCCTGCTGCGCCTGGACGACAACGGCAACCGCTTCGTCATGCGCCGCCAACTGACCCGCGCCGAGGCCGAGGCCCTGGCGCGGGACTACCAGGCGCGTGGGCACAAGCAGACTTATTGGGCTGAGCGGGAGGGTCCGGCTGATGCCAGGCTTCCGCGTTCGCGGGAGTGACGCAGGTTCGCGAGCAAGCTCGCTCCTACAGGAGCCTTGTGTAGGGCGTATAACCGTTCGCGGTTATACGCCGATTGACCTTCGCCGCCATGCACTCCAGACCTGGTCCTGCCCCCCAAGCCCAACTCCGGAGCAAGAGACGAATCTCTGCGTGACGGCGTACAACCGCGAACGGTTGTACGCCCTACTGCCACACCTTGCGCAACGCCTTCAGCGCCTCGGCAATCCGCGCCTCGGGCACCGCCGCGAAGCCCAGCACCAGGCCGGCGCGCCGGTCCTCCGATTCGACGGATTCCGGCAGCCAGTAGTCGCTCAGCGCATTCACCTCCACACCCACGGCCGCCGCGCGTTGCACCAGCTCGCGTTCGCGCTCGCGGCTGTCGACCCGCACGCACAGGTGCAAACCTGCCTCCACCGTCGGCAGCGGCGCGCAGCCGGAGACCTCCGGCCAGCCGCGCAGTAACGCATCGCGCCGGCTGCGCGCGGCCCGGCGCATGCGGCGGACGTGACGCTGGAAATGCCCTTCGGCGATGAAGTCGGCCATCACCCGCTGGGTACCGACCTCCGAATGCCGCACATCCAGCGCGCGGCGACGGGCGAATGCCTGCGCCAGCGCCGGGGGGACCACGAGGTAGCCCAGGCGCAGCGCCGGGAAAGCGATCTTGCAGAAGGTGCCGACGTAGAGCACCCGGTCATGGCGATCCAGCGCCGCCAGCGGCATCAGCGGCGTACCGCTGTAGCGGTACTCGCCGTCGTAGTCGTCCTCGACTATCCAGCCGCCGACGCGCTCGGCCCATTCCAGCAGCTCCAGGCGCCGCGCCAGGGACAGGGTCACCCCGGTCGGGTACTGGTGAGAGGGCGTGACGTAAACCAGCCGGCAGTCCGGCAATGGCTCCAGTTGCGCCGTGCACAGGCCGTCGGCGTCCACCGGCACGCCATGCAGGCGCGCGCCCGCCGTGGCGAAGGCGTGACCGGCGGCACGGTAGCCCGGGTTCTCGATGGCCGCACCATCCCCCTCAGCCAGCAGCACCTGGGCGCACAGCGCGATGCCCTGCTGGGCGCCGCTGGTGATGATGATTTGCTGGGCGTCGCAATGCAGGCCGCGGGTGCTGCGCAGGTAGGCGGCGACCAGTTCGCGCAGGCGCTGCTCGCCCGCCGGGTCGCCGTAGCCCAGGCAGTCCAGCGGCGGATCGCGCCAGAAGCGCGCCTGCAGCCGCGCCCAGGTATCGAAGGGAAACAGGTCGAAGGCCGGCACGCCGACGCGGAAGGCGCGCGGCGCGCCGGACGGCGGCAGCGGCAGATGGTGCTTCGCGAGGCGCTCCAGCGACGGAGCATCCGGACTGCGCGATTCGCCGCGCGCGGCATCCACCGATGGCTGAACCCGCTCGGCCACATAAGTGCCGTCCCCCGTACGCCCCTCGATATAGCCCTCGGCATAGAGCTGCTCGTAGGCGCGCACCACGGTATTGCGCGAAACGCCCAGCGACGCCGCCAGGTCGCGGCTCGCCGGCAATCGCGAACGCGCCGCCAGGCGGCCGTCGAGGATGCGCTCGCGCAGCGCCTGGAACAGCTGCACACCGAGCGGGCGCGCGGGGTCGAGACGGATGCCGGAAGGATTGAAAGGCAACGGGACACTCATGCGGGGCGGGTTCCGAAGGGTCGACAATGGTTCCTTTGATTTCACCATGAATGGCTCTTTAGCAGAACCAATTCCCGGCCTAGGCTGGAACCACTCCAATCCACACAAGGCCGTCACCATGTCTTCCGCCGTCGAGATCCGTCCGATCACCGCTGATGATCACGCCGCCTGGCTGCCGCTCTGGCAGGGCTATCAGCGCTTCTACAAGACCACCATCGATGAGGCCACCAGCGCCCTGACCTGGCAGCGCTTCCTCGACCCGGCCGAGCCGATGCATGCGGCCCTCGCCTGGCGTGACGGCGAGGCCATCGGCATGGTGCACTTCATCTACCACCGCTCCTGCTGGACCCAGGGCGACTACGTTTACCTGCAGGACCTGTTCGTCGCCGAAGGCCAGCGTGGCGGCGGCATCGGCGCGGCGCTGATCGAGCACGTCTACGCCGACGCTCGCGCCAACGGCGCCTCGCGGGTGCACTGGCTGACCCACGAGACCAATACCGACGCCATGTTCCTCTACGACCGGATCGCCGACCGCTCCGGTTTCGTCCAGTACCGCAAGATCATCTGACTCGGAGCGCCCCATGAACGACCAGCCCCTGCTGAACTGGCGCCCCGCCGCCAGCCCCGAAAAACGCTCCCTGCCCGGCCGCTACGTCAACCTGGTGCCACTGGATGTCGCCGCCCATGGCGACGATCTGTGGGAAGCCCTGCAAGGTCCGGATTCCGACTCGCGGCTCTGGGACTACCTGCCCTACGGCCCCTTCCCCGAGCGCGCGCCGTTCGACGCCTGGCTCGCCGGCAACGCCGCCAGCGCCGATCCGATGTTCTTCTCCGTGATCGACCGCATCAGCGGTCGCGCGGTTGGCCTGCTCAGCTTCCTGCGGATCTTCCCCAAGGATGGCAGCATCGAGATAGGCCACATAGCCTACGGCCAGGTGATGCAGCGTTCCCCCGCCTCCACCGAAGCCGTCTACCTGCTGGCCAAGCTGGCCTTCGAACTGGGCTACCGGCGCCTGGAATGGAAGTGCAATGCGCTCAATGCCCGCTCCATGCGCGCCGCGCAACGCCTGGGTTTCGTCTACGAAGGCACCTTCCGGCAAGCGACGGTGGTGAAGGACCGCAACCGCGACACCGCCTGGTTCTCCATCATCGACAGCGAGTGGCCACGCTGCCAGCAGGCCTTCGAGGCCTGGCTGGGTGCATCCAACTTCGACGACGAAGGACAGCAGCGGACGCACCTGGCGGAACTGCGCCTGCGCTGATCTTTTCATTCTCCGGGAACTGCCCGACGCGCGGAGGATCGGTGATACTGACTCTTTCCCATCGCAGCCCCGGAGACCACCATGAGCAGCGATATCCAGACGCCCCGCGTCGAGCAGGTGCAGGTCGACGAACTGCCCTGCTGGCGCATCCACACCGCCCATGGTGAAGCCCTGATCGCCCAGCAGGGCGCACAGCTGCTGAGTTACCAGCCCCACGAGCAACCGCCGCTGGTGTGGTTGAGCGAAACCGCCGAGTTCCACCACGGCCAGTCCCTGCGCGGCGGCGTTCCGGTGTGCTGGCCCTGGTTCGGCAACCTGGAGCGCAACCCGGTGGGTGTCCGGACCGCGTTCACCGGCGACAGCGCCCCGGCCCACGGCCTGGTGCGCGCCGTGGACTGGCAGCTGGACGACATTGCCGACGAGCTGGGCGAACTGGCCGTGCACTTCAGCATTGACGCCCGCCACGGCCTGCCCGGCTGGCCGCACTCGGCGCGCCTGGAACTGGTGATGCGCTTCGGCGAACGCCTGGCCCTGGAAATGACCACCCACAACCTCGGCGACAAGCCGCTGCCGGTCAGCCAGGCGCTGCACACCTACTTCGCGGTGAGCAACAGCCGCGAGATCAGCATCGACGGCCTGCAGGGCTGCCGCTACATCGAGACCCTGGAGAACTGGGAAGAGCGCCAGCAGCATGGCCTGGTGCGCATCGCCGGGGAAACCGACCGCATCTACCTGGACGTGGAGAAGCCCCTGGTTATCCGCGATCCGCTCTGGGAGCGCGGCATCCACATCCAGGCCAGCGGCTCGCGCTCGGCAGTGGTGTGGAACCCCTGGATCGACAAGGCCGCACGCCTGTCGCAGTTCCCCGACGACGCCTGGCAGAACATGCTGTGCATCGAGACCGCGCGGGTCTGGGACGACGTGATGAGCGTGGCGCCGGGGCGCAGCGAGACGATGAAGGTGGAAATCTGGAGCGAGCCGCTGAAGGGCTAGGCCTGCTCTGCGTAGGAGCGGACTCTGTCCGCGATCCGCCGGCAAGGCCGGCGCCAGATCAGGTTCGCGAGCAAGCTCGCTCCTACGAAAAGCGCACCGGCACAAACCTGTAGGAGCGAGCTTGCTCGCGAACCGCGCCGGCACCCTTCCAATCGCGGACAGAGTCCGCTCCTACAAGAGCCGTGCTGTGCGGCGCTTACAGATCGCTCTCCTCCACCGGCCGCACCTTGGCGTCGTCGATGGCGTAGGCTGCGTCGGCCATTTCGTTGCTGACCTTCTCGATCTTCAGCGTGCCGCTGACCCAGATGGGGCTGTAGATATCGTCGAGCTTGATGCCCTTGGGGTAGCGCACCAGCACGATCTGGTTCGGCGGCGGCGGCGGCACGTGGATGCAGGCGCCCGGATAGGGCACCAGGAAGAATTCGGTGACCCGGCCCTTGGCGTCGTTCTCCAGCGGCACCGGGTAGCCGCCCAGGCGCAGCGCCTTGCCGTTCAGCGCGGCGACGGTCTTGGTCGAATACATCACCTGCGGCAGCTTCTTGTCGGCCTGTTTCAGGCCACCCTTGTTGGTGAAGGTGCCGTTGGCCTCGGGGCCGTTGTGGGTGATTTCCGGCATGTCTTCCAGCGCCTTGCGGTCGCTCGGCGGCATCAGGGACAGCCAGTCGGTTTCGGGAAGTTCGGCGGCACAGGCCAGGGAAGTCAGCAGCACCAGGCTGCAGGCGAGCAATGTACGGCGCATCGTGGACTCGAAAGGCCCGGTCGGGCAAAGGCGGGAATTCTCCCAGCACCCTCCCCCTAGCGGGAGAGCGCTGGAAATCACCGTCAATTCTTCTTGATCAGGCCGTAAATGACCAGCAGTACGATGGCGCCGATCACCGCGCCGATGAAGCCCGCCGCCTGGCCGGCCGCATAGATGCCCAGTGCCTGGCCGCCGTAGGTGGCCAGCAGCGAGCCGCCGATGCCGATCAGGATGGTCATGATCCAGCCCATGCTGTCATCGCCCGGCTTCAGAAAGCGTGCGATGAGTCCGACGATCAGGCCGATGACGATGGTTCCGATTAATCCCATGACAGTCCCTCCTTGTGGGTTGAGCGCACCCGTGTGCGCCTGTCATCGGACAGTGTAGGAAAGGCTGGCGTTCCGTGTTCGAGCCCTGGCCCAGAGCGACCGGCCGTGTTTCGCGGGCCTTACAGCAATACAGAGAACAGGCAGAAAAAAGCCGCGTCAGTGATTGACGCGGCTTCTTTCGACCCCTGATCGGCAGGCCATCAGGCCCTGGCGATCAACGCCTCGACCTCGGCGATGCGCGCCTTGAGGGTCGGGAGGTCGGCGCTGCGCAGGGTGGCGTGGCCGACCTTGCGCCCGGCCTTGAAGGCCTTGCCGTAATGGTGCAGGTGGCAGTCGGCGATGTTCAGCACCTCGGCCACCGGCGGCACTTCGCCGATGAAGTTGAGCATGGCGCTCTCGCCCACCTTGGCGGTGGAGCCCAGCGGCAGGCCGGCAACGGCGCGCAGGTGATTCTCGAACTGGCTGCACTCGGCGCCTTCGATGGTCCAGTGCCCGGAGTTGTGCACGCGCGGGGCGATCTCGTTGGCCTTCAGGCCGCCGTCGACCTCGAAGAACTCGAAGGCCATCACGCCTACGTACTGCAGCTTGTCCAGAACGCGGCCGACGTAGTCCTCGGCCAGCTTCTGCAGCGGATGGTTGGTGCTGGCCACGGAGAGGCGCAGGATGCCGTTCTCGTGGGTGTTGTGCACCAGCGGGTAGAAGCGGGTCTCGCCGTCACGGGCGCGTACCACCACCAGCGAAACTTCGCCGGTGAAGGGCACGAAGCCTTCGAGGATGCAGGGCACGCTGCCCAGTTCGGCGAAGGCACCGGCGACGTCCTCGGGCTTGCGCAGGACCTTCTGGCCCTTGCCGTCGTAGCCCAGGGTGCGGGTCTTCATCACCGCCGGCAGGCCGATGCTGGCCACGGCGGCGTCGAGGTCGGCCTGGGACTGCACGTCGGCGAAGGCCGGAGTGGGAATCCCCAGGTCCTTGAACATGGACTTCTCGAACCAGCGGTCGCGGGCGATGCGCAGCGACTCGGCGTTCGGATAGACCGGCACGAACTGCGAGAGGAAAGCCACGGTCTCGGCCGGCACGCTCTCGAACTCGAAGGTCACCAGGTCGACTTCATCGGCCAGCTGGCGCAGGTGCTCCTGGTCGCTGTAATCGGCGCGGATGTGCTCGCCGAGCGCTTGCGCGCAGGCGTCCGGCGCCGGATCGAGGAAGGCGAAGTTCATGCCCAGCGGAGTACCCGCCAGGGACAACATGCGGCCGAGCTGACCGCCACCGATGACACCGATTTTCATGGTTCGAGCCTGTGCTTGCTGACACTGTTCGGGGGCGCCGCGCGGGCGCCCATTGCTCACGCGTCGCGCGGGTCCGGATTGTCCAGGACCGATTCGGTCTGGAGGGTGCGGAACTGCTTCAGCGCTTCGTGGTACTTCGGGTACTTGCCACCCAGGATGCTGGCGGCCAGCAGTGCTGCGTTGGTCGCGCCGGCCTTGCCGATGGCCAGGGTGGCGACCGGAACGCCCGCCGGCATCTGCACGATGGACAGCAGAGAATCGACGCCCGAGAGCATGGAGGACTGCACCGGCACGCCGAGCACCGGCAGGTGGGTCTTGGCGGCGCACATGCCCGGCAGGTGGGCGGCACCGCCGGCACCGGCGATGATCACTTCGATGCCGCGGCCGTCGGCCTCTTCGGCGTACTGGAACAGCAGGTCCGGGGTGCGGTGGGCGGAAACCACCTTCACTTCGTACGGAATGCCGAGTTTGTCCAGCATGTCCGCGGTGTGGCTCAGGGTGCTCCAGTCGGATTTGGAACCCATGATCACGCCAACCAGTGCGCTCATCGTCGTGCCTCTCTCAAGTGCGCTCTTGTGCGCGTCAGAAACCAACAAGCCACGCTCGTGAAAGGCGTGGCTTGTACGTGGCCAAACCGGCGGGCAGTGCCGGCTTGAAGGCGGCGCAGTATACCGCAAAGGTCACGCCGGAGTGCACCCGGCGTGACCGTCTGTCCCGATTTCGTCGTTTCCCAGTGCTACAGCACCTGACGACTTCGGAAAAGCTTGCCTCAGCTCAAGGCGGCTTCGGCCCACAGGTTCAGACTCGTCTCACATCTCCCTGCCCGGATGGGGCAGCCCCCTCACCCTTCAAGGAGCGAGTGCAATGTCCATGACCCTGCCCACGACCATGAAAGCCGCCGTCGTCCACGCGTTTGGCGAGCCACTGCGGATCGAGGAAGTCAAAGTCCCGCTGCCCGGCCCCGGGCAGATCCTGGTGAAGATCGAGGCGTCCGGCGTCTGCCACACCGACCTGCACGCCGCCGAGGGCGACTGGCCGGTGAAGCCGGCCCTGCCCTTCATCCCCGGCCATGAGGGCGTCGGTTTTGTCGCCGCGGTCGGCGCCGGCGTCACCCGTGTGAAGGAAGGCGACCGCGTCGGCGTGCCCTGGCTGTACACCGCCTGCGGCTGCTGCGAGCACTGCCTGACCGGCTGGGAAACCCTTTGCGAGCACCAGCAGAACACCGGCTATTCGGTGAACGGCGGCTACGCCGAATACGTGCTGGCCGACCCGAACTATGTCGGCATCCTGCCGAAAAACGTCGGCTTCACCGAGATCGCGCCGATCCTCTGCGCGGGCGTCACCGTCTACAAGGGCCTGAAGGAAACCCAGGCGCGCCCCGGCCAGTGGGTGGCGATCTCCGGCATCGGCGGCCTCGGCCACGTCGCCGTGCAGTACGCCAGGGCCATGGGTCTGCACGTGGTGGCGGTGGACGTGGACGACGCCAAGCTGGAACTGGCCAGGCGCCTGGGCGCCAGCCTGACCATCAACGCGAAGAAGGAAGATCCGGTACAGGTGGTGCAGCGCGATATCGGCGGCGCCCACGGCGTGCTGGTCACGGCCGTTTCCAACAGCGCCTTCGGCCAGGGCATCGGCATGGCCCGCCGGGGCGGCACCGTCTCGCTGGTCGGCCTGCCACCGGGCGACTTCCCCACGCCGATCTTCGACGTGGTGCTCAAGGGCCTGCATATCACCGGCTCCATCGTCGGCACCCGCGCGGACCTGCAGGAAGCCCTCGACTTCGCCGGCGAAGGTCTGGTGAAGGCCACCGTCAGCGCCGGCAAGCTGGATGACATCAACGCCATCCTCGACAGGATGCGCGCCGGGCAGATCGAAGGGCGGATCGTGGTGGAGATGTAAGCCCCTGCGCGGGGCGGCTCCCGTCCCGCGCCTCAGCGCTCCGACCTTGTCCGCGATCCGATCGCGAAGACCGTCCCGGCTTCGCCGGGATTTCGCGGAGAAGCTCCGCTCCTACAAGATCAAAGCCCCCTCACCCTAACCCTCTCCCGCAAGAGGGGGAGGGGACCGTTCGGTGCAGGATGAAACCACGACGTCAATCGGCACAATCTGCCCCCTCTCCCTCCGGGAGAGGGTTGGGGTGAGGGCATGCGTTGGCACGGACATCCAAGAAGGCAGTTGCTCCTACGAAAGCATCGAGTGCCGAGGTCAGGAGCGTAGTGCCTCAGAGGTTCTCGTCGGTTCCCAGACCACCTTCCAGCTTGCGCCACAGCAGGCGGATCTGCGCCTTGCGCACCAGGGCGCAGCGGTACAGGCGGATTTCCTGCGGCACGATCCAGTGCGGGCCGCCGCACACCGCCAGCTCGCCGCGCGCCAGCTCCGCTTCCATGCTCAGGCGCGGCACCCAGGCCACGCCCATGCCCTGCAACGCCATGCTCTTGAGGCTGTCGGCCATCGCCGTTTCATAGACGGTGGTGTAGCGCAGGTTGCGCTGGCGCAGCAGCAGGTTCACCCCGCGACCGAGGAAGGCACCGGCGCTGTACGCCAGCAGCGGCACACTCTGGCCGCTGTCCAGGTCGTAGAGCGGTACGCCAGCGGAATTCACCGCGCACACCGGGAGCATCTCGGTGCGCCCCAGGTGCAGCGAGGGGAAGACTTCCGGGTCCATCTGCAACGCGGCATCCGGGTCATAAAAGGCCAGCATCAGGTCGCAGCCGCCTTCACGCAGCAGGTGCACCGCCTCGCCGACGTTGGTCGCCACCAGGCGGCTGGCGATGTTCAGACCCTCCGAGCGCAGGCGGGAAATCCACGCCGGGAAAAAGCCCAGCGCCAGCGAGTGGGCGGCGGCGAACTGCAGCACCTCGCCCTGCCCGCCTTCCAGGTGGTGCAGGTGGCGCACCACCTGGCCGAGCTGCTCGACCACCGCGCGCGCGGTGACCAGGAACAATTGCCCGGCCTCGGTGAGCTCGATGGGCGTGCGCTGGCGGTTCACCAGGGTCAGCCCGAGGGCGTCCTCCAGGCTGCGGATGCGCCGGCTGAACGCCGGCTGGGTAACGAAACGTTTCTCCGCCGCCTGAGAAAAGCTGCGGGTGGCGGCCAGGGTGCTGAAGTCTTCCAGCCATTTGGTTTCGAGGTTCACGTCTTCTCCAGCGCGGCGCCGCGCTTGATCGATTGGTCAGGAGCCGGGCGCGCGTAACACAGCCACACGCTCGCCGTCATCCATTCGTCACAGGGTACATTATGCCGTTTGTGCATGAGGCAGCTTTTAACAGCATTGGCCGACAATCGGCGAAATGCCTAGTCTACCGGGCATCGCGGCACTGGCCGTGTTTCTCTGAGACAATCCCCGTCATGTCCCCTGTTGCATCGTTCCGCATCGAGAAAGACCTCCTCGGCACCCTCGAAGTACCTTCTGAGGCCTACTACGGCATTCAGACCCTGCGTGCTGTGAACAACTTCCGCCTCTCGGGCGTGCCGCTGTCGCACTACCCGAAACTGGTCGTCGGCCTGGCGATGGTCAAGCAGGCGGCAGCCGATGCCAACCACCAGCTCGGCCACCTGTCGACCGAGAAACACGCCGCCATCAGCGAAGCCTGTGCTCGCCTGATCCGTGGCGACTTCCACGACCAGTTCGTGGTGGACATGATCCAGGGTGGCGCCGGCACCTCGACCAACATGAACGCGAACGAAGTCATCGCGAACATCGCGCTCGAAGCCATGGGCCACGCCAAGGGTGAGTACAAGTACCTGCACCCGAACAACGACGTGAACATGGCGCAGTCGACCAACGACGCCTACCCGACCGCCATCCGCCTGGGCCTGCTGCTCGGCCACGACACCCTGCTGGCCAGCCTCGACAGCCTGATCCAGGCCTTCGCCGCCAAGGGCGTCGAGTTCGCCGGCGTACTGAAGATGGGCCGTACCCAGCTGCAGGACGCTGTGCCGATGACCCTCGGCCAGGAATTCAAGGCCTTCGCCACCACCCTGGGCGAAGACCTCGACCGCCTGCGTCGCCTGGCGCCGGAACTGCTGACCGAAGTGAACCTCGGCGGCACCGCCATCGGCACCGGCATCAACGCCGACCCCGGCTACCAGAAGCTGGCCGTCGAGCGCCTGGCAGCCATCAGCGGCCAGCCGGTCGTCCCGGCCGCCGACCTGATCGAAGCCACCTCCGACATGGGCGCCTTCGTGCTGTTCTCCGGCATGCTCAAGCGTACCGCGGTCAAGCTGTCGAAGATCTGCAACGACCTGCGCCTGCTCTCCAGCGGTCCGCGCACCGGCATCAACGAGATCAACCTGCCGGCTCGCCAGCCGGGCAGCTCGATCATGCCGGGCAAGGTCAACCCGGTGATTCCGGAGGCCGTGAACATGTGCGCCTTCGAAATCATGGGCAACGACCTGGCGCTGACCATCGCTGCCGAAGGCGGCCAGCTGCAGCTGAACGTGATGGAGCCGCTGATCGCCTACAAGGTCCTCGACTCGATCCGCCTGCTCCAGCGCGCCATGGACATGCTGCGCGAGCACTGCATCACCGGCATCACCGCCAACGTCGAGCGTTGCCACCAACTGGTGGAGCACAGCATCGGCCTGGTGACCGCGCTGAACCCGTACATCGGCTACGAGAACGCCACCCGCATCGCCAAGATCGCGCTGGAAACCGGCCGCGGCGTCCTGGAACTGGTGCGTGAGGAGAAGCTCCTGGACGAGGCCACCCTGGCCGACATCCTGAAGCCGGAAAACATGATCGCCCCGCGCCTGATTCCGCTGCGCGCCTGATCACCCGCCCGGCGCGAGCCGGGCACGTCTCACCGGTTGAGGGGGAGTACTCCTTCCTCACCTTTCAGGGACTGGTTACCCCCACTCCCTTCTTTTATACCCGGCGCTGCGGGCTCTCTACCCGCCGCGCCACGTCTCACCGGTTGAGGGGCCTCTTGGCCCACTCTCCTTTCGAAGGGACACCGCTTACCCGGTGTCCCTTTTTTTTTGCCTGTGATCTGGCACGCCAACATGCATCGCGGACGGAAAGCTCTGCGCTCGGGTCGGCCCTCACCCTAACCCTCTCCCAGAGGGAGAGGGGACCATTCGCTGCAGGATGAAATCATGGCGTCAGCCGGCACGGCCTGCCCGCTCTCCCTGAGGGAGACGACTGCAGGGATGCAGGAGGCAGGAGGCAGGAGGCAGGGCGACGCAGGATGCCAAAGCCGAGGGCTGGGGTGAGGGGGAAGGCCCAGGCACGAACTTGGCCGGGACAAGATTCTGCGTTTATGCAAAGTGCAGATATCGCAGAAGAAGGCTCCGTTCGCGATCGGAATAGATCGCGGCAGGAGACCCGCCGAGATCAATCCTGCCGCTGCAGGTGATCGAGAATCCGGCGGTTGAGGGCGGCGATACGCTCCACGGCGTCCACCTCGTCGTACTCACGAACCTCGTCGCCGAGCTGGCGGGCGCAGAGGTTGAGCGCGGAGAGCACCATCAGTTCATTGCTGGTGACGTAGGGGAATTTCTTTTTGCTGGCGGCGATTTCCGCCTGCAACAGCGCGGCCGCGTCCTGCAGCCGGCGCTCTTCACCGGCCGGCGCACGGACGCTGTATTCGCGTCCGAGGATGCGCAGGACGCGGACACCATCACCACTCATGCGTGGGCGCGGCTGTCGCTGACGCGGCGGATCAGCGCCTGCAGGCGGGTGGCGGTGGCGTTGTGCTTCTCTTCCTGCTCCATGAGGGACAGTTGCAGGCTGTCGTTTTCCTCACGGGCCTTGAGCAGCTCTTCACGCACGGCGGCGTTGTCCTGGACCAGCACTTCGTTCTGCTGCAGCAGTTCGGCGACCAGCTGTTCAAGTTGTTCGAGGGTGGAATCGAGCATGGGAGCCTCCGCAAAGCCTTTCAAAGGGTGCGGAGGATAAAGAAAGGGGCGCCGCGGGGCCAGCGAAAACGGCAATCTTCGGATAAGCCGTATACTGTCAATTCAATGGCTTACGAGATAATTCTAGTGTAGTTTCAACACGTTGTTACGCCATCGCCCGTTTTGACCGGAAATACCCGAACAAGGTTCGCGCGCGGAGCAACAGGAAACGTAGGGCGTATAACGTTCGACGTTATACGCCGTTTGACCTTGGCCCCAGACCGTTGCGGGGCTGGCTACGGAGCCGCGGCTTCAGGACGCTACGGGCTCAACCATGGCGCCACCGATGAGCGCGGTGTATCGGCGTACAACCGCGAACGGTTGTACGCCCTACGTCGCCGCGAAAGTCAGACGCGAATGACGCCTTCCTCGCGCAGCAGCTTGAAGATCGCCTCGGCACCCGCCTCGGGCGACAGGTCCTTGAGCACCTGGCCGGTGCCGCCGGACGCCTTGGCGGTGGCGGCCTTCATCCGTTCGGCGCCGGTCTTGGCCTTGATCACCTTCAGGCGCTTGGGACGCGGGCGAGCCGGTTGCAGGTTGCCCTCGGCGAGCAGCGGATCGTCCACCACCTCCACTTCGGAAGCTTCCAGGTAACCGCGTCGGGCCGGGCCGAAGGCGCTTTGCCGGGCCACCGGGGCGGCGTTGTCGACGCTGGCGACGAAGGGCAGGCGCACCTTCAGCCGGCGGCGCTGCCCGCGAGGCAGGGCCTGCAGCACCTGGGCGCTGCCGTTCTCCACCTTCTCCACTTCCGCCAGCCCGACCACCAGCGGCCAGCCGAGGCGCTCGGCGAGCAGGAAGGGCAGCATGCCGGAGCCTTCGCCGGTTTCCGCCTGGGTACCGGTGAGCACCAGTTGGGCGTCGCTGTCCGCCAGGTAGGCCGCCAACGGCGGCAAGGCGTCGGCACCTGCGGGCTGCTCCAGTACCGCCAGCTCGTCCAGGCCCATGCCCAGGTAGCTGCGCAGCGCTTCTTCCTCGGCGTTGCCGGCGTGCACCACGCGCAGGCGCTTGCCGGCCAGGCGCAGGCCGAGCTCCACCGCGCGGGCATCCTGTTCGGCGCGGCGCGCGCGGCCGGACGCCGGGTGGGCGCCGATGGAGACCAGGGTGACGATGTTCAGGTCGTTCATAACGCAACCTCGAAGAGCGAGTGGCGCAGCGCGTCACTCACGGGAAGATGGTCCAGGGCGAGAGTCCCCTCACCCCGCCCCTCTCCCATGGGGAGAGGGGGAAGCCCGGTCGACCGCTGGGCATGAATGCCCAGCAGATTCAGGCCGGCACACCAGAAGCCTTTAAGCCGCATCACGCGCCGCTCCGTTGCGATGGGCCTCGGCCAGCGCGATCAGCGCCTTGAGGATCGCCGTGGAATCGCCGATCACCGAGAGATCGGCGCGTTTGATCATGTCGCAGCCCGGGTCCATGTTGATCGCCACCACCTTGTCGCAGGAGCCGATACCCTGCAGGTGCTGGATCGCCCCGGAAATGCCCACGGCGAGATAGACCCGCGCAGTGACCCAGGTACCGGTGGCGCCGACCTGGCGGGCACGCGGCATATGGCCGTCGTCCACCGCCACGCGGGAGGCGCCTTCGGTGGCGCCGAGGGCGACGGCGGCGCGGTGGAACAGGTCCCAGTCCTTGATGCCGTTGCCGCCGGAGAGGATGAACTCCGCCTCGGCCATGGGAATCTGCGCCGGGTCCACGGCCACCGGGCCGAGGTCCTCGATGCGCGGGAGGTTGCGAGCAACATTGCTGTCCAGTTCGACGGCCCGCGCTTCGTGGCGGGTCTCGCTGACCGGCTCGGCGCACTCGGCGGCGGCCAGGATCAGGCGCGGCAGGTCGCGGTGCAGGTCCTGCTGGCCGGCACCGGCGCGACCGACGCAGCGCTCGCCCTCGGCCTGCCAGACGCGGGTCGCCGGGCGCTCGCCCAGGCTTGCGGCCAAACGCCGGCCCAGCTCGCCGCCACCGCTGCGGCTGTCGGGCAGCAGCCAGTGGCGCGGGGCAAACTGGCTGTTGGCCGAGCGCAGCGCCAGCACCCGTTGTTCCGGGGCGTAGCCGTCGTATTCGCTGCCTTCGATCTGCAGCAGGCGGTCGACGCCGGCGGTGTCGAAAGCGGATTCCTTGTGCTCGCCGAAGACCACGGCCAGCACCGCGCCGTCGCTGCCGGCGAGCTTGCGGGCCAGGCCCAGCAGGTCGCGGTCGTGGCTCGAGAGGCGGCCGCCGACCATGTCCGGCACCACGGCGATCAGGAAGGCCGGTTGCTCGATCGTCACCAGCGGCAGTTGCACCACTTCCGGCGCGCTGCTGCGCTTGCCGCCGGTGCCCTGCTGGCCACCGGAGCGGTCGATGCGCTTGATGCCGTTGGGCCCGATGAAACCGACCGCGTGGGGGTTCTTGCGGATCACGCCATTGGGGCCCATCCAGCGGCTTTCGCCTCCCTGAGCGGACTGCATGGCCGCGTGCAGCGGATGCAGGCGGTTGCGGGCGATCCACTCGGCGCGGGGATCGCGGCGGATGATGTCGCTCATGACAGGGCCTCCAGCGTGAGGGGGCTTTTCGTGGGAGCGAGCTTGCTCGCGAACGGGTCAGCACCGAATTTTGGGCGGTTCGCGAGCAAGCTCGCTCCTACAGGTTCGATTCCGCAGGGGCGGGTATTCATCAATGCACCTCCGCCATTTCGTCACGCTTGGCCAGCGACGGCTTTTTTGCCGCCACCTCGGTGGCCTCGATGAGGACCTCGGCAACCAGCTCGGCGATGTCCTTGATCTCTGGGCGCGGGGCGACCACGCCTTCGAGCATCGCGGTGCACTGTGGGCAGCCCACGGCCACCAGTTCCGCGCCGGTTTCCTTGATGTCGACCATGCGCATGTCGGGAATCCGCTGCTTGCCGGGGATGTCGGTGATCGGCGCGCCGCCGCCACCGCCGCAGCAGCGCGAGCGGAAGCCGGAGCGTTCCATTTCCTTGACCTGGATGCCGATGGCCTTGAGCACGTTGCGCGGGGCTTCGTACTCGCCGTTGTAGCGGCCGAGGTAGCACGGGTCGTGGTAGGTCACGCTGTCGGCCTTGCTCTGGCCGAGGTTCAGCGAACCCTTCTGCACCAGCTCGTCGATGAAGGTGGTGTGGTGCAGCACCTGGTAGTTGCCGCCCAGCGCGCCGTACTCGTTCTTCAGCACGTGGAAGCTGTGCGGGTCGCAGCTGACGATGCGCTTGAAGCGGTACTTGGCCAGGGTGGCGATGTTGCGCTTGGCCAGGGTCTGGAAGGTCGCTTCGTCACCCAGGCGACGGGCCACGTCGCCACTGTCGCGCTCTTCCAGGCCGAGCACGGCGAAGTCGACGTTGGCAGCTTTCAGGATCTTCACGAAGGCGCGCAGGGTGCGCTGGTTGCGCATGTCGAAGGCGCCGTCGCCCACCCAGAACAGCACGTCGGCCTGTTGCTTGTCGCTCATCAGCGGCAGGTTCAGGTCCGCCGCCCAGTTCAGCCGGCCGCCGGGAGCGAAGCCGCCGGGGTTGTCGGTGGCGATGAGGTTTTCCAGCACCTCGGCGCCCTTGTTCGGGGTCGCGCCCTTTTCCAGGGTGAGGTGGCGGCGCATGTCGACGATGGCGTCGACGTGCTCGATCATCATCGGGCACTCCTCGACGCAGGCGCGGCAGGTGGTGCAGGACCAGAGGGTCTCGGCATCCACCAGGGCCTTGCCGTCCAGCGCGACGATCGGCTGGTGCGGGCCGCCGCTGTGTTCGCCCAGCGGTTTGCCCGGATAAGGCGAGCCGGCGAAGTTGGCGTCGTTGCCACCGGCCAGGCCGATGACCATGTCCTGGATGAGTTTCTTCGGGTTCAACGGTTGGCCGGCGGCGAAGGCCGGGCACATGGCCTCGCACTTGCCGCACTGCACGCAGGCGTCGAAGCCCAGCAGTTGGTTCCAGGTGAAGTCGGTGGGCTTTTCCACGCCCAGCGGTGCCATGGGGTCGGCCAGGTCCAGCGGCTTCAGGCCGGTGGAGCGGCCGCCGCCGAAGCGCTCGGAACGGCGGTGCCAGGCCAGGTGCAGGGCACCGGCGAAGGCGTGCTTCATCGGGCCGCCCCAGGTCATGCCGAAGAAAAGCTCGGACACGCCCCAGGCCACACCGACCGCGAGGATCGCCGCGAGGAACCAGCCGCCGAAACCTTCGGGCAGGATGCCGGCCACCGGCAGGGTGGCGATGAAGAAGCTCGCCGAGAACATCAGCAGGCTTTTCGGCAGGCGCATCCACGGGCCTTTCGACAGCCGCGACGGCGGGTCGAGGCGGCGCTTGGCGACGAACAACGCACCGCAGAACATCAGTGCGGTGGCCGCCAGCAGGGCGAAGCCGAGGATACGGCTGTGCAGGCCGAAGCCGTGCACGAGGATGGCCAGCAGCGCGGCGAGCACGAAGCCGCCGGCGGTGGCCACGTGGGTCTTGGACATGTACTTGTCGCGCTCGACCACGTGGTGCAGGTCCACCAGGTAGCGGCGCGGCATCTTCAGCAGGCCGCCGATCCAGTCGACCTGGGCGGGCCGGCCACGGCGCCACATCGCGAAGCGCTTCACGGCGCCCAGCACGGCGAGGCCGAGGGCGGCGAAGAGCAGGATGGGGAGGATGATGTTGAGCATTTCTGGTCTCCCTACGGGACCTCAGGCGGCAGCGGGCGAGCCCCCTCGTGGAGAGGGTGAGGGTGTCACCGGTCGCGCCGCGGCGCTGCCTGCTCCACCCTCACCCCCCCCCTCTCCCGCCAGCGGGAAAGGGGGTCGTCCGTACCAGCCGGACATCACGAGGCGTGTCTTAGAAGTCCTTGCACAGACGCAGTGCGTCATAGATCGCGGCGTGGGTGTTGCGCTGGGCCACGCAGTCACCGATGCGGAACAGCAGGTAGCCTTCGCCCGGCTCGGAGAGGCACGGCTGCGGCTTGATCGCGAACAGCGCCTCGACGTCGATCTGGCCCTTGTTGCGCGAGCCCTGCTTGAGCGCGTAGTACAGACTCTCGTCCGGACGCACGCCGTTCTCCACGACGATCTGGTCGACCACCCGCTCTTCTTTCGCGCCGGTGTATTCGTTCTCCAGCACCGCCACCAGCTTGTCGCCCTCGCGGTAGACCTTCTCCAGCATCAGGTCCCCGGTCATGATCACTTCCTTGGGGTACATGCTGCGGTAGTAGGTCGGGAAGGTGGTGCCGCCGATGGCCACGCCCGGCTTGATGTCGTCGGTGACGATCTCGACCTGGGCGCCCTTGTCGGCGAGGAAGTCCGCCACCGACATGCCGCTGAATTCGCAGATGGTGTCGTAGACCAGCACGTTCTTGCCCGGCGCGACCTTGCCGTCGAGGATGTCCCAGCTGCTGACCACCAGCCCTTCCGCGGCGCCCCAGTGTTCGTTCTGCTCGAGGAACGGATGGCCGCCGTTGGCCAGCACCACCACGTCGGGGCGCAGGTCCAGGATGGTGTCGGCGTCCGCGCCGGTGCCCAGGCGCAGGTCGACATTCAGCCGCGCCAGCTCCAGCTGGTACCAGCGAGTGATGCCGGCGATCTGGTCGCGCTGCGGGGCTTTCGAGGCGGTGGTGATCTGCCCACCCAGTTGATCCTTCTTCTCGAACAGGGTCACGTCGTGGCCACGTTCGGCGGCGACGCGCGCCGCTTCCATGCCGGCCGGGCCACCACCGACGACCACGACCTTGCGCTTCACGCCGGTGGTCTTCTCGATGATGTGCGGCACGCCCATGTACTCACGACTGGTGGCGGCGTTCTGGATGCACAGCACGTCCAGCCCTTGGTACTGGCGGTCGATGCAGTAGTTGGCGCCGACGCACTGCTTGATCTGGTCGACCTGGCCCATCTTGATCTTGGCGATCAGGTGCGGGTCGGCGATGTGCGCGCGGGTCATGCCGACCATGTCCACGTAGCCGCCTTCGAGGATGCGCGTGGCCTGGTTCGGGTCCTTGATGTTCTGCGCGTGCAGCACCGGCACGTTGACCACTTCCTTGATACCGGCGGCCAGGTGCAGGAAGGGCTCCGGCGGGTAGGTCATGTTCGGGATGACGTTGGCCAGGGTGTTGTGGGTGTCGCAACCCGAGCCGACCACGCCGATGAAGTCGATCATGCCGGTGTCGCTGTAGTACTTGGCAATCTGCTTCATGTCGTCATGGGTGAGGCCGTCCGGGTGGAACTCGTCACCGCAGATGCGCATGCCGACGCAGAAATCGTCGCCGACTTCCTTGCGCACGGCCTTGAGCACTTCCAGGCCGAACTTCATGCGGCCTTCGAAGGTGCCGCCCCACTCGTCGGTACGCTTGTTGACGCGCGGGCTCCAGAACTGGTCGATCATGTGCTGGTGCACGGCGGACAGCTCGACGCCGTCCAGGCCGCCGGCTTTCGCGCGACGGGCTGCTTGTGCGTAGTTGCCGATCACGCGCCAGATCTCTTCCGGCTCGATGGTCTTGCAGGTGGCGCGGTGCACGGGCTCGCGGATGCCCGACGGCGACATCAGAGTCGGCCAGTTGAAGCCGTCCCAGCGCGAGCGGCGACCCATGTGGGTAATCTGGATCATGATCTTGGCCCCATGCTTGTGCATGGCGTCGGCCAGATTCTGGAAGTGCGGGATGATGCGGTCGGTGGAGAGGTTCACCGAACTCCACCACTCCTGCGGGCTGTCGATGGCGACCACGGAGGAACCGCCGCAGATGGCCAGGCCGATGCCGCCCTTGGCCTTCTCCTCGTAGTACTTCACGTAGCGCTCGGTGGTCATGCCGCCGTCGGTGGCGTACACCTCGGCGTGAGCGGTGGAGAGCACGCGGTTGCGGATGGTCAGTTTGCCGATCTGGATCGGCTGGAACATTGCCTCGAAAGCCATTGCGGCATCCTCACGGGATCAGAGGTTCTTGTTGTGGTGGCGGCCCGCTCGGGCCGCTCTTGCCGGTTCTTGTCAGCGGGCGGGATCAGAGCGGTTTGACGACGAACAGCCCGTCGTCATGGCCTTCCTCGGCGCCGCTGTAGACCTGCTCGGCGACGGTGCGGATCTTGCTGCCGCGCGCCTGGAGGATCTGGTCCATGGCACCGGCGAACCAGCCGGTGAACATGTAGTCGACCTTGCGGTTGACCTTGCCGTACACGTACACGAAGGCGGAGTGCTTCAGGCGGACCTCGGCGGTGCCCTTGTCCAGATCGATCTGCTCGATCTGGAACAGGCCCCAGCCGCGCTGGGACAGGCGCTTCATGTAGTGCTCGAAGACCGCGACGCCTTCGATGCCGTGGCACTCGGCTTCCTTCTCGCACCAGTGCCAGGCGGACTTGTAGCCGGCCTTGTAGAGGATTTGCGCATAGCGCTCGGCGCCCAGCTCTTCCTCGATGCCCATGTGGTTGTTGACGAAGAAGTGCCGCGGCACGTAGAGCATCGGCAGGGCGTCGGTGGTCCAGACGCCGGTTTCGCTGTCGACTTCGATGGGCAGTTCGGGGGCGTGTTTGGCCATGGTGGTAAAGCTCCGATTCTTTTGGCTCCCTCTCCCTTGGGGAGAGGGTTGGGGTGAGGGGTATGACGGGTGAGCGCCGCAGCCCTCACCCCGGCCTCTCCCAGAGGGAGAGGCGGAAAAACGGCTTATTCGCCCCAGACGTCGGCGAGGATCCTTACCCAGTTCTCGCCCATGACCTTGCGCACCACGCGCTCGGGCATGCCGCGCTTGAGCAGGGTCTCGGTGAGGTTGGGGAACTCACCCACGGTGCGGATGCCCAGCGGGTTGACGATCTTGCCGAAGTTGGTCAGGCGGCGGGCGTAACCCTTGTCGTGGGTCAGCCACTCGAAGAAGTCCTGGCCGTGGCCCTGGGTGAAGTCGGTGCCGATGCCGATGGCGTCTTCGCCAACGATGTTCATCACGTACTCGATGGCTTCGGCGTAGTCGTCGATGGTCGAGTCGATGCCCTTGGCGAGGAAGGGCGCGAACATGGTCACGCCGACGAAGCCGCCGTGGTCGGCGATGAACTTCAGCTCCTCGTCGGACTTGTTGCGCGGGTGCTCTTTCAGGCCCGACGGCAGGCAGTGGGAGTAGCAGACCGGCTTCCTGGATTCGAGGATGACTTCCTCGGAGGTCTTGGAACCGACGTGGGACAGGTCGCACATGACGCCGACGCGGTTCATCTCCGCGACGATCTCGCGACCGAAGCCGGAGAGGCCGCCGTCGCGCTCATAGCAGCCGGTGCCGACCAGGTTCTGGGTGTTGTAGCACATCTGCACGATGCCCACGCCCAGCTGCTTGAACACCTCGACGTAGCCGATCTGGTCCTCGAACGCATGGGCGTTCTGGAAGCCGTAGAGGATGCCGGTCTTGCCCAGTTCCTTGGCCTTGCGGATGTCGGCGGTGCTGCGCACCGGGATCACCAGGTCGCTGTTGTCGCGGATCAGCTTGTTGCTGGCGGTGATGTTGTTCACCGTGGCCTGGAAGCCTTCCCACACCGAGACGGTGCAGTTGGCGGCGGTCAGGCCACCCTTGCGCATGTCTTCGAACAGCTCGCGGTTCCACTTGGCGATGATCAGGCCATCGATGACGATGCTGTCGGCGTGAATTTCGGCTGGGCTCATCTTGGTGTCTCTCTAGTCAGGCAAGGCTTGTCAGGCTTGGTACGCCGGGACTTGTGCCGACGCTTTGAGGCAGGATATCCCTGGCACCGGAGGGGACCCGCTTCGAAAACGACCAGGGTCGTACCGAAAGCGTCAACCTCACGACATGGGCGACAGCGTTTGCGTCGCAGCGGGAAAAGCCGGGGGTGAAAGTGTCATTGCGGGGGCGCCGAAAAGCGTGCCAAACCCTGTAGGAGCGAGCTTGCTCGCGAACACGCTTCGGTACGGACTACGACGGGGAAATCGGGGGCACCCTCGCCCTCAAAGGGAGGAATAGGGCGATACGGCGGAACCAAACCCTGAGCAGCGGATGGTTCGCGAGCAAGGACTGGGCGCCCCCCTCGCTCCTACGAAGAGCGAAAAGCGACTTACGCGCTGAAGGTCAGCGCTTGCGCCAGCAGGCAAAGATATTCCACGCCACCAGGCCGGTGACGAAGGCGGAGCTGCTATAGAAGAGCATCGCGTCCACGTGGAATCCTCCGGAATGACGGCGCCCCGCAAGGGGGCGCCGGATGGAACCGTTACTCGCCCGCGACCAGGCGGGCGTGAGCGGACTGCTCGCCCAGGTTGTTGAGCATGCGCTCGCTGTACCAGTCGAGGAAGTTGATCACACCGAACTCGTAGGTCTTGGAGTACGGCCCCGGCTGGTAGGCGGTGGAGTTGATCCCGCGCTGGTTCTCTTCGGCCAGGCGACGGTCCTGGTCGTTGGTGGCATCCCAGACTTCACGCAGGCGAGCCACGTCGTAGTCCTGGCCTTCCACCGCATCCTTGTGCACCAGCCACTTGGTGGTGACCACGGATTCCTGCGCGCTGATCGGCCACACGGTGAAGACGATCATGTGGTCGCCCATGCAGTGGTTCCAGGCATGCGGCAGGTGCAGGATGCGCATGGAGCCCAGGTCCGGGTTCTTGATCCGGCCCATCAGCTTCTTGCAGCCCTGCTTGCCGTCCATGGTCATGGACACGGTGCCATCGAGCAGCGGCATGCGCACGATGCGGTTGCGCAGGCCGAAGCTTTCGTGGGCGTAGGGAATCTTCTCCTCGTCCCAGGCCTTGGTGCAGGCGGCGACCTGGTCCTTGAACGCCTGGCTGGCGCGCGGGTCGGTGACGTCGTCCCACTCCAGCAGGGTCTTCAGCAGCTCAGGGTGCGAACCGTTGCAGTGGTAGCACTCGCGGTTGTTCTCGATCACCAGCTTCCAGTTGGCCGCTTCGCGGATCGTGGTCTGCACCGCGACCTTGGTGTTCTCCATGTCGTACGGCTCCATGTAGTGCTCGAGCGTACGCAGGAAGTCGTCGATGGCCGGCGGGTTCTCGGCCAGGGAGATGAAGATGTAGCCGCCGGCGGTCTTCACGTTCACCGGTTTGAGGCTGTAGTCCTTCATGTCGAAGTCGGCGCCCATCTCGGTGCCGGCGAACAGCAGGCGGCCGTCCAGCTCGTAGGTCCACTGGTGGTAGGGGCAGACCAGCTTGGCGACCTTGCCCTTGTCGCTGACGCACAGGCGCGAGCCACGGTGGCGGCAGACGTTATGGAAGGCGTGGATCTTACCTTCGGCGCCGCGGAGCACGATGATCGGGTTGTCGCCGATCTGCAGGGTCAGGAAGTTGCCCTTGGCCGGGATCTCGCAGGTCATGCCGGCGATCAGCCACTCCTTGTGGAAGATCTCCTGCATGTCGATCTGGAACAGGCGCTCGTCGCTGTAGAAGGGCTGCGGCAGCGAGAAGCTGTGGTCGCGGCTCTGCAGCATCTCGGCGGTGGCCTTGCGGGCCGGTTCCAGCGGATCGCCCAGACTCAGGGTAGTGGTGACGTCCATCGGTAGGTCCTCATGCCGCAGCCTTGGGCTGCCGGCGGAAATTAAGTGGCTGATACGGTGTGCCACGCAGGGCGGTGGCGACAGGTGCCAGGCGCGCCGAGAGCGCCTTTGCCCGTCGTCCTCATACAACCGTGATGGGTTGCTCGGCTGAGGCTGAGTGTGGGGCCGCGCCCCGGAATGACCCTTATCCATGGGCGACACGACCGCATCCGTTTCCGACGCGCAGGCCCGCACGCCAGGCGGCAGGTCGCGATAAGCATGCAAATGTCGCTGGCAGGTAAATGGGCGCGACGGCCCATGTACACAATCGGCTCCATCAGGCATGCCGAAAGGCCCGTGCTTCAGCCGTCGCCCACTGGCGACGCGCACCGGCCCCGGCGCTGCCCCTACAAGGCCGACGACGGCCCGCGTGCGCGGAGAGACAGCATGTCGACGAACAACTTCCTCAATCCGGTGAACACCCAGACCTGGACCAACGGCCGCCACCTGGTGCGCTGCGTCAAGGCCATCCAGGAAACCTGGGACGTGCGCACCTTCTGCTTCGCGGCCGACCAGCCGCTGATGTTCTTCTTCAAGCCCGGCCAGTTCGTCACCCTGGAGCTGGAGATCGACGGTGTGCCGATCATGCGCTCCTACACCATCTCCAGCTCGCCCTCGGTGCCCTACAGCTTCTCCATCACCATCAAGCGCGTGCCGGGCGGCAAGGTCTCCAACTGGCTGCACGACAACCTCAAGGAAGGCGACGTGCTGCCGGTGCACGGCCCGGTGGGCAACTTCAACGCCATCGATTTCCAGGCCGACAAGACGCTCTACCTTTCCGGCGGCGTCGGCATCACTCCGGTGATGTCCATGGCGCGCTGGTTCTTCGACACCAACGGCAACGTCGACATGATCTTCGTGCACAGCGCGCGCACGCCCAAGGACATCATCTACCACCGCGAGCTCGACCACATGGCTTCGCGGATCAACAACTTCAAGCTGCACCTGATCTGCGAGAAGTACGAGATCGGCGAGACCTGGGCCGGCTACCGTGGCTACCTGAACAAGGCGATGCTGCACCTGATCGCCCCGGACTTCCTCGAACGCGAGATCTTCTGCTGCGGCCCCACGCCCTACATGCACGCGGTCAAGCGCCTGCTCGAAGCCGAGGGCTTCGACATGTCGCGCTACCACGAGGAAGCCTTCGGTCCGACCCCGCCGGAAGTCCGCGAGGAAGTGAAGGGGCTCGCCGCCGAAGCCGCCGAGGCGCCGGAAGTCCCGGCCGCCGACCTGCACCAGGTGGACTTCTGCGAAACCGGCAAGAGCATCCGCGTGGCGCCGGGCGAGACCGTCCACGCCGCCGCCGCCAAGCTCGGCCTGCACATTCCCAAGGCCTGCGGCATGGGCATCTGCGGCACTTGCAAGGTAATGAAGCGCTCCGGCGAAGTGGACATGGAGCACAACGGCGGCATCACCGACGAAGACGTGGCCGAAGGCTACATCCTGTCCTGCTGCAGCGTGCCCAAGGGCGACGTGGTGATCGAATACTGAGGGCGCGGCGCAAACGCCAGGCGCTCCCAGTAGTCCCGCCGCGGCAACTCTTCCGCCGGCAACCAGCGTCCGCCGCATGCCTGCAAAGGCTCGGCGGGCGCCTTCAGCAGTGCATCCAGCGCAAGCACGTAGCGCCCCGCCCTACTGGTTCCCACCGGACCTTCGCCACCGCTGCGGAACTGCAGGTCGGCATCGAAGGCCTCGAAGCGCGGCCACTCACCCAGGTCATCGCGATAACGGCGCAGCGTGTGCTCCCGCACATCGAGCAGCAGCAGGCGCCATTGGTCCGCGTCCAGGCCACTCTCCTCGAAACGCCCGACATGCCGGGTCAGCGCCAGGTAGCGGCCGTCGGACGACCAGATCATCGGCGCCGCCAGGTTGGCTACCCCGATACCCGAGGCGGTCAGCAGGTAGCCATTGCGGCTGAAGCCGGCTTTCACGTCCTCGTCCCGGTGAACGCTGTCGTAGTCGAAGCCCAGTCCCCAGGCCGCGTCATCCGCGGCCGGCGCCGGCAGGACGAAGCCGCCGTCGCTCCAGACGCGCGGCGGCGCATCGAGCCAGCGCACCTTGGGTAGACGCCGCCAGGCCTGGCCGTCGAACGCCACCCGTTCCTGCTCGTAGTAGAGCTGCCAGTCGTCCCGCCAGCGGCCGAAGTCGTGCCACGCGTGCGCTGCGGGCAAGGCTTCATCAAAGCGCCGCAGCAGGCCCGGATCGCCCTCTCCCGGCCCGCTGGGCGGCTGGTAGCGGTTGCGCCCGAGCAGGCGCAGCAGATGCACCTGGCCGTCGACGAAGCCTTGCAGGTGGAGATCGGCCAACGGCTCGTCGAGCCACTCCAGGCGTCGCTCCCGGCAGTCGAGGACGGCCAGGCGCTGGGGCAGCGTCGGTGCCTCGGCAAAGGCGACCAGGGCCAGGTAGCGGCCGCAATCGGAAACCCGGTGGTCGATCAGCCACTCGCCTTCCAGCCGCCAGTTGCCGAGCCGCAGCGCGTAGGCGCCCCGCTCCGCCTCGGCGTCGTCGCGCCGCCATTCCCAGGTCGCCCGCTGGCCGTCGGCCAGCGGCGCGCTCTGCAGCAGGCAGCCGGGCCTCCCGCCCGGCCCTTCGAGGGGCAGCAGGATCTCCAGGCGCGGCATGTCCGACTCGACCCAGCACGGCCGGTCATCCGCCCCATGGCCATGCAGCAGGAACAGGCTCGAGTAGCTGTGCGAGCCCAGCGTGCCGTAGCGCTCGTACGACAGGCAGGGTTGGCTGAGCACCAGGCCGAAGCGCGCCCAGCGGTCTTCCAGCGCCAGCAGCTCGGGCGTGCCGGCATGGGGTTCGCGAACCAGTGGGCTCCACGGCGCCCCCAGCGGCTGCACACCCCACTCGCGCCGCCAGAGCCAGTAACGATTGCCCCCCAGCGGTTCGCGCGCCGCCAGGAACGCCAGCGCCTGCCCGTCGTCCCGCCAGGCCATCGGCGGCTGGTGCAAGGGCAGGTAAAGGCCGCTCGCCTCCCCCTCTATCCAAAGCTCGGCCTGGCCGGCGCGCAACGGCGCGAACGGGTCGTCCAGCGCCAGCAGGCTCTCCGGCAGCCAGGGATGGCATTCCAGGCGCGGGCCTCCGGCCGGCGTCGGGAGCACCTGCGGCCGCAGGTCCGTAGCCCAGCGCTGCCACAGGCTGCGCGGCAACCAGAGATCACCGATGGCGACGAAAGGCTCGGCCTCGGCGGCGGCCTTGAGAGACTGCAGGTCGAGGCGCCGGGGAGCGTTCGAGGTCAGGGGGCTGCAGCGGCCAATCACCTCGGTTTCGGTGACACCGTCCAGCTCCCAGAAATCGCTCACCGCACAGCGGTAGAGCAGGCGCTCGCGACGGTCGAAGATCAGCAGCCCCCAGGCACCCCGGCTCGGCATCGGCGAGACGAAATGGCGGCCGTCGCTGGAAAAACGCGCCGAGGGATTACCGTCGGGAATGAAACAGCCGTCGGGCATCAGGTAGTCGCAGAGGACCGGGCCGCCCATGGCGATCTCGCCGCCATCGATCACCCGGATCGGTTCGCCCTCCGGCGTGCAATGCGGTGCTTCGCCACCCCAGGCACTGGCGCCGGGCGGCAGCGGTGCATCCAGCGGCTCGAGCTTCTGGCGTTCCAGGCGCAGGCCGCGCTCGAAGCGGATCTGCACCAGCATGCAGGCGACGATCAGCGCCAGGCCGCCACCGAATCCCGGCCAGAACCCTGGCAATGCCTGGCTCAACGCAAAAGCGCCGCCCAGCATCCAGAAGAACAGCGCCTGTTGCAGCCGGAACGGCACCTTGCCGCGCCAGCGGTCCATCGCCCATTCCGCACCCAGCAGCGCTAACCAGCCCAGGGCTACCAACAGCAACGGCAGCTGCGCAGCAAGGGCGACCAGCACACCGATCCAGGCGATCTCCAGCGCTGCCGTCAGCAGCAGTTGCCCGAGGGACTTTTCCGTCGTCCGCTCATCCATGATCTTTCCCACTCCGTTGGCAAACCCCAAGGGTAATCAACCCCCTGGCCGGTCACCAGCGCTCTCGTCCCGCGAGGTATCACTCACGAACCGCTGGCCGAAGCGGTCTCCGCCCAGCCGCAGGATGCCCACGGGCGACGGAGTGATCGAATTCTGATCACAGCCTGCCCCCATCCACCGCACACGTTACCCACTGACTTATCCACAGGCTTTGGTAGACCTGTCTTCAGGTCGGAGACACCTCCGGCCTGACCGAATGGCCGCCCCGATCCCGTCTGCAACCCGCATGCCACCTGGCTTTGGCAAACCGCGAGGGTGCGCCCGTAACGCGCGCGCAAGCGCGCAACCGGGGCACCTTCCGGGCCCCGGCCGCGACGACTATCCACATTCGCTCAGTCTTCTTCCGGCACCGCCCTGTAGCTGCTGGACAGGCGTTGCTGCACATCCTGCGGCACGGCGCTGTAGTGGCTGGGCAAGAGGTCGTAGAGCCCCTGCCCGGCGGTGATCGACTTGAGCCGGTTGGCGTAGCCCTCCAGCTCCGCCAGCGGCACCTGGCCGCGGATCAGCGCGACGTGGGCCGACAGCGACTCGGTGCCCATCACCTGGCCGCGCCGCCCCGTCAGGTCGGCGGTGATGTCGCCCAGGCGGGCATCCGGAGCGGTCACCTCGATGGTCACCACCGGCTCCAGGACGATCCCGCCGGCGTTGCGCAGCGCATCGAACATCGCCTTGCGTCCGGCGGCCTGGAAGGCGATGTCCTTGGAGTCCACCGAGTGGCTCTTGCCGTCGTAGACGGTGACCTTGACGTCGGCGACCGGGAATCCCGCCAGCGGACCTGCCGCCAGCGCCGAGCGCACGCCCTTCTCCACCGACACCATGAACTGGCCGGGAATCACCCCGCCCTTCACCGCATCGACGAACTCGAAGCCGCCGCCGCGCGGCAGCGGCTCCACGCGCAGGAACACTTCGCCGAACTGCCCGGCGCCGCCGGTCTGCTTCTTGTGCCGGCTGTGCCCCTCGGCCATGCGCGTGGCGGTTTCCCGGTACGGCACGCTGGGCGCGCGGGTCTGCACGTCCAGCTTGTACTGGCCGGCCATGCGCTCCAGCAGGTAGCGCAGGTGCATCTCGCCCATGCCGCGCAGCACGGTTTCCTGGGTGGACGCGTTGTAGTCCAGGCGCACGCAGGGGTCCTCGGCCTGCAGGCGCTGGAGAATCTCCGCCAGGCGCTGCTCGTCGCCCCGGCGGCTGGCCTCGATCGCCAGGCCCTGCATGGGCGTGGGAAAATTCAGCGGCTTGAGGCGGATATGGTCCTCGTCATGGGAGTCGTGCAACACCACGCCGTACTCCAGCTCGTCGACCTTGCTCAAGGCGCCGAAGTCGCCGGGGATCAGGTGCGGCACCTCCTCATGCTTCCTGCCTTGCAGGCGCAGCAGGTGGCCGACCTTGAACGGCTTGCGGCCGTCGCCGGCGAACAACTGCATGTCCCGCTGCACCGTGCCCTGGTGCACGCGGAACACCGCCAGGCGGCCGACGAAGGGGTCGATCACCACCTTGAACACGTGGGCCAGCACATGGCCCTTGGGGTCCGGGGTGGAATGGAAATCCTCCACCGCGCCGCTCTCGTCGGTGCGCACGAACAGCGGCGGGTTGCCCTCGGCGGGGTTGGGCGCCAGCCGCGCCAGCACATTCAGCAGCTCCGCGATCCCCGCGCCGGTACGCGCCGAGACGAAGCACAGGGGAATCAGGTGGCCCTCGCGCAGCGCCCGTTCGAAGGGTTCGTGCAGCGCCTCGGGCGTCACCTCGCCTTCCTCCAGGTAGTGCGCCATCAGCGCCTCGTCGACTTCCACCACCTGGTCCACCAGCGCCTGGTGCGCCTCGCCCACGGAGGAGAAGTCCGCCTTGCCGTCGGGCGCGAAGAAGCAGTCCACCACCCGCGTACCGCCGTCGGCCGGCAGGTTCAGGGGCAGGACTTCCTTGCCGAACGCCTCGCGCAAGTCCGCCAGCAAGCCCGGCAGGTCGACACGCTCGGCATCGATCTTGTTCACCACCAGCATCCGGCAAAGGCCACGCTCGCCGGCCCAGTCCATCATCCGCCGGGTAGTCAGCTCGACGCCGTTCTGCGCATTCACCACCACCAGGGCGGTCTCCACCGCCGCCAGCGCCGGCAGCGCGTGACCGATGAAGTCGGGATAGCCGGGCGTATCGATCAGGCGGACGTGCGCGCCTTCGTGCTCGAAATGCACCAGGGCAGCAGCCAGCGAGTGATGGTAATCGCGCTCCATCGGATCGGAGTCGCAGGCCGTGTCGCCGCGCTCGAGCGAGCCCATGCTGGCGATCGCACCGCTGCCCTGCAGCAACGCCTCCGCGAGCAGGGTCTTGCCGCTGTCGCCATGGCCGACCAGGGCAACCGTGCGGATCTTTTCCACCGAGTAACTGGACATGCTGATCTCCCGCCCCCCAGGGTTCCTGCTTCGCAGTTCATGGATTATAGGCAGTCGCTTCCGACGCCCATGGACGAAAATTGATCAGCCCGGCGCAGCCCAGCAGCCATCGCGGCTGCAGCGATCCATCCACAACCCGCCCACACCTTCCCGGCAGAACGCTGCACAGCCAATGTGGAAAACATCGCGCAAAAATTGCCGAAAGCCAGATTCCATCGGACTTTCAGCGATTGATCAAAAAACGACCTGAAACAACGAGCCCGCGCCCGGCGAGGCGTTCAGCGATCTGGGTACAGGTTGTCCACACCTTCTGCGAGATTCGCCCCACAGCCACTGTGGAAAGTTTCACGCAGACCGCGGCGATAGGGAAAAGTACCTGTGGATCAGTCAGTTGCACCTGCCGCTGATCATTATTCGAGCAAGGCCGTGCAAGCCTCGGCGGACGCGGCGCCAAGGATGTTTTCCACAGGCGGCTCACAGGAGGGTCAACACAATCCGGGGATAGCGCTGGAAACTTCGTGCACAGAATATCCGGGGAAATCGATACACAGGCCCGCAAGTAACTGAAAAGGCGTGACTGATCAAAAAATAACCTAGCTCGGTGAAGGCCCGGCGCATCAGCCTTGCAGACGCCCGCCAACAGATTTTCCACAGGTTGGCCATGCCTGCCTCCACAGCGACTGTGGAGATCTTCACAGCCCACTCGAATCCCTCTGAAAGCCGCGTAGCATAAGCGTTGCGCAAAAAATCCAGATAACTTTGCGGCGTTCACGAAGGCGCCACGCAACGGTAACCTTCCACTAGGTTGTCCACAGCTTTATCACAAGGCTGCCCCCAGTTTTTCGGTGAAATGCCGAAACAATGCGCCAGGGGCCTTCATGGCGGTGCAGGGCTATGCTGGTTTTCCCCCAGACAAAGGAGCCAGTCCGATGATCCTGACCACCACGCCCAGCATCGAGGGCAAGACCATCCAGGAATACCGCGGCATCGTGGTCGGCGAGGCGATCCTTGGCGCCAACGTGTTCCGCGACCTGTTCGCCGGCCTGCGCGACATCATCGGCGGCCGCTCCGGCGCCTACGAGAAGGAACTGGGCCGCGCGCGGGAGATCGCCTTCGAGGAGCTGAAGGAGCGTGCCCAGGAGCTGGGCGCCAACGCGGTGGTCGGCATCGACCTGGATTACGAGGTGGTGGGGCAGAACGGCAGCATGCTGATGGTCAGCGTGAGCGGGACGGCGGTGCGGGTATGACGGTCGTCGAATCGTAGGGCGTACAACCGTTCGCGGTTGTACGCCGATACGCCCGACTCATCGACAACGCCAAGGGTCGGCGGGGTCAACGGCCCTCGATTAACCCCGAGCAAACAGGCGACCAAGGCCAATCGGCGTATAACACGGAGCGTTATACGCCCTACGCTTCCGATGAGTTCGTGCCGGCTGACAGCATGGTCGCCCCCCTTCACCGAACGGTCCCCTC
Source organism: Pseudomonas sp. NY15181 (assembly GCF_048068055.1). Taxonomy (NCBI): domain Bacteria; kingdom Pseudomonadati; phylum Pseudomonadota; class Gammaproteobacteria; order Pseudomonadales; family Pseudomonadaceae; genus Pseudomonas; species Pseudomonas sp. NY15181. The sequence goes on along the minus strand of NZ_JBLUPT010000019.1, from coordinate 2,924 downwards.
TCCCCCTGGGAGAGGGTGAGGGGCTTTTGCGCACACTTGATCAAACTTTGATCGAATCGTTGCAGGGCACGCCGTCCGTGACCTGCAGCCATTCATCCACAGGAAGGGGACAAGTTGCGCGAGCAACCGTCCCCAGCGCCTGGGGACAACTCAGGCGCCCATGACTTTCCGGATGTCGGCAGCCAGAGCCTCGACGCGGGCGATGTCGGTGTCCCAGGAGCACATGAAGCGCGCACCGCCGGCGCCGATGAAGGTATAGAAGCGCCAGCCGAGCTGACGCAGGGCCTCCAACGCCGGCTCGGACATCTGCAGGAAGACGCCGTTGGCCTCCACCGGGAACATCAGGCTGACGCCCGGCACATCCGCCACGCGCTCGGCGAGCAGGCGCGCGCACTGGTTGGCGTGGTTGGCATAGTGCAGCCAGGCGTCGTCCTGCAGCACGCCCACCCAGGGCGCGGCGAGGAAGCGCATCTTCGAGGCCAGCTGGCCGGCCTGCTTGCAGCGGTAGTCGAAGCCTTCGGCCAGCTCGCGGTTGAAGAACAGGATGGCCTCGCCCACCGCCATGCCGTTCTTGGTGCCGCCGAAGCACAGCACCTCGACGCCGGACTTCCAGGTCAGCTCCGCCGGGGTTGCGCCCAGCGACGCGCAGGCGTTGGAGAAGCGCGCGCCGTCCATGTGCAGGTGCAGCCCCAGCTCGCGGCAGGTGGCGCTGAGCGCCTGCAGCTCGTCCGGGCGGTAGACGGTGCCGACCTCGGTGGCCTGGGTGATGGTGACCACGCGGGCCTTGGGATAGTGGATGTCCTGACGCTTGAGGGCGATCTCGCGGATCGCCTCGGAAGTCAGCTTGCCCTCGGCGTTGGTGCGCGCCAGCAGCAGCTTGGAGCCGTTGGAGAAGAACTCCGGCGCGCCGCACTCGTCGGTCTCGACGTGGGCGGTCTCGGCGCAGATCACGCTGTGATAGCTCTGGCACAACGACGCCAGGGCCAGGGAGTTGGCCGCCGTGCCGTTGAAGGCGAAGAAGACTTCGCAGTCGGTCTCGAACAGCTCGCGGAAGTGATCGGAGGCGCGGGCGGTCCACTGGTCCTCGCCATAGGCGCGCTCGTGGCCGCGATTGGCCTCGGCCATGGCGGCCCAGGCTTCGGGGCAGATGCCGGAATAGTTGTCGCTGGCGAACTGTTGGGTGTTGTCGGTCATGGGGCGGCCTCGAAAAACGTTGTACGTCTGACAGCAGCGTAGCAACGGATAGTCGCTCGCCGCCGGAGGGGGCGCGGGGCCTCTCTAAAGGAGAGGCCGTGCGGTGGATCAGGGCAGCTTGGTCAGCGCCATCTGCTCGGAGATGGGCACGAACAGCTCGCGCAAGGACTGAGCGGTGCCGCCGTTGGGCTTGTCCGGCGAGGTCATGTTGAGCACGTAGCGGCCCTTGATCAGGCCGGTCAGGCTGGATTCGCCAGTCTTGTCGTCCGGCGCCGGCACGCTGATGGCCAGGGGGTCGCCCATGCGGGTGCTGTCGATCACCGGCAGGTACTGCTCGCCACCGAACTGCGCGGCGGTGCCGTTCTGCAGCGCGGCCTGGCGCGCCTGGTTGAGCAGCGAGACGTTCTTGGCGGTGGTGTCGCGCAGCTTGGCCTGGGCGGCCAGGTAGCGCTTGGCGGCCTCGCCCTGCTGGTCGGCGCCCGGCGCCGGCATGCCGGTGTCGGTGAGGGTCACGACCAGGCGCTGGGAGCCGTCGGTCTTGCCGTAGACGATGGTGGCGTCGTCGTAGCCGCACTCACGGGAGAGGTAGGGGTAGCCGTAGACGGCCTTGGCCGGCGGCAGCGCCTTTTCCAGCGCATGGCCGGTGCAGCTGTCGCCCGCCGGCGCGGCGGCGGCGGTGCTGGCGGCTTCGGGGGCCTGGGCCTTGGCGGGTTTGCTGTCGTCACCACAGCCCTGCAGGGTCGCGGCGACCAGCAGGGCGGAAAGCAGAGTCAGGGAACGGTTCATGGCGTCCTCGCATTTCGGAGAGCCGCAGTTTAGTCACTTGTCCTGACGGTTCCTATCGGCAGCTTCATTGCGAAGGTTTGCAAACCCAACGCCCTAGCGCTTCGTCATAACCGGCAACCATCAACGCCAGCCCTCCGTCGCGTGATTCCAGGCAGAAGGTCTTCATGAAGGTCGCACGGGCACCGTCGCCCACACTGTCATGCCCGCCCACGGTGACACGGTACATGCCGGGCGTCAGCGGTCGGGCCAGCGTCTTTTCCTTGAAGCCGGGAATCGGCTGGCCATAGGCGAAGCAGGTATCGCTGCGCAGCGGTACGCCCTGGGCAGGCTCGGCGCTGCCCGTTGCCCAGAGGGATTCGTAGGGCTCGCGGGACACCTCGATGTAGTGCACCGCCACCTGCCGCTCATCGACCTTCAGCGTGCGGTTGAAGAACAGGCCGGGCGACTTGAAGGCCTCGCCGCCGAAGCACAGGGTCGCGCCGCGCATCCAGACCGTCGCGTCGCCGTCGAACAGCCGGGACATGCCCCAGGCCGACACCTGGGGCAGCAGCAGGGCAAGGCCCAGCGACACAGGTAGATAGAAGCGCTTCATCCCCAAGGCTCCGCAGGTGGCGCCGTCCTGGCGCGGGCATGTCGCATTCTGACCCGCTACCGCGGGCAATTCCACGCGCCGGGTCGCTTCTGCGCCATCCACGCCATGTCGCAAACGCACCTACCCGTGGCGTACATAGGCATCTGGGTCCGCAGGGCCAGTCATACCATCGCAGACAAGAGGGCCACCCGGCCCTGCACCAGCCATTGGCGCGCGTCCCGCGCCGCAGGGAGACCCAGCGATGTTCAGCAAGCACGACCAGATCCAGGGCTATGACGACGAACTGCTCGCGGCGATGGACGCCGAGGAGGCCCGCCAGGAGGACCACCTCGAGCTGATCGCCTCGGAGAAC
>NZ_JBLUPT010000018.1:0-62175 GCF_048068055.1 Pseudomonas sp. NY15181 | reverse complement strand
GCGCGGCCGATGCCGCCGTACACCACCAGCTCCTTCGGGTTTTCAGCCACCTCCGGGTCGAGGTTGTTCATCAGCATGCGCAGCGGGGCTTCGGTGAGCCAGCTCTTGGCAGTCAGCTGGTTGCCGCGCGGGGCGCGGATTTCGACGTCGCGGAATTTGGTCACGGGAGGCTCCATCGGTAGCTCAGGCTCGGGAAGCTCAGGGCGGCTTCGGGCAATTCGTTGAAAGGTTCTGGCTGTAAGGAGAGGCGCTTGGAATCGTCATGTATAAGCTTGTATGCACAAGTATAAGCAAACAGGAGGCCAATCCGGTTCGAGCGCTCCCGGAGATCATTGATAATGCAATTAACCTATTGATTGGTTTGAATTTAATTTCAATTAATGGCAAGTCAGAGGGTCGAATAGCCCCACTACCTGCCTTCAGAGCCATGCACTAGAAAGGGGCTGCCCTGCACCTTTTCGTAGCAATCGGTAACACCGTACGTTACGAATAAATGCAGGTTGTATAAAAAAGAAGGAGGGAGAGAGGTTGCCGGAGAAAAGGAAGGGGCACGAATGCGTAGGATGATGGCGGAATACGGCCCACCAGGGGGGCACGCGCCAGATGAATCAGTGTCTGCTTCGGGGCGGAAATGGCTTCTTCATTACCGCCAACGGTCATGAAGAAGCCTTCCAGTAATGATTAAGACCTCTGCTCTCGAATCACTCAAAAAGATGCCGTGCACGCGTGGCAACGGCCTTCGCTGAAAGCTGACGCTGAGCAACGGCAGTAGCGCTTTCATGCCGATCTCCTGGTTGCAGCCAGCGCTCCTTGCCGGTGCGTCGTTTGCAGTAATCCAGTTTCATCCACAACGAACGGCCGGATTACCGAACTGTTGGTAGAGCAGCTTGGGCGGCAGGTTCCGTGCGCCCTCCCCCTACCCTTGCAGCAACGAACTCAGCACCGCCCTCAGCTTCCCCGGGCGTACCGGCTTGTTCAGCAGCGGGATGTCCAGCCGTTGCAGTGCCCGCCGGCACTCGTCGCTGCGGTCGGCGGTGATCATCACCGCGGGGATATGGATCGCGAACTTCTCGCGCAACGCCTTCACGACCTGGCAGCCGGTGAGGCCGTAGTCCAGGTGGTAGTCGGCGACGATGATGTCCGGCGCCCTGGAATCCAGGGTGGCCACGGCGGATTCCAGGTCCGTCGCCGTCAGGATGTCGCAGCCCCATTGGCCCAGCAGTGCGGACATGCTGTAGAGAATGGCCTCTTCATTGTCGATCACCAGGAGGCGTCTGCCCGGCAGCGGGTCGCCGATACCGGGGCGAGGCGTACTGGGTGCGGGTTGATGGACCGGCAGATCGCCAGCCAGAGGGACTTCGATGGCGAACAGCGAGCCGCGCCCCAGGGTCGAACGCACCTCGACCGTGCAGCCCAGCAGGCCGGCGATGCGATCGACGATCGCCAGGCCCAGGCCGACGCCCTGGCGCTCGGCGGCACGGCCGACATCGAGCTGGTTGAACTCGCGGAAGATCGCCTGCAGTTGGTCCGCGGGAATCCCCCGCCCGGTGTCCCAGACCTCCAGGCGCACGCTGTCGCCGCGTCGACGTGCCGCCAACAGCACGCCGCCGCGCTGGGTGTAGCGGCAGGCGTTGCTGAGGAAGTTACGCAGGATGCGCGAGACCAGGTGGGCGTCGGTGCGTACGCGCAGGTCGGGAATGCGCGCGCGCAGTTGCAGGCCGGAGGCACGCGCCACGCTGTCGAACTCCGAGGCCAGCGGGCCGAGCAGTTCGTCGAGGTTCAGAGATTCCGGCTCGGCGCGGATCGCGCTCTGGTCCAGGCGGGAGATTTCCAGCAGGTCGCTGAGCAGGTTTTCCGCGCCTTCCAGCGCCTGATGGGTGCGCTCCACCAGTTGCCGCTCGGATGTCGGAAGTTGCCGCTCGCGCAGGGTCGAGAGCAGCAGGCGCGCGGCATTCAGGGGTTGCAGCAGGTCGTGGCTGGCCGCCGCCAGGTACTTGTCCTTGGACAGGTTGGCCGCCTCGGCCGCGTCGCGAGCCTCGCGCAGTTGCTGGTTGAGCGTCTCCAATTCGCGGGTGCGGGTGGTGACGCGCTGTTCCAGCTCCTCGTTGAGGCTCTGCAGGCGCTGCTGGGCCTGGACGCGTTCGGTGATGTCGGCGACGAAGCCTTCCACCAGCCCTTCTTCGTCCGGTTTCAGCAACAGGTTCATCAATACGTCGACGTGGCTGCCGTCGCGTCGGCGCAGGCGCGTCTCGTAGCCGAACAGCCCGCCCTGCTCGCGCAGCAAGGTGCGGATGCGGCGCATCTCGCCCTCCCCGCCGACGAACAGCTGGCTGGCCATGTCCTGCAGATTCCACAGCACCTGCTGCGGGTCTTCGTAGCCGAGCATATGCGCCAGGGCCGGGTTGGCGGCGCGCAGGCCCTGGCTCAGGCTGGCCTGGAAGATGCCGTGGACGGCGTTCTCGAACAGCCATTTATAGCGGTTGCGCTCGGTTTCCAGCTCGTCCAGGCGCGCCACCAGTTCGGGATAATGGCTCTTGCGCGCGGAGTGGCTGCCCAGCCCGAGCAGCCCGGCCAGGGCCTGTTGCTGCTGCTCGTCAGAGGGCCTCGCCATACACCACCTCGACATCGCGCAGGCTGGACTCGCGAGGGTTGGTGAGGATGCACGGGTCCTGCATCGCGTGGCGCGACAGGAAGGGAATGTCCGAGCTGCCCACGCCGTGCAGGCCGAGGCTCTCGTGGAAGCCCACGGCATTCTTGAAGGCGATCAGGTGCTCCACCAATCGCTGGCGGATCTGCGCGTGGGTCATGCCACGGCAGTCGATGCCGAAGGTCTCGGCGATCACCTTGAAGCGCTCCGGCGCGGCGCTGTAGTTGAACGCCACCACGTGCTCCACCAGCACCGCGTTGCACAGCCCGTGCGGCAGATCGAGGTAGCCGCCGAGGCTGTGAGACATCGCGTGCACCGCCCCAAGGATGGCATTGGAGAACGCCAGCCCCGCCTGCATGCTGCCCAGCATGATTTTCTCGCGCAGGGCGATGTCCGCCGGGTTGGCGATCATCTGCACCAGGTTGCCGTTGATCAGGCGCATCGCCTCCAGGGCGTGGGGGTCGGTGAGTGGGCCGTGGCCAGTGGAGACGAAGGCTTCGATGGCGTGCACCAGGGCGTCGATGCCGGTGCAGGCGGAGAGGAACGGGTCCATGGTCAGGGTGGTTTCCGGGTCGATCAGCGACACGTCGGGCACCACCGCCTTGCTGACGATGGAGAACTTCATCCGCTCGTCCTGGTTGGAGATGATCACGAACTGCGAAACGTCCGCCGATGTGCCGGCGGTGGTCGGGATCAGGATCAGCGGCGGGCTGGGCACGCGCAGGGTGTCCACGCCTTCGAACTCGAGGATGTTGCGCCCGTGGGCGGCGACGATGCCGATGCCCTTGGCGCAGTCCATGGGGCTGCCGCCGCCGACCGCGACAATCACGTTGCAGCCCTGGCTGCGGTAGAAGTCGGCGCCGCGCATCACCTCTTCCACGCGCGGGTTGGGCGAAACGTCGGTGTAGCGGCAGAAGGGAATGTCCTGGGCGGCCAGGCTGGCCTCGATGTCGGCGACCCAGCCGGCGGCGAGTACACCGGGGTCCGACACCACCAGGACCTTGCGGGCGCCGAAGGTTTTCACGTAATTGGCGACATTGTGCCGGCATCCGGCACCGAAAATGATTTCAGGCGAGACGAATTTGCGCAGTTGGCTGAGCTCGTGGGACATCGGGGGCTCTGTCGTTATTGTTATGGGATATTTCCGGCAGCCTACTGCATCCGTCAGGTATTGCAATGCGACCTTGGCAGACGGTTCAGACAGCCAGCAGCGCCTGGTAGAAACGCCACTCCGCCTCCAGCGCATGGGCGAGATTGGCGCCCTGGCGGAAGCCGTGACGCTCCCCGGCGTATCGATGCACTTCCACCGGTACGCCACGCTGGCGCAGGCTTTCGACCATGGCGTCGGTCTGCGCCGGCACCACCACCGCGTCCAGCTCGCCCTGGAAGAAGATCACCGGGGCGTGGATATGCGCGGCCAGCAGCACTGGCGTGCGCTCGCGGTAGCGCTCGGCATCCTGTTGCGGGTCGCCGATCAGCCAGTCCAGGTAATCCGCCTCGAACTTGTGGGTCACCCGCGCCAGTGCCTGCGGATCGCTCACGCCATAGAGACTGGCGCCGCCACGCAGACCCGGCAGGCGCGCCAGGGCCATCAGCGCGCTGTAGCCACCGGCGCTGGAACCGCGCACGAAAACCCGTTGGCGGTCGATGCGCCCAGCCTGGGCGAGGAAGTCCAGCGCCGCGCCGATGTCTTCCACTTCCACCTGCCCCCAGCCCAGGTGCAGGCGTTCACGGTAGGCGCGTCCGTAGCCGCTGCTGCCCCGGTAATTGATATCGGCCACGGCAAAGCCTCGGCGGGTCCAGAACTGGATGCGCCCGTCGAACACCGGATAGCTGGCCGAGGTCGGGCCGCCGTGCAGGAACACCACCAGCGGCGGCGTGGTTTCGTTCCCGTGGGGCGGATAGAAGAAACCATGGCCGCACTCATCCTCACCCACCGCGTAGTGGAAGGCTTCGCCACGGGACAGGTTGGCTTCCGCCAGCGGTTGCTCGCCGCCAGCCAGCACCTGGGTTGAGCCATCCACCCGGCGGATCGCCAGTAGCGTCGGCAAGCGGTCCGGCGCGGCGGCGATGCAATAGAAGTGGCGCTCATCCGCCGCCAGGCAACGGAAGCGGCTGTACTCCGGGGCCAACCGGCGTTCACCGCCACGCCCGTCGTAGAGCACCAGCGCGCCACGCCCTTCTTCGTAACGGGTAGCCAGCAGACTGCCGCCGGCCAGCGGCAGGAAGGTGCACCCGCCCAGTTGCCAGGGCGCGCTGGCGTGGTCCGCCGCCGCAACCGGCAAGGCACCCTGCCCTTCGTGGTACGGCTGCCAGTAGCCATCGCGGTCGCTCAGCCAGTGCAGTTGACCGTTCCCGGCAAACCGCGGCTGCTGGATGGATTCGTGGCCGGACTGCCCGGCGAGGCAACGTTGCTCGCCGGCGAAGGCTTCGCACAGGCGGGTCCGCGTCCACGGCTGATGCGGGCGATCCCATTCCACCCAGGCGATGCGCTCGGCTCGGCTGTCGGCAACGGGCGAAGCATAGAAGTCCGCGCCCTCGGCAATCACCCGGCGGCGCCCGTCGGCATCCAGGCGAACGATACGGTGGCGCGCACCACCCTCCTCCTCCACCGCCAGCAGCGCGTTCCAGGCGGCGACGTAGTGCAGATCGCCGTAGCGGCAGTCGTCGCGCCGGGTGATCGGCCGGGGCTCGCCCCCCAGGCGCAGCCAGCGCACCTGCTGGTCACCCTCTTCCACCCAGGCCACGCCGTCGCCCGTGGCGCAGCAGGAGCCGCCGCCATACTCGTAGACACGGCTGCGCACCGAAGCGCCGGGCGGAGTCAGCTCGCGGGTCTGCCCTTCACGGCGCAGGAACAGCCGGCAGCGTGCGCTGGCGGGGTCGAAGGCGGCCCAAAGCAGGCCGCCGTGGGCAACGTGCAGCTCGGCGAAGTCCCCGGCGGCGGCTACCGCGCGTTCGGCGCTCCAGTCGTCGCGTTCCACGCTCAGGCCTTGCAGATCAGCTGCGAGGCGCGCTCGTTGCGCCAGGTCAGTTGGTCCAGGGCCAACGGCGCCTCCTCGGCCTCGCGGCGGGCGTCGAGGATCATCCCGTGATGGGCGGACTTCGCGCACACCGGATCGGTTGCCTCGGCATCGCCGGTGAGCATGAAGGCCTGGCAGCGGCAGCCGCCGAAGTCGCGTTCCTTCTCGTCGCAGGAGCGGCACGGCTCGGGCATCCACGAATCGCCCCGGAATCGGTTGAAGCCGAACGACTCGTACCAGATGTGCTGCAGGCTGTGCTCGCGCACATTGGGGAATTTCACCGGCAGTTGCCGCGCGCTGTGGCATGGCAGCGCGGTGCCGTCCGGCGTGACGTCGAGGAACACGCTGCCCCAGCCGCCCATGCAGGCCTTGGGGCGCTCCTCGTAGTAATCGGGCACCACGAAGATCAGCTTGCACGGGTTGCCTTCGGCGGCCAGGCGCTCGCGATACTCGGCGGTGATGCGTTCGGCGCGTTGCAGTTGCTCGCGGGTCGGCAGGAGCCCGGCGCGGTTCAGCTCGGCCCAGCCGTAGAACTGGCAGGTGGCGAGCTCGACGAAGTCGGCCTCCAGTTCAATGCACAGCTCGATGATGCGGTCGATCTTGTCGATGTTGTGCCGGTGGGTGACGAAGTTGAGCACCATCGGATAACCGTGGGCTTTCACCGCGCGGGCCATGGCGAGCTTCTGGGCGAAGGCCTTGCGCGAGCCGGCGAGCAGATTGTTCACCTCCTCGTCGGCGGCCTGGAAGCTGATCTGGATATGGTCCAGCCCCGCATCGGCGAACTCCTTCAGGCGCTGCTCGTTGAGCCCGATGCCGGAGGTGATCAGGTTGGTGTAGAAGCCCAGCCCGCGCGCGGCGGCGATCAGCTCGGCGAGGTCCTGGCGCACCAGCGGCTCGCCGCCGGAAAAGCCCAGCTGCGCCGCGCCCAGCTCGCGGGCCTGGCGGAACACCTCGATCCACTGGGCGGTGCTCAGTTCCTCGCCGCTCTTGGCGAAGTCCAGCGGGTTGGAGCAGTACGGACACTGCAGCGGGCAGCGGTAGGTCAGCTCGGCCAGTAGCCAGAGCGGCGGGCCCACCGGCGCCTCAGCGCAGCTCGATCCAGAATTGAGCATGGGCCACCTCGAGGAATGCCAGGATGTCTTCGTCGATGCCCGGCACGCCGGGGAAATCGGCGCGCAGGCCGTCGATGATGCCGGCGACGTCGGCTTGCCCGTCGACACGGCCAAGGATCGCCCCGGCGCTGTCGTTGAGCTTCACCATCCCTTCAGGATAGAGCAGCACGTGGCAGCCCTGGGCCGGCTCGAATTGCAGGCGGAAGCCCCGGCGCAATGCCGGCACGCTGTCCAGCGAAGGCAGACTCATCACAGCAACCCCCTGTGCCATACGCGCTCGGTCGTCACCGTGTGGTACGGCGGGCGCTCCAGTTCATAGGCCATGCTCATCGCGTCGAGCATGCTCCAGAGCACGTCGAGCTTGAATTGCAGGATTTCCAGCATGCGCTCCTGGGCCTCGCGGGTGCGGTAGTGTTCCAGGGTGATGCGCAGGCCGTGCTCGACGTCGCGGCGCGCCTGGGACAGGCGCTTGCGGAAGTAGTCGTAGCCGGTGGCGTCGATCCACGGGTAGTGCTGCGGCCAGCTGTCCAGGCGCGACTGGTGGATCTGCGGGGCGAACAGCTCGGTGAGCGAGCTGCTGGCCGCTTCCTGCCAGCTGGCGCGGCGGGCGAAGTTGACGTAGGCGTCCACCGCGAAGCGCACGCCGGGCAGCACCAGTTCCTGGGACAGCACCTGTTCGCGGTCCAGCCCCACGGCTTCGGCCAGGCGCAGCCAGGCCTCGATGCCGCCCTCCTCGCCGGGCGCACCGTCGTGGTCGAGAATGCGCTGCAGCCACTCGCGGCGCACGTCGCGGTCCGGGCAATTGGCGAGGATCGCCGCATCCTTGAGCGGGATGTTCACCTGGTAGTAGAAACGGTTGGCCACCCAGCCCTGGATCTGCTCGCGGGTGGCGCGGCCTTCGTACATGGCCACGTGGTACGGGTGGAAGATGTGGTAGCAGGCGCCCTTGGCGCGCAGCGCCTGCTCGAAATCGGCGGGGCTCATGGCTTCGCGGGTCATCGCGGCTCCCCTTTTAAAGGAAGATGTTCATGGCATCGAACGCGACCTCGATGCCGTGCGCGTCCAGTTCGGCGCGTTCGGGCGAGGCGATGTCGAGGATGGGATTGGTGTTGTTGATGTGGATGAGCACCTTGCGTGGCCCAGCGATGTCGTCGAGTACTTCGATCATGCCGCCGGGGCCGCTCTGGGCCAGGTGGCCCATCTCGCTGCCGAGCTTGTCGCCCACCTCACAGACGCGCATCTCGTCGTCGCGCCAGAGCGTGCCGTCCACCAGCAGGCAATCGGCGCGGCGCATCCAGTGCAGCAGATCGTCGTCCACCTGGCCCAGGCCGGGTGCGTAGAACAGCTTCCCGCCGGTGGAGAGGTCCTCGACGAACAGGCCGATGTTGTCGCCCGGATGCGGGTTGCCCCGGTGCGGCGAATACGGCGGCGCGCTGCTGCGCAGGGCGATGGCGGTGATGCGCAGGCCCGGGCAGGCGGGGATGCTGAAAGGCTCGGCATCCAGCGCAATGAGGTTGTGCTTCAGCCCTCCATTCCAGTGCGACAGCATGGGGAACAGCGGAAAGCCGGTGGACAGGTCCTGGTGGACCATCTCGGTGCACCACACCTCGTGCGGGCAGCCTTCGCGCAGACTGAGCAGGCCGGTGGTGTGGTCGATCTGGCTGTCCAGCAGGACGATGGCGGCAATCGCCGAATCGCGCAGCCGCCGCGCCGGCTGCAGCGCCGGGAAGGACGCCAGCTGGGCGCGGATGTCGGGCGAGGCATTGCAGAGAATCCAGTTCTCGCCATCGTCGGACAGCGCGATGGACGACTGGGTGCGCGGCTGCGCGATCACGCTGCCGTCGCGTACGCCGTGGCAGTTGCGGCAGTTGCAGTTCCACTGGGGAAAGCCGCCACCGGCGGCCGACCCGAGAATTCGGATGTGCATGACAGTGCCCCGTGGGCAGGGGCCCCGGCGGACCGGGGCCGAGTGGATCAGCGGTTGGCGAAGTACAGGGTCACTTCGAAGCCAAGGCGCAGGTCGGTGAAGCTAGGCTTGGTCCACATGGGTCTGTCCTCTTGTTTTAGGGATGTCTTTCGGGCATCGCACCGGTTGTTCCGGTAGGTCGAGTTAATCACCAGGGGCAGAGAGGCCGAATGATACTTTCGAAGGAGATTCCCCCCTGATTTGGTAGTGAGTGCGGGCCCCGCCGCGTAGGGCATACAACCGTTCGCGGTGGTACGCCGTTAAACCATAGTCCGCCGCAGCCGCCTTGATCGACTTCGGGGGCCCTGAAACCCGGCGGTTCGCGAGCAAGCTCGCTCCTACAGAGGGCGACACGGTGCTTTTCGTAGGAGCGAGCTTGCTCGCGAACAAAGCGTCATCGAGAAAAAAGAAAACGCGACCGGGGTCGCGTTCGACGAAGACCGTCGCCCGAGGAAGTGGGCACGGAAGCGGACGGCCGCCCGAACGGGCGCGTCGAGACAAGGGATGCCCGGCCGGCGGGCACACCGGAGGTGGGAACCGGCGAGCCCGATGGGGGGAAGGCTCGCCGGCGTGCTGCTCGGATCAGCCGGGGATCAGAAGAAGCCCAGCGGGTTGATGTCGTAGCTCACCAGCAGGTTCTTGGTCTGCTGGTAGTGGTCGAGCATCATCTTGTGGGTTTCGCGACCGACGCCGGACTTCTTGTAGCCACCGAAGGCAGCGTGCGCCGGGTACAGGTGGTAGCAGTTGGTCCACACGCGGCCGGACTGGATGCCACGACCCATGCGCCAGGCGCGGTTGATGTCGCGGGTCCAGACGCCGGCGCCGAGGCCGAACTCGGTGTCGTTGGCGATGGCCAGGGCTTCGGCTTCGTCCTTGAAGGTGGTCACGCCCACCACCGGGCCGAAGATTTCCTCCTGGAACACGCGCATGCCGTTGTGGCCTTTGAGCAGGGTCGGCTGGATGTAGTAACCGCTGGCCAGGTCACCGGCCAGGCGCTCGCTGGAACCACCGGCGAGCAACTCGGCGCCTTCGTTCTGGGCGATGTCGAGGTAGGACAGGATCTTCTCGTACTGCTGCTGCGAAGCCTGGGCGCCGACCATGGTTTCGGTGTCCAGCGGGTTGCCGCGCTTGATCGCCTTGATCTTCTTCATCACCTCGGCCATGAACGGCTCGAAGATCGACTCCTGCACCAGCGCCCGCGACGGGCAGGTGCACACCTCGCCCTGGTTGAAGAAGGCCAGCACCAGGCCCTCGGCGGCTTTCTCGATGAAGGCCGGCTCGGCCTGCATGATGTCCTCGAAGAAGATGTTCGGGCTCTTGCCGCCCAGCTCGACGGTGGACGGGATGATGTTCTCCGCCGCGCAATGGAGGATGTGCGAACCGACCGGGGTCGAGCCTGTAAAGGCGATCTTGGCGATGCGCTTGCTGGTGGCCAGCGCCTGTCCCGCTTCCTTGCCGAAGCCCTGGACGATGTTCAGCACGCCCGGCGGCAGCAGGTCGCCGACGATCTCGGCCAGCAGCATGATCGACAGCGGAGTCTGCTCGGCCGGCTTGATCACCACGCAGTTGCCAGCGGCCAGCGCCGGGGCGAGTTTCCACGCGGCCATCAGCAGCGGGAAGTTCCACGGGATGATCTGCCCGACCACGCCCAGCGGTTCGTGGATGTGGTAGGCGACGGTGTTCTCGTTGATCTCGGCGGCGCCGCCTTCCTGGGCGCGGATGCAGCCGGCGTAGTAACGGAAGTGGTCGGCGGCCAGCGGCACGTCGGCGTTCAGGGTTTCGCGCACGGCCTTGCCGTTGTCCCAGGTCTCGGCGACGGCGAGCTGCTCCAGGTTCTGTTCGATGCGGTCGGCGATCTTCAGCAGGATCAGCGCGCGGTCCTGCACCGAGGTGCGGCCCCAGGCATCGGCGGCGGCGTGGGCGGCGTCCAGTGCGCGCTCGATGTCTTCGGCGGTGGAACGCGGGAATTCGGCGATGACTTCGCCGTTCACCGGCGAGGTGTTGCTGAAGTACTGGCCCAGCACCGGGGCGACGAACTCGCCGCCGATGTAGTTGCCGTAGCGCGGCTTGAGGGTGACGACGGCACCGGGGGTTCCGGGTGGGGCGTAGATCATGGGGATGCTCTCCTGTCAGGTCCCGGCCTCCATCGGCCAGGTGATGGAGCGATCTTAGGCAGCGCCCTTCCCTGCCCGGAATGCACCCATGGGAGCGGTGGGTTACTCATTTGGTAGTAGATGCAGAACGACGCCGAAGGTGGCCCTACAACCTGCGACTTATCCAAGTGCATTCCTGGCAGTACGGATTCCGCCGCGGGGGACTTCGCGGCGAAATCCGTTCCAACCGGAACACTCCGGCGCATTGCGCCAGCTGCGCCAACAGACGCTTCAAAAACAAAGGGCCGACTCAACGGCCGGCCCCCTGCTCACCTCACAGCAACATCACTTCTTCGCCACCAGATCCTTCGGCAGCTTGAAGGTCCAGATCATCCCGCCCTGGTCCAGGTCCTTGATCCGCTTGGCCACCTCGCCACCCCACAGCGGCACCGCGCCCCCCCAGCCGGACAGCACGGTCACGTACTGCTCGCCGTCCATTTCCCAGGTGATGGGCGAAGCGATCACACCCGAGCCGGTGTTGAACTCGTAGAGCTTCTTGCCCGACTTGGCGTCGAACGCCATCAGGTAGCCCTCGGGGTTGCCGGTGAACACCAGGTTGCCGTGGGTCGCCAGTACGCCGCCCCACAGCGGCGCGTAGTTCTCGTAGCGCCAGACCTGCTTGCCGGTCTTCGGGTCGATGGCACGCAGCACGCCGATGTACTTCTCGTTCAGCGGCTTGATGGTGAAGCCCGCGCCGAGGTACGCCGCGCCTTTCTTGTAGGCGATGTTCTCGTTCCACATGTCCATGCCCCACTCGTTGGACGGCACGTAGAACAACCCGGTGTCCTGGCTGTAGGCCATGGGCATCCAGTTCTTGCCGCCAAGGAAGGACGGCGAGACGAACACGGACGAACCCTTCTCGGTGCCCTGCCCCGGCGCGCCCGGGCGGTGGGCGTCGTCGTAGACCGGACGGCCGTCTTTATCCAGCCCCTTGGCCCAGGTCACCTTGTCGACGAAGGGGAAGCCACGGATGAACTTGCCGTTGGTGCGGTCCAGCACGTAGAAGAAGCCGTTGCGGTCGGCGGTGGCGGCGGCCTGCACGGTCTTGCCGCCGTCCTTGTAGTCGAAGGACACCAGCTCGTTCACGCCGTCGAAGTCCCAGCCGTCGTGCGGGGTGGTCTGGAAGTGCCACTTGATCGAGCCGTCCTCCGGGTTCAGCGCCAGGCGCGACGAGGAGAACAGGTTGTCGCCCGGGCGCAGGTGCGAGTTCCACGGCGACGGGTTGCCGGTGCCGATGAACAGCGAGTCGGTGCTCGGGTCGTAGTAGCCGCCCAGCCAGGGCGCGGCGCCGCCGGTCTTCCACAGGTCGCCCGGCCAGGTCTTGCCTGCCTCGCCGCCGGAGATGCCGTTCTCCACGGCTTTGCCGTCCTTGTAGACGTAGCCCATGTGGCCTTCCACGGTCGGCCGGCTCCACAGCAGCTCGCCGTTGGTGGGGTTATAGGCCTCGATCTTGCCGACCACGCCGAACTCGCCGCCGGCCACGCCGGTGATCAGCTTGCCCTTGGCGATCAGCGGCGCGGCGGAGATGGAATAACCGGCCTTGTAGTCGGCCACGGTCTTCTTCCACACCACCTTGCCGGTGTCCTTGTTCAGGGCGACCAGCTTGGCGTCGAGGGTGCCGAAGATCACCAGATCGCCGTACAGGGCCACGCCGCGGTTGATCACGTCACAGCAGGGCATGATGCCGTCGGGCAGGCGCGCATCGTACTGCCACAGTTTGCGCCCGGTGCGCGCATCCACCGCGAAGACCCGCGAGTAGGAGGCGGTGACGTACATCACGCCGTCCTTGATCAGCGGTTGCGCCTGCTGGCCGCGCTGCTTCTCGCCGCCGAAGGACAGCGCCCACACCGGCCGCAGTTCCTTCACGTTGTCGCTGTTCAACGTGTTCAGCGGGCTGAAACGCTGGCCCTGCTGGTTGATGCCGTTGACCACGACCTGGTCGGTGCGCTTGGCGGAATCACTGATGTCCTGGTCGGTAACCCCGGCGTGGGCGCCCAGGGTGGCCAGGCTGATGGCGGTGAACAGCACGGTGCGGGCGAAAGGTTGAAGCTGTCTCATGGCGTGCGCCTCTGCGATTGTTGTTGTGCCCGGGAAAGTTTCCCGGTCTGTCGCAGATTCTTGGTTTGGGCCTCAGCGCCAACAATTGAACGCAGTGCCGAATTTTCTAGTTCCTTGGTAGCAATACCGGGCTGCGCGGCACGAAATTCGGGACTTGCGTAGGAGCGCAGAGGGTGGATGTCCCCTTGTTGGAGCGAGCTTGCTCGCGAACCGGATTGACCGGCGGTCATGGTGCCTGGATGAGCTCGGCGACCCTCACCCCAACCCTCTCCCAGAGGGAGAGGGAGCCGTTCGGCGCGAAGGGCGGACACAGGAGTTCATCCTGCTGGAAGGTTCGCGAGCAAGCTCGCTCCTACAACAAGATCGGGTCGGAGCGCCCATCAGCAAGGCGGCTCCAGACAGCCCCCTCTCCCTCCGGGAGAGGTTGGGGTGAGGGCATGGCCCGTGCGCCGGAACATCCGAGAACGCTTTACGGCTCGTCAACCCGCGGCAAAGCCTTCTGCTCATACCGCGGATAGAGATGGCTGACGCTGCGGATCAGCTCATAGCGCGTCAGGCTGACCCCGGCGAAACGATCGGGGATCGGCGTACGCAACAGGTCGTTCATGTCCGCGCCCTGGGCAATACCGTCGCGCATCACGCTGTCCAGCCAACCGAGGTAATCACGCATCTGTGCGAATGGCGCGGCATCCGTGGCGATGGGACCGTGGCCAGGGACGATCAGCTTCCACGGAAGCTTCTGCAAGGTGTCGAGATCACCCAGCCACACGTCCAGCCCCGGACTGTTCGGCGTGGTCAGCGCACGCTGGTAGAACACGATATCGCCAGCGAACAGCACGCCGGTGGTCTCGTCGAGGATGGCCAGGTCCGCACCGGTATGCCCGCGCAATCCCACCAGGCGGAATCGGTGGCTGCCCATCTGGAATGTACCCGGCTCCACCGCCTCGGTGGGCAGCACCACTTCCGTACCGCGCATCCAGTCCCCCACCAGGCGGTACATGTTCTCCGCCATGGCGTTGCCCTGCTCTTTTAGCAGCTTGCTGGTGCCGGCCAGCGCGCCGATGGGCACGTCGGTGAAAGCCTGGTTGCCCAGCACATGGTCGGGATGATGATGGGTCAGCAGCACGCGCTTCACTGGCTTGCCGGTGGTCTGCTGGATCAGCGCCCGCAGGGCTTCGCCGTAGCGCCGCGAAGGACCGGTATCGATCACCAGCACGCCGTCGCCGGTGTCGATGAAGGCGACGTTGACGATGGCGCCGCCATTGTCCTTGCCGAAGTTGTCGGTGCTGCCTTCCACCAGCCAGGTGCCGTCGGCGATACGCCTGGGTTGAAGGTGGTACTGCAGGTCGGCCAGTGCCGGCAGGCACAGGCAGGCCAGGGCGATCAGGAGGAAACGCATGGGCACCTCGTTAGCGCAGTGCGGCGTCAGCGCAGAGCGGCCTGGAATTGGTTGCCGTTGTTGTCGTGCAGCCAGAGTTCGGTGTGCGGATGGCCGCGCACCTCGAAGGTGAAGGTGGGGTTCTCGCTCACCGCCGGGAACAGATCCAGTCGCGC
Organism: Pseudomonas sp. NY15181; assembly: GCF_048068055.1. NCBI lineage: Bacteria > Pseudomonadati > Pseudomonadota > Gammaproteobacteria > Pseudomonadales > Pseudomonadaceae > Pseudomonas > Pseudomonas sp. NY15181. The sequence goes on along the minus strand of NZ_JBLUPT010000018.1, from coordinate 47,665 downwards.
GAAGACTTCCCCACCCGGCCCGCGCAACTCGGCGTGGTCGAGGTAGAACTCGGGGATGCCGCCGACCAGGCCGTTGTCCATCGGGTGCGACACCGACAGGCGCACGCGGCTGTACTCGCCCCTGGGGTAAGCGCCGCCATGCACCTGACCGAGTCGGTCTTCCCAGCCCGGTTGCGCACGCACCACGCTGGGTGCGGTGCAGCCGCCACCGGCAGCATCGATCCAGGCCGAACCGACGTGCCAGACACCCTTCTCGTCCCGCAGCGCGGCGCGGATCGGCGTGGCCTGCTCGATGCGGATGCGCACCGCCAGCAGCGGTTCCAGGTGCTCGCCAGGATAGAGCGTCAGCACATGGGGAATCGGGTTCAGCTCGGCCCACAGCAGCAGGCGGTCGAAGCGACCCGGCAGTGCGCGGGCGTCCACTTCCACCGGCACCTGCCGGGAATCTTCGGCGAACGGCGGGACTCCCAGCTTGACGCGCTCGTCAAAGACATAGGGCTCGCCGTTCAGCAGCCGCTTGTGGTGGTAGTCCCACATTACCGAGGGCATCGGGTCGCCCTCCACCGCCGCTGCCAGCAGCGGCAGCGCGCACATCCCGAGCAATACGTGGCGCCTGTGCATCCTGTTTCCCTCACTGCACGTCCTGATAGAGCCCCGGCAGTTCGTAGCGCACGCCGTAGGCCGCGTAGAGCTTTTCCATCTCGCCGCTGCGCACCAGCTCCTCCAGCTCGCCGTCCAGGGCGTTGGAGAGCTGACGATTGCTCTCGTGCACCGCCATGCCGATGTCCCACTCGGGCTGGCCGAGGTTGGGGTAGGTGTTCTCGGCATTCTTCAGGTGTAAATCGGCGGCCTGGGCGCGCATCCAGTCCAGTTCGCCGCGAAGGGCCATCACCGCGTCCACCTTGCCCGCGCGCATGCCGTCGAAAGCCGCCTGGGTGCTCGGGAAATGCACCGTCATGCGGCTGAGCTGGCCGCCCAGCACCGAGGTCAGGTAGAAGGACGGCACGCTGTCCAGTTCGACGCCGATGGGGTGTTCACGGAAGGCCGCGATGGTGTCCACCTTCGGCAGCCGGCGGTCGTCGTTGACCACCTGCCAGCGCTCGCGCTGGTAGGGGCCGAACATCACCACCTGTTCGTTGGCGAATTCGCCGACATCGTTGCGCCGGTTGGCGTATTCGCGGTCGTAGGGCACCCGCAGCATGACGTCGGCAACCACGCCGGGGCGCAGGTAATGCCCCTTCCAGATGAAGTTGCGCAGGTCGTCGTCCAGGCGCTCCCCCGGGGTGACCCAGAGGAATTCCGCGCGCATGCCCAATCCGCTGGCCAGGCGCGTCGCCAGGTCGATGTCGATGCCGCGCGGCTGCCCGCCCTGCATGAAGCTGTAGGGCGGGAAGTTCTCGTACACGGCCACCCGCAGCACGCCGCTGGCGACCATGTCCTCGTAGGGGCGGACCCCGGCCTGCGCCTGTCCCAGCAGCAGGCACAGGACCAGGCTCAGAATTAGCCGGGGCAGCAGGCTGGGCAGGCGCATGGCGGTCACTCTTCCACGTGCACGCTGTCCAGGTAGGTGCGGATGGCCCAGAGCCCTTCCTGGCTGATGTAGTCGGCCATCTTCGGCATGTACACGGCGCCATCGCGCACCGCGCCGTTGATCACCCGCTCCTTGAACCACTCGTCACCCTCGGCGCCGACGTCGAGCTTGCGCAGGTCGGGGGCGATGCCGCCGGACTTGGCTTCCAGGCCGTGGCAGCGGGCACAGTTCTGGTTGTAGGCCGAAGCGCCGATTTCCACTGCCTTGGCGTGGTTGGCGTAGGGTTCGCGATAGGGGTTGGTGTCGCGCCATTCCTTGCCCAGAGGTTCCAGCCCCGTGGTATCCACCGCCTGGGGCGTCACATTGCCGTGGGACAGGGCCAGACCCGAGGTACCCAGGCCAGCCAGCAACAGCAGGCCGCACAGCACGTTCTTGTTGTTCATCACTTCATCCTCTCATCGAGATGCTTGGCAAGGCTCGGTGCCCGGAGCGGCGACCGTGATGACGATGGTAAGAACGCTTGCCCGTGGGCCGAATCCTGCTTTGGGTGATGCCGCCTACTCCCTTCGTACTAGGGCGGCGGGAGGCCAGGGGCTGAAGAGGAGCGATTGTCTTCGCGACCGTAGGGCGTACAACCGTTCGCGGTTGTACGCCGATACGCCTCGCCATCCAGCAGACTCCGGGGTTAAGCCCGGAGCGCCCTCGAACCCAGGTCAAACGGCGTATAACGCGGAGCGTTATACGCCCTACGCTCCAGGAGAGTCGGTGCCTGCGATCCCTTCTCCCGCGTGCGGGCGAGGCGGGCTCTTGATCTCGTAGGAGCAACTGTCTTCTTGTGGGGGAGTCCGTGCCGATGCATCCCCCTCACCCCAGCCCTCTCCCTCAGGGAGAGGGAGCAGTCCGAGCCGACTGACGCCAAGGTTTCATGCTGCGCCGAACGGTCCCCTCTCCCTCTGAGCGGGGCGCGCAGCCAGGGCTAGGGTGAGGGCCAACCCGAGCGCAGATATATCTAGTAGGAGCGCATTGATCCGCGATGCTTTTCCGCGCCCGCGGCTAAGGCGCACCGCGACAGTTGTCGGCACACCCCAACGGAGCATGCCGCTCGACTGGGCTGGGATAGCTGTTGCGGGCATAGAGGAAATCGAAGCCGAGCAGGCTGAGCATCAACAGGATCGGCAGGACGAGCGTGACGGCGATACGCATGGCGACCTTTCTCTTCTTGGTTCTTGTCGGGCCATCCTAGGTCGCGGGCGCGGCGCGCAACCTACTACCTTGGTACTGCCTCAACGGTACTTTCTGCATATTTGCCGCGCCCCGGGCGATTCCTATGCTGGCCGCACAACAACAAGCCGCATCGAAAAAGGAATCGCCCATGCGCCAGTTCATCCTGCACGGTGTGGCCTACCTGCTCGCGCTGGCCTGCGCCGCAACGCTCAGTCTCGGCGTCCGCGCCGAGGAAGCGCCTGCCCTGGAGATCCGCATCGGCTACCTGGGCTACACGCCCGACCCCGGCCCACTGCTCTCCAACGTCATCCCCGAGCCCACCGACGCAGGCCTGCGCGGCGCGGAGCTGGCGATCACCGACAGCAACAGCACCGGGCGCTTCCTCAAGCATCGCTACAGCCTGGAAGCCGCCAGCACCGATACGCCGGAAAAGCTGCTCGCCGAAGCCAGGCGCCTGCACGACGCCGGGCTGCGCTTGTTCGTGGTCAACGCCCCGGCCGAAACCCTGCGCCAACTGGCCGCCGCGCTGCCGGACAGCGTGCTGTTCAACGCCGGCGCCGCCGATGACGAGCTGCGCGCCAGCCGGTGCGCGCCGAACGTGCTGCACACCCTGCCCAGCCGGCTGATGCTGACCGACGCCCTCACCCAGTTCCTGGTGCTGCGCAAGTGGACGCGCTGGCTGCTGATCGTCGGCCAACGCCCGGAAGACGCCGCCTACGCCAACGCCCTGCGCCGCTCGGCCAAGCGCTTCGGCGCAAAGATAGTCGAGGAGAAACCCTTCACCTTCGCCAACGACCAGCGCCGCAGCGCCCAGGCCGACATGGCGCTGTTCACCCAGTCCGGCGACGACTACGACGCCGTGCTGGTGGCTGACGAACACGGCGACTTCGGCGAATACGTGCCCTACAACACCTGGCTGCCGCGCCCGGTGGCCGGCACCCAGGGGCTGGTCGCCACAGGCTGGCACAAGACCGTGGAAACCTACGGCGCCGCGCAGTTGCAGAAGCGCTTCGAGGAGCACGCCGGGCGCTGGATGAACGACCGCGACTTCGCCGCCTGGATTGCCGTGCGCAGCATCGCCAGCGCGGTCACTCGCCTGCGCGATGCCGATCCCATGGCGATCCGCAAGCTGTCGCTCTCCCCCGACCTGCCGCTGGACGGCTTCAAGGGCTACAAGCTCGGCTTTCGCCCCTGGGACGGTCAGCTGCGCCAGCCGATCCCGCTGGTGCAACCGCGCGCCCTGGTCAGCACCTCGCCCCAGGAAGGCTTCCTGCACCCCGCCAGCGAACTCGACAGCCTCGGCCTCGACGCACCGGAAAGCCAGTGCCACCTCGCCGACGCCCAGCCATAAGAAGACCGCCCATGAGGACCGCCGCCATGCCCTGCCCCGCCCTGCCCCGCCTGCTGGCCCTGGCCTGCCTGGGCGCCGCGCTCTACCAGACGCCACCGGCCATCGCCGCCACCGCCTACGTGTCCAACGAGAAGGACAACAACCTTAGCGTCATCGACCTCGACACGATGACGGTCACCGGCACCATCGACACCGGCAAGCGCCCGCGCGGCCTGGCGCTGTCCCACGACAACAAGCTGCTGTACATCTGCGCGAGCGATTCCGACACCGTGCAGGTGCTGGACCTGGCCACCCGCAAGATCATCAGGCAGCTACCCTCGGGCGCCGACCCGGAGCAGTTCGCGCTGCACCCCAACGACCGCTGGCTGTACATCTCCAACGAGGACGATGCGCTGGTGACCGTGGTGGACACCCAGACCGCCCAGGTGCTCGGGCAGATCGACGTCGGCGTCGAACCCGAAGGTATGGCGGTGAGCCCGGACGGCAAGTGGGCGGTGAACACCAGCGAAACCACCAACATGCTGCACTGGATCGACAGCTCGACGCAGAAACTGGTGGACAGCACCCTGGTGGACCAGCGTCCGCGCCACGCCGAGTTCACCCACGACGGCTCGCAGGTCTGGGTCTCGGCGGAGATCGGCGGCACCGTCAGTGTGGTGGACACCGCCAGCCGCAAGATCCTCAAGACCCTGCGCTTCGCCATCCAGGGCGTGCACCCGGACAAGGTGCAGCCGGTGGGCGTGAAGTTGACCGACGACGGCAAGACCGCCTTCGTTGCCCTTGGCCCGGCCAACCATGTGGCGGTGGTCGATGCCAAGACCTTCGAGGTGCTCGACTACCTGCTGGTGGGGCGTCGCGTATGGCACCTGGCGTTCACCCCGGATGAGAAGACCTTGCTGGCCACCAATGGCGTCAGCGGCGATGTGTCGGTGATCGACGTGGCCTCGCGCAAGGTCACCAAGTCCATCAAGGTCGGCCGCTATCCCTGGGGCGTGGTGGTGACGCCATGAACGCGCTGACCGTTCGAGACCTCAGTTTCGCCTATGGCCCGCGCCGCGCCCTCGACGGCCTGGACTTCGAGCTGCCCGCCGGTCGATTCACCGCACTGCTGGGCCCCAACGGCGCCGGCAAGTCCACCCTCGTGGCCCTGCTCACCCGTCTCTACGACCTGCAACAGGGCGAGATCGAGGTGCTCGGCTGCAGCCTGCGCCGCCAGCCGCGCCTGGCACTGCGCGAACTGGGCGTGGTGTTCCAGCAGAGCACCCTGGACCTGGACCTGAGCGTGGAGCAGAACCTGCGCTACCACGCCGCCCTGCACGGCCTGCCGCGCAGCGTGGCGAACGAGCGGATCGACGCCGAGCTGGCCCGCCAGCAATTGCAGGAGCGCCGGCGCGACAAGGTCCGCGCCCTCAATGGCGGGCACCGCCGCCGGGTGGAAATCGCCCGCGCCCTGCTGCACCGCCCGCGCCTGCTGCTGCTTGACGAAGCCAGCGTCGGTCTCGACCCGGCGGCACGCCAGGCGCTCAACGAACACGTGCGCCGGCTGTGCCGGGAAGATGGCCTGGCGGTGCTCTGGACTACCCATCTGCTGGATGAAGTGCGCGCCGAGGACGCACTGCTGGTGCTCGATCGCGGCCGCCTCGTTGCCCGTGGCGAAGCTCGCGACATCTGCGCGCCGGACGCAGGCAACCTGGAACGCACTTTCGACCGCCTGACCCGCCTGGAGGCCTGCGCATGAGCGCCCTGGAGAACCCGCGCTTCGGCCCCGCCGCCTACTGGCAGTGCCTGCACGGCATCGTCGTGCGCGAATGGCTGCGCTTCGTCCTGCAGCGCTCGCGCTTCCTCAGCGCGCTGGTGAGGCCGCTGCTCTGGCTGCTGGTGTTCGCCGCCGGTTTCCGCGCCGCGCTGGGCATCTCGATCATCGAGCCGTATGACACCTACGTCACCTACGAGACCTACATAGTGCCGGGGCTGTGCTGCATGATCCTGCTGTTCAATGGCATGCAGGGCTCACTGTCGATGGTCTACGACCGCGAGATGGGCAGCATGCGCGTGCTGCTCACCAGCCCGCTGCCGCGGGCCTTCCTGCTGGCGAGCAAGCTGCTGGCCACCGCCCTGGTGTCGCTGTTGCAGGTCTATGCTTTCCTGCTCATCGCCTGGCTCTATGGCGTGCAGCCGCCCGCCATGGGCTTGCTGCTGGCGCTGCCGGCGCTGCTGCTCGCCGCCCTGCTGCTGGGCGCGCTGGGGCTGTTGCTGTCCAATGGCATCCGCCAGCTGGAGAACTTCGCCGGGGTGATGAACTTCGTCATCTTCCCGTTGTTCTTCCTCTCCTCGGCGCTCTACCCGCTGTGGAAGATGCGCGAGGCCAGCCAGTGGCTGTACTGGCTGTGCGCGCTGAACCCGTTCAGCCACGCCGTGGAGCTGGTGCGCTTCGCCCTCTACGAGCGATTCAACCTGCTGGCCACTGGCGTCTGCCTGGGCCTGACGCTGCTCTTCGCCGGCCTCGCCGTGCTGACCTTCAACCCGCAACACGCGGCGCTGCGCAAGGGGTGAAACCTACTACTTTGGTACTGGTTCGCCCCTCCTGACGTCGAATTTCCAAAGCCGCACAGGTGGCATGTAATGGCCACTACAAAAAGAACGATTAGAGATACCGCCATGCCTCGCCTTGCCACTGCCCTGAATGGCCATGTGAGCGGCTGCCTGTCCGCGTGCCTGCTCAGCCTGGCCCTCGCGCTCCCGACCGCGCAGGCCGACGACGCGCCGCTGTTTTCCGCCGACGGCTACCGCCTGACCCAGTACCGCAGCCCGACACCGCCGTCCGTCGAGCACGCCACCACCCTCGACACCCCTGCCCTGCAGGCACTGCTCAAGCGCGAGCCACGGACCAGGCTGGTGGACGTCTACCGCCGAACCTTCCTCAACGGCCAGTTCGTCGAGGACGAAAAACACCGTAACCTGCCCGGCAGCCTGTGGCTGGCCAATACCGGCAACGGTGTGCTGGAGCCGCAGTGGCAGGCCTACTTCGCCGACAATCTCGCCCGACTGACCGAGGGCGACGCAAGGCGAGCGCTGGTGTTCTACTGCCGTTCCGACTGCTGGCTGAGCTGGAACGCCATCCGCCGGGCGCATGCGCTGGGCTACTCCAGTCTCTACTGGTACCGTGACGGTATCGACGCCTGGGAACAGGCAGGACTGCCCCTGCAGGATGCCCAACCGCAACCCCTTCCGTGACACCTGAAGTAGCCTGCGACCGCAAGCCGCTCGCCACCCATAACGACAACAACGAGGTGTAGGCCATGTACAAGATCCTGATCGCGGACGATCACCCGCTGTTCCGCGAGGCCATCCACAACGTCATCGCCGAAGGTTTTCCCGGCAGCGAAGTGATGGAGACCGCCGACCTCGACAGCGCCCTGGGCCTGACCCAGGAACACGACGATCTCGACCTGATCCTGCTCGATCTGAACATGCCCGGCATGCATGGCCTGAACGGCCTGATGAACCTGCGCAACGAGGCGCCGACCATTCCTGTGGTGATCGTCTCCGCCGAGCAGGACAAGCAGGTGGTGCTGCAAGCCATCACCTACGGCGCCGTGGGGTTCATCACCAAGTCTTCGCCACGGGTGCAGATGACCGAAGCCATCGAGCAGATCCTCAACGGCAACGTCTACCTGCCCTCGGACATCATCCGCACCCAGCAGAGCTCGCCGCGACGCAGCAACCACGAGGAGCACGGCATCCCGTCGGAACTGCTGCAGGCGCTGACCCGAAAGCAACTCCTGGTGCTGGAGCGGATGACCAAGGGCGAGTCGAACAAGCAGATCGCCTACAACCTGGAGATCGCCGAGACCACGGTGAAGGCCCACGTCTCGGCGATCCTGCACAAGCTCAAGGTGCACAACCGCGTGCAGGCCATCCTCAGCGCCAGCGACATCGACTTTTCCGCCTACCTGCGCCGCTGAGGCTCCAGACCGCGTAAAGCATCCCCCCACAAACGAAACGGCTGGCGAACATCGGAATGTTCGCCAGCCGCTTGCGGCCGGGTGTCGCGCTGCTCAGTCGGTGCGGTCCAGCAGGTGGCAGAGTGCGGTCTTCAGCTTCATCGGCCTGACTGGCTTGTGCATCAGCATGTGGCCCAGCTCGCGGACCTGCTGCTTGAGCTCGTTGCTATAGTTGGCGGTGATCATCAGCGCCGGTAGCGGCGAGCCGCGCCGGGCATTGATCGAGGCGATCGCGTCGACGCCGTTCAAGCCGTCATCCAGGTGGTAGTCGACGATCAGCAGGTCGGATTCGGCGTGGAAGTTGTCCACCTGGCGCGCCAGGTCTTCTTCCGACAACGCGGTGACGACGCGGCAGCCCCAGGTTTCCAGCAGCGTGCGCATGCCGGCGCAGATCGAGGCGTCGTTATCCAGCACCCACACCCGCGAGCCGCGCAGGCGCTGCACCAGGTCGTCGGCCGTGCATTCCGGCTCGGCTGCGACGCGTGCCACGCGGCGTGCCAGGGGGACTTCGATGGCGAAGCGCGAGCCCTTGCCGGGCACCGACTCCACCTGGATGCGATGGCCGAGCATCCGCGCGATCTTCTCGACGATAGCCAAGCCCAGCCCCAGCCCACGGTCCTGGTTCAAGCGCTGCACGTCGCCGCGCTTGAACTCCTGGAATATCTCGCCGAGCTTGTCCACGGCGATGCCCACGCCGGTGTCCCAGACCTCGATCCACAGGCTGTGCCGGCGGCGCCGGCAGCCCAGCAGCACACGGCCAGAGGGCGTATAGCGAATGGCGTTGGTCAGCAGATTGCGCAGGATGCGCGCCAGCAGCTGCATGTCGCTGCGGACCGGCGCGCCACAGGGCACGAAGTCCAGCGCCAGCCCCTCGCTAGCCGCCACCTGGCGGTATTCGGCGGCGAGGTTTTCGAGCAACTCGCCGACATCGAACGAAGCGATGTCAGGCTTGATCACCCCGGCGTCCAGCTTGGAGATTTCCACCAGGGTGCCGAGCAGGTTCTCCACGTCCTCCAGCGACTGGCTGATGTTGCGCACCAGGGCTTCGCCGCTGCGTTCCTGCAGGGCACTGGTGAACAGCCGTGCCGCGTTCAGCGGTTGCAGCAGGTCGTGGCTGACGGCGGCGAGGAACTTGGTTTTCGACAGGTTGGCCTGCTCCGCCTCGCGCTTGGCCTCGCGCAGGCGCGCCTCGACCTGGCTGCGTTCGTCGATCTCGCGCTTGAGCTGGTCGTTCAGGCTGGTCAGCTCGGCGGTGCGCTCGCGCACCCGCTGTTCGAGGTTCTGGTAGGCCTGGTGCAGCGCCTCGGCGGTGCGGCGGCGCTCGGTGATGTCGCGGATCAGCACGAACAGCCCGCTCACCGTGCCGTCGGCCTGGCGGTTGGGCACGTAGGAGCGCTGCATGTAGCGCTCCTGCCCGGAGAGATTGGTCTCGGCAATCTCGAAGGTCACGCTCTCGCCCGACAGCGCGCGCTCGAAGTACGGCTCCAGGCGCTGGCAGTGGTCCTCGCTGTGCACGTCGCGCAGGTTGCGCCCGAGCATCGAGCCGCTCGGCCAGCGGTACCATTCCTCGTAGACCTTGTTGGTGAATTCGTAGTTGAGCTCGGCGCTCAGGTAGGCGATCAGCGCCGGTACCTGGTCGGTGATCAGGCGTATCCAGCGCTCGCTCTCGCGCAGCGCCTCGGCGTTGCGGTAGCGCTCGGTGATGTCGGTGAAGGTGTTGACGAAGCCACCGGTGGGCAGCGCGTGGGTACGGATTTCCAGCATCCGTCCATCGAACAGGCGCTGCTCGATCACCCCTTCCGCCTCGCCCCTGCGCGGGCGGCTGCGCGGGGTCAGCAGGGGCAGTTCGCTGTCGGCCATGACCTCGGCGAACGGCCTGTGCGCCTCGATCGGCGCCAGTCCGCAGAGTTCCAGGAAGCGCCGGTTCCACAGTTCCAGCGCGCCATCGGCGCCGACCATGGCCACGCCCTGGGACAGGTTGTCGACGGCGCGCTGCAACAGGTGCGACTTCTGCGCCACCGCCTGTTCGCGGCGGGCCATCTCGTTCTGCTTGATCTCGGTGATGTCGCTGTAGAGCACCACCAGCCCGCCGTCGCGGGTCGGCCGCTCGGTGACGCGCACCCAGCGGTCGTTGCGCAGGCGGTAGAGGGTGTGTTCATCGTCGCTGCTGCGCTGCTCCTCGACGATCAGCCCGCTGCTCTGCGCCAGCCGACGTACCTCTGCCAGTCGCGTGCCGGCACCGACGCGGGCGCGGGTCTGTGCCCAGAAGGCGCGGAAGCGTTCGTTGTAGAGGACGATGCGCTGCTGCGGGTCGAACAGTACGAAGGCGTCGGAAATGCTTTCGATGGCATCCAGCAGGTGCTGGTGCGCGGTCTCGGCCCGCAGGCGCGCATCGCTGAGCAGCTGGTTGCTGGACTTCAGCTCCACCATCGCCTCGCTCAGCGCGTCGGTACGCTCGCGCACCTGCTCGGCCAGCACCACGGAGTGCTGGAAGGCGCCATAGGCGTTGTCGCCGCGCGAGGTGGCCGATTCCACCCGCTCGATCAGCGCCGCGTTGATCCGCTGCAGCTTGCGGTTTTCGCGCTCCAGCTCGTCGATGCGCGCCTGCAGTTCAGTGTCCGCCGTTGCCCCTTGGACGGCCAATGGCGACACCGGTGAAGGTCTGGTTGATGTGCATGCCATTGAATTGCTCTCCGTAGGTGTTGAAGCCGATCACCTGCTGGCTTCGGAGAAACTCGGCGGTGTCCTCGGTATCGCCGGCCACTTCCAGCTCCAGGCGGCGCAGGAAGCAGTCGCAGCCGATGGTCAGGAGTGGCGGGCCGAGGCGTTGATGCAGGCGCCGGAACTGCGCCTGCAGCCCCGGCAGCAGCGGCCCGGTGCGCATGGCGGTGAGGACGATGCCGTTCTCCACCGCGCAGTAGAAGGTCAGGCTGAGGTCATCGTTGATCTGCTGGATCGAGCGCACGTAGTACTGGTCGCGCACCCGCACAGCCAGCGGATGGCTGGGGAACAGGGCGAAATCGAGCTGTTCCAGTGGCAGCCCGACCAGTCGCGCGTACTCCAGCGCGGCGGGCTCGGCATTGAGCTCCAGCACCCGGCGGGTTTCGCTGTCGGCGCAGGTGACCACCAGTTTCTCCTCGCGGGGCAGCACGTGGTGGGTGGTGAATACCTCGAAATCCAGCCAGGTGTTGAACAGCACCACCACGGCCGCGCCGGTGTGGAACTGGCCCTGGTAGTAGACGTGGGTGTGGGTCAGGCGGTTGTCGTCGCCGGCCGAGCCACCGAAATGCGGGATGGCGCCCAGCGCCGCGCTGAGAGCGGCGAGCACCACTTCCTCGCGGCTGGAGAGGCCATCCAGCAGGGTCAGGGCGAAGCTGTGGTCCTTGATCGGCGCAAGGCCCGCGCTGCGGCAGTCGGCCACCAGCGACTCGACCATCTGCTGGGCGTCGATCAGGCTGAAACGCTCCATCTCGTCCACCAGCGCACAGGAGATGGCGAAGCTGCGCAGGTCGAATCCCACGGCGGTGACGCAGCCACGGCCATAGCCTTGCGGGGTGATCTCCCCGGCGGTGGTGCAGCCGGTCAGGTCGATGCCGCCGAAATACTGCTCCAGCGCGGCGGCCAGCGCCGGCAAGTCGTATTCGGCGGAGCAGAAGAACAGCACGAAGCCGAGGTTGGGGTGGATCAGCTGCCGCGCCAGATCCTGGGCGACCTCCTCGACGTTGCGGGCACTGGACATGCCGCGAACGACTCCTTGTGTTTCGTGCATGGCGTGCGCCTGGTCAGGATATCGACGTTGGCATTCTACGAAGCGGTCGGGGTGCGACCCATGCTACTTGGGGCGTGGTGGGCACCTCCGAAAGTAGTGGGATACCCTCACCGTAGGAGCGGACTCCGTCCGCGATGCCTTTCGTTTTGTTTGGGTGTTTCTGCGCCGCTTCGGTGTGTGCTGGGACTTTTTGTTTCGCCCCCTCGGGCGAGCCCCTTTTGTCAAACGTCGGATAGCCGCCCTCACAAAAGGAACCAAAAGGGCTCGTCCCGGCATCCGGGTCTTCGCTTCGCTCAGACTTCCCTCCTTCCGGTATCGCTCCGAGGGTCGGCGTACAAGGGCCATCCCTGGCCCTCTACGCCTCTCGCGGCATCCATGCCGCTCGCCCCTCTGCGCAATACCTCCACTCGGCCTCCTGACGGGACTCTGCGCGCGCCTGCGACTTTGGCTGCTTCGTGCCAGATTGCTTTTCGTAGGAGCGAGCTTGCTCGCGAACAGAATTACCCGGCCGCATCAGCGTTGAGCAGTTCGCGAGCAAGCTCGCTCCTACAGAAAAGCGGTTTCCAGAGCAGCATCCGCACACTCCGGAGCGCCCCTTCAGGAGGCCGAGTGGAATCGGAGTTTCAGGGGTTGAGCGGCATGGATGCCGCGAGAGCGTCGTTGGGCCATGGATGGCCCGTCGACGCGTGCCCCTGAAACTTCGATGGAGCGAGGGGAGTCCCGCGAAGCGGGACCCGGATGATGGGGCAAAGACCTTTGGTTACTTTCTGTCGTTTGAGAAAGTGACTCGCCCGAGGGGGCGAAACAAAAGACATCCGAACACTCCGAAGCGGCGCAGAACCACAGAACAAGACAAAAAACATCGCGGACAAAGTCCGCTCCTACGAAATCTGATACACCGGAGCCTGCCTGTAGCGAGCCATGCCCGCGAACCGCCGACAAGGCCGACGTCAACTCACCGGCCAAAACATCAACGTCACCCCCAACATCCCCGCATAGAACCCCGTCTCCACCGTCTCCGTCCATGGCTGAATCCGTCGCATCGCCCCGTAGACGTGAACAACCACCATGAACAATGCCACCGCCGCCAGCACCTCGAAGGTCGTCACCAGCGCCTCCCCCGTCAGCGCCGCACGCAGCATCAGCCCTTCGACGATCAGGATGAAGGCCCCCAGGCAACGCCCGAAATACACTGCCAGGTCCGTCTGCTCCGGCACCGTCCACTGCATCACCCGCGCCCACAGCAGCGGCATGAGGAAGATGGGCAGTGCGAACACCAGGGTCGTGGCGATGGAAAGAACCAGCAGGTAACTCTGCGCATGGGCGCTCCACAGTCCGATCATGGAAAACCTTCCTTGAGATGAAGAAAAAAGGCGGGCAACCCGAGGGTCGACCCGCCGAAATGGAGCCAAAGGAGTTTTTGGGGAAGTTACCAGTTGAGCACCGCGCCCACGGCGAAGGTATCGGTGTCCTCGCTGACGGTGGAGCCCTTGCGGCCGTCGATCTCGTAGACGTTGTACTCGGCCACCAGCTTCAGGTTGTCGTTGATGGTGCGGAAGTAGGCGATGCCCTTGGTCGAGTAGTCGGCGGCAGTGCCCAGGCCGTTGCCGTCGTCGCGGGTCTCGCCAAAGGACAACGCCATGCGGTTCTTGCCCCAGGTGTAGGAGCCCTGCAGCAGCATGCCGTTGCTGTCCACTTCACGCAGCGCGGCTTCGCCGGCGTTGTTGGTGAAGAACGGGTTGATGCCCTTGGCGGTGAAGCCCGAGCCGGTCAGCGAAACGCCGCCCATCTTCGCCTGGATGCCATAGCCCAGGCCCTTTGAGGTGACGTCGTCGACTTGGTCGTTGGTGTTCTTCGAGGTCTGGTAGGCGCCGTTGACCCAGCTGTAGATCTGCGCGCCGGCCAGGTCGAACTGGTAGCTCACCTCGCTCTCGTAGCGTGGGTTGTCCTGGTAGGCCTTGTCGTCCAGGCCGTCACTGGCGTCCTTGTCGATCTGGTTGGTGTCGATCGGGTCCATGATGCCGACCGCCACGCGCAGGCCGTCCGCCAGGTTGTTGTTGCGGTAGGTGATCTGCGAGGTCGGGAACGGGTATGGGTAGCCGGTACCGATGTTGCCGAAGGACACGCCCTTGCCGTCCACCAGGCCGAGGGTGTCGCTGGCGTTGCCGAAGCCGGCGAGCAGTTCGTCGAGGAAGATGTTGGAGCGCGAGAACAGGCCGAAGTCCTTGCCGATCAGCACCTCGCCCCAGTCGCCGGCGACGTTGCCGTAGAACTGCCGCACGTCGATGGCGGTGTCGGTACCGTCCTGCTCGCTGTCGTTGATGGTTACCCAGAACGAGGAGCGCCCGGTCAGGGTCAGGTCGTCGACCTTCTTGCCGAAGTTGAAACCGATGTAGTTGGGCAGGAAGCCCATCTTCACCCGCGACTGGCGGCGGTCGAAGGTCTCGCCATTACGGTCCACGTCGCTGTTGACGTAGAAGGCGTTGAAGTAGCCGTCGGTGGAAAAGGTGGTGTCGTCCTTGTCGTACAGCTTGATGTCGGCGACGGCCGCCTGCAGGAAACCCAACGCCCCTAAGGAGACCAGGGACAGGGGCAGGAAACGGCGAATGGCGGTGTTGTTCTTGTTCATGACGCGCTCCGCGTGGGTGGGACGACTGAGGTTCAGTCGTGGCGGAGGCGATTATCGAAACGCGGCGGAACCGCCCATACGCTGCCTTCGGCGCGGTTCGCTGCTGCCTTGGCCGGGGCGCGGGGACTGCTGCGCAAGGCCATGGAGCACTCCCGACGCCGGACCGGCGACCTTGGTCGCGCAGGTATCGGCACCTTGGTCGGGTACGGAACGGCACCTGGGACGCAGTCCTTGCGGAGCCGGACAAAAGTCGCAGAAAAGCCTCCAAGGCGCGGGCCCCGGAAGTGCTGAAAGGAGGGATGTCAGGCGCGGTTGGCGAGCAGCCACCAGCCGCCGCTGGCGGCCAGCAGCTCGGCATGGGCGGCCTTGAGGTCGGCGCGGGTCAGGTGGCGCGCGGCGTCGATCAGGCGTGCGCGGTGATCGTCGGCAACGCCGGCCAGATGGTCCTGCCAGGCGTCGCCGGGGCCGACCAGGGTGGCGGCCAGGTCCTGCAGGTGCTGTTCGGAAGTGCCGTCCAGCAACGCAGTGTCGAGGAAGTCCTGCAGATGCTGCAGCAACTCGTCAGGGCCTGCGTGGGGCGATTGCACGGCAAACAGCACGCCGCGCCAGCCGGCAACCTGACGGAAACCGCAGTACAGTGCATAGCCCAGGTTGAGTTCACCGCGCATGCGCTGGTGGAAGCCGGGCTCCAGTACACGGGCAAGCAACCGCCAGCGGGACTCACTGGTGGCGTCCCGTCCGGGCACGGGGCAGAACAGCAGCAGGGCCGCCTCGCCCTCGCCCGCCCAGCGCTGCCAGTGCAACCCGCCGGGCAGCGCCGGCGGAAGCAGCGGCTCGGTGGCCCGCACGCCGGGCACGGCGGCGTTTGCCGGAAGCACCGTGTGCTGCTCCAGCAGATCCCAGCGGGCAGCCGGCCAGTCGGGAGATGCCGTAGCGTCTCCCGCCAGGGACGAGGGCAATGCGGCGAGCAACTGGCGGATCGGCAACTCGGCGGCCTGACGCTGGCGCTCACGTTGAAGCAGGCGCTCGCCCTGCTCCAGCACGGCGGCTGACGGCTGTTGCAGCACCTGCAGCGCCCCGACCATGGACTCGCCCAGCCGGTCGACCGGCCCGCTTGCCGAGAGGGCCCAGTCGCCACCCTCGTCCTCCAGCTTCAAGGCCACACCGCGCCACCGCGCCTGACCGGCGAGCGGGCGCAAAGCCAGGCGCATGGAGAGGACGTGGCTGCGGCAAGGGCGCGCCGGGAAACGCCAGCGCAGGTGCAGCGCACCCGCCTCTGCCGTGCTGGCCGGCGAAGGCGCGGGGAAGCGCCAGGAGTGTGACTCCAGAACAACGGTTTGCAGCGTCATCCGGTCGAGCAGTAGTGGGAAGCCCGCGACCTCGACCGGCCGCCCCTGCACATCCGGCCCGACCAGCAGGCGGATCATGGGCGCCTTGGCGAGCCCTTCCAACCAGCCAGTGGCCGGTGCGGCCGGCAGGCCACGCACGCGCAGGCGCAGTTGTTCCAGCGCTGGCAGTTGCTGCAAGTCCCCCGGACTGGTCGCCAGCACCTGCGCGGCGCAGTCGCCCAGGGCCCGCAACCAGTCGAGAAAGGCAGCCTCCACCAGGGCGGCAGCGCCGACCTCCGCCAGCTCGAACGTCACCGCCAGCAGCGTCTGCCCCTTGCCGCGATAGACGACTCGCAGGTTGACCTCATCCGCCACCCCGCGCTCACCCAGCCAGGCCAACAGACTGCCGGGCGAGTCGTCGCCAAGGCGCTCGCCCAGATTCTCAAGGGCCTGCTCGGCGCAGGCATCCAGGCCATCCAGCACGAACGCCAGCACCAGGCGCGGGGCTCCGGGCAGTCGCAAGGCCAGCGAGTCCTGGGTCAACGGTAGCAACGGCGGCGCGGCTTTCCGCTCCGTCGTGGGTTGCGCCGGCCAGCCCAGGCAATCCCGCTCGGCCAGTGCCTGCAGTTCGTCCAGCGGCTGCGGCCCCTGAAGCCATAGCTCCAGATTGCCGGGTTGGTAGTGCACGCGATGGAAGTGGACCAGGGCCCGCTGGAAAGCCTCGCTCTCCACCGGCAGGCTGGCGCGCCGACCAGCCACGAAGCGCCGTAGCGGATGATCCTTGGCGACGCCGGCGGCCAAGGCGGCATCAATCAAGGTGCCGGCATCCGCCGAGCGGGCGATGTACTCGGCCTCCAGAACTTCGCGCTCGCTCAACTGCGCGGCCTGGTCGAGCAACGGCAGGGCCAGCATGTCGACGAGACGCACCAGCCCGGCGCCAAGATCGGCGGCCGCCACTTCGAAGAAATAGTCGGTGGTGCGCGCCTGGGTGCTGGCATTCAACCGCCCGCCGCGCCCCTGCACCCAGGGCATCAGCCGCTGCGCCGAACGATGATTCGCGCTATCGAGAAACAGCAGGTGTTCGAGAAAGTGCGCGAGCCCCGGAAAATCCTCCGGCTCGTCATGACTCCCCGCCGCGACCCTCGCCAGGGCGGCGGCCTTCGGCGAATCCGGCGCATGCACGAGCACGACGCGCAGGCCGTTGGCCAGGCGCAATTCTCGTATCGGGGCGGAAACGGCGGTCATTTCGCTGGAGGCTCCGGTGGCGGTACAACTGTCGCCACCTTAGCGGCATTGCAGGGGAAGCAAAATACTTCCTTGGGCAGGTGCAGTCTTGCCATGCCTGGCGCCCGCCCAGCGCCCATCCTCCGTCATCGCAGGAAGGGTGCGATGTTCTCCAGGGCACGGCTGACGTAGAGCTCCTTCTCCCCCACCGGCGCGGCATGGAACAACACGCCCCGCGCGGCCTCGACATCCGCCAGGCGAGCGATGAACCAGGCCGCCAGGTACTGCGAGGACAAGCACCCGCCAGCCGTCGCGACATTGCCCTTCGCGGTGAATGGCTGATTGATCACGGCGATGCCCGCTTCCTCCACCCAGGGTTTGGTGACCAGGTCGGTGCAGGCGGGAACGCCGTCCAGCAGGCCGAGTCTGGCGAGGATGAGTGTCCCCGAGCATTGCGCACCCAGCAGTTGCCGCTCCGGGTCGAACCGGAGCCGCGACATCAGTTCGGGCGTCGCCACCACGTCACGCGTATTGACTCCGCTGCCCACCAGCACCGCATCCGCCTGGCAGGCGTCCTCCAGGGTGACCTGCGCCTCCAGCGCCAGCCCGTTCATCGAGCGCACCGTGCGTTCGGGGCTGGCGATGGATACCCGCCAGTCCGGGCGCTTCACGCGATTGAGCAGGTTGAACGCGATCAGGGAGTCCAGTTCGTTGAACCCTTCGAAGGTCAAAATGGCGATGTGCATGACTACCTCGCACGATCTCGACGGAGGGTCGGATATCCGACCTGCTCCTGGCATCCCGCTCTTTGGCGGGCACGAAAGAATGCGGGCCTGCGTTAAGTAGGCCCGCATCCCTTGTACTCCAATGTCTGCTATCGCGACATCAATTGCGATAGCGTGCGGCGGGCGTACTCAGCGACAGATTAGGCATCAGCTTCTGCCGCGCCGCCTCGTAGGCGTTCAGGTCGGCGATTTCCGGCAGGGCCGGAATGGTGGCGAATTCGCCCTGGTCGAGCCCGGACAGCGCCGCATCCACCATGTCTTCCGCCTTCATCACGATGGCCTCGGGCAGGTACTCCAGCGGGGTTCCCGCCACGCCCCAGAAATCGGTGGCGGTGGCGCCGGGCAGCACCACCTGGACCCTGACGTTCTGGTCCGCCAGTTCGTGGCGCAGGGATTGGCTGAACGCCAGGACGAACGCCTTGGAGCCGCCATATACGCCGTTCAGCACCTCCGGGGCGATGGCGACGATCGAGGCGATGTTGATCAGCGTGCCGCCGCCCCGGGCGACGAAGCCCGGAACGGCCGCATAGGTCAGGCGCGTCAGCACGTTCACGTTGAGCGTAAGCAGCTCTTCCAGCTTGTCCACATTGGATTCCAGCAGCGGCCGGGTCGCGCCGACGCCGGCGTTGTTCACCAGCAGGGTGATGCTGGCGTCGGTCCTGAGCAGCTCTTCGACCCGCGCCAGGTCGGCGCGGTCGGCCAGGTCGGCGACCACCACCTCGACGGAACGGCCGGTTTCGTCGCTCAGGCGTTGGGCCAGTGCATTCAGGCGGCCGCGATTGCGGGCGACCAGGATCAGGTCATGGCCACGGCGGGCCAGGCGCTCGGCATAGATGGCGCCGATGCCGGAGGAAGCGCCGGTGATCAGGGCGGTGCCGGGATGGGACTGAGTCATGTCGGTTCTCCAGGTTGGGTGGTACTGGAGATCAGGATGCGACGGTTTGGTGATATCTTAAATGACGTATAAGGTAGTGATTCAGGACATCGGAGTATCGACCATGCATCGTATCGGCTATCTGCTGACCGACGGCTTCCAGGTGCTCTCCCTGGCCACCCAGACGGTCTTCGAATTTGCCAACCTGGTTGCCGGGGAGCCGTTCTACAGCGTCGAGAACTTCTCCCCGGCCGGCGGCCTGGTGCGTTCCTCCCTGGGGCTTGCCCTGGAAACCCGCCCCGTGCAGGCGCCAGGGCTGGCCGATACCTGGATAGTGGTCGGGGTCAACGATCCCGTCACCAGCGAGACGCCTACCGCCGTGCTCGACTTCGTGCGCCGGGCTGGCAGCCAGGCACGGCGCACCGTCGGCATCTGCACCGGCGGCTTCATCCTCGCCGAGGCGGGCCTGCTGGCCGGGCGCCGCGCGACCACCCACTGGGCCTACGCCCAGGCCCTGCACAAGCGCCATCCGGACATCACCGTCGAGGACGACCGCATCTACATCGTCGACGGTCCCATCTGGACCTCGGCGGGCATGACCGCCGGGCTCGACCTCGCCGTCGGCATGGTGGAGAAGGACCTTGGCGCGGACGTCGCCCGCTCGGTGGCGCACAAGCTGGTGATGCACCAGCACCGCTCGGGCGGGCAGTCACAGCACTCGGAAATGCTCGACCTCTCGCCCAAGTCGGACCGCATCCAGAGCGCCCTGAACTACGCGCGCAACCACCTGAACCGCCCGCTCAGCGTCGAGGAATTGGCGGATTTCGTGCACCTGAGCCCACGCCAGTTCACCCGGGTGTTCACCGCCGAAACCGGGCAATCCCCGGCCAAGGCCATCGAGGGACTGCGCCTGGAGGCGGCCCGGTTGATGATCGAACAGAGCCGTCACTCCCTGGATGTGGTCGCACGGGAGGCGGGTTTCCGCGATCGCCGCCATATGCGCGAAGCCTTCATCCGTGGTTTCGGCGTCCCCCCGCAGGCGGTGCGCCGCGATGCGCGTGGGGTAATGGCTGATCGGCCGGGCGCCGCCGAATCCGGCGAGTAGCGGCCCGCCACTCGCCAATCCGGCACATCGATACAAGACACCCGGCGGCGCATGGACCATCTTCAATACTCCTCAACAGATCTGGAAGGTGACGCCATGCCCCGCTCTTCGACCGACTGGGCGCTGCTGTACCTGCGCGTATCCGGCTGCCTGCTCCTGCTCTGGGTCCATGGCCTGCCCAAGCTGCTGAATTTCAGCCATGAGCTGACCGTCATCGAAGACCCGTTCCACCTGGGGGCCGTGCCAACGCTCAGCCTGGCGATCTTCGCCGAAGTCCTCTGTCCCTTGCCGATCATGCTGGGCGTGATGACCCGCCTGGCCTGCCTGCCGATCCTCAGCGTATTGCTGGTGGCACTGGTGTTCGTGCATCCGGAATGGAGCGTGGCCGAAGGGCAGTTCGCCTGGCTGCTGCTGATCATCTTCGTCACCTTGCTCATCGCCGGGCCCGGTGGTTTCTCCCTGAGCGGCAAATTCTCCGAAGGGAGGGCGATGCCGGCGTGGCTGTCCTGAAGCGCCTTCCTGGTGATCGCCTATACCTGACTCACGAATTCCTTTCGAAACCCTGGCGCTGACCATGTCCCAAACCCCTACCGCTTCGTCCCCCTGGAGCCCGCTGCGCCAGGCCACGTTCCGCTGGCTATGGCTGGCCAGCATCGCCTCGAACATCGGTACCTGGATGCACGAAGTCGGTGCCGGTTGGCTGATGACCTCGCTTTCGGCCAGCCCCTTGAACGTGGCGCTGGTGCAGGTGGCCGGCTCCCTGCCGATGTTCTTCCTGGCGCTGCCGGCCGGCGCCCTGGCCGACATCGTCGACAAACGCCGCTACCTGCTGGGTGTGCAGCTGTGGATGGCGGCGGTCGCCACCCTGCTGGCAGCGCTCACCCTCCTCGGCCTGACCACGGTCTGGCTACTGCTGGGATTGACCCTGTGCATGGGCATCGGCACCGCACTGATGATGCCGGCCTGGAGCGCCACGACCCCAGAGCTGGTAGACAAGGGCGAACTACCGGCGGCGGTGGCGCTGTCCAGCGTCGGCGTCAACCTGGCACGGGCGGTCGGCCCGGCCATCGCCGGCGTGCTGGTCAGCCTGGTCGGCCCCTGGCTGACCTTCGCCCTGAATGCGCTGTCGTTCTTCGCGGTGATCGGCGTGCTGCTGGCCTGGAAACGCGAAACCAAACCCTCGGTACTGCCGGCCGAACGGCTGCTGGGCGCACTGCACGCCGGCTGGCGCTATAGCCGCAGTTCCCGGCCCCTGCAGGCGGTGCTGGTGCGCGCGCTGGCGTTCTTCCTCGGCGCCAGTGCCGGCATGTCGTTGCTGCCGTTGATCGTACGTGGCGAGCTGCACGGCAGCGCCATGGACTTCGGCCTGCTGCTGGGCAGCGTCGGCGTCGGCGCGGTGCTCGGCGCCGCGTTCCTGCCGGCGCTGCGCGAACGGCTGGGCAGCGACCGCCTGGTGGTGCTCTCCAGCGCCGTCTATGCACTGGTGCTGATCGCGCTGGCACTGCTGCGCAACCTGTACCTGCTGGTCCCGGTGATGCTGCTCAGCGGCGCGGCCTGGATCGCCGTGCTCTCCAGCCTTCAGGTGGCGGCCCAGACCTCGGTGCCGGCCTGGGTCCGGGCGCGGGCCCTGGCGGTGTACATCCTGGTGTTCTTCGGCAGCATGGCCGCCGGCGGCACCCTGTGGGGCTTCGTCGCCAGTCGTGCCTCGATCGCCCTCGCCCTGCTGTGCGCCAGCGTGGTACTGCTGGCGGGCCTGCTCGCCAGCCTGCGCTTCCGCTTGCCGGTCACCGAGGCGGAAGACCTGGCGCCGTCGCTGCACTGGCCGGCGCCGATCCTCGTCGAAGGCGTGGACCAGGAGCGCGGCCCGGTGCGGGTCACCCTGGAGTACGACATCGATCCGGCGAAGGCCGATGCCTTCCAGGCAGCGATGAAGGAGGTGCGCGGCATGCGCCGGCGCAACGGGGCGATCTCCTGGGAACTGGTGCAGGACAGCGAGAACCCGCGCCATTGGCTGGAGCTGTTCGTCGACGAGTCCTGGCTGGAGCACCTGCGCCATCACCAGCGGGTCACACGCGGCGAGCTGAAGATCGAAGCGAATGCGCGCCAGTTCCAGACCCCGGGGGTGGACATCCGTATCCGTCACTACCTCAAGGGCGCCTGATCGGGACGACGCACCCTAATCCATGCAGGCAAGGAGCAACGCTCTTTCAATGGGTACCGCCGTTGGTGGCGACAATTGGCTGTTTTCACTGCCGATGCTGGTGGCGCTGCGCGGCTTCCACGGCCGAGCGATTGACCCAGGCACCTGGGCTCAAAAGCCCGGTGCCTGCTCCCCTCAGGGCCCGCCGAGGAACCAGCGGTAGTAGGGGTTATCGCCCTCTTCCCGGGCGATCTGCCGCACGTCCCGCGCCCAGGCCTCGCGTTCGCCACGGTAGGCGTGCAGGCTCAGGCCGTAGAAGCGGCGCAGGCTTTGCCACTCGTCGTCCACCGCGCCACGGAACGAGGGTTCGGCGGCTTCCAGGGGCGGCGGCGAGCGCAGCGCGAGCAGGGTCGGCAGCACACGGGTAATTTCCCGTGAACGCACCCAGGGGGCGTACTCGATGCGCGGCTGGTCGTCGGTCACCGCCGGGGCGTCGCCGGCGTAGCGCAGAAGCCCATCGCGGTCGGTGATCCAGGTGGCCAGCAGGGCTTGCGGCGAATCGACCCCCACGGCGCCCAGGGCTGCGGCGATCTCGGGCTGTTCGAAGCGCTGGCGAATGCGCGGCACATCGAGCTGCAGCGGTTGCAGCGAGCCCACCAGCAGCATCTCGTGGAATTCGGTGGTCCACAGCGAGGCGTAGGGGAAGACGTCGATGAAGCTGCGCACCAGCGAGCGGCTGTCTTCATCGTTCTGCGTCGGCAGCGGCAACCATTGGGCGACGATGCCATTTTCCTGCAGGCGGCGGGCGGCCAGTTGGTAGAAGTCCCGCGAGTACAGGTTGACCACGCCGGCCGCCGAAGGGGGCGGCGGTTCCAGGGTGATCATGTCGTAGCGCTCGTCGCTGCGCAGCAGCTCGCGGCGGCCATCGCGCAGGCGAATCTCCAGGCGTGGGTCGTTGATTGCGCCGAAGGTTCCCTGGAAGTTCGGCGCGGCGGCCAGCACCTCGGGCAGCAGCTCGGCCACCACCGGATGCTCCAGGTCGCGGTAGCGCAGCATGGCGCCGGCGGTGATGCCGGTGCCGAAGCCGATGACCAGCGAGGAACGCGGCTCGCCACGGTGGATCAGCAGTGGCAGCAACGCCTGCAGGCGCATGTAGCGCAGCGACGGCATGGCGTCGCCGGTATTGGATACGCCCTGGATGTACAGGCGGTTGAAGCGCCGGTCGCCCTTGCCCTGCTCCACCACGGCGACGGTGCCGCCGCGTCCTTCCTGGTAGTAAGTGATCTGCCCGTTGCGCGCCGCCGGCAGCAGCTCGGCCAGGTGCCTTGGCGGCGTCAGCACCGCGGTTGCCAGGGTCGCGAGGGCTATCGCCATGACCGCGATGCGCCCGCCCTTGCCTACGCCGCTACCGCGCCAGACAGCCAGCAGGCCAATGGCGGCGGCGAGAATGGCGAGCATCGCCAGGGTACGCACCAGGCCCAGCGCCGGCACCAGCAGGAAGCCGGTCAGCACCACGCCGAGAATGCCGCCCAGGGTGTTCAGCGCCACCACCAGCCCGACATCGCGGCCGACATGCTCGCGATCCACCGACAGGCGCAGCGCCAGGGGGAACGCCGCACCCAGCAGGGTGGTCGGCAGGAATACCACGCACAGCGCGGCCACCGCGAAGCGTGCGGACATCCCCGCCAGCTCGCTGCCGCCCAGGCTCAGCACCAGCATTTCGACGCCGCTCTGCGCCGCCACCAGCCACTGGCCGAGCCCGGCGATCTGCAGGATGGCAAGCAGGCCGGCCGCCGCGATCAGCACCGCGAACACGCCCCAGGGGTCGCGGAGGCGGTCTGCCCGGCGGGCATACAACGCGCTGCCCAGCACCAGGCCGAGCAGATAGGTGGCCAGCACCACCGCGAAGGCGAAGGTGCGGGTGCTCATGAATTGCACGATGGACTGCGTCCACACCACTTCGTAACCCAGGGCGACGCCGCCGGCGAGGCAGTACAACGCGGTTGCCAGGCGCGCCGCCGGGCTGCGCTTTCCGGTAGTCGCGGCGGGCGCGGTAACGGGCTCCACGGCGCTGCGCTGGGCGAGCAGCGCCCCCGCCGCGGCCAGCAGGTTGAACGCGGCAGCGGCACAGGCGCTGCCCACGACCCCGAGGGTCGGCAGGAGCAGGAAGGCCGCCAGCAGGGTTCCCGCGATGGCGCCGGTGGTATTGGCCGCGTACAGCCCCCCGCCGGTGCGGCCCATCTGCTGAGCGTCGGGCTGCACGGCGCGCATCAGCACCGGCAGCGTGCCCCCCATGAAGAAGGCCGGTACGCCAACCAGCAGGAACGGCAGCAGCCAGGCCAGCAGGCCGACGCGGTCTTCCAGGCGCGCAAAGGGTTCGGCGGACGCCGACAGGGCCAGGGTGGCGCAGACGCCGAGAATCGCCACCAGCAACTCGAGGCCCGCATACAGGAGCACCGGACGCCGCAGGCGATCGGCCCAGCGTCCGAAGGCCAGGCCACCCAGAGCCAGGCCGGCGAAGAATGCACTGATCGCCGTGGTCACGGCGAAGACTTCGACCCCGACCACCAGCGACAACTGCTTGACCCACAGCACCTGGTAGACGAGTGCCGCGCCCCCGGAGACGAACAGCAGCAGCGCGGGGATCAGCAAGCGCGCCTGTTGGCCCTGGTGGGTGCTGCGTTCTGCGCTGCGTGAGGTACTCATGCGGGAGGAGCCGGCGGCTGAGGACATCGATTACGCCTTGTAAGACAGAGGAAAGCCCGCGACGAAAAATCCGTCGCGGGCCAGGTTCGGACACCTGTGGCAGGCGCCCATTGTGCTGCCCAGGTTACTTGGCGCCCTGCTTCATCTTCGCCTCGATCTTCGCATCCACGTCCTTGCGGACCGATTCGATGCTGAAGCTGGCCGGTTTCTGGCTCGGCGGGTACTCGACGAAGGTCTGCAGGAAGGCCGCCGCCTTGCGCTCGCCCTGGAAGATCAGGTAGTCGTTCTTGGTCAGCCAGTCGTAGTACTGATCGGAGACCACGTCCGCCCGCTCGTAGGGGTCCATGCGCAGGTTGAACATCTTGGGTACCCGCAGGCAGGTGAACGGCTCGCTCCACACCTTCAGGCCACCGGGGGCGCGCTGCTCACAGAACACCAGCTTCCAGTCGCCGAAGCGCATGCCCACCAGGTCGCCGTCGTCACTGAAGTAGTAGAACTCGTTGCGGGCGCTCTTGTCGGCCTTGCCGGTCAGGTAGTCCAGTTGGTTGTAGCCGTCCAGGTGCACCTTGAAGTTCTTGCCACCCAGATCGGTGCCCTTGAGCAGGCGGTCCTTGATGTCGGTGTCGCCCACGGCAGCGAGCAGGGTCGGGAACCAGTCCAGACCGGAGAACATCTGGGTGGAGACGGTGCCCGGCTTGATGTGGTTCGGCCAGCGGATCATCGCCGGGACCCGGTAGGCGCCTTCCCAGTTGGAGTTCTTCTCGTTGCGGAACGGCGTTGTTGCCGCGTCCGGCCAGGACCACTGGTTCGGGCCGTTGTCGGTGGTGTAGATGACGATGGTGTTGTCGCCGATCTTCAGGTCGTCTACCGCCTTGAGCAGCTTGCCGACGTCGCCGTCGTGCTCGAGCATGCCATCGGCGTACTCGTTGCCCGGCATGCCACTCTGGCCCTGCATGGACTCCCGCACGTGGGTGAAGGCGTGCATGCGGGTGGTGTTCATCCAGACGAAGAACGGCTTGTCGGCCTTCACCTGCTTGTCCATGAAGTTGATGGCGGCCGATGATGCTTTCCGGCTTGCCCGGACCGTCATCGTTGTGGACCAGCTTGGGCAGGCGCTGGATCGACAGCTGCCCGCCGCGATCCTCGAAGTGGCTGCCGAGGGTGGTGCCGATCACCTGTTCGGGCGGAATGCCGTAGACCTCCTCGGCGAAGGCGCGCATGAACGCCACTTCACCGCCGGAGACGATGTAGGTCTTGAAGCCGTGGGCACGCAGGTAGTCGAGCAGCTCCAGCATCGGCTGGAACACCATCTCGGTGTAGGGCTTGTGGCTGCGGGGATGCCTGGCGCTGGCGAACCAGCGGCGGGCGTTGCCGATGAACTCGTCGGTGCTCATGCCCGCGTGGGTCGCGGCGACGATTTCCAGGATGCCCTTCATGCCGCTCTCGGCCAGGGTCTTCTGGTCGTTCTCCAGCACGGCCTTGAACGGCTGCTGGGTCTTCCATTCCGGATGCTGGGGCGCCTGGCGCTTGACCTCCTCCAGGGCGAACAGCACCTGGAAGTACATCGGTTGCTCGCTCCACAGGGTGCCGTCGTTGTCGAACACCGCGATCCGTTCGGCGGGCGGAACATAGTCCGGGCTGCCTTCGCGGGTCACTGCTTCGACGAAACCCTCGATGGCCTGCCGCGACTTGCCATCGTTCCAGGATTGCAGGTCGGCGGCCTGGCTCAGCAATGGCAAGGCCAGCAGGAGGGTGAACAACCAGCGAGAAGCAGCGTGTCGGTGCATGTAACGTCCTTGATGGGTACCGGCCCGGTTCAGTGGCTCAGGGGTTCAGCGGCTTCAAACCGTGTTTCCCCGAAGAGGCGTTGGACCGCTGGGCGGCTGCCTGCCGCAGTTTCGGTAGCGCATCGAGCATCTCGTCCGTGGCGCCCTCGCCGCGACCGCGCCCGTAGCGAGTCCTGAGGAAACCTAGCAAAGCTTTGCGCACGGCGTCGGACAGATCGCGCGAATGCATTCTCATTTCGCGACAACCGCTCGTCCGGCGAATCCACAGATACAGGGCGCCAAGTTCAGGTGGCGTGCCGTCGAGCTGGCCGCGAATCTGCCGCCAGGCGTATTCCGGAGACGCCAGCCAAGCCTGGCGACGTGCCTCGCGCCGGCGCTTCCAGGCGTCGAGCAGCGAGGGGCCCCAGCTGCGCCAGGCATAAACCAGAGCGCCGACGAGTAGCAGCCCGCCCAGCAGGAACAACCAGTGCCCGGCAATACGCACTTGCGCCTTGCGGCCCAGCGCGCGCAGGTCCTCGGTGATCGAGAACGGCGCCTGGTAGCCGGCCGCTGCCGCCGCCTCGATCTCCAGTGCCGGCACCGACACCGTGCGCGCTTCGCCGCTGGTGGCGTCCCACCAGTGCAGCTCGATGGCCGGCAGCTGGTATTTGCCCGCCTCCTTGACCACATAGGTCACCGCATCCTCGCGGGCACCGCCGCTGACTCCGCCGCGGCCGTCGCTCAGGGGGTGGACATCGGGCGGCTGGACATAGCGCTGCAATCCGCTGATCTCGACGAAGCCGGGCGGTGGAATCAGCATCGCCTGGGCGCCTTCGGCCTCGACGTGCAGGCGGCGCTCGATGCTATCGCCGACCCGCAGCGGCTCATGGGAGCGCTTGAGGCTCTGGGTCAGGATGACCTGCCGCGCCACCAGACGTTGCGGGCCGCCCTCCCCGGCGCCGACCGGCTGGCGGGCGACGAAGCGTTGCGGTGGGCTGTGCACCGTGACCGGACCGTTGCCCTGGCCGGGCGTGACCTGGATGTCCAGCGGCGGAATCGCGAAGGAACCCGCCTGCTGCGGGGTGATCTGGTAGGTGAAGCGCAGGCCGAAGAACGGCTTGCCGCCGATCGTCTCGTTCAGGTGCACGGCCTCGCCGCCGGGCTCGGAGACCACCGCGCCGGGAAGGTTCAGCCTGGGCAGCTGTGGCGCAGCGCTGAACCAGGTGTCCACCAACAGGTCGACCTGCAGGCTGACGGTGCCGCCGACCAGGGCCGAATCCGCCGGCAGCAGCTGGCTGCGCACCTTGATCTCCGGCTGCGTGGTGGTTTCGGGTTCCGCGGCCTGCCCCCAAAGCGGCGCCAGAAGCATCAGCAGGACGGCGAGCAATCTCATGGCGCGGTCTCCCTGGCGGCATCCTGCAACTGGAACTTGCGCCGCAGGAACTGCTCCGGCGAGGTGGTCAGGTTGTTCAGCCAGAGCTGGTCAGAGCTGGCCTGCTGGCTCTTGAGTTGCACCGTCTTGCCCTTCCCGGTGTCGTTGTCGAACTCGATCTTGTCGGCCTTCTCGCCCGGCGGCCCGGCCTCCTGCTGGTCGTCACGGTCCTTCTGCAGCGCCAGGGCCAGGGCCAGATTGGCCTGGGCCTCGGGGAAGTCCGCCTGCAGGTGCAGCGCCTGGCGATAGGCCGTGATGGCCTCTTCGAACTTCGACAGACGCACATAGGTATTGCCCAGGTAGAAGTATCCCGGCGCGCTGTCCAGACGGGCGAAACTGGCCAACGCGACATCGAACTCGGCGGCGCGGTAGGCGGCCAGCCCTTTCCAGTAGGCGTCGTCGAAATGTTCGGCGGCCTGCGGATAATGCCCGTGCTCGAAGGCCCAGCGCCCCTGCTGGTCCGGGGTGAAGAAGGCATCCGTCAGCGCGCCGGCTTGTGCGGGTTGCGGCGGGAAACCCAGGCTCAGGGCCAGCAGCACGCCGCTCAACCAGTGCACCCGCCAACCACGGCGCACGCTGAACAACGCCAGCAGCAACAGCGGCCAGCACAGCCAGTAGCCGGCGTCCTTCCAGTGCACCTCTTGATCGTCGCCACTCACTGCCTGGAAGTGTTGCTGCGCGTGCAGCTCGACCCAGTCCAGGACGTCGTCGTTCAACGTCAGGCTGCCCAGGGGCGCATTGGCCGCATCGGCGAGGCGCTTGAGGCCATCCGCGTCGAAGCGACCCATTTGCGGCCGCCCCTGGTCATCGAGCCGCGATTGCCCCTTGCCGGCGGCCAGCAGGCCGCCATCGCGGCTGCCGACGGCCAGTACCAGCACCTGCAAATCGCTGCCTTTCAACTGCTGGCCGATGGCATCGAACTGGCTGGCATCGGCGCCATCGGTGACCAGCACCAGGGTGCCCGGGGAGCGCTCGGCCTCCAGCAGGCGCTTGGCGAGGCGGATGGCGCCCAGCGCGTCCTTGCCGTTGCGGTCGATCAGGCGGGTCGACAGGGCTTGCAGGAAGCTGTCGAGCAGCGCCGGATCATCGGTGGCAGGCAGCACCAGGTGCGCGCTGCCGGCATAGGCGATCAGCGCCACGCGGCTGCCGGCGCGGCGCTGGATGAGGTCGTGCAGCTTGTGTTTGGCGGCGGCCAGGCGCGAGGGCGGCACGTCGTCGGCATCCATCGAGGCGGACAGGTCCACGGCGAGGATCAGCGGTGCGCGGTTGTCGAGGAAGTCCGGCCGGTCCTGCTCCCAGGTGGGGCCGGCGGCCGCCACGCCGCCCAGCACCAGCAGCGCGGCCAGCAGATGCACCGGGCGCAGGCGCTGGTTGTCGCTGGGCGTGATGACCAGGTGCTGCAGCAGATGCGGCGCGATGATGCCGTCGAGCCGGCGCGTCAGGTCGTGGCGACGCGCCCATAGCAGCGGCAGGAGTACGCCGGGGATCAGCACCAGCAGCCACAACGGACGCAGGAAGTGGAAGGCGCTCAAGTCGATTTCCATTTCAGCCCTCCTCCGCCGTCGCCCGCCGCCGGCCCGGCGCGCTGGCCCGCGAAGCCAGTGCCGCCACGCCGTGGGCCAGCAACAGCGCGAGCAGCGCGGCGCCCAACGGCAGCCAGAACAGGTCGCGCTTGGGCTGGTGGCTGAGGGTCTTCACCCGGTGCGGGGTGATCTGGTCGAGGGTCGTGTAGACCTGCTGCAGCGCATCGCGGTCGCTGGCGCGGAAGAACCGTCCGCCGGTGGTGGTGGCGATATTCTGCAGGGCCTTCAGGTCGACCTTGGCCTCGCCGCTCGCCTCGGGGTCGCCGATACCGATGGTGTGCACCACGATGCCCCGGTCGCGGGCGATGGCCGCCGCGTGGTCCGGGGTGATGGCGCTGCCGGTGTCGTTGCCGTCGGTGAGCAGCACCAGCACCTTTTCCTGCTCCTGGGCGTTGTCGAGCAGTTTCACGGTCAGGCCGATGGCGTCGCCCAGGGCTGTGTTCGGCCCGGCCATGCCGATGCCCACTTCGTCGAGCAGGATGCCCAGGCTGGCGTGGTCCAGGGTCAGCGGCGCCTGCGGGTAGGCGGCGGTGCCGAAGACGATAAGGCCGATGCGGTCGTCCTTGCGCTTGGCGATGAAGTCGCGGACCACGCCCTTCACCGCCGTCAGACGATCCACCCGGGAACCGTCCGGAGCGTCGTAGTCGGTGGTCTGCATGGATTGCGAGATATCGATGGCCAGCATCAGGTCGCGGATCGGCTGTTCGCGTTCGATGGGTTTTTCCACCAGC
This sequence comes from Pseudomonas sp. NY15181, assembly GCF_048068055.1. Classification (NCBI taxonomy): domain Bacteria; kingdom Pseudomonadati; phylum Pseudomonadota; class Gammaproteobacteria; order Pseudomonadales; family Pseudomonadaceae; genus Pseudomonas; species Pseudomonas sp. NY15181. The sequence continues at coordinate 17,483 of NZ_JBLUPT010000018.1, read as the reverse complement.
ACCGGCCGCGCACAGGCCGCGAGGACCAGCGCCCACACCAGCAGGTTCAGCGGCAGTTGCCAGCGTCCGCCGCTGGCACTGCCGCTGCCCGGCACCTGCCCGGCGGCCTGGCTCATGGCCGCGAAGAACGGCACGCGCAGCGCGCTGCGGGCCTCGGCATAGCGCCCCAGGTAGCGGTAGGCCAGCCAGGGAAGCGGCAGCAGGAACAACAGCCAGGGATAGTCAAACTGCCACACGGTGAGCCTCGATCCATTGCCGGCACGCGTCGAGCAGCGCGTGCACTTCGTGATCCGCCAGCGCCGCGATGCGCTCCGCCGGGGCATAGGCCAGCAGCGCCAGGCGCTGGGCGAAATCCTTCGGCAACGGCGCGGTGGCGTGACGCTCGAGGAAGGCCTGCCACTGACTCCCCCCCAGTTGCGCCGCCGCGCCGCCAGCCGGCATCGACAGGGCGACGCGCTTGAGCAGCTGCGGCAGCTCGCGCAGCGCGGCCAGGCGGCTCTGCGGGGCGCCCAGCGCCTGTACCAGTTCGTCGAGCCGGGCCAGCGCCTCGCGCCGGTAGCGATCACGCCGCCAGCGCAGGTAACGCCAGACGCACCAGGCCGCCAGCAGCGCCAGCAGCACGAGCGCCAGGGCCAGCCAGCCCCAGGTCTGCGGCCAGTAGCTGGCCGCCGGCACCGGGAGAGCCAGCTCGCGCAGTTGATCGATCCGGGGAACCGCCGCCGTGCTCATCGCACCCCCGCCGTCAGGCGGCCCAGCTCGGCCCGCAGCTGGTCGAGACTGTCGCGCCCGGTGCTGAACATCATCAGCGGCACCTGGCTGCGCCGCAGCAAGGTGGCCACGTCCTTCAGGCGCCCGGAGAGGAATTCGCCCAGGGGCCGGTGTACCTGGCGCCGCTCCACTTCCAGCTCGACCTGCAGCTCCCCCTGGGTCACGGTCACCCGGCCCCGGTCGGGCAGCTTGAGGGCGATGGGGTCGAACACCTGCAAGGCCAGCACGTCGTTGTGTGCGTTGAGCTGGCGCAGCAACTGCAGGGTCTGCTCGGACACCCCGGCGAAGTCACTGACGATCACGATCAGGTGATCGTGCCCGGCGATGCTCAGGCATTCGCGCAATACCCGGTCCAGCTGGCCGGGCGATTCGTCCTCCGTGCGCGTGGCGTGCAGCGCGTGGTTGTGGCGGACGATGGCCGAGCACAGCGCCTCGACCCGCGAGCGGCTGCGCAGCGGTCGTACGTGCTCGACCTTGTGGTCATCGAAGACAATGCCACCGACCCGATCACCGGCGTGGAATGCCATCCAGGCGCCGATGGCGCCCAGTTCGGCGGCGGTCACCGACTTGAAGTTGCGCTCGGAGCCGAAGTACATGCTCATGCGCTGGTCGACCAGCAACAGGGTCGGCCGGTCGCGCTCCTCGGTGTAGCTGCGCACGAAGGGTTTGCCGTAGCGCAGCGACGCACGCCAGTCCAGGTGGCGCAGGTCGTCGCCGGGGTTGTACTGGCGCAGCTCGTCGAAACTCAGGCCACGGCCACGCAAGCGCGCGGCATGGTTACCGGACAGCACGCTGGACAGCGGCTGCCGCGAGAGGAAGCTCAGGTCGCGCACCCGATGCTCCAGCAGCATCAGTTGCGGCAGCGAGGCGTAGACGAAGCCGTCGGCGCTGGGGCGTTGCTCCTGCATGGCAGCCCCCTTATGCCGGGACCGCCACTTTATCGAGCAGGCGGTCCAGCACCTGATCGCTGCTCACGCCATCGGCCACCGCGTCATAGGACAGCAGCAGGCGATGGCGCAGCACCGGGTGCAGCACGGCGCGAACGTCGTCGGGCGAGGCATAGTCGTTGCCGTCGAGCCAGGCATGGGCACGCGCCACCCGGTCCAGGCTGATGCCGCCGCGGGGGCTGGCGCCGACCTTGATCCAGCGCGCCAGGTCCGCGTCGTAGTCGGCGGGCCGGCGCGTGGCGTTGATCAGGTCCATCAGGTAGCGGTCCAGCGGCTCGGACACATGCACGCGTCCGACTTCGCGGCGCGCGGCGAAGATCACCTCCTGCGGCAGCTGCTCGGGCCGCTGCGGCGCCGCGCCGGTCTGCTGGCGCTGCTCTTCCTCGCGCACCAGGCGCAGCACCTGGGTCTCGTCCTCGACCTTGGGGTAATCGATGAGCAGTTTCATCAGGAAGCGGTCCATCTGCGCCTCGGGCAGCGGGTAGGTGCCTTCCTGCTCGATGGGGTTCTGCGTGGCCAGCACCATGAACAGCCCCGGCATGACGTGGGTCTGTCCGGCCACGGTGATCTGCCGCTCCTCCATGGCTTCCAGCAGCGCGGCCTGCACCTTGGCCGGCGCGCGGTTGATTTCGTCGGCGAGGATGACGTTGCCGAACAACGGGCCAGGCTGGAACTTCAGCTGGTTGCCCGCGTCGGTCTGCTGGAGGATTTCCCCGCCGGTGATGTCGGAGGGCAGCAGGTCTGGCGTGAACTGGATACGGCTCATGCGTGCATCCAGGTGCGTGGAAAGCGCCTTGACCGTACGGGTCTTCGCCAGCCCCGGAAGGCTCTCCAACAGCACGTGGCCGTTGGCCAGCAGGCCCAGCAGGATATGACGAATGCCCTGCTGCTGGCCCAGTACCTGCGATCCGATGCTGGCTTCCAGATCGGCGATCTGCTCGCGAGTATCCACCTTGTTCTTCCTTGTTCTGCTTTCGTTCGAGTCGGTTGTGCGGTCGCTGCGGCGCGCTCCAGCGCCCCCGGTGAGGAGTCAGCATAGCTCCTCCAGCCGGTTGGAAAAGACTCGAGTGCCCCAGCAGGGTGTCGCGAAATGAATAGATCAATTGGCGTAAATCGCGGCCCGGCTCTCCCGGGAGGGCAGACAGACCGTGAGAGCCGCTTCAGGATGTAATAAAGGCGTCAACGAGTTGGGGTATCTGTCGGGCCGCCGCCCTGTCACTACCCCCAATTGCCGTCCTGGCAATGGACTGGCTGCACATGCCGCCTACACTCTCCTGTGGCTGGGCAATCTGAATGCGGGCAATCCGAGTCGCGCACCGGCGTTACGCCATCGGGGGCTACGAGAACGGCGCGCTGCAGGTACTGGGCGACGGTGCAACGTGGTGATTCTGTGACCAGCCGCAACAAATTCATGACAAGCAAACTGCTATCACCTCCCTTGCCTGATTCCATGACCGTTAAGGAGCATTACGATGAAGTCGAAGTTTCTGCTGGCCACGCTGTGCGGCGCGTCTCTCGTGCTGTCTGGTTGCGCGAGCAAGTACGTGGAGCCCGAGCAATATTCCGGGTTCCTGAAGAACTACAGCATTCTCAAGGAAGAAAAATCGCCCTCCGGCGCAGCGGTCATGCGTTGGATCGATCCGAACGTGGACGTGAAGCGCTTCTCCAGTGTCTATATCGAACCGAGCCAGCTCTACCCGCAGCCCAAGCCCACCGAGAAGATCCCGGCGAGCACCCTGACGGGCATCACCCAGTACTATGATCAGGCGCTGAAAACCCAGTTCTCCAAGGCCCTGCCGCTGGCCACCGGCCCTGGCCCGGGCGTGCTGGTGGTGCGCCCGGCGATCACCGCCGTCACCGCATCGACCAAGGGCCTGCAACCCTACGAAGTCATCCCGATCGCCCTGATCGCCGCCGGCATCAGTACCGCCACCGGTATTCGCGACCAGGACACCAGCATCGCCACCGAAGCCGCCTTCCTCGACGGCGGCAGCGGCAAGACGGTTGCCGAAGTCGTACGCAAGGGCGCCGGCACAGAGTTGGAGAACTCCGACCAGGTGATGCAGGCCAAGGATGCCCGTGCCGTGCTCGATGGTTGGGCATCGGACATGGTCAAGTCCTTCCAGGCCCTCAAGAACAAGTAAGTCCCAGGCCCGGACGCACCACGCGTCCGGGCCTCCCTTGCACTTCTGCTTTCCCCCGTAATACTTTTCCCACACCGTACGTACCCGAGTCCCTGGCAGGAGCCTGGGCTTGCAGACCCCGCTCGCCTGCAATTCGAATCAGTGTGATCACATGGACAGTATCCGCGGCACCGCTTTTCTCCAGTTTGGCGAACTGCTCTCCGAGCAGGGCGCAACGCTTCGCGACCACCTGGCCCCTCACCAAGTCGGCCTGGACGTGGTTGGCGATTTCGAGAAGCAGTTCTCCTACAAGAGCCTGGTGCAGATTTTCGAGGGCAGCGCCCACGCCATCAACATGCCGGAACTCGGCCTGGAACTGGCGGCGCGCCAGGGTTCCTCGCTGCTCGGCCCGCTGCAGCACCTGGCTCGCTCGGCACCGACCGTGGGCGATGGCCTGGTCGCTGTGCTGCGCTACATGCACTTGTACAGCCCGTCGATCCACTACCGCCTGGAGCGCCGTCCCGGCAGCGCGATGCTGTATTTCGAGAACACCCTGCCCCGCAACGAGGAAATCCCGCAGATCGTCGAAAAGTCGGTCCTGCAGGGCAAATTGCTGATCTCCGAACTGATGGGTGCCGCCTTCCGGCCACGTTCGGTGCTGTTCCGCCATCAGCCCCAGGCCGATATCGCCCTCTACCGGCGCTATTTCGGCTGCCCGGTCCTGTTCGGCCAGGTCCACAACGCTCTGGCCCTTTCGCCGGTGTCGCTGCAGCGCCCGTGCATCCAGCATGATGCGGTGCTGCACTCCATCGTGCGCTTCTACCTGGAGGCCCAGAGCACCCAGGACGAGGACCTTCCCAGCAGGGTCGAGCACCATATCCAGATGCTGCTGCCCAAGAGCCGCTGCAATCTCCAGCAGGTTGCCCGCAACCTGGGCCTGAACCCGCGAACCCTGCAGCGGCGCCTGGCCAGTGACGGCGTCGACTTCGAGGGCCATGTCGAGCAGATTCGCCGCCAGCAGGCCGAACAACTGCTGCGCCATACCAACCTGACCGTGGCCCAGATCGCCCGCGAGCTGGGTTACAACCGGACGGCGTCGTTCTGCCGCGCGCACCTGCGCTGGTTTGGCATTCCCCCACTGGAGCATCGGCGGCTGCACGGCAAGGTCCCGCTCCGCGCGGCCGAACCGGAAGACGACTGATCGGCGCGAACTGCTGCCGGTCCGCCGGGCCGTGCTGCTGCGCATGACCATGGCCGACGGCGAAGGCGACTTGATAGGTGTGCTCGGGCAGGTCTATGCGCAGGTCAAGGATGGTGCGCAGTCGCTGCAAATCGGCCGGGGCGAGGATGCGGGTCAGCAGTGCAGCGTGCCGTGGTGCGAGGGGCAGCCGACCGGCCGCCTACACTCTGTAATTGGCTCGAAGAGCAGCCTCTGTCGCGCCTGGGCACCCGGCCTCCTGCCGCCTCCATGAGGAACCCCGAGATGAGCTGGAAACCATTGGCCTTACCGCTCTGCCTGACGGCCCTGGTCCTCGTGGGGTGCGCCAGCAAGTACGTCGAACCCGAGCAATATTCAGGTTTCCTCAAGGACTACAGCGGCCTGGAGGAGCACGAATCGCCCTCCGGTGCGCCAGTCCTGCGCTGGATTCTGCCGGACCTGAATGTGAACCGCTTTACCCGCGTCTACATCGAACCCAGCCAGCTCTATCCTCGGCCCCACCCCACCGAGAAAATTCCGGCAAGCACCCTGCAGGGCATCACCCTGTACTACGACCAGGCGCTCAGGACGCAGTTTTCCAAGGTCCTGCCACTGGCCACCGGCCGTGGTCCGGGCGTGCTGGTGGTGCGTCCGGCGATCACCGCCGTCAGCGCCGAGACCAAAGGGCTGCAGCCTTACGAAGTGATTCCCATCGCGCTGATCGCCGCCGGCGTCAGCACCGCCACTGGCATCCGCAATCAGGAAACCAGCCTCGCTACCGAGGCCGTCTTCTTCGACGGCGGCAACGGCCAGGTCGTGGCCGAGGTGGTGCGCAAGGGAACGGGTGCGGAGCTGGAGAACTCCGGGCAGGTCATGCAGGCCAGGGACGCCCGCGCCGCGCTCGATGGCTGGGCACAGGATATGGTGAAGACCTTCCAGGAGCTGAAGGGACGCTAGCCCGAAGGCTTCGCTGCGGTGCCCTCTTGCCCCCGCCCTCGGATCGAATTTCAAAGGCGAATGGTCTCTGAGCGAGAGAAAGGCTGCTTTCGCCCAGAGGGCGATCTGTGATCCGCAGTTCAAGGCACGGAGGGAAGTCAGCCGACAGGAACGCCAGCTCGCACCTCATTGCGTCAAGGGATCGGACAGGATTTGCGCCCTGCCCGATCCGTGAGCTTACTGGGCCTGTACCGGCTTCCAATCCAGCAGGTGGTGGGTGAAGCCGAAGCTGGCCGACTGGTAGTAGCTGATCGCTCTCTGCACCAGGGGGTCATCCGCTTTCGCGGTCACTTCCTCGCTCGCGCCAAGGGCCTGGTTATGGCGACGCAGGCCTGCACGGGGGCTCAGGATGGCGAGGTCCTTGCCGTCGAAAAGCCCCAGGTGCTGGTAGTTGCCGATCACCACGCGCGGCGGCAGTGCGTTTTCCGCCATGAGGTTGCGCCCGTAGAAGGTCGAGGTGTAGCTCAGGTTCAGCATCGACAGCAAGGTCGGCGCCAGGTCGAGCTGGCTCGCCAACTCCCCGCGCTCCCCGACAGGCAGCAGCTTGGGCGCGTAGATGAACAGCGGGATCTGGTAGTTCTCTACCGGCAGGTCTTCCTTGCCCGCGCTACCGGCCGTGTGGTCGGCGACGAAGACGAAGATGGTGTTGTCGAACCACGGCTTGTCCTTCACCGCCTGGAGGAACTTGCCGATCGCGTAGTCGGTGTACTTGACCGCGCCATCGCGACCATTGCCCGAGGGGATGTCGATACGGCCATCCGGGTAGGTATAGGGACGATGGTTGGAAGTCGTCATCAGTTGCAGCAGGAAGGGCTGGTTGCGGGCGTGGTCCTCGTCCGCGAGCTTGACGGCCTGCGCGTAGAGGTCCTCGTCGCTCATCCCCCAGGCGTTCTTGAAGTGGATGTCGGATTCCTGGACGCTCGACTGATCGACGATGCGATAGCCATTGCCGCCGAAGAAGGCGTTCATGTTGTCGAAGTAACCACGGCCGCCGTACAGGAAGACCGCGTCGTAGCCAACCGCCTTCAGTTGCTGGCCCAGGCTCCCGAAGCCGCTTTCGCGGCCAATGCGCTTGACGATCGAGCGGCCCGGAGTGGGCGGAATCGACAGCGTGATGGCTTCCAGACCACGGTCGGTGCGGGTGCCGGTGGCGTAGAAGTTATTGAAGTAGAGGCTGTTGCGGCGCAGCTCATCCAGGTTGGGCGTCAGGTTGCGGCCATCGCCATTGCTGCCCAGGTACTTGGCGCTGAGGCTCTCGATGGTCACCAGGATGACGTTGTGCTGCTTCGGCGCGCCTTCATTGGAAATGGTCCGGCGGATGTCCATCGGGTCGGTACCGATGAAGCGCGCATTGGGCTCGGCCAGTTCGGCGCGCATCTGCTGCGCCACTTCCTGGGCGGGCAGGGTCGCGTAGAACTGCGGGTAGTCCAGCTCGTTGTTGCGGAATGCGGCGAAGAACTGATACGGGCCGTTGCTCTCCAGCTCACGGGCATAGGTATTGCCGCCCTGGGTACGCGGGCGATCCTGGTCGACCAGGAACCCGGCAAGCAGCGCCATCAGCACCAGCGCCACACAGCCCATGAGTCGGCGACGGAAGGCCGGGACTTCAGAGCCACAGATAGCCCGCAGTGCCTTGAACAGCCCCAGGGTCACGACCAGCGAGGACACTGCCAGGATGCTCAGGAGCAGGCCGATGGGGTAGGACTCGAGAATGTTGTTCAGGACTTCGTCGGAATAGACCAGGTAGTCGACGGCGATGAAATTGAACCGGACCCCGAATTCATCCCAGAACAGCCACTCCGCCACCGCGGTGAACAGCATCACGTAGACGCTTACAAAGAGCACCGCCGTCAGAATCCAGCGCCAGGAGGCCGCACGCCAAAGCCGTGCGGGAAGTATCTGCAGCACGATCCCGAGCGGCAGCAGCGCATAGATCAGGAAGCTCAGGTCGTAGAGCAGGCCGATGGCGAAGACCGCCACATGCTCCGTTCCCAGATCCGACAGGTGCCCCACCATAAGAACTATTCGGGTCACAAAGAAGACGATCAGCCACAGCAAGGCGACCAGCGCAAGGAAGCGCGTCGGGGCCGAACGGAGAAATTGCATGGGTACTTCCTTATCGTTATGCGCCGGCCCTTGCGGCCTGCAGCGCTTCTAATGTGCCGAAAACGGCTAGCGGCCGTGACTGTACACCATAGAAAGAAAAGAAATTGTCAAATGGATACGTCCGAGAAGCGATTAGAAGTCGGCCGAATATCCTTTGTGCTGCCAAACCATCACGCGCCCTCGCCCAGGGGAGCCGCTGCCGATCGCAGTCACCACGACTTTTTCACATGTCCTTGACGAGGCCTTGATCGCGCAACTCGATAATGGCGGTAACTGTCGAGCCTGCGCCCATGAACGAACCCCAACGCCTCTTTGCCTCAGCCGGACATCGCGAGAACGATGGCGTTGCCAGCAACACGCTCCGTGCGTTTCTGCGCACCCGCATTACCGAGTGGCGGAAGAAGCGACTGCTTCGACTGGCGCTGCGCGTCGCGGAAGAGCCGATACTCATGCTCGAAGTTTCGCAATCGCCCGGTGCCTTCTGGCCCGTGCTGCTGGAACACAGCAATCGGATCATCGTCGCAACGTCCCCGGCCGCCGATTCCCTCCTCGCTGCCCACCAGAAACTGCCCACTGCGATGATGCAGCGCATCAAGGCCATGCCGGGTCCGCTGGACTACGCCGAACTGGGCGCCGGTTCAGTCGACTGCATCCTGATCCCCGAGGTTCCTCCGACTGAATGCAACGCGGCCACCCTCCGGCTGCTGGACCAGTTGCACCCCGTCACCCGAGACACCGTGATTCTCTTCGCCCGGGTCGGCCGCCGCCCGACCAACGAAGCGGACCAGCCCTGCCCCTGCGGCACCAACTCCGAGTCTCACTCGGCGACCCCGAACTCCAACAGCGCGAAAGGCCTGGAGCAGGCGTTCCAGCGAGTCGGCTTCTCGCAGATCAAGCACTACAACTTCCTGCCCGGCGTGGATGGCATTCGCGTCTACGTACTCAGGAAGTAACGCGCCTCGCAACCAGGCTGCCGTGGAGTCGCCGGCACGCCACAGCCCTCGCCCTCCAGCCTTCCACTTCCTGCCAGGCGCAATATCCGCTCAGCGTAACGCACGATTATCAAATGAGAATGACAATTTTTTAACAGCCTTCGAGCGATCATCACCGCCATTCACCCTGCAACGCCCCCGATCGGGCGTTTGACTGAACCTATCCGGAGTGGCGATTGATGAAAGTACGCGGTGCCTCGTGGGTCTTCTTGGGAGCGGTTGGAACAGCGGCGCTGCTGGGCATGAGCCCATCCTTTGCCGCGGCGGGCAGCGACGGCATCGTGGTCTACAACGCCCAGCATGAGTCGCTGACCAAGGCCTGGGTCGAGGGCTTCACGAAAGAGACCGGCATCAAGGTCACCCTGCGCAACGGCGACGATAGCGAACTGGGCAACCAGATCGTCCAGGAAGGCAAGGCGTCCCCGGCCGACGTCTTCCTGACCGAAAACTCCCCGTCGATGGTTCTTGTCGATCACGCCGGGCTTTTCGCCCCGGTGGCGCCCACCACCCTTTCCCAGGTCGGCGCCCCTTACCGCCCGGCCAATGGCCACTGGGTCGGCATCGCGGCCCGTTCCACCGTATTCGTCTACAACAAGAACATGGTGAAGGAAGCAGACCTGCCCAAGTCGCTCCTCGACCTCGCCGAGCCCCAGTGGATCGGCCACTGGGCCGCGTCCCCCGCCGGCGCCGACTTCCAGGCCATCGTCGGCGCCCTTCTGGAGTTGAAAGGCGAAGCTGCGACCCTGGAATGGCTCGAAGCGATGAAGGCCGGCGCCAAGGTCTACCGTGGCAACAACTCCGTGCTCAAGGCGGTCAACGCAGGCCAGATCGACGGTGGCGTGATCTATCACTACTACTACGTCGGCGATCAGGCCAAGACCGGCGAGAACAGCAACAACGCCGCACTCCACTACTTCAAGCACAAGGACCCGGGCGCCTTCACCAGCCTCTCCGGCGGCGGCGTCCTGGCTACCAGCAAACACCCCAAGGAAGCCCAGGCATTCCTGCAATGGATCACCAGCAAGCAGGGGCAAGCCGTTCTGCGTGACGGCAAATCCTACGAATATGCCGTGGGTGAAGGCGTGCAGTCGAACCCGAAGCTCGTTCCGCTGGATCAACTGGACGCCCCGCGCGTCGACGTGTCCAAGCTGGATAGCCAGAAGGTCGTCGAGCTGATGACCCAGGCGGGCTTGCTGTAAGTGACCGCTCAACAGTTCGGGCCACGGGCCCGTGCCCAGGTCGCCACCGGCGCGGAGACACCCGCACCGGCGGCGCTCTCGCGGCGCCGACTGCGCAACGGTTCCGGCCAGCAATGGATGCTGGCCGTCGCGCTTCTGGTCTCGGCGTTCGCCATACTTCCGCTGGTCTTCGTTGCGACGGCAGGCATTCAGGCCGGTTTTCCGCTCATCGCCAAGCTGGTCTTTCGGCCTCGGGTCGCGGAGCTGCTGTACAACACGCTGTTGCTGATCGCCCTGACTGTGCCGCTTTGCGTGCTCCACGGCGTGGCAATGGCCTGGCTGACCGAGCGCACCCGGTTTCCAGGCCGGCGGCTGCTGTCATTGCTGGTCGTCGCCCCGCTGGCGATTCCGGCGTTCGTACACAGTTACGCCTGGGTCAGCCTGGTGCCATCGCTGCACGGCCTGTTCCCGGCCGTCCTGGTCTCGGTGATCGCCTACTCCCCCTTCATCTATCTACCGGCGGCGGCCGCACTCCGGCGCCTGGACCCGGTACTGGAAGACGTAGCCGAATCGCTGGGCGAACGGCCCTTCACGGTGTTCCGGCGCGTCGTCCTGCCCCAGCTGCGTGTGGCCATCTGGGGCGGATCGCTGCTGGTGGGGCTGCATCTGCTGGCGGAATACGGCCTCTTCGCGCTGATCCGCTTCGACACCTTCACCACGGCGATCTTCGACCAGTTCCAGTCATCCTTCAGCGGCCCCGCCGCGAACATGCTGGCCGGCGTCCTGGCCCTGGCCTGCCTGCTGATGCTCACCCTCGAGTCGGCCACCCGTGGCTCGGTCCGTTACGCGCGGATTGGCGCCGGCAGCCCGCGGGCGCCTCGGCAGTACCCACTGAGCAAAGCCTGCTCGGGCATCGCCCTGCTGCTTAGCGCTTCCTTCACTGCCCTCTCGCTCGGTGTGCCCCTGGTCACCCTGGGGCGCTGGCTCGCGGCGGGCGGAATAGAGGTCTGGCGCTCCGAGGAGCTGCTGGTCTGCCTGGGCCAAACGATACTGCTCGGTGCGGCTGGCGCACTGCTCACGACCATCGCCGCGGTGCCGATCGCCTGGATCTCGGTGCGCGCGCCGAGCAGACTCCAGCGCCTGCTGGAAGGCAGCAACTACGTCGCCAGCGCGCTGCCAGGGATCGTAGTCGCCCTGGCGCTGGTCAGCCTGACGATCAAGTTCGCCCAGCCGCTGTACCAGACCGTCTTCACCGTGCTGCTGGCCTACGTGCTGATGTTCCTGCCCCGCGCGCTGGTCAGTCTCCGGGCCGGGCTCTCCCAGGCTCCCGTCGAACTGGAGAACATCGCCCGCAGCCTTGGTCGTACCCCGATGCAGGCCATCTGGGGCGTCACCATACGGTTCGCCGCGCCCGGCGCTGCGGCCGGCGTCGCCCTGGTGTTCCTGGCGATCGTCAACGAGCTCACCGCAACGCTGCTTCTGTCTCCGAGCGGGACCGCCACCCTGGCCACGGCCTTCTGGGCGAAGACCAGCGAGATCGATTACGCCGCGGCGGCGCCCTACGCACTGATGATGATCCTGCTGTCCCTTCCGCTGACCGGGCTTCTTTACCATCAATCCAAGCGAGTAGCAGGCCGATGAGCACTCTCGAACTAAAGTCAGTCTCGCGGTTCTTCGGCGCGTTCGCAGCGATCGAGAACTTCAGCTTGTCCGTACCGGCGGGTGGCCGTGCGGCAATCGTCGGCCCCTCCGGCTCCGGCAAGACCACCCTGCTGCGCCTGATCGCCGGCTTCGAAGTCCCCGACCTGGGCGCGATCACGCTCGGCGATACGACCCTGGCGGACAGCACGACCTTCATTCCCGCCCATCGCCGGCTGATCGGCTACGTGCCGCAGGACGGCGCGCTGTTTCCACATCTGTCGGTAGCCGAGAACATCGGCTTCGGGTTGCCCAAGAGCATGGCGGGACGGGCGCAGCGGATCGACGAGCTGCTGGAGATGGTCTCCCTGAACAGCAGCATGGCGCAGCGCTGGCCCCATGAACTCTCGGGCGGTCAGCAACAGCGGGTGGCACTGGCCAGGGCGCTGGCGCAGAGCCCCAGACTGATGCTGCTCGACGAGCCCTTCTCTGCCCTGGACAGCGGCCTGCGCGCCTCCATGCGCAAGGCGGTCACCCAGGTACTGGGCGATGCCGGCGTCACCGCGATCCTGGTCACCCACGATCAGGAAGAGGCGCTGTCGTTCGGCCATCAGCTGGCGGTCATTCGCCAGGGGCGCCTGGTCCAGGCGGGCGCGCCCAAGGCGCTGTACTTCCGCCCGGTCGACGAGGACACCGCGACCTTCCTGGGAGATGCCCTGGTGTTCCCCGCCGACGTCCAGAACGGCTGGGCGCAGAGCCCGCTCGGCAGGATCCGGGTCGACAGCCCGAAGGCGAACGGACAGGCGCAGATCATGCTGCGCCCCGAGCAGCTTCACCTGCGGCACGGCCAGGCGCTTGCCCAAGGTGCGGACGGCTGCTTCGGCACTGTGCTGAGCAGTGACTTCGGCGGCGACAAGTGCTCGGTCATGGTTCAGCTTGAAGCAGCGCACACCGAATCGCCCGGCAACGCTTCCGCCCTGTCGATTCATGTCAGGGTGCCGGCGATGGACTGTCCCGACATCGGGGAGCGCGTCCACATTGGAGTCAGCGGCGGCGCCCATCTGTTCCCCGCCAGGTAGCCCGATCGACGCGCGGCATCGCCCCCCGTGGCGATATCGCGCTGTCTGACGCGCCCTCAGGTTCAGCTAAGTTTCAACCCGTAGGCTCTCTCACGCCAACTGATGCGTAGCCAAAGAGACGCCCATGAACCCCAGCACAGAAGCCAATTGGCTCAATAAAGTCCCCGAGGTGACCCTCGCCTTCTGGGTCATCAAGATAATGTCCACGACCGTGGGCGAGACCTTTGCCGACTTCCTGGCCGTGGATGCGGGATGGGGCCTTGGCATCACCACGGCGGCCATGGCCGCCCTGTTTGCCGCCGCCCTGACCGGCCAACTGCGCAGCCGCGCCTATACCCCGTGGATCTACTGGCTGACGGTGGTCGTGGTGAGCATTCTCGGCACCCAGCTGACCGACATCCTCACCGACGTGCTGGACGTCAGCCTGTACACCAGCACCGCGGTCTTCTCGGTGCTGCTGGCGATCAACTTCGCCGTCTGGTACGGCGTCGAGCGCAACCTTTCCATCCGCGAAATCGTCACCCCGCGCCGCGAACTCTTCTACTGGACCACCGTGCTGTGCACCTTCGCCCTGGGGACCGCCGCCGGCGACCTGGCCACCGAAGCGCTGAGCATGGGCTTCACCGTCGGCGCCGTCCTGTTCGGCGGGCTGATCGCGGCAACCTTCGCGGCCTGGCGCGCCGGAGTCAGCCCGGTGCTGAGTTTCTGGATCGCCTACATCCTGACCCGCCCCTTCGGCGCATCGCTGGGCGACCTGCTCACCCAGGCCAAGACCTACGGCGGGCTGGGCATGGGAGCCACCTGGACCAGCGCCATCTTCCTTTGCGTGATTCTCATCCTGGTCACGGCGGCCCAGCTTGGCGCCAACAAATCCCTCACCCAATCGAACGCCTCTTAAAGGAATCAGCATGTCCTACTTCAAGAATGCGATCTGTAAAGTTGCCCTGGTCGGTGCAATCGCCCTTCTCGGTCTCGCCGCCGGCTGCTCGAAGCCCAGCGAGCCCAAGGCCGGCGCCACGGCACAAGCCGTCTCGTCCAGCGGCGCCACCCAGCTGGGCGACCTTGTAGAGTTCCGCACCATCGCCGCCGACGTGACGGGGATGGTGGACAAGAACGAACTGGCCAACGCCAAAGCGCGGATCAAGGACCTGGAGCTCGCCTGGGACAACGCCGAGGCAGGCATCAAGCCCCGCGCCGCCAGTGACTGGCATCTCCTCGACAAGGCCATCGACCGTGCGCTCGATGCACTGCGTGACGGCAGCCCGCAGCAAGCCACCTGCAAGGCCGCGATGGACGACCTGATGAAGACCTTCGACAAACTCCAGGGCAAGCCCCAAGCGTAATAGTCGGCAGCCCTCCCCTGCGGAGGGCTATCGTCAGATGATCATTGCGATGCACGGCAGCCTCTCCGGCTGGCCGTGCATCGCTCGTTCCGATACTCCGAGGCGGGGACATGCGAATTCTGTTGGTCGAAGACGACCCGATGATTGGCGAAGCCATCGAGGGCGCGTTGAAAGACGATGGCTACGCCGTGGACTGGGTCCATGACGGGCTGACGGCGCTCTCCGTCCTTGGCACTCACACCTACGATCAGGTCCTGCTCGATCTTGGCCTGCCCGGCCGAGACGGACTCGACGTCCTCGAAACGCTTCGGGCGCAGGACAACCCCGTCCCCCTGCTGATCATCACCGCCCGCGACAGCCTGGATGACCGCCTGAGAGGGCTGGACGGAGGCGCGGACGACTACCTCCTGAAACCTTTCGAGATGGCCGAACTGCTTGCCCGAATGCGCGCGGTGATGCGGCGCAAAGGCGGCAGCGGAGCGCCTCTGCTGAGTAATGGCATCGTATCGCTGGACCCGGCCTCTAAACAGGCCAGCACCGCCGAGGCCCAGGACGTTCAACTCTCCAACCGGGAGTTCGGCCTGCTGCAGGCGTTGCTGATACGGCCGGGGGCGATTCTGTCCCGAAGCGATCTGGAAGACCGCATCTACGGCTGGGGACATGAAGTCGAGAGCAATGCGGTCGAGTTCCTGATCCATGCCCTGCGGAGAAAACTGGGCAGCCAGGTCATCAAGAATGTCAGGGGAATGGGATGGATGGTTTCAAAAGGCGATTGAACGAGTCGGTGCAGTTCCGGCTCTCGGCCGCCCTGTCAGTGACCATCCTGATCGTCGCGCTGCTGGCCGGTATCTTCGCCTTCGTCTCCGCCTACGACGAAGCGCTGGAGATGCAGGACAACACGCTCAAGCAGGTTGCCGCGCTCTTCGAACGCCAGCAGATGACCCTGCACTATCCCTCCGAGACTCCCACCATCGACGGGGATAACGAAGAAACACGCGTCGTCGTCCAGTACCTGGCTGACGGCGCCAACGCCCCGCGGAGTGGCGACAACAGCCTGCCGCTGCCACTTCCCACCGCGCTGCCGGAAGGCTTCTCGACTCTGAATGTTGCCGATGAGCAGTTTCGAGTGCTGGTCCGCACCACGGCCACGGGTGAGCGCATCGCCATCAGTCAGGAAACGGAAAGCCGCGACCGCGATGCCCGGGAAAGCGCATGGCGCGGCCTGCTCCCCTTCGTGATTCTCATACCGGTACTGCTACTGGTGGTCGCAGACCTGATTCGCAAGCTGTTCCGCCCAATCGCCACGCTGGCCGCCCAGATCGATCGACGTGACGATCAGGACATGACCCCTATCGACGCGAGCTACCTGCCGACGGAGGTTCGGTCCTTCGCCCTGGCGATCAATCGCCTTCTGGGACGGGTCGCGAAATCAATGGAGTCGCAACGTCGCTTCGTCGCGGATGCCGCCCACGAACTACGCTCCCCGCTGACGGCACTCTCCCTGCAGGCGGAGCGCCTCGCGGCCACCGAGATGTCCGATCAGGCCGGGGAAAGGCTGGCGAAATTGAGGCAGGGAATCGACCGCGGCAGAAATCTGATCGACCAGTTGCTGATGCTCGCCAGCGCCCAGTCTTCATCGCCTCATGCCGTATCCCCGGTCTCGATCCACAAGATCTACCGCACGGTGCTGGAGGACCTGCTGCCCCTGGCCGACAAGAAGCAGATCGACCTGGGCGCGGAGGGTGACGATTGTCAGGTCGCTGCGAACGAACTCGACCTCCAGGCACTGGTGAAGAACCTGGTCGACAACGCAGTGCGATACACGCCCCCTGGCGGGAAAGTTGACCTTCTGGTGAGTCGCCAGGGGGACAGGGTCGTGCTGCAGGTCAGGGACACCGGACCTGGCATTCCCGAGTCCGAGCGTGAGCGCGTGTTCGACGCGTTCTATCGGGTTCCCGGTAACCCGGAGATCGGCTCGGGACTGGGTCTATCGATCGTAAAGGCAATTGCCGCTCGAATCGGGGCGACCGTCCGGCTGGACTTCACCGATCGCGAAGCCGGAACCGGGCTCTGTGTCTCGCTGGAATTCCAGGCATAGCGTCCACAGGTGCGAGGTGACAAGGAGCGAGGGTTTTGCCAATGAACAACGATGGCGCACATCCTGCTGTACTGATCACGATGCCGCACAGCCACTACAGCGAAAAGGCGCGCTGGGCGCTCGACAGGCTATCGCTGCCCTATCAGGAACAACCTCATATACCGCTGCTGCACCGCCTGGCCACGAAGCGCAACGGCGGCAGCAGCGTGCCTTTGCTGGTTCATGGGCGTGCACGTTTCATCGACTCCACCGACATCCTGATGCATGCGGATCGTGTCGGCGGCGGCGATTTGCTCTATCCGCGTGATACCAGCCTGCGGCAGGAAGTCGAAGCGCTCGAAACCCGATTCGACGAAGAACTCGGACCCCACGCCAGACGCTGGGTCTATGCGCAATTGCTGGCGGAACGCAGTCTGCTTCGGCAGGCGATGTCGCGAGATGTGCCGCCGTTAGAGGCGGCCCTGCTTCCGGTGATCCTGCCGACAATCGTTCGGATCATCCGCAAGGCGCTCAGGATCACACCGGAAAGTACGGCTCGCTCACTTGAACGGGTGGGCAGCCTGTTCAAGGAAGTCGACGATCGCCTTGAGGATGGCCGGCAGTTCCTGGTCGACGGCCGCTTTACTGCGGCCGACCTGACCTTTGCGGCACTCGCCGCGCCGGTGCTCTTTCCCACTGGCTATCGTGCAGCCTACCCGGCACTGGATGACGTACCTGTCGCAATGCGCAATGAAGTCCTGCGTCTACGAGACACCACCGCCGGAAGATTTGCCCTGCGCTTGTACCTGCAGGAACGCAATCGGTCGCGCTCCTAAACCGAGCCAGTACGCTCTTGTAGGAGCGAGCTTGCTCGCGTACCAGACCGGCGCCGCCGGTTTTCCCGCGCGCAAAAGCAAAGCCCCCCACCCAGCAGTGCTGATCAGGGGCTTTGGGATAGGTGCTTGACGATGACCTACTCTCACATGGGGAAACCCCACACTACCATCGGCGATGCGTCGTTTCACTGCTGAGTTCGGG
>NZ_JBLUPT010000017.1:0-82024 GCF_048068055.1 Pseudomonas sp. NY15181 | reverse complement strand
GCGCATTCTACAGCGATCAGGATCACTGTCAAGCACCTCGGCGATCTTCTTTTCGACTCACCGCCGGAGCAGCGAAGGAAAAGTGGCAAGCGATTCACCTGCCGGACCACCACTCTCAACTTCGAACATCTGTAAGTGCCTGATTTTCAAGCTCTTTCAGCGCTTCGTCGCTGGGAGTGGTGCGCATTATAGGGACTTAAAAAGACCCGTCAACGACTTCTTTAAACTTTCTTTACTCGGCGACCAGGGAGACGCGCGCAAAAGCCTTCTTACCGGCCTGCAGGACGTGGTTAGCGCCGATCTTGAAGACGAAGCTGCGATCCACGACTTCACCATCTACACGCACGCCACCGGAAGACAGCAGGTCGCGAGCGACTGCGGAGTTCTTCACCAGGCCCGCCTTATTAAGGACAGCGCCGATCGGCAGGTCTTCCGCCGCAGCAACCTCCACTTCAGGCAGGTCTTCCGGCAGCTCACCATCCTTCAGGCGGTTGCCAGCGGACTTGTGCGCCGAAGCGGCAGCCTCTTCACCATGGAAGCGCGCAACGATTTCCTCGGCCAGCTTGATCTTGATGTCCCGCGGGTTGGCGCCAGCCTCCACATCCTTCCTGAAGCCGTCGATCTCTTCCATGGAGCGGAAGCTGAGCAGCTCGAAGTAACGCCACATCAGGGTGTCCGGAATGGAGACCAGCTTGCTGTACATGACGCCCGGCGCTTCCTGGATACCGATGTAGTTGCCCAGGGACTTGGACATCTTCTTCACGCCATCCAGGCCTTCCAGCAGCGGCATGGTCAGGATGCACTGCGGCTCCTGGTCGTACGCACGCTGCAGCTCACGTCCCATCAGCAGGTTGAACTTCTGGTCAGTGCCACCGAGTTCCACGTCCGCGCGCAGCGCTACCGAGTCGTAACCCTGAACCAGCGGATAGAGGAACTCGTGAATGGCGATGGACTGGTTGTTGGCATAGCGCTTGCTAAAATCATCGCGTTCCAGCATGCGGGCAACGGTGTACTGGGACGCCAGGCGGATGAAGTCGGCAGGGGAAAGCTGGTCCATCCAGGTGGAATTGAAGGCTACTTCGGTCTTCGCGGGGTCGAGGATCTTGAAAACCTGGGCCTTGTAGGTCTCGGCGTTCTCGAGAACCTGCTCACGAGTAAGGGGGGGACGGGTAACACTCTTCCCACTGGGGTCACCGATCATCCCAGTGAAGTCACCGATCAGGAAGATCACCTGATGCCCCAGATCCTGGAACTGGCGCAGCTTATTAATAAGAACGGTGTGACCGAGGTGCAGATCGGGGGCGGTCGGGTCGAAGCCGGCCTTGATACGCAGGGGCTGACCGCGCTCGAGCTTGGCGACCAGCTCGGCCTCCACGAGAATTTCGTCCGCTCCGCGCTTGATCAGCGCCAGCTGCTCTTGGACCGACTTCATTGCAGTTTCCTGTACGTTGCGAGTTTCGAAAGGGAACCAACGATACAAGAACAGGCACTAAAAACAAGTTTTGCCCGGCGCCAGAGGACAGGACGTCAGAAGGCCGTCAGCAGGGTTGCCTCTGAAGGAATTTGGTTATATTTTAGGCAGTTATTTCACATTCCCAAAACACCACTCACGCCATGACGCAATCCGATCAGAAAGCGCCGTACTACCCGAAGAGCCATCTGCTGGCCGCAAGCGGTGTAGCAGCGCTCCTCAGCCTGGCTCTGCTGGTGTTCCCCTCGGCCGAGGTCGAGGCGAAGAAGACCACGCTCAATCTGGAGCTGGAGAGCGGCACCGACCGCATCATTCAGGAAAAAGACGATCTTCGACCCAACCCGGTCACGGAAGACGACGGCTCTTCTCCCTTTGCACAGATAGAAGGTTCGTCCGATAACCAGAACAGCGCCGGAAAAGACGCGGACAAGAAGAACGATCTCGCCGACTCGAGCAAACACCCCTCCCCCTCCGCCCCCGCAGAACCTGCGTGGAAGAGCGTGACCGTGGGCAAGGGCGACACTCTTTCCAACGTGTTCGCGAAGGCCGGCCTGCCGGCAAACGCCGTGCACGACATGCTTGCCGCCAACAAGGACGCCAAGCAGTTCACTCGTCTCGATGTCGGCCAGGACGTGGATTTCCTCATTGACGCCAAGGGCGACCTGCAGGGCCTGAAGGTCAAGCGCAGCGATATGGAGACCATCAGCCTGAGCAAGTCCGCCAAGGGCTATGACTTCAAGCGTGACCTGGTCAAGCCGTCGGTGCACGCCAACTATGCCCACGGCCGTATCGATAGTTCGCTGTTCGCCGCCGGCAAGAGCGCAGGCTTGTCCCACGACCTGATCATGTCGATGGCCAACATCCTCGGCTACGACATCGACTTCGCCCAGGATATTCGCGAGGGCGACGAGTTCGATGTGATCTACGAGTCCCAGCAGGTGAACGGCAAGCAGGTCGACACCGGCAGCATCCTCGCAGTCCGCTTCGTCAACCGCGGCAAGGCATACACCGCGGTGCGCTACACCACCAAGCAGGGCAACACCAGCTATCTGCGCGCCGACGGCAGCAGCATGCGCAAGGCGTTCATCCGTACTCCGGTGGACTTCGCCCGCATCAGCTCGCGCTTCTCGATGGGGCGTTTCCACCCCATTCTGAACAAGATCCGGGCACACAAGGGCGTGGACTACGCAGCGCCGATCGGCACGCCGATCAAGGCGACCGGCGATGGCAAGATCCTCGAAGCCGGCCGCAAGGGCGGTTACGGCAATGCGGTGGTGATCCAGCACGGTCAGAGCTACCGCACCGTGTACGGCCACATGAGCCGCTTCGCCAAGGGTATCCGCTCCGGTACGGCGGTGAAGCAGGGCCAGATCATCGGCTACGTCGGCATGACGGGTCTGGCCACCGGTCCGCACCTGCATTACGAGTTCCAGGTTAACGGCCAGCACGTCGATCCGCTTAGCGCCAAGCTGCCGACGGCCGACCCATTGAGCGGTCCGGAGCGCAAGCGCTTCCTCGCGCAGACCCAGCCGCTGATGGCTCGCATGGACCAGGAGAAGGCGACCTTCCTGGCCATGAACAAGCGCTGAGCCATGCCGCTCTATCTGGGGGTGATGTCCGGCACCAGTCTCGACGGACTGGACATCGCCCTGATCGAGCAAGGCGAGCAGACCACTCTGCTCGCTTCCCATTACCTCCCCATGCCGCCGGCCCTTCGCGCCGATCTACTGGCGCTCTGCTCCTCCGGCCCTGACGAAATCGCCCGCTCCGCCCTCGCGGAAAACAGTTGGGTCCATCTGGCAGCCCAAGGCATCAATGAACTCCTCGCCCGCAAGAAGCTGGACGCCAGCGCTATTCGCGCCATCGGCAGCCACGGCCAGACCATTCGCCACGAGCCGCACCTGGGTTTCACCGTACAGATCGGCAATCCGGCACTGCTCGCCGAATTGACCGGCATCGATGTAGTAGCCGACTTCCGTCGTCGCGACGTCGCTGCCGGCGGCCAGGGCGCGCCCTTGGTCCCGGCCTTCCACCAGGCCCTGTTCGGCAGCGACAGCCGCGAGTGCGCGATCCTCAACGTCGGCGGCTTCAGCAACGTCTCCCTGCTCAGCCCCGGCAAGCCCGTGCGCGGATTCGACTGTGGTCCGGGCAATGTGCTGTTGGACGCCTGGATTCAGGAACAACGGGGCGAAGCCTACGATCGTGATGGCGCCTGGGCCGCCAGCGGCAGCATCGACCAGGCACTGCTGCGGAAGATGCTGACGGACGACTTCTTTGCCGCCAGGGGACCGAAGAGCACCGGCCGCGAACGCTTCAACCTGAACTGGCTGACCTCGGTTCTGGCTGATCACAGCCCAGTGAAGGCCGAAGATGTACAGGCGACCCTGCTGGAGCTGACGGCACACAGCATTGCCGCCGCGCTGCTGGATGCGCAGCCCGGGTGCGAGGAAGTGGTGGTTTGCGGTGGTGGCGCTTTCAACGCAACGCTGATGCAACGGCTGGCCGCGCACATGCCCGGCGCCAACGTGATCAGCAGCATCGACCGTGGCGTACCGCCGGAGTGGATGGAGGCCATGGCCTTCGCCTGGCTGGCCCATCGGTTCCTGGAACGACTGCCGGGCAACTGCCCGGAAGTCACCGCCGCCCAGGGGCCGCGCATTCTGGGCGCGCTCTACCCCGCCTGAGTCGACCGCACATACGAAAACGCCGCGCAATTGCGCGGCGTTTTCGTTACTACGGCATCAGATCGAGAAGGACTGACCGCAGCCACAGGTGGTCGCTGCATTCGGGTTCTTGATGACGAACCGCGAACCTTCGAGGCCTTCCTGGTAGTCCACTTCCGCACCCGCGAGGTACTGGAAGCTCATCGGATCGACCACGAGGCTGACGCCGTCGCGCTCGACGATGGTGTCGTCGTCCGCGGTGTCCTCATCGAAAGTGAACCCGTACTGGAAGCCCGAGCAGCCACCGCCCGTGACGAACACCCGCAGCTTCAATCGCGGATTGCCTTCTTCGTCGATCAGGTTCTTCACCTTGGTCGCAGCGCCGTGGGAAAACACCAGCGGAGTGGGGGTGAAGGTTTCGATGGTCATGGTGACAACTCTCCCGGCCGAGGCCGTACGTTACAACATTGCGGGCTATTATCCGCTTACCCCAGAAAAACGGTCAACTAATCCGACACATCCTTTGGTCCAGATCAATCGACCGCTTCCCGCGGCATTTTTCCTTACGGCAGCAGCGCGACGTTGGACAGGCCCATGTGCTCGTCCAGGCCGAACAGGATGTTCATGTTCTGGATCGCCTGGCCGGACGCGCCCTTCACCAGGTTGTCGATCACCGACAGAATCACCACCAGGTCGCCACCCTGCGGACGGTGCACGGCGATACGGCAGACGTTGGCGCCGCGTACGCTGCGGGTTTCGGGATGGCTGCCAGCCGGCATCACGTCGACGAACGGCTCGTTGGCGTAGCGCTCTTCATAGAGCTTCTGCAGATCGACACCACGGTCGGCGACGCGGGCATAGAGGGTCGCGTGAATGCCACGGATCATCGGAGTCAGGTGCGGCACGAAGGTCAGGCCGACATCGCCTTTCGCGGCGCGGCGCAGGCCCTGGCTGATTTCCGGGAGGTGACGGTGGCCCTTCACCGAGTAGGCCATCATGCTCTCGCCGGCCTCGCAGAACAGCGAGCCGACCTTGGCGCCACGACCGGCGCCGCTGACGCCGGACTTGCAGTCGGCGATCAGTTGGCTGGCATCGGCCAGGCCATTTTCCAGCAGCGGGATGAAACCGAGCTGGGTGGCGGTCGGATAGCAACCGGGCACGGCGATCAGGCGCGCGGACTTGATGGCCTCGCGGTTGACTTCCGGCAGGCCGTAGACGGCTTCGGGCAGCAGCTCCGGCGCGCCGTGGGGCTGGCCGTACCACTTGGCCCACTCTTCGGCGTCCTGTAAGCGGAAGTCGGCGGACAGGTCAATCACCCGGGTACCGGTGGCCAGCAGCTCGCCGGCCAGGGCGTGGGCCACGCCGTGGGGGGTCGCGAAGAACACCACGTCGCAGTCGCCCAGGCGCTTCACGTCCGGCACGCTGAAGGCCAGGCCGTCATAGTGGCCTCGCAGGTTCGGGTACATATCGGCGACTTTCACGCCCTCCTCGGAACGCGAGGTAATCACCTCGACGCGTGCCTGGGGATGTTGTGCCAGCAGGCGCAGCAGTTCCACGCCCGTATAACCCGTACCACCTACGATACCGACCTTGATCATCTACCTGTCACTCCACCTATGGGGCCAAATTCAGGGGCAACCATGATATGAGCCGCTGCCCCTGCTGAACAGAGCGAATCCGCCTGGGGTCGACCATTCCGTCGGCCCGGGGTTTTGTAGTTCCGATCAACACACTGCCAAGCGCATCGCCCGACACGACGCGAGACCGGAAAACGATCGCGCCCGCAGAGCCGCTGCATCGAGGATGACGCCATTGCACTGCGCCACTACTATCGGCTCATCACTGATTCGAGGAAGTCCCGATGCTGTACCTGTGGCTCAAAGCCTTTCACATCATTGCCGTGGTCTGCTGGTTCGCCGGCCTGTTCTACCTGCCGCGCCTGTTCGTCTACCACGCCATGAGCGAGGACACCGCCAGCCACGAGCGCTTCTGCGTGATGGAGCGCAAGCTGTACCGCGGCATCATGGGCCCGTCGATGATCCTCACGATCGTCCTCGGCGCCTGGATGCTCTACCTCAACCCGGCCTGGCTGAGCCAGGGATGGCTGCACGCCAAGCTCACGCTGGTGGTCCTGCTGATTGGCTACCACCACGCCTGCGGGGCCATGCTCAAGCGCTTCGCCCGCGGCGAGAACGGCCGCAGCCACGTGTTCTACCGTTGGTTCAACGAAGTACCGGTCCTGTTCCTGCTCGCCATCGTCATTCTGGTGGTGATCAAACCCTTCTGACCCTGCCGACCGAGGAGACTGCCATGTCCCTGCCCGCCCTGCTCGACCGTCGCCTGCGCGTTCCCCTGGTGGCGGCACCGATGTTCCTGGTGTCCACCCCGCAACTGGTACTGGCCTGCTGCAAGGGCGGCATCGTCGGCAGCTTCCCGGCGCTGAACCAGCGCGAAAGCAGCGGCTTCAAGGCCTGGCTGGAAGAAATCGAGGCGGGCCTGGCCACCGCCCCCAAGGCAGCGCCCTATGCGGTGAACCTCATCGTCCACCACAGCAACCCACGCCTGCAGGCGGACCTGGCGCTCTGCGTGGAGCATCGCGTGCCCATCGTCATCACCAGCCTGGGCGCAGTGCGCGAGGTCGTGGACGCCGTGCACAGCTATGGCGGCCTGGTCTTCCATGACGTCACCACCCGCCGCCATGCCGAAAAGGCCGCGGAAGCCGGAGTCGACGGTCTGATCGCGGTCGCCGCCGGCGCCGGCGGCCATGCCGGCACCTGGAGCCCCTTCGCGCTGGTCGCGGAAATCCGCCAGTTCTTCGACAAGACCCTGCTGCTGGCCGGCTGCATCAACCATGGCCATGAGATTCTCGCCGCGCAGATTCTCGGCGCCGACCTCGCCTACCTCGGCACCCGCTTCATCGCCACCCGCGAGAGCAACGCCTCCACCGATTACAAACGGATGCTGCTCGAAGCCCGCGCCGCTGACATCATCCACACGCCGGCGGTGTCCGGCGTACCGGCCAGCTTCATGCGGCAGAGCCTGGAGGCTGCAGGCTTCGACCTGAAACGCCTGACCGACAAGGCCGACATCAACTATGGCGAGAAGCTCAAGCCAGTGAGCGACGAGGCCAAGGCCTGGAAGACCGTCTGGTCGGCCGGCCAGGGCGTCGGCAACATCCATGACCTGCCGTCGGTGGAGGAACTCATCGCGCGGCTCGACAACGAGTACCGCCAGGCCCTGACCCGCAGCACCACGCTGCCCGGCCAACTGCTGGTCTGACCAGCACCACCACTTGCCGATATCTGTGCCGGGGCCGCTTGTTGCCCCCCAAAGGCGCTATTACGCTGTATCGATCTCACCACAGCCCGCTGACAAGGATGCCCCAATGGACCAAGCCCGCTTCAAGATCGTGTTCGACGGCACGCTGATGCCGCAGACGCCGCTGGAAACCGCCAAGGAAAATCTCGCCCGCCTATTCAAGAGCGACACGTCGAAGATCGACGCGCTGTTCAGCGGCAAGCCGGTGGTGCTCAAGCGCGACCTCTCCGACGACGAGGCCGACAAATACCTACGCGCCCTGCATGGCGCGGGTGCCAACGCCCGCAAGGAAGCCGAGGAACTGGCGAGTGGCTTGAGCCTGGTCGAAACCGACGACCATCCCAGCGACGCGACGCTCGCCAGCCGCGCCTCCGCTGAAGCGATCCGCGACGATCAGATGGCCTGCCCCAAATGCGGGCATGTACAGCCCAAGGCCAGCGACTGCAGCGCCTGCGGCATCATCATCGAGAAATATGTCGCCCGTCAGGCCGAGATGAATGCCAGCGCGGCGGCGCCCGCCGCAGGGGCGTCGACCGCTTCTCCCTATGCCCCACCGCAGGCCCGCGTGGGCGATGAGTTGCCGGAGTTCGGCGAGCTCAAGCCCTTCACCAGCGAAGGCCGTATCGGCCGGGTGCGTTACCTGGGCTGGAGCATGGCGCTGTTCCTGGTCGCCATCCCGGTCTTCCTGCTGGTGGCCGGCGCCTTTGCGGTCTCCCAGACGCTGGGCATGCTGCTGGCGGCTGTCATATTCGTCGCCTACGCGATCGTCGGCATCATGATGGGCGTCCAGCGCCTGCACGATATCGGCTGGTCGGGCTGGCTGATGCTGCTCAACATCGTCCCGGTGGTTGGCAGCGTGTTCCCCCTGCTGATGATGCTGATCCCCGGCAACGACGGCGCCAACCGCTACGGCCCGCCGCCTCCGCCCAACAGCCGCGGCGTGGTAGCTCTGGCCTGGAGCATGGTGATCGTTCCGGTGGTAGTCGGTATCCTTGCCGCCGTCGCGATTCCCAGTTACGAGCAGTACGTCGAGCGCGCCAAGGCGGCCCAGTACCAACAGTCCGAGCAGGCCGAGCCGGATGCCGCCGCCACGGCCGCACCGTCTGACCAGTTCAACAGCGGCGACACCGAAGGCGCCGACTCCGACGACGCCGCCAGCACCGACCAGTAATGCAACAACCCGTGGCGGGCGTGGTCGAACGCCACCCCGCCACAGAGACCTTTGAATGCCTCGTTTTGCCCTCATTACCGGCGCCTCCAGCGGCATCGGCCTGGCACTGGCCGAAGCCCTTGCGCGCCGCGGCCAGGCGCTGATCCTGGTGGCCCGCCAGCGCGATGCGCTGGACAGCATCGCCTGCGAGTTGTCGCAGCGCTTCGGCGTCGAGGTGCTGTTCCGCCTCTGCGATCTCTCCGAACCCCTGCAGATCTCCGGCCTGCTCCACGAACTGGAGCAAAGCGGGCGGCAGATCGAGTTGCTGGTGAACAACGCCGGCATCGGCACCTCGGGTGCCTTCCTCGACCATGACTGGCCAAGCGAGCAGGAACTGCTGGAGCTCAACGTCCTCGCCGTTGCACGCCTGTGCCACGGCATCGGCGCCATGATGGAGCGCAGCGGCGGCGGGCAGATTCTCAACGTCGCCTCCATGGCCGGTTTGCTGCCCGGTCCGTGGATGAGCAGCTACTACGCGAGCAAGGCGTTCGTGCTGCACTTCTCCGAAGGCCTGCGCGAAGAGCTGAGAAAGCGCGGCATCAAGGTCTCCGTGCTGTGCCCCGGCCCCACCCGCACCGCTTTCTACCGCAACGCTGACATGCACCTGGACAAGGTCGGCAACGACAAGCGGATCATGTCCCCGGAGCAAGTCGCCTTCCTCACCGTGAAAGCCCTGCGCCGCGCACCGGCCATCATCATTCCCGGCTGGCGCAACCGCCTGTTCGTGCAGGGCATCCGGCTGCTGCCGCGCTGGGCCACGCGCAAGCTGGCCGGCCGCCTCAACTGCATGGCGTTGGCCAGCTGAACCACACTCAGTCGGCACGCACCGTGCGGCCGTCGGCCCACTCCCGCAGCTCGGCCAGCTCTTCGGCCATCACCACCGACAGCGGCGCCGTCCGCCGGATCTCCTCCAGCAGCAACGGCTGATCCACCGACTTTTGCCGCGCCTGCGCGGCATAGAAGGTACCGACCACGGCCTGCTCGATCTCGGCACCGGAAAAGCCCTCGGCGGCTTCGGCCAGCGCGCCCAGTTCGAACTGCGCCACGTCCAGCTCGCGGCGCGCCAGGTGGATACGGAAGATATCCATGCGCACCTCACGGTCCGGCAGGTCGACGAAGAACAATTCATCGAAGCGCCCCTTGCGCACCAGTTCCGGCGGTAGACGGTTGATGGCATTGGCGGTGGCGACCATGAACACGGGCGCCTTGCGCTCGGCCATCCAGGTCAGCAGCGTGCCGAGCACACGCTGGCTGACGCCATTGTCCTGGTCGCCGGTGGCCACGCCCTTCTCGATTTCGTCCGCCCAGAGCACGCAGGGCGCCATGCTGTCGGCCAGGCGCAGCGCTTCGCGCAAGTTGCGTTCGGTCTCGCCGAAGTACTTGTTGTACAGGCTGCCGAAGTCCAGACGCAGCAGCGGCAGGCCCCATAGCCCGGCGACAGCCTTGGCCGCGAGGCTCTTGCCGCCCCCCTGCACGCCGACCAGCAGCACGCCCTTGGGCAAGTCCTTGTCCTTGCCCTCGGTGAAGGCGCTCTGCCGCTCTCCGAGCCAGCGCTTGAGGTTCGCCAGCCCACCGACTTCGGCGAAGCGCGCAGTGTCGTGCTCGAAGCTGAGCACTCCGTCGAGGTTGAGTAGCTCGAACTTGGTACGGTTGAGTTCCGGCAGGTCTTCCTGGGTGATCGCACCGTCATTGCAGATCACACCGCGTGCCAGCGAGCGGGCCTCGCCGTGGGTCAGGCCACGCAGGTTCTTCACCACCTGGCGCAGGGTGCGGTTGTCCGTGCGCACCCGCGCCCCACTGTTACGCTCGCTCCAGCGGGTGGCTTCCTGGCGGACGATGCCGACCAGCTCGTCCTCGGAAGGCAGCGATAGCGCGAAGCGCGCGGCGAACCGCTGGACCTCCGCCGGCAGCTTCAGCGCGTAGGACACCAGTATCACCGTGGGCTTGAACGTCCCCTCGGCCATGGCGATTTCCTTGAGCAGGCGAACCGCGCGGGGATTGTCATCGAGGTAGGGATGCAGATCGCAAAGCACGTAGAGGGTCGGCTGCGGGTCGGCCTTGATCAGCCGTAGCGCGGTTTCCGCTTCGCGGCTGTCGCCCTCGCCCTGCGGCTCGCCGCCGAATCCCAGGCGCTGCAGCCCCTCGGTCGCCGACCAGAGCCGCAGGTCGAGCCTGCGGCGGACCGCAAGACCGGTCAGGGTTTCCAGGACCCGGGGTTCGTCCCAGGACTCGATCACGATCAGCTTGACCCTGGAATCGAGCACCAGTCCCAGGTCATGGATATCGTTCTGCACGCTGGCTCCTTGCGAATACCGCCGGGAATCTGGGCGGTGCGGGTCACGGCCGCTAAACTCCTGTTCCACCCAACCAGATCGGAGGAACGTCCGTGGACTGTTTGTTCTGCAAGATCGTCGCCGGGGAAATTCCCGCGCGCAAGCTTTATGAAGATGACCAGGTGATCGCCTTCCACGACATCGGCCCACAGGCGCCGGTGCACTTCCTGGTGGTCCCGAAGAGGCACATCGCTACCCTCAATGACCTGCAGGAAGCGGACAAGCCGCTGGCCGGCCATATCCTCTTCACCGCCCAGCGCCTGGCGAAGGAACTGGCCTGCGACGAAGGCTTCCGCGTGGTGATGAACTGCAACGACCTGGGCGGTCAGACCGTGCATCACATTCACATGCACGTGCTCGGCCAGCGCCAGATGCACTGGCCGCCGGGTTGACGGACGGCTAGCGGACGCTTCGCGCGCACCACGACAAGACCTGTCATCCGCCATCCGGTAAACTGCCGGGCGAATGTTCCTTCCGGAGGTGCGCCATGTCCGCCGACCGTCACTACTCCCCCGCTGACCGCTTCCTGCTGCAGGCCGATGCCGCCTTGCGCACCTTACTGCCGTTCAGCGGTCATCCGGGGCGTCCTTCGCCTGCCATCGTCCAGCCGGACGCCGAGCTCAGCGAAACCGATGCCCGCCATGTCGCCGGCCTGATGCGTATCAACCACACCGGTGAAGTCTGCGCCCAGGCGCTCTACCAGGGCCAGGCGCTGACCGCCAGGCTGCCGCAAGTGCGCAAGGCCATGGAAGCCGCCGCCGACGAGGAAGTCGACCACCTGGCCTGGTGCGAACAGCGCATCCGCGAACTGGGCAGCCGGCCGAGCCTGCTGAACCCGCTGTTCTATGGCCTGTCGTTCGGCGTCGGCGCCGCCGCCGGCCTGATCAGCGACCGCGTCAGCCTCGGCTTCGTCGCCGCCACCGAGGACCAGGTGTGCAAGCACCTTGACGAGCACCTGACCGAGCTTCCCGCCGAAGACCAGAAGTCCCGCGCCATCCTCGAACAGATGCGTGTCGATGAAGAACAGCACGCCACCAGCGCCATCGAGGCCGGCGGCCTGCGCTTCCCGGCGCCGGTGAAGTTCGGCATGACCCTGCTGTCGAAGGTGATGACCAAGTCCACCTACCGGATCTGAACCGTCCCTCCGGGCGGCCCGCATCACCGCCCGGACAGCCTTTTCCTTCGCGCACGGGAAGTTTTCCTAAGCCGTTTTCCCCACCTTCCGCACCACACGTTCCCCGTGGATTCTGCTCCGGTTCTTTCCCCGAACCGGAGCTTCCATGCGTTTCATCACCCGCTTTTCCGTTCTGCTCGCCCCGCTTTGCCTGACATTTGCCGCTGCCCACGCCGCCGACGCCCACTGGACCTACGCCGGCGACCAGGGCCCGGCACACTGGGGTGAACTGGGCAGCGCGCTGTGCGCCAGCGGCACGCAGCAATCGCCCATCGACATCGAGACCTCGCAAGCGCAGATGCACAAGGTCAGCGCCGAGGACCTGAAACTGCACTACGGCAAGCAGCCGCTGAAGCTGATCAACAATGGCCACACTATCCAGGCCACCGTGGCCGACGGTGACTCGCTGACCTTCAAGGGCGACGAGTACCGCCTGCTGCAGTTCCACTTCCATACCCCCAGCGAGCACCAGTTCAATCACCAGGCCTATCCGATGGAGATGCACCTGGTGAACCAGGACAAGGATGGGCACCTGCTGGTACTCGGTCTGATGATCAAGGAAGGCCGAGAGAATCAGGAGCTGGCACACCTGCTGAAGCAGTTGCCGAAGGAGGAAGGCAAAAAAACCGAGCTGCCCGCAAAATTCGCGCCGAACCTTGCTCGCCTGGTGCCCAGCGCCAGCCATCACCTCTTCTACAACGGGTCGCTGACGACCCCGCCGTGCACCGAGGGCGTGCAGTGGGTGCTGGTCGCGAGGTGGACGAGGACTGATCGCCGCCCATGAAAAAGGGCGCCCGTGGGCGCCCTTTTTCGTCGTGCATGCTGATCAGCGCGGCATGTTGCGCGCGTAGAAGATCTCCAGCATCTCGTGACGCACACGCTCTTCCACCTGCTTGCGCTGCTCGGGCGACAGGTTGCGGGTCGCATCGCCGAACAGGTAATTGTCCAGGTCGAATTCCTTGAGCAGCATCTTGGTGTGGAACATGTTCTCCTGGTACACGTTCACGTCGGTCATCTGATAGGCCTCGTACGTGTCGTCGGAGAGATAGTTCTGGATCGAGTTGATCTCGTGGTCGATGAAGTGCTTCTTGCCTTCCACGTCACGGGTGAAGCCGCGCACGCGGTAATCCACGGTGACGATGTCCGAGTCGAACTGGTGGATCAGGTAGTTGAGCGCCTTGAGCGGCGAGATGACGCCGCAGGTCGACACATCGATGTCCACCCGGAAGGTCGCGATGCCTTCCACCGGATGGATCTCCGGATAGGTGTGCACGGTGATATGGCTCTTGTCGAGGTGCGCCAGGATGGTTTCCGGTAGCGGCCCCGGGGATTCCTCGATCTGGCTGTCGGTCGGGGTGACCGGCTGCTCGGAGATCAGGATGGTCACGCTGGCGCCTTGCGGGTCATAGTCCTGACGGGCGATGTTCAGGATGTTTGCGCCAATGATGTCGACAACATCGGTGAGGATCTGCGTGAGACGTTCAGCGTCGTACTCTTCGTCGATGTACTGCACGTAGGCCTGCTGGTCTTCAGGCGTCTCGGCATAGCAGATGTCATAGATGTTGAAGCTCAAGGTCTTCGTCAGGTTGTTGAACCCGTGGAGCTTGAGTTTGCTTTTCACCGTGGGAACTCTCTTCAATGCGGCTCTGCCGCGTGGTTGAGCATGCCCGTCAGATGCGTACGGCGCACCTGCGTAGGACGGTTTACACCTCTTCGCGATGGCGATTGTGGTTGCTTGGTTTCGGGCCGGGGGCCCTGAAAAAAGGTGGCGCATTATGCAGAGGTCAAGCGACCTCTGCCACAGTTTGCGCACCCTTGATGATGAAAGGATGAACCTGGCCGTCAGCCCAGCTCGACGATCTCGTAGTCATGGGTGATCTCGACGCCAGCGCGACCCAGCATGATCGAGGCGGAGCAGTACTTCTCGGCCGACAGTTCGACCGCGCGCTTGACCTGCGCTTCCTTCAGACCACGGCCCTTGACCACGAAGTGCACGTGAATCTTGGTGAACACCTTGGGGTCCTCGGTGGCGCGCTCGGCTTCGAGGAAGGCTTCGCAGCTTTCCACCGGCTGGCGGCCCTTCTTCAGGATGCTCACCACGTCGAAGTTGGTGCAGCCGCCCAGGCCGAGCAGCAGCATCTCCATAGGACGCACGCCCAGGTTGCGGCCACCGGCATCCGGCGGGCCGTCCATCACCACCACGTGGCCGCTGCCGGACTCACCGAGAAACATGGCTTCGCCAGCCCACTGGATACGCGCTTTCATTGAGAAGAACTCCGCCGAAAAAAGGGGCGCCAGCTTATCACAGCCCTTTCGAGCGCCCAGCGGAGACGCCGGCTGTTAGCTGCGTCGCAATTCGGTGAGGATCACAGTCATTTATCGCTTAAGCTGGCGCCATTTTACTGGCACACTCTCGGAAATTGCCCTGACGAATGTTCCGGTTTTCCCATTGTTGGTAACACGTCGTCTGTTAATCTCTTGCCCGATTACGTACAGGCAAGTCATTGCACCAAGGGGCAATCTTGCCGCCCTGGGGATCGAGGGGGATCGAGCCAGGGACACACGGCGCCATTCTTTACTGAATAAAAAATCATTAGACGCCTGTTGTGCAAAGGCCACTCTTTTACTTTCCGGGACTCGGGCATGGTAGCTATTACCCTCACACCCAAAATCAAGAACCTCGACAAGCTGCTCGCGCACTGTCACCGCCGCCGCTTCACCGCCAAGAGCACCATCATCTACGCCGGGGACCGCTGCGAGAGCCTGTTCTTCATCATCAAGGGCTCGGTGACCGTACTGATCGAGGACGATGATGGCCGCGAGATGATCATCGGGTACCTCAACACCGGCGACTTCTTCGGGGAGATGGGGCTCTTCGAGAAGGAAGGCAGCACAGGCCAGGAACGCAGCGCCTGGATTCGCGCCAAGACCGAATGCGAAGTCGCCGAGATCAGCTACGCGAAATTCCGCGAACTGAGCCAGCAGGATCCGGAGATTCTCTTCACCCTCGGCAGCCAGATGGCCGATCGCCTGCGCAAGACCACCCGCAAGGTCGGTGACCTGGCCTTCCTCGACGTGACCGGCCGTGTCGCCCGCACTCTGCTGGACCTGTGCCAGCAGCCGGACGCCATGACCCACCCGGACGGCATGCAGATCAAGATCACCCGTCAGGAAATCGGCCGCATTGTCGGCTGCTCCCGCGAGATGGTCGGCCGCGTGCTCAAGAGCCTGGAAGAACAGGGTCTGGTGCACGTGAAGGGCAAGACCATGGTGGTCTTCGGCACTCGCTGAAGCGCCCCCGGAACGCAAAAAAGCCGGCAATCGCCGGCTTTTTTGTGTCTGCAAAGAAGGTCAGTCCGGATCGGCGCCCAGCTTGACCTTGCTGTGCTCGGGGAAGAATAGGCGCTTGAGCTCGGTGCCCGGCTCCTCGGCGCGCATGAAGGCTTCACCAACCAGGAAGCCGAACACATCGCTGACTTCCATCAGCTCGACGTCGGCGCGATTGAGGATGCCACTCTCGGTGATCACCATGCGATCGCGCGGGATTTCCGGCAGCAGGTCGAGGGTGGTCTCCAGGCTCACTTCGAAGGTGTGCAGGTTGCGGTTGTTGATGCCGACCAGCGGAGTGTCCAGAGTCTTCAGTGCGCGCTCCAGTTCCGGGGCGTCGTGCACTTCCACCAGGACGTCGAGGCCGACGTCCTTGGCCACCGAGGCCAGCTCGGCCATGCGCACGTCATCCAGCGCCGAGACGATCAGCAGGATGCAGTCGGCGCCGATGGCGCGGGCCTCCACCACCTGGTACGGATCAATCATGAAATCCTTGCGGATCACCGGCAGCTTGCAGGCTGCGCGGGCTTCCTTGAGGTAGGCATCGCTACCCAGGAAGAAGTCGATATCGGTCAGCACGGACAGGCAGGCGGCGCCACCCTCTTCGTAGCTGCGGGCAATATCGGCCGGATCGAAGTTCTCGCGCAGGATACCCTTGCTCGGCGAGGCCTTCTTCACCTCGGCGATGACCGCCGGCTCACGGCGCTTGGCGCGCTCCAGCAGTGCGTTGGCGAAGCCACGCGGGGCGTCCGCTGCACGCGCCAGCTGCTCCAGCTCGGCAATGCTCACGCGGGTGCGGCGTTCGGCGACTTCTTCGGCCTTGCGGGCCAGGATCTTCTGCAGAACCGTCGGCACACTCACTGTGCGTTCTCCTCTCGGTAAACGGCGGTGAAGGCCGCCAGCTCTTCCATCTTCTCCCGCGCCAGCCCCGTGTGCAGGGCGTCGTGGGCCAATTGCATGCCTTCGTGCAGGCTGGTGGCCAGGTCCGCGGCATAGAGCGCGGCGCCGGCGTTGAGCACGATCAGCTCGGCGGCCTTCTGCCCGGCTTCGGTCTTGCGCCGACCCAGAGCGTCGCGAATCAGCTCCAGTGACTGCTGCGGGCTGTCGACGGTCAGGCCGATCAGGCTCTGGCTCTTGATGCCGAAATCTTCCGGCTGCACTTCGTATTCGGTGACTACGCCGTCTTTCAGTTCGGCGATATGGGTCGGCGCGGCGAGGCTGAACTCATCCAGGCCATCGCGCGAATGCACCACCAGGATGTGCTCGCTGCCCAGGCGCTTGAGCACCTCGGCCAGCGGGCGGCACAGCGCCTGACTGAACACGCCGACCACCTGGTGCTTCACGCCCGCCGGGTTGGTCAGCGGGCCGAGCATGTTGAACAGGGTACGCAGGCCGAGCTCGCGGCGCGGCGCGGCGGCGTGCTTCATGGCCTTGTGGTGGACCTGGGCGAACATGAAGCCTACGCCGACGGTCTCGATGCAGCGCTTCACCTGCACGGGCTTCAGGTCCAGGTAGATGCCGGCGGCTTCCAGCAGGTCGGCGCTGCCGCTCTTGCCGGACACCGCACGGTTGCCGTGCTTGGCCACCTTGCCGCCGGCCGCCGCGACCACGAAGGCCGCCGCCGAGGACACGTTGAAGATGTTGGCGCCATCGCCGCCGGTGCCGACCACGTCGACCACGTGCTTGAGGCTGTCCAACTCGACCTGGTCGGCCAGCTCGCGCATCACCGCGACGGCGCCGACGATCTCGTCGATGGTCTCGCTCTTCATGCGCATGCCCATGAGGAAGGCGCCGATCTGCGCGTCGGTGCACTGCCCGGTCATGATCTCGCGCATGACGTCCTGCATTTCCTCGGTGGTCAGGTCCAGCTGGTTGACCACGCGGTTGAGGGCTTCCTTGATGTTCATGCGCGCACCCCGCCGGTCTGCTTGAGGAAGTTGGCCAGCATTTCGTGGCCCTGTTCGGAGAGGATCGACTCAGGGTGGAACTGCACGCCCTCGACGTTCAGCGTCTTGTGGCGCAGGCCCATGATCTCGTCGACCGAGCCGTCTTCCAGCGCCGTCCAGGCGGTGATTTCCAGGCACTCGGGCAGCGTCTCGCGCTTGACCACCAGGGAGTGGTAGCGGGTCTGGGTCAGCGGATTGTTCAGGCCGGCGAACACGCCCTGGTCCTTGTGGAACACCGGGCTGACCTTGCCGTGCATGACCTGGCGCGCGCGCACCACATCACCGCCGAAGGCCTGGCCGATGGACTGGTGGCCCAGGCACACGCCCAGCAGCGGCAGCTTGCCGGCGAAGCGCTCGATGACGGCCAGGGAAACGCCCGCCTCGTTCGGCGTACACGGGCCGGGAGACAGGACGATGCGTTCGGGATTAAGCGCGGCGATCTCGTCGACGCTCAGTTCGTCATTGCGAATGACGTGGATGTCGGCCTTCAACTCGGCAAAGTACTGCACCAGGTTGTAGGTAAAGGAATCGTAGTTATCGATCATCAGCAGCATGTCTGCTCGAACCTCATGATTGCACTGCTTTCGGATCGCGCCATCGTCGACACCCGATGCGGCCCTGCGGGCTGCGCGAATCTGGCAATTATGCCAGCGGATGGGAGAAATGGACGCGTAAGAAGAGACCGGCGCTATGCCGGGAAAGAAGGAATCAGGCGCGCCAGCGCCAACGGGCGAATGCCTTGAGGAGGGAAGTGATGATGCGGCTGCGGTGGATCACGGTTGCGGTCTCGCCTAGCGATGGCCGAACAGTAGCCCAAGGCCGGGCGCCAGCGCAATACGCACGGCGCCCCTGCCGACGAAGGTAGGAAGGTTCAGCGGCACTCCTGGAGGGCGCGCAATTGGGGCTCACAGGGCCAACGCCATCCGCTCCTGCAGGATTGCCTGTGCTCTGCGCCAAAGCTGTGTGCGTTGCTCCAGGCCATTGAGCCCGCCATTGATGCGCCGGGTAATATCCGCAAAACGCCCATCGTCGGCCAGCTCATTGAGGCCGTGCTGGCGCCACCACCAGGCGCCCGACTGGCATGCCCAGAACGGCTCTGCCAGCAGTTGCGGGTTCTCCAGAAAGCACTGTCCCAACCCTTTCGCAACTGCCCCGTAGTTCAGGCGCCCAGTAATCTGCAAAGCCCCACGCCCACGGTAACGCCAACCATCACCGGAAGCCTCATCGCCATTGCCGTTACGGCCGGCGTAGACAATGTTGGCAATACGCTCGGGCTGGTAGGCAATCTCCCGCGCCAGTGCCGTGGGCGATCCATCGGCGCTGCGAAAACGCCTCGGCCAAACCACGGCCAATCGCTGTGCGCTGTATGCCAGGTTCTCCAGCAAGAGCGAGAAGCCGCCACACTCATGTCCGGTCTGCGCGAGAAACGCGGCCTGCCGCTCAGCTGTATCAATGGCGAAACATGCCATGGCCTTGTTGAGTGCGGGAACAAGGACTCCGGCCTGTCGAGCAGCGCCGGGAAACAAACGTATAAACTGCATTTCACTCAGTGACATGTGCAGCTCCGAAAAAAATAGCCCCGCAATGCGGGGCTTGGGGTTATTAAGGCTTAGGAAAGCGCTGCTTGACTCTTTGCAACTCCGCCAACCATTGCTCGACTTCACTCGACAGCGGCACAACAGTTTGCAAGGTCTCGGCCAATTGCCTGATGGCATCGAGCTGGTCGCCAATGGGCGGGTAAGCCTCTGCCCGGCGCGCACTGTAATTACTGCGATGGGCGATCTTCATGGCTGAACCTCTATCTGATCCACCCAATCCAGGTAGGGTAGCAGTGCAACGGTTACGAAGTAGGTACCGGGCAATGGAAATTCCAGCTCGATATCTTCCCCATCCGCGGTATAGGTCGCGTCCTCTATCGAAACAATGGCGCCGGCCGGAACGCCCCGTAGCGTCATATCATCCCATTGGATCAGCATGGGTGGCCGAGGCAACACCTGATCGCCGACCACATAATCGAGCCCTGGCTGACCCGCCGCTCCAAGCAGCACCTCTCTGTCATCATCAGCCAGGCGTTCCGGCTCGTAGGTGGTGCCGCAGAACGTCACTACCCCGGTAGCGCGGTCGTAAACCACAACCTGATGGATGTTCATCGTTTAACTCCCAATACCACTAGCCCCGTACTTCCTATGTCTCGGCCGCCCAGCCTGATCCGACATGTCCCAGAACAATGGTAAGTACCAGCCTCCACATCGAATCTTGCGATCGCAACCGCACTGCTCGAATAGCCCTTATAGATCGATATTCCAGTTTCCGGCCCAACCATGCCGTTTAGAGTCGCACCCAAGATCATCTCCGCCACGCTAAAGTCACCAGGACGCGCAAGTGCGTTCGCACTCACAATAACCATGACAGTGCCTCTATGGCTCATGTGGATATAGGCGTCAGGTATCCGCCCCCAGCCGTGCCCACCCACCGGCACAGTCACCGCTTGGCCCGCGATACGCAGGGTGTCTATCTGCGCTTCCTGGATTTGCGCTGTCGTGATGGCGGCATTCTGAATCTTGGCGCTGGAGATCGAGGCATCCTGAATTTTTGCATTGGAGATCGAAGCATTCTTAATGAACGCTTCGTTAATGAACGTCTGCCCATTAACCACCGAAAACGGCACTTGCGGGTTGTTGTTAACGCTGTTCAGCACCGCAAACCGGTCAGCCATTACGTAAACACTGGGCTGCATGCCATTGGGCGTGTTCTCCACGCCCACGCCAATACCAGCAAGGTACTGTTGCCCCCAACTTGTAACGGCCACCTTTGCCGACCACATCGCGGACAATTTACCGTTGGTACCGGCCAGCGCCTGACTGGTTACCTGCACACTCGATGACGCGTTGTTAGCGGTAGCCTGCGCCGTCTCGATGCGCTGGCTCAGACTGCCATCGATATTAGCGCGGACGGTCTGCTCGTTGGAGATCAGCGCAGTGTGGTTGTTGACCGTGGCCAGTACGCTGTCGATCCGCTGGCCCAATGCACTGTCAGCATTGACGCGCGCAGTCTGCTCGGAATCGATGCGCGCATGGGCGTTCTCGGCACGCGCCGAGACGCTGGACAGCTTGGTCGCCGTGCCCTCTCCCGTTGTCTTCACCGTCTGTATCGTTGAGTTGAGCCCACCGATATCCGTTTGCAGACTGGTGATCTGCGTGGCCTGCTGCGCGGTAACCTTAGCGTACTGTGTCAGTTGCGATTGCTGGTCAGCTACGCCGGTGGTTCGGCGCACAACCGCTACACCCGCGCGCTGGTGAGTTACGACAACCCGGCGAACAACTACGACACGGACGTGGCGGCCTTCGCCGATGATGCGTTGGCGCTGCGCTATGGCGACCGCCCGGTAGAGATCAGCGCCATCGGCTGTACCCGGGAATCGGAAGCCATACGTCGTGGCCAGTGGGCGGTACTGACCAACCAGTTGGATCGCACCGTCACCTTCACTACGGGCGCCGAAGGTCGCATTCCGCTGCCGGGCTACATCATTCCGGTGGCCGATTCGATGCTGGCGGGGCGCGAGATCGGTGGGCGTATTTCGGCGGTGGCCGGACGCGTGATCACCCTGGATCGCGATACCGAGGTGAACCCACCAGCAATGTGTGGCCGAAACACCGAAATCGGTTTTCGAATATTCAGAGTGCCTTGCTCATCAGTACCGTGGTGAAGCCGCTGTGCCATTCCTCGTCGGGGTAGAAATCGACCTCCGCGTAACCGTGCTTGCCGTAGAAGGCACGCGCCTGGCGGTTGAAAGTGTCAGTCTCCAGGCGGACTTGCCGATGCCCCGCCCTGGCGATTTCATCTTCTGCATGGCGCAGCAGTGCCACGCCAATCCCCATGCGTTGCTGTCGTGGTGAAACATGCAATGAGTCGATGAAGTCGTCGCGCCAGTCGAGCAGGCCGACGACCTCGCCACCGAGGCAGGCGACGCGAAAGAACGTCAGGCGCTCGCGCACATAGGCGGCGGTATGCGCGGAAGACTCGAAGCGCGCGACGGCTTCTGCGGTGAGCTCGGGCTTCCAGGTGGCTTCGTAGGTTTCGCCGAGGATGCGCTGGATGGCATCGGCATCGGCGGGTTCGGCACGGCGAATGAGGATAGAGGTGGTCATGGGGCGCGAGCATAGCTCAATGCCGCCCGCGGAAAGCACGAAGCCCGGCGCAAGGCCGGGCTTCGGATGAAGAAGGGAAAGGATCAGGCGACGCGGCGCATCAGCCGCGACTGGATGCTCTGATGCGCCACATGCAGGCGCAGGTAGAAGGTGTTGCGACTGCAGCGGCAGTGCCGGTACTTCTGCGAGGCCTCGCTGTCGCGGTTGAGGTAATGCTCGGTGACCACGTCCTTCTGCTCGTCGGGCAACTGGTTGATGATCAGGTCCAACTCGGCAACGCGGTCGAGGATCACCCGGCTACCCCGCGTGCCGCGCACCATCTCGCCCTTGTTGGCGATCATCATTGCCAGCAGGTTGCCGCCGGCATAACCACCACCGGCGCTGCCAGGGTTGTGCATCTCTTCGGCCCAGAGCTTGAGCATTTCGTCGATGGGTTTGATCACGGCGCTTCTCCTAAGGCAGCTCAGTGCCGCCGCTCCAGTTCGTCCATTGCCTGGCAGTCGATGCAGCGGGTGCAGCCCGGTGCGGCAAGGCGGCGCGCCGGTGGGATGTCGTCGCCGCAGTCCTCGCAGTACTCGGCGGATCTGACAGCCACCGCCGAGCGGCGGCTGTGCAGCAGGCCCTCGATGCGGTCGAGCACCAGGTCGTTGGCGTAGTCGGCGATATCAGCCATGGCGCACCTCCGTATCGACGGAGATAGAGGGCTGCAAGGTGCAGTAATGGTGCTGGTTCATGAAGGTCCTCCTGGCGACGTGCCCTCCGTGGTCGCCGAGCCTTCGGCCGCCTGGGGTGGTCAGTCGCGATCTGTTCGTCGCGGACGCCAACCCTTCGCGGCAGCGTCCCTTGCCGGTACGCGGGCGGCGCCTCCCTGGCCCGCCCGCGTCCTCCAGCTGCTCCGCGCATCACGGTCTGCAGGCAACCTGCGGCATCCTTGCCGCAGCGGTGGGGAAGCCGTTGCTTCCCGTCAGCCCATGCCGGTTTCTCATCTGCACGGAGGGCTGCTGGTTTTTATGATTACAACCATAGCTATATTTAGTCAACACCAAAGCTATTTACAGCCTACAACCCAGGAGGTAGAGTGCCGGCCATGGACAAGACACCCTCATCGACGCTGGCCGACCGTCTGAAGCAGGCGATGGCCTCGCGCAACCTCAAGCAGGAAACCCTGGCCGAAGCCGCCGGGGTCTCGCAGAACACCATCCACAAGCTGACCTCGGGCAAGGCGCAGAGCACGCGCAAGCTGATCGAGATCGCCAGTGCGCTGGGCGTCTCGCCGACCTGGCTGGCCACCGGCGAAGGCTCGTCGACGGCAGGCGCCAGCGCACCGGTAGTGCGGCCAGCCGATGGCAGCCCGCTGCGACTGGAACCGCTGCACCCGTGGGATAGCGACACGCCACTGGACGAGGACGAAGTGGAACTACGCCTGTACAAGGAAGTGGAACTGGCGGCCGGCGCCGGCCGCACCGCAGTGCGCGAGATAGAGGGGCGCAAGCTGCGTTTCTCCTACGCCACGCTGCGCGCCGCGGGGGTCGATCCGGCGGCGGCGATCTGCGCCCAGCTCACCGGCAACAGCATGGAACCGCTGATCATGGATGGCTCCACCATCGGCATCGACACGGCCACCACGCACATCACCGATGGCGAGATCTACGCCCTGGAACACGAGGGCATGCTGCGGGTGAAGTTCGTCTACCGGCTGCCCGGCGGCGGCATCCGGCTGCGCAGCTTCAACCGCGACGAATACCCCGACGAGGAGTACCCGCCGGAGCAGTTCGACAGCGGACAGATCCGCATGATCGGCTGGGTGTTCTGGTGGTCCACGGTGCGTCATCGCCGTGCGCCGACCCTGGTGCGATAAACATCACAAACCCCGCTTCAGCGGGGTTTTCTTTGCGCGTCGATTGAAGACAAATACAACCTTTGCTATATTTCCTCTGTCGCCACAACCATAGGAACAGGAGAGTCCCATGCAGTCGACCGCCGATATTCGCCCCGCCCCGCGTCCGGAGACGGTGAGCCTGGTCTACCAGATCTTCGGGGACGTCCTGGTGCCGCTGGAGCAGGTGCGCGAGCGCTGGTTCCGCAACCTGAATCGGGAGAACTTCAGCAAGGCGCTGTCCTGCGGGCGCATCGCCCTGCCAGTGACCACGCTGGACGACAGCCACAAGGCGATGCAGTACGTGGCGGTGGATCACCTGGCGGCTTACGTGGAAGAGCGTTCGCAGCAGGCCGATGCGGCTCTCGCCCGCCGGAAAGCAAACCTGCAGGCAGTTCCCCTGTAGGAGCCTCATTCCATGATGCTTCCGCGCAAGGATTCTCCCTCACCCCAACCCTGGCTGCGCGCCCCGCTCCTGAGGGAGAGGGAGC
Organism: Pseudomonas sp. NY15181; assembly: GCF_048068055.1. Taxonomy (NCBI): domain Bacteria; kingdom Pseudomonadati; phylum Pseudomonadota; class Gammaproteobacteria; order Pseudomonadales; family Pseudomonadaceae; genus Pseudomonas; species Pseudomonas sp. NY15181. Next base: position 58,067 of record NZ_JBLUPT010000017.1, on the reverse strand, counting down.
AGTCCGGGGCGAGCGGAAAGTCCTGCATTAGCGGGTGGCATGAAACCGATGTCGAGCAGTTCGAGCCCAATAAAAAAGCCCCGCCGAAGCGGGGCTTTTTCATCGAGTCATCGACTCAGTCGCGGCCATGCACCTTGGCGGTGTGCTCGGCCAGCGCCACGGCGCGGAACATCGCGCGGCGCTTGTTGATGGTCTCTTCCCACTCCGCCGCCGGCACCGAGTCGGCAACGATGCCGCCGCCGGCCTGGACGTGGAGTTCGCCGTTCTTGATCACCGCGGTGCGGATGGCGATGGCAGTGTCCATGTTGCCGTTCCACGCGAGGTAACCCACGGCGCCGCCGTAGACACCGCGCTTGACCGGCTCCAGCTCGTCGATGATTTCCATGGCGCGGATCTTCGGCGCGCCGGACAGGGTGCCGGCCGGCAGGATGGCGCGCAGGGCGTCCATCGCGGAAAGCTCCGGCTTGAGCTGGCCGTTGACGTTGGAAACGATGTGCATGACGTTGGAGTAGCGCTCGATCACCATCTGCTCGGTGACCTTCACCGTGCCGGTGTCGGACACGCGGCCGACATCGTTGCGGCCCAGGTCGATGAGCATCAGGTGCTCGGCGATTTCCTTGGCGTCGGACAGCAGGTCTTCTTCCAGCGCGCGGTCCGCTTCTTCGGTAGCGCCGCGCGGGCGGGTGCCGGCGATGGGGCGCACGGTGACTTCGCCGTCCTCGACGCGCACCAGCACTTCCGGCGAGCTGCCGACGACGTGGAAGTCGCCGAAGTTGAAGAAGTACATGTACGGCGTCGGGTTGAAGCAACGCAGCGCGCGGTACAGGTCGATGGGCGCAGCGGCGAAGTCGATGGACATCCGCTGCGACGGTACGACCTGCATGCAGTCGCCGGCCAGGATGTATTCCTTGATGGTGCCGACGGCGCGCTCGTAGTCCTCGCGGGTGAAGCTGGCGCGGAACTGCGGCTCCGGCGCGTTCACCGCGCTGAAATCCAGGCCACGGCGCGGGGTGATCGGCTGGCGCAGGCGCTCCAGCAATTCTTCCAGCTGGGCCAGGCCCTGGTCGTAGGCGTCGGCCTGCGCCGGGTCGGCGAGGACGATCGCGTGCATCTTGCCGGCGAGGTTGTCGAAGACCACCACCGCGTCGGAAACCATCAGCAGGATGTCAGGGTTGTTCAGCGGATCGGGGTTCGGGCACTGCGCCAGGCGCTGCTCGACGTAGCGCACGCAGTCATAGCCGAAGTAGCCGACCAGTCCGCCGTTGAAGCGCGGCAGACCGGCGATGGTCGGCACGCGGTAACGGTCCTTGAACTCCTCGACGAAGGCCAGCGGATCGGCGCACTCGAAGCTCTCGGTCTCGACGCCGTCGACCTTGATGCTCGCCTGGTGGCCGTACACGCGCAGCACGGTGCGGCTGGGCAGGCCGATGATGGAGTAGCGCCCCCACTTCTCGCCGCCCTGCACGGATTCGAGCAGGTAGGTGTTGGGGCCGTCGGCCAGCTTCAGGTAGATCGACAGCGGGGTGTCGAAGTCGGCGAGGGTTTCGCAGGTCAGCGGAATGCGGTTGTAGCCTTCGGCGGCCAGGCGCTGGAATTCTTCGCGGGTCATGATCAGCCTCGTGGAATAAGAGCCTGTTTAGGATCTCGCGAGCTAGAGCGGAACAAGGCGAAATCGCTTGAGAGAGCGGAGTTTACACGCAGTAAATGAGCATCTCGAAAGCGATTTCAACGCAGTGCCGCCGACGCGCAGCAGATAGTAAACGGGCTCTGAGGGGGTAACGGTCTTGTTTGCACACACGCGCCGGGCGTACCGGCCAAAGGATGTCAGGCGCGCCAGCGCCAGCGGGCCAGGGCCTTGATGACTTTCATCCAGAGTGTGTGGGGAGCCGTTTCCACGGTGCTGTCTCGCTGAGCGGGTTTGGAGGCGGAGTCGGGCAACACTATCGCGTTGCCCGAGTCGAAGCAAGGCAGCAGATGGCGCAGGTCGTCCACCACCACGCTCGGGGCTTCCTCGGTGATCGGGCGGCCGTGGTTGTAGCCGTAGGTCAGGCCCACGCTGCGTACGCCGGCGGCCTTGGCGGCGAGGATGTCGTTGCGCGAATCGCCGACGAACAGGGCATCGTCCGCCGACACGCCGGCCATCTTCATCACGAACAGCAGCGCGGCGGGGTCGGGTTTCTGCTGCGGCAGGGTGTCGCCGCCGATGATCCAGCGGAAGAACTTGCCCAGCTTCATCTCGTCCAGCAGCGGGCCGACGAAGCGCTCGGGCTTGTTGGTGATCAGCGCAAGCTCCACGTCCTGCTTCTTCAGCCACTTCAGGGTGTCCACCACGCCGGGATAGACCACGGTGAGTGCGTGGCTGTCGGCGTAGGCTTCCATGAAGAGTTCCAGAGCGCGCTCGGTGTCTTCCTCGCTGACGCCTTCATGCTCGATGCTGCCGGCCAGGGCACGGCGCACCAGCACGCGGGCGCCGTTGCCGACCCAGTGGCGCACGGAATCGAGGCCGGCCGGCTGGCGACCGAGCGCCAGCAGCATCTTGTCTACCGCGGCGGCCAGGTCCGGGACCGAGTCCACCAGGGTGCCGTCCAGGTCGAACATCACCAGACGCGGCAGGTGCCCGGCGAACAACGGTTGCGCAGCGCTCATCACTTGCGCGCCTGCGCAAGCTCGGCATGCATGGCGCGGATGACCTCGGCGTAGTCCGGTGCGTTGAAGATGGCGGAGCCGGCGACGAAGGTGTCGGCGCCCGCTTCGGCGATCTCGCGGATGTTCTTCACGTTCACCCCGCCGTCGATCTCCAGGCGGATGTCGCGGCCGGACGCGTCGATCAGCGCGCGGGCTTCGCGCAGCTTGTCGAGGGTGCCGGGGATGAACTTCTGCCCGCCGAAGCCGGGGTTCACGCTCATCAGCAGGACCATGTCGATCTTGTCCATCACGTACTTGAGCGCATCCAGCGAGGTGGCCGGGTTGAACACCAGGCCGGCCTTGCAGCCGCCGTCCTTGATCAGTTGCAGGGAGCGGTCGATGTGCTGCGAGGCTTCCGGGTGGAAGGTGATGTAGGTGGCGCCGGCCTCGATGAAGTCGCCGATGATGCGGTCCACCGGGGAAACCATCAGGTGCACGTCGATGGGCGCGGTGACGCCGTACTTGCGCAGGGCCGTGCAGACCATCGGGCCGATGGTGAGATTCGGCACGTAGTGGTTGTCCATCACGTCGAAGTGGACGATGTCGGCGCCGGCAGCGAGCACCTTGTCCACATCCTCACCCAGGCGGGCGAAGTCGGCGGACAGGATCGACGGAGCGATGGCGTAGGGTTGCATGGCGCACCTCTGTGGGCGAAATCACGATGGCGCGCATTGTAGCCGCTCGGGCGACTCGAAGGGGATTGGACCGATGGCCGATACGGAAAGTGCGGAGAATGGTGCGGGAAAGCGGAGAAAAAGATCGCGGATCGATCCCGCCGCCGTGGGTGAGCACGGCGACGGTACCGTCCGCGAAACACTGTGAATCAGGCAGTCGGCGCGGTCCGCATCTTCTCGCTGCGGCCGCGCAGCCACTCGAGGGTCAGCAGGAGCAGGACGGAGAAACCGATCAGCAGGGTCGCCGCGGCGGCGATGGTCGGGCTGAGGTTCTCGCGGATGCCGCTGAACATCTGGCGCGGCAGGGTGGCCTGCTCGGGGCCGGCGAGGAACAGGGTCACCACCACTTCGTCAAAGGAGGTGGCGAAGGCGAACAGCGCGCCGGAGATCACCCCGGGGGCGATCAGCGGCAGGGTGACCTTGAAGAAGGTCAGCACCGGCGGCGCGCCCAGGCTGGCGGCGGCGCGCACCAGGTTGTAGTTGAAGCCCTGCAGGGTCGCCGACACGGTGATGATGACGAACGGCACACCGAGCACCGCGTGGACGATAATCAGCGAGATATAGCTATTGCCCAAACCCAAAGGCGCGAAGAACAGGTAGCTGGCCACACCGATGATCACCACCGGCACCACCATCGGCGAGATCACCAGGCTCATCACCAGGGCCTTGCCGCGGAACTCGCCGCGGGTCAGGCCGATCGACGCCAGGGTGCCGAAGACCATGGCCAGCACGGTGGCCGCCGGGGCGACGATCATGCTGTTGGTCAGCGAACGCATCCACTCGGCGGAGTTGAAGAAGTCGGCGTACCAGCGCAGGGAGAAGCCCTGCAGCGGGTAGACCAGGAAGGTGCCGGAGTTGAAGGACAGCGGCACGATCACCAGCACCGGCAGCACCAGGAACAGCAGGACCAGGCCGCAGAGGATGCGCAGGGTGTAGAACCACACGCGCTCGACCGGGGACATGTAAGGACTCAGCATCTTCTTATTCTCCTCAGCCCAGACGCAGGCGGCTTGCGCCCACCAGCCAGCCATAGATCACGTAGAGCACCAGGGTGGCGAACAGCAGCAGGCCGCCCAGGGCCGTGGCCATGCCCCAGTTGATGGTGGTGTTGGTGTAGAAGGCGACGAAGTAGCTGACCATCTGGTCGTTCGGGCTGCCCAGCAGCGCCGGGGTGATGTAGTAGCCGATCGACAGGATGAACACCAGCAGGCAGCCTGCGCCGACGCCGGCCACGGTCTGCGGGAAGTACACCTTCCAGAAGCTGGCGAACGGGTGGCAGCCCAGGGAGATGGCGGCACGCATGTAGCTGGGCGAGATGCCCTTCATCACGCTGTAGATCGGCAGGATCATGAACGGCAGCATGATGTGCACCATGGAGATGTACACGCCGGTGCGGTTGAACACCAGCTGCAGCGGCTGGTCGATCAGGCCCATCTTCAGCAGCGCGCCGTTGATCAGGCCGCCCGACTGCAGCAGCACGATCCACGCGGCGACGCGCACCAGGATCGAGGTCCAGAACGGCAGCAGAACGAGGATCATCAGCAGGTTGGACTTGCGCGTCGGCAGGATGGCCAGCAGGTACGCCAGCGGGTAGGCCAGCAGCAGGCAGATCACGGTGATCACCGCGCCCATCCAGAAGGTGCGGGCGAAGATGTCCAGGTAGATCGCCTGGTCAGGCGTGGCGCGGGCGATTTCGCCCAGATCGTCGATGCGGTGATCCAGCGCCGCCAGCAGGTAATAGGGGGTGACGTGGCTGGCGTTGCGACGGATCGCCTGCCAGTAGGCCGGGTCGCCCCAGCGCTCGTCGAGGCCTTCCATCGCGTCCTTGTACGACGCCGGCTGCTCCTTGAACGGCAGCGCGCGGGCGGTCTTGGACAGCAGGCTGCGGTAGCCGGCCAGTTCCATGTTCAGGCGCTTGGAGAGGTCACCGATGGTCTGGTTCTTGCGCGCGGCGACCAGGTCTTCGCTCAGCGCCTTGTACACCGCATCCGAAGGCAGCGACTTGCCGTCCCACTCGGAAATGGCGTTGACGGTGAGCGGCAGCGCGCCGACCACCTCGGGGTTGTTCACGCTCTTGTAGAGCAGCGCCACGATGGGCACCAGGAAGGTCAGCAGGAGGAAGACCAGCAGGGGCAGGATCAGTGCCTGGGACTTCAAACGGTTCATCCGCTCCGCGCGCGCCAGGCGCTGCTTGAGGGTGGTGGTGCCGGCGACCTCGTTCAGGGACACAGCGGTGGCCATAGCGAACTCCGGTAAAACAGGCCGCCTCAGGAGCGGCCAAGGTGTGGTGTCAGGAGGAGCCGCCGCGAGGGGGAGCGGCGGTTCCGGTCCGCCACGGTCCGGGCGGCCGTGGCGGTTTGGCACTGCTACTTATTTAGCGGCCCAGGCGTTGAAGCGCTGTTCCAGCTGCTCGCCGTAGTCAGCCCAGAAGGTCACGTCCATGCCTACCTGACCCTGCATGTTTTCCGGGGTGGTCGGCATGTTGTGCAGCAGCTCCTTGCCCAGCAGCGGCACGGTGTTCTTGTTCACCGGACCGTAGGCGATGTTCTCGGCGTAGATCTTCTGCTGCTCGGGCTTGACTGAGAAGGCGATGAACTTGAGGCTCTCTTCGACTTTCTTGGCGCCCTTCGGGATGGCCCAGGCGTCGAAATCGTAGATGCCGCCGTTCCAGACGATCTTCAGGTTGCTCTCCTTCTGCACGGCGGCGATGCGGCCGTTGTAGGCGGAGCTCATGACCACGTCGCCGGAAGCGAGGTACTGCGGCGGCTGGGCGCCGGCTTCCCACCACTGGATGCTCGGCTTGATCTCGTCGAGTTTCTTGAAGGCGCGATCCTGGCCTTCCTTGGTGGCCAGTACCTTGTAGACGTCCTTGGGCGCGACGCCGTCGGCCATCAGGGCGAATTCCAGGGTGTACTTGGCGCCCTTGCGCAGGCCGCGCTTGCCCGGGAATTTCTTGGTGTCCCAGAAGTCGGCCCAGCTGGTCGGAGCGGTCTTGAGCTTGTCGGCGTTGTAGGCCAGGACGGTGGACCAGACGAAGAAGCCGACGCCGCAGTTGCTCACGGCGCCCGGCACGTAGTCGTCGGCCTTGCCGAGGATGGCCGGGTCGATGGTTTCGAACAGGCCTTCGTCACAGCCGCGGGCCAGTTCCGGCGATTCGACTTCAACCAGGTCCCAGGAGACGCTGTTGGTGTCGACCATGGCCTTCACCTTGGCCATCTCGCCGTTGTATTCGCCGGCGACGATCTTGTCGCCGGTGCTCTTCTGGTAGGGCTCGTAGAACGCCTTCACCTGGGCGTTCTTGTTGGCGCCGCCGAAGGACACCACGGTCAGGTCGGTAGCGGCCATCGACTGGGCCGCGCAGGCCAGACCGACGCTCAGTGCCGCGAGCTTCAAGCCCGCTGCTTTCAGGGACTTCGACATTATTGTTGTCTCCACAGTGTGCAGGTTTGTTTTTCTTGGATGCATCAGGCCCGGGAGTGGCCGGGCCTTGGTGTCACGCCGCCGGCAGCGGATCGAGCGCGCGGACGTGCTCGACGGCCCACCCCAGCGGTACTACATCGCCAACACCCAGCGCGGGATCGAGCTCGGCGATCGGCTGCTTGACGAAGAAATCGGTACGGCCGCACACCTCCAGGCGGATGCGCACGTGGTCGCCCAGGTAGATGAACTCGGCGACGCGGCCGGAGAAGCGGTTCACGCAGTTCTCGCTGTGGCCGTTCAGGCGTACGCGCTCGGGGCGGATCGACAGGCTGACGGTGTCACCGACGTTGCCGACGTTGACCGCCAGCGCCTCGACCTTTTCGCCACGGGCCAGGCCCACGGTGCAGCGGTCGCCATCGCGTGCCTGGAGCTGGCCGGCGATGCGGTTGTTCTCACCGATGAAGTTCGCCACGAAGGAGTTGCGCGGATGCTCGTAGAGCTCGGCCGGCGGGGCGATCTGCTGGATCTCTCCCTGGTGGAACACGGCCACGCGGTCGGACATGGTCAGCGCTTCGCCCTGGTCGTGGGTCACGTAGACCACGGTTACGCCCAGGCGCTGGTGGATGTGCTTGATCTCCATCTGCATGTGCTCGCGCAGCTGCTTGTCGAGCGCACCCAGGGGTTCGTCCATCAGCACCAGTTGCGGCTCGAAGACCAGCGCGCGGGCCAGGGCCACGCGCTGCTGCTGGCCACCGGAAAGCTGGGCGGGATAACGACCGGCGAAGGAGTCGAGTTGGACCATCGACAGGGCGCGTTTCACGCGCTCGGTGACGTCGGTCTTGCTCATGCCGCGCACGGACAGCGGGAAGGCCAGGTTCTCGGCCACGGTCATGTGCGGGAACAGGGCATAGTTCTGGAACACCATGCCGATGTCGCGCTTGTGCGGGGGGACGTTGTTGATGGCGCGCCCGGCGAGCTGGATTTCACCGGCGGTGGGGGTTTCGAAACCGGCCAGCATCATCAGGCTGGTGGTCTTGCCGGAACCGGAAGGCCCCAGCAGTGTCAGGAATTCGCCTTTGCGAATGTCCAGATTGAGGTCCTTCACGATGAGGGATTCGCCGTCGTAGCTCTTCTGTACGCCACGGAAGCTTACCAGCACATCGTTTGCCTGATTCTCGGCCATAACCGCACCTTTGTTTTTTTGTAAATGCCGTTGGTCTCAAGCCTAGAGAAGCTGGACCCGCGCGCAAATCGGGCGGTATGAGAGATTGCTATAAGGCTTAGAGAGGATGCTTTGTAGGGCGATCCCTACAAAGCATGGGGATATGAGTTGCCGGCCGGCGACGGGCCGGCAACCTCTTCCTCAGCGCTTGGCCCAGGCCTGGAAGCGCTTCTCCAGGGCATCGCCGTGCTCGGCCCAGAACGCCACGTTCATGCCCACGGCGTTGGCGATGTTCTGCGGCGCGGTGGGCAGGTTGGCGGCGACGTCCGGTGCCAGCAGTTCCACGGCCTTGCGGTTGGTCGGGCCGTAGGCAATGTTCTCGGCGAAGGCTTTCTGCTGCGGCGGCTGGCTGGCGAAGTGGACGAACTGCTCGGCCAACTCCTTCTTGAACACACCCGAAGGCAGCGCCCAGAAGTCGAAGTCGTAGATGCCGCCGGCCCAGACCATGCGGAAGCCTTTGTTCTCGCCCTGCGCGGCGGCGATCCGCCCGTTGTAGGCGGAGCTCATCACCACGGTGCCGTCGGCCAAGTCGCGCACCGGGTCCTGGCCGGACTTCCACCAGGCGATGTTCGGCTTGAGCTCATCCAGCTTGCGGAAAGCCCGGTCGACGCCTTCTTCGGTGGCCAGCACCTTGTAGACGTCCTTGGGCGCGACACCGTCGGCCATCAGGGCGAATTCCAGGCTGTACTTGGCGCCCCAGCGCAGGCCGCGCTTGCCGGGGAATTTCTTCGTGTCCCAGAAATCCGCCCAGCTGCCGGGCGTGCCCTGCAGCTTGCTCTGGTTGTAGGCCAGCAGGGTGGTCCAAACGAAGATGCCGACACCACAGGGCTGCACCGCGCCGGGGACGAAGTCGGCGGCATTGCCCACAGTCTTGGCGTCGAGCTTCATGAACAGCCCTTCCTCGCAGCCGCGGGCGAGTTCGGGGGCCTCGACTTCCACCACATCCCAGGACACGTGGCTGATCTCGACCATGCGTTTGAGCTTGGCCAGGTCGCCGTTGTAGGAGCCGTGCACGACCGCATTGTCGGTGGCCGTCTTGAAAGGTTTGTAGAAGGCCGCTTCCTGGGCTTCCTTGTTGGCGCCGCCAAAGGAAATCACCGTGACATAGTCCGCCAGCGCCGGCACAGCGACGCTCCCCAGCAGGCCGAACAGCAGCCCTCCCCTTACCGCTCGCAACATCGTCTTCTCCTTGTTATCACGACGTACCGCATGAAGCGGGCAATGATTCCCTGCCTCACGTTGGCTAGATAGACGGCTTCTTACAGAAATCGGACACGTCGCACAGAGTGGCGGGAAAATTCAGTCAGCCAACTGTCACAGATCAAACAGCGGCACAGGCCTATTCAGAGGAGCTTGTGCTCCATGGCGTAGCGGACCAGGTCCGCCACCGAGTTGGCGTTGAGCTTCTGCATCAGCCGCGCCTTGTGGGTGCTGATGGTCTTGCTGCTGACCGCCAACTGCTGGGCGATCTCGTTGACGCCCTCGCCGTGCACCAGGCGCTCGAATACCGAGAACTCGCGTTCGGAGAGCAGCGCGTGTGGCGGCCGCGAATCGGTCAGGCCGACCTCGAAGACCATGCGGTCAGCAAGCTCCGGATCGATATAGCGGCCACCGCTGGCGATCTTGCGAATCGCCGTGAGCAGCAGCGCCGGGTCGCTGTCCTTGGTGGCATAGCCGGCGGCGCCGGCCTTCAGCGCACGGGCCACCATCTGCACCTCGTCGTGCATCGACAGCATCAGGATCGCCGGCGGATTGTTCAGCGCGCGGATTCGCGGGATGGCTTCCAGGCCGTTGACGCCGGGCATGGAGATGTCCAGCAGGACCACTTCACAGGGGGTCTGGCGCAGGGTTTCGAGCAGCTGTTCGCCGTTGGTGGCCTCGCCCACCACCTGCAGGTCCTTGGCCATGCCGATCAGTTGCTTGATGCCCTCGCGCACGATCGTATGGTCTTCCGCCACCAGCACTCGAATCACCGCCGTTCCTCCCGCTCATTGTCATTATCGTTATCGATCTTTCGTTTCAGCAGCCAGGGGCACCCGAACCCACAGCGTGGTGCCCTCCCCCGGCTGGCTGTCGATCTGCAGCGTGCCGCCGAACATCAGCACCCGCTCACGCATGCCCACCAGGCCGAAGGACACGCCCTGGCGCGTGGCGCCCGGGTCGAAGCCCACGCCATCGTCTTCGATGCGCAGGCACAACTCGTTGCCCTCGACGCTCAGTTGCAGCTCCACAGTATGCGCCTGGGCATGGCGCATGACATTGGTCAGCGCCTCCTGGAGGATGCGGAACAGGCCGATGGCCTTGGCGTCCGACAGCGCTGGTGGATTCTCCGGCACCTGCACCAGGCAGGGGATCTGCGTGCGCGCCTCGAAGCGCCGCGCCTGCCATTCGACCGCCGAGCCGATGCCGGCATCCAGGATCGGCGGGCGCAACGCGGTGGCCACGTCGCGCACCAGCTGGAACAGCTGGGCGATCAGGCGCTTCATGTTGTCCAGGCGCTCGCGCAGGCCGCTGTCCAGCTCGGCGTAGGCCAGCTCGCACATCGAGGTTTCCAGCTTGAGCACGGTGAGCACCTGGCCCAGTTCATCGTGGACTTCCCGTGCGATGCGCGCCTTCTCCTCCTCCCGCACGCTCTCCAGGTGCGCCGACAATTCGCGCAATTGCGCGCGGGACTCGCCCAGCTCCAGCTCGATCTGCTTGTTCTCGGTGATGTCCCAGACCACGCCGTCCCAGGCCAGGCGGCCATCGTCGAGGGTCCGCACCGTGGCCTTGATGTCCACCCAGCGCTGCTCGTGGCTGCGGGTGAGGATGCGTCCCTGCCAGCGCCAGTTGCTGCCGCTTTCCACCGCCTGCAACTGGCTTGCGAGATAGCTGTCGCGCTCGGAGGGCACCACCAGCCCCATGATCCCCAGGCCGCTCTCGCGCAGGTAGCCGGGGGCGTAACCGAGCGAGGTCTCGCTGCCGCCAGTGATGAAGCTGATGTAGGCAAAATCGGAGTCGTCGTCCGGCGCGTTGGGCTCCAGGCGGAACACCAGCCCCGGCACGTTGGCGGCGATGCCCTGCAGGCGCGCTTCGCTTTCCTCCAGCGCCGCGCGGGCGCGGCGGCGCTCGGTGACGTCGGTCAGGAACACCAGCAGGTATTCGGAATCGCCGAAGCGCAGGAAGCTTAGCGAGACATCCGCCGGCAGCCACTGGCCGTCGGCACGCAGGCACTGGGTCTCGAAGCTCAGCGGCGCCTCGTCGGCATTGCGCGCGCGGCGCCAGAGGTTGAGCCAGCGGTCCATGTCCAGCGTCGGTTCGAGGTCCGCCAACGGGCGATCCACCACGGCGCCCGGCAGGTAGCCGAGCATTTCCTCGGCGGCGCGGTTGGCATAGCGCACGTGGCTGTCCCAGTTGACCCAGAGGATGCCCACCGTACTGCTATCGATGGCGAACTGGGTCAGGCGCAGCGCCTGCTCGGCGGCCTGGCGCAGCTCGATATCGCGCCGCACGGCGACCAGGCGTGACTCCAGCGCCCGATGCTGGCGGCGCTGCAACAGCAGTGCGCCGGTGGCGAAGGCCAATAGCAGGCCGAGCAGGATGCAGAGGTTCTGCCAGAAGCCCGGCGAGGAGCCCAGGCGCGGATAGCTTGGCTGCAGCCAGCGTTCGTGGAGCTGGTCAAGGTCCTTGGCCGGCACCGCACGCAGGGCCGCATCGATGATCGACGCCAGCTCCGGCAGATCGCGCCGGGTGGCTACGCGCAGCAGTTGCGGATAGCCGATATCGGCCACCACCGAGAGACCGGTGAACTCGGTCTCGCGCGTCAGGCGCGCCAGCTGCGCCTCGTCGATCACCGCATAGTTGGCTTCACTGCCAAGCACCTTGCGCAGCGCCTCGCGGTCGCTGTCGACCACCTGCAGCGCGAGACTCGAATAGGTGCTGCGCAGGTAATCCACCACAGGTCCGGGCCCGCGCACCGAGACGGATTCGCCGTCGCCGAGGTTGTCCAGCTCCACCGATGTACCGCTGCGGCGGTCGCCCACGACCAGGCGCGGCACGCGCAGGTAGGGGTCGGAGAACAGCCAGTCGCGCAAGGCTGCCGGCGTCTGGCTGATGCCGGGCGCCAGGTCGATCTCCCCGGCACGCACCGCGCGCTCCAGCGCCGCCAGGTCCGTATAGGTGCGCCACTGCAGGGTCACCCCCATGGACTTGGCCAGCCACTCCAGCAGCTCGACGTTCGCCCCAGACAACTGCTGCAGGCGGCGGTCCTGCTGCACATAAGGCGCTTCCAGCAGCGTACCGACGCGCAGTTGCGGATGCTCGGCAAGCCAGACGCGCTGGCTATCGTCGAGCGCCAGAGGCGGTGCCGCGTTCTCCGCCGCAGCCAGCAACGGCAGGCAACACAACCAGAGCAGACAGGCTTTCCAGAACAGACGACTCATGCCGACAGCACCCCAGGATTTCATTGCGCCACTAAACAGCCGGCATACCTTACAGCAACCCCAGCGGAACCCGGCATGGCCTGCGCCTGACAAACTCAATAACAGCCGCTAGGCTGGCCGCACTCGCGCCCGCCCTGACATGGATATCGCCGATGCCGCATCTGCCTCGCCCTACCCTGCTCGCCCTTTGCCTATCGCTCGGCCTGTCGCCGGCCTGGGCTGGAGAGGCCAAGCCCGCCGCCGAGGAAAAGCCCGCGGCGGCACCGGCGGTGCGGCCGCAGGTCAGCGAGCGCAGCCGGGACGACGCCAGCGGTCTGGAACGGCAGCTGCCGGAACAGGAGCGGCAGATGCTGCAAGCGGGTGACGAAAGCTTCCTCGCCCTCTGGCTGCCGGCCAACACCGCCGAAGCGCAAGGCGTGGTGATCCTGATCCCCGGCGATGGCGAAAGCGCCGACTGGCCGGTGGCGATCGCCCCGCTGCGGCGCAAACTGCCCGACGCCGGCTGGCAGAGCCTCAGCGTGACCCTGCCCGACCCGCAGAGCACGGCCCCAGTGCCGCGCCCGGCCGAGTCGGCGGACAAGGCCAGCGCGGACACCGACGCCACCGCCGCCGACAGTGCCAGCAAACCGGAAGTGACGGGCAGCGCGGGCAACGCCACGCCCACCCCGGAAAGCACCGGCGAAACCGGCAGCGCCGAGCCGGCCCAGGCCAACCCGGCAGAGGCCGCGCCAACGCCGACCGACCCGGTGGAGCTGCGCAAGGCCCACTCCGAGCGCGTACTGGCGCGCATCCAGGCGGCGGTCGATCTGGCCGAGCAGCACAAACCCAAGGCTATCGTCCTGCTGGGGCACGGCACCGGCGCCTACTGGGCGACCCGCTACCTGGGCGAACGCACACCGGCCGATATCAGGAACCTGCTGCTGGTGGCGCCCGCCATGCCACGCGACTTCCTGCCTTCGCTGGAAGACACGGTGCCCCTGCTCAGCCTCGCCACCGGCGACTTCTACTACAAGGACAAGGCCGTCGACCGCACGGCGGCGCAGCGGCGCCTGCAGGCCAGCAAGCGGCAGAAGTCACCGAACTACATCCAGATCGGCATGAACGCGCTGCCCGCCGACCTTGCGACCGAGCAGGAGCAGCTGTACCGCCGCGTTCGCGGCTGGCTGTCGATGCACCTGGAGCCGGTCGGGCAGAGCGATTAACGGAAGCCGCGCCGCTGCCGGACGAGTAGGTAGGCGGCCTGGATCTCGCGGGTCTTCTCGGTGGCGGCGGCAATGCGCTCGGGGCTGGCCCCCAGGCCTTCGAGCTTGTCCGGGTGGTTCTGGCTGACCAGCTTGCGGTAGGCGCGCTTGATGTCCTCCGGTTCGCTGTCCGGCGTCACGCCCAGCACGCGCAAGGCCTGGGTATAGGACTCGCGCGGCGTCACCGCAGGCTTCGTCCGCTCCGCGCCCAAGGCCAGGGCCTGAATGCGGGCGCGCGAAAGACCGAGCCAGTCACCCCACTGCAGGATCAGTTGCTTCTCCGCCGAACCTGGAGCACCAACGGCCCAGGCCATGCGCCAGCAGGCCAGCAACAGTCCTTCCGCGGTCGCCTCATGACCGCGTCGCTGACGCAGACCGATCTCCAGCATTTCGCCGCCGTTCTTGCCGCGCCCGAAGGCTTCGATGGCCTGGCGGCGCGCACTGTCATCCAGTTGCAGGCGCAGCATTTCCGCACGCGCCTGCTGGATGTGCGCATCGTGCACGCGGCCCCGGATCTTGGCCAGGCGGCCGAGCAGAAGAAACAGCAGCTCACGGTCACCGACCTGCGGGCCGCCGCGCAAATGCTCCAGCAGCCCACGCCAGGTGCGCACCTTCAGACGACGGTCAAGCACCTGGCCGAGCAATCCTCCGAGCAAGGCTCCGGGAATGCTCGCCAGCGCCCAGCCGGCGAGCAGGCCCAGCAATGTGCCCGGCCAGAACACCTCAGCCCTCCGCCAGTTGGCGTTCGACGTCAGCCAGACGCTCATGGGTGCCGACGTCGACCCAGCGACCCACGTGCTGCACGCCGCTCACGCGGCCGGCCGCCATCGCCTGGCGCAACAGCGGCGCCAGCTTGAAGGCGCCGGGCTCGCAGCCGTCGAACAGCGTCGGATGCAGGACGGCGATGCCGCTGTAGGTCAGGCTCGGCTCGCCTTCGCGGTAGTCACTCACCCGGCCGTCGCGCAGGCAGAAATCGCCGCGCGCGTGATGGTCCGGATTGTCCACCAGCACCAGGTGCGCCAGATCGCCTTCGGCCAGCGCGCCGTGCAGGCTCGCGTAGTCGAAGTCGGTCCAGATGTCACCGTTGGCGATGACGAAGGCTTCATCCCCCAGCAGCGGCAGTGCCTTGAAGATGCCGCCGCCGGTTTCCAGTGGCTCGCCTTCGGGCGAATAGCGGATGCTCACCTCGAACCGCGCGCCATCGCCCAGGTAGTCCTCGATCTGCTCGCCGAGCCAGGCGTGGTTGATCACCAACTGATCGAAACCGGCACGGCGAAGCGCCCGCAGCTGGTACTCGATCAGCGGCACGCCGCCTGCGCGCACCAGCGGCTTTGGCGTATGCAGGGTCAACGGGCGCAGGCGTTCGCCCTTGCCCGCAGCGAGAATCATGGCCTTCATGCGGGATGCGTCTCGTCTTTGGGCAGGCTGGCCAGCAGCGCGGCGAGGTCGGCCAGTTCGGGACGACGGGCTATCACGCTTTCCAGATAGCGGAAGAAGCGCGGTACATCGCCCAGGTAACGCGGCTTGCCGTCACGGTGGCAGATGCGGGCGAAGATGCCGATCACCTTGAGGTGGCGCTGTGCGCCCATCAGGTCGCTGGCGCGCAGGAAGTCCTCGAAGCGCTCCGGCAGCGGGATGCCCGCAGCCTGCGCCTTGCGCCAGTAGCGCGACAGACCATCGTGCACACGCGGCTCCGGCCAGCTGAGGAAGGCGTCCTTGTAGAGGCAGGTCACGTCATAGGTGACCGGGCCGTAGACGGCATCCTGGAAATCCAGAACGCCCGGATTCGGCTCGCTGAGCATCAGGTTGCGCGGCATGTAGTCGCGGTGCACCAGCACGCGCGGCTGCTCCAGCGCGCTCGCCACCAGCAGGTCGCAGGTACGCTGCCAGGCGGCCAGTTGCTCACCCTCCAGGGTAACGCCCAGGTGGCGCTGCAGGTACCAGTCGGGGAACAGCTGCAGCTCGCGGCGCAGCAGGGCGTCGTCATAGGCCGGCAGGCGCTCGGCGACGTTCACCTGCTGGAAGGCCACCAGCGCATCGAGCGCCGGCTCGAACAGCTCCTCGGCGTTCTGCGGGTTCAGCACATCGAGGTAGGTCTGACGGCCGAGATCGCTGAGCAGCAGGAAGCCCTGCTCGACATCCTCGGCGAGGATCTGCGGCACATGCACGCCGGCTTCGGCCAGCAGGCCGGCGACCTTGACGAAGGGCCGGCAATCTTCCTGGGGCGGCGGCGCATCCATCACAATCAGGCTGCGGCCATCGCCCTGCCAACGGAAATAACGGCGAAAACTGGCGTCGCTGCTGGCCGGCGTCAGGCTCGCCTCGGGCACTGGGCCCCAGCCTTCGGCGTTGAACACAACGGGCAAACTCAAGTCCAACCAGCGGATCATCTGCTGGTAACGGGCATCCTGTGACATCTTTATGGGTTCTCCACGGCCCTAGCCGTTGCGCGGGTCATGCTTTATTATCCAGCATCTTTTTGAGCCCATCGAGTGGCTCGCGGTCCTCACTGGGCCGATGGCTCGCAGGAAGCCCGGATTAACAAGATGGCAGTGAATTTCCCCGTGTTCCGTAGAAAATTCCCCTTACTGGTGACCGGTGGCCTGCTGGCTATTCAGCCGCTCGCCTCTGTGACCGCGGCACCCGGTGAGCAGTTCGCCTGCCAACCTTCCGCCTCCGGCTCCTGGAACTGCGCACCGCAGGAGAGCGCCACCAGCGTTCCGCGGCCGCAGCACAGTGCCACCGCCGTGAGCGCAGGCGCCAGCACCGCCGCCACCAGCGGCGAGAAGTCCGCCGGCGGCTCCGCCACCAACACTGAAGAACCCAAGCAACTGGTCACCCAGTCCGGCGGCCGCGGCCTGACGTCGCGCAGCACCGATTACAGCCACCTCGACTGGGTACCGCGCGAGAAACTGACCGCCGCCCAACTGGCAGAAATGGGCCCGTACTGCAGCGGCGAGTACGTCGAGCCGGTACGTCCGGGCATGAACGACAAGACGCCCAACGACGAGGCGCCGACCTACGTCTCGGCCAAGGTTTCGCGTTACGAGCAGGAAAAGCAGATCGCCACCCTCGCGGGTAACGTGGTCCTGCGCCAGGGCAGCATGCAGGTCGAGGCGGACGAAGCCAACCTGCACCAGGCCGAGAACCGCGGCGAGCTGGTCGGCAACGTCAAGCTGCGCGACAACGGCGCGCTGATCGTCGGCGACCACGCCGAGTTGCAACTGGACAACGGCGCAGCGAAGATCGACAACGCCGAGTACGTCATGCACCAGGCCCAGGTCCGTGGCAGCGCGCTCTACGCCAAGCGCCAGGAAGACGCGATCATCCAGCTCAAGGACGGCACCTACACCCGTTGCGAGCCCAACAGCAACGCGTGGGTCCTCAAGGGCAACAACATCAAGCTGAACCCGGCCACCGGCTTCGGCACCGCGACCAACGCGACCCTGCGGGTGAAGGACATTCCGGTGTTCTACACCCCGTACATCTATTTCCCGATCGACAACCGTCGCCAGTCCGGCTTCCTGCCGCCGTCGTTCTCCAGCTCCAGCGACACCGGCTTCACCCTGACCACACCGTACTACTTCAACCTGGCGCCGAACTACGACGCCACGTTGTACCCGCAGTACATGGTCAAGCGTGGCCTGCTGATGGAAGGCGAGTTCCGCTACCTGACCCACTCCAGCGAAGGCCAGTTCAACGCGGCCTACCTGAACGACAAGGACGACGACCGCAAGGGCTTCCCGCAGTACACCGACACCCGCTGGCTGTACGGCTGGAAGAACGTCAGCGGCCTGGATTCGCGCCTGCTGGCGCAGGTGGACTACACCCGCATCAGCGACCCGTACTACTTCCAGGACCTGGACACCTCGCTGGGCATCAACGCGCCGACCTACGTGAACCAGCAGGGCTCGCTGACTTACCGTGGCGACAGCTACACCGCACGCCTGAATGCGCAGGCCTACCAGCTGGCGAACGTGACCGACGTGACGCCATACGATCGCCTGCCGCAACTTACCCTGGACGGCACGCTGCCGTTCAACCCGGGCGGTCTGAAATTCACCTACGGCACCGAAGCCGTGCGCTTCGACCGCGACCTGGATGAAACCGTCTACCTCAATGACGACGGCACCATCAAAGGCACCCGCCCGGACGCCAATATCCAGGGCCTGGCTCGCGCCACCGGCGATCGCTTCCATGCCGAACCCGGCATCAGTCTGCCGATGACGCGCGGCTGGGGCTTCATGACCCCGACCGTCAAGGGCTTGTACACCAAGTATGACCTGGACCTGGATGGCAGAGGCAAGGCAACGCTACCATCGTACATCAATTACGACAGCAGCCCTGACCGCGCGCTGACCCTGGCCAAGCTGGACAGCGGCCTGTACTTCGATCGCGACACCACCTTCGGCGGCACCAAATTCCGCCAGACCCTGGAACCGCGCGCGATGTACCTGTACGTGCCGTACAAGAACCAGGACAACCTGCCGACCTTCGACACCGGCGAATTCACCTTCAGCTACGACTCGCTGTGGCGTGAAAACCGCTTCACCGGCAAGGACCGCATCGGCGACGCCAACCAGCTGTCCCTGGGCCTGGGCTCGCGCTTCATCGAGGACGACGGCTTCGAGCGCGCCTATATCGCTGCCGGCCAGATCTACTATTTCAGCGACCGCCGCGTACAGCTGCCGGGCTTGACCGAGAACGACCTGCGCGTCAACGGCCAGGAAAACCCGGACGCCGATACCTGGCGCTCGCCGTACGCCCTGACCGGCCTGTATCGCTTCAACCATGACTGGTTCGCCAGCTCGGACTTCAACTGGAACGCGGACAGGCATCACACCGACAACGGCAACCTGATGTTCCACTATCAGCCTGAAGCCGATCCCCGCAAGATTCTGAACGCCGGTTACCGCTATCGCGCCGACACCAAGAGCTTCGATCCGAATACCGGCCGGTTCACATACAACAACGACGTGAACAAGATCGACCAGCACGACTTCTCGTTCATGTGGCCGGTACTGCCGCAGTGGGCTGCAATCGGTCGCTGGCAGTTCGACTACAACCAGAGCCGTACACTGGAAGCCTTCGGCGGCTTCGAATACGACAGCTGCTGCTGGAAGCTGCGCCTGATCAATCGCTACTGGGTCAACTACGACGACGAGAATTTCCTCACCTCCAACGACACGTCGAAGTCCGACCACGGTGTGTTCCTGCAAATCATCTTGAAAGGCCTTGGCGGCGTGGTTGGCAACCAGGTGGAAGGCTTCCTCGACCAAGGTATCCAGGGTTATCGTCAACGTGAAGACCATTCTATGTAAGGCCCTGCGCCCGCTGATGCTGGGCGCGCTGTTGGTAAGTTCCGTCGTGCACGCCGAAGTGGTTCCGCTGGACCGTGTAGTCGCCATCGTCGACAACGACGTGGTGATGCAGAGCCAGCTGGACCAACGCCTGCGCGAAGTCCGTGCAACCATCCAGAAGCGCGGCGCGCCGCTGCCGCCGGAACATGTTCTGACCCAGCAGGTGCTCGAGCGCCTGATCATCGAGAACATCCAGCTGCAGATCGGCGACCGCTCCGGCATCCGCATCACCGATGAGGAGCTGAACCAGGCCATGGGCACCATCGCCCAGCGCAACAACATGAGCCTGGACCAGTTCCGCGCCGCCCTCGCCCACGACGGCCTGTCCTATGACGACGCCCGCGAGCAGGTGCGCCGCGAGATGGTCATCAGCCGTGTGCGCCAGCGCCGCGTGGCCGAGCGCATCCAGGTCAGCGAGCAGGAAGTGCAGAACTTCCTCGCTTCCGACATGGGCAAGATCCAGCTCTCGGAAGAGTACCGCCTGGCCAACATCCTGATCCCGGTACCCGATGGCGCCTCGCCAGAAACCGTGCAGGCCGCCGGCCGCCAGGCCACCGAGCTGTACCAGCAACTCAAGCAGGGTGCGGACTTCAACCAGCTGGCGGTGTCCCGCTCGGCTGGCGACAACGCCCTGGAAGGCGGCGAGATCGGCTGGCGCAAAGCCGCCCAGCTGCCCTCCCCGTTCGACAGCATGGTCGGCAGCCTGGCCGTGGGTGACGTGACCGAGCCGGTGCGCACGCCGGGCGGCTACATCATCCTCAAGCTGGAAGAGAAGCGCGGCGGCAGCAAGATGCTGCGTGACGAAGTGCACGTCCGCCACATCCTGCTCAAGCCCAGCGAAATCCGCAGCGACGAAGAGACCCAGCGCCTGGCCGAGAAGCTCTACGAGCGCATCCAGGCCGGCGAAAGCTTCGGCGAACTGGCGAAGAAGTACTCCGAGGACCCGGGCTCCAAGCTCAATGGCGGCGACCTGAACTGGGTCGACCCGGAATCCCTGGTACCGGAATTCCGCGAGGTGATGAACAACGCGCCGCAAGGCCAGGTCACCAAGCCGTTCCGTTCGCCGTTCGGCTGGCACGTGCTGGAAGTCCTCGGTCGCCGCGCCACCGACAGCAGCGACAAGTTCCGCGAGCAGCAGGCTGCCCAGACCCTCCGCGCACGCAAGTACGACGAGGAACTGCAGGCCTGGCTGCGGCAGATCCGCGACGAAGCCTACGTCGAGATCAAGCAGTAAGCCGCTTGAGTCGCTACGAAGAAACCCGGCCTTGGCCGGGTTTCTTTTTATCCGCACCAAGCTTCGTCGTGGAGGGGGTTCGTCGTAGAGTAGGCGCATCCGCTCCAATGCCCTGATTCGAGATCACCTGATGAGCACTTCCGCGCTTTTTGCCCTGACTCCCGGCGAGCCCGCCGGCATCGGCCCCGACCTCTGCCTGCTGCTCGCCCGCGAAGCCCAGCCCCATCCGCTGGTCGCCGTCGCCAGCCGCCAACTGCTGGCTGAGCGTGCCGAGCAGCTCGGGCTGAGCATCACCCTGCAGGAGGTCGGCCCTGGGCATTGGCCGAGCGCACCATCCGCCGCAGGTACGCTGTACGTGTGGGACACCCCGCTGGCCGCTCCGGTCGAACCCGGCAAGCTGAACCAGGCCAACGCCGCCTACGTGCTGGAAACCCTGACCCGCGCAGGCCAGGGCTGCCTCGACGGGCATTTCGCCGGGATGATCACCGCGCCGGTGCACAAGGGTGTGATCAACGAAGCGGGCATCGCCTTCTCCGGCCACACCGAATTCCTCGCCGACCTGACCTCCACCGCCCAGGTCGTCATGATGCTCGCCACCCGCGGGCTGCGCGTGGCCCTGGTGACCACCCACCTGCCGCTGCGGCAGATCGCCGACGCCATCACCCCGGAGCGTCTGGAGCGGGTCACCCGCATCCTCCACGCCGACCTGCGCGACAAGTTCGGCATCGCCAACCCACGCATCCTGGTCTGCGGCCTGAATCCCCACGCCGGAGAAGGCGGCCACCTCGGCCATGAGGAAATCGACATCATCGAGCCGACCCTTGAACGCCTGCGCACCGAGGGCATGCAGCTGATTGGCCCGCTGCCGGCCGACACCCTGTTCACCCCCAAGCACCTGGAGCACTGCGACGCCGTACTCGCCATGTACCACGACCAGGGCCTGCCGGTGCTCAAGTACAAGGGTTTCGGCGCGGCGGTCAACGTCACCCTCGGCCTGCCGATCATCCGTACATCGGTGGACCACGGCACCGCCCTGGATCTCGCCGGTACCGGCAGGATCGACAGCGGCAGCCTGCAGGTCGCCCTGGAAACCGCCTACCAGATGGCCGAAGCCGGCGCCGTGCACAGGTGAATCCCGCCTCTCCGTTCGGCCAGCGT
Organism: Pseudomonas sp. NY15181; assembly: GCF_048068055.1. NCBI lineage: Bacteria > Pseudomonadati > Pseudomonadota > Gammaproteobacteria > Pseudomonadales > Pseudomonadaceae > Pseudomonas > Pseudomonas sp. NY15181. The sequence continues at coordinate 36,652 of NZ_JBLUPT010000017.1, read as the reverse complement.
TTCGTGCTGGCCACGCAGGGCTGGTAAACTGACGGTTTTTCGTCCCCAGCTCGCAGCCTCGCGCTCCCAGCTGCTCCTCCGGAGCCCTCGATGTCCGAACTCTTCCAACACCGCGCCCGCAAACGCTTCGGCCAGAACTTCCTGCATGACGCCGGGGTGATTCACAAGATCCTGCGCGCCATCGCCGCCAAGGAAGGCCAGCACCTGCTGGAAATCGGCCCGGGCCAGGGCGCCCTGACCGAAGGCCTGGTGGACAGCGGCGCCAAGCTCGACGTGATCGAACTGGACCTGGACCTGATCCCACAACTGAAATGGCGCTTCGGCCTGAAGCCCAACTTCAGCCTGCACCAGGGCGACGCCATGAAGTTCGACTTCTCCAGCCTGGTCGCCTCCCCTGACGACAAGCTGCGCGTGGTCGGCAACCTGCCCTACAACATCTCCACGCCGCTGATCTTCCACCTCCTGGACCACGCTTCGATCATCCAGGACATGCACTTCATGCTGCAGAAGGAAGTGGTGGAGCGCCTGGCTGCCGAGCCGGGCAATGGCGATTGGGGCCGCCTGTCGATCATGGTGCAGTACTTCTGCCGGGTGGACTACCTGTTCACCGTCGGCCCCGGCGCCTTCAACCCGCCGCCGAAAGTCGAATCGGCGATCGTGCGCCTGGTCCCCTATACCGAACTGCCGCACCCGGCCAAGGACCATCGCCTGCTCGAACGCATCGTCCGCGAAGCCTTCAACCAGCGCCGCAAGACCCTGCGCAATACCCTGCGAGCGCTGATGAGCGTGGAAGAGATCGAGGCCGCCGGCGTCGACCCGACCCTGCGCCCCGAGCAGCTGGACGTGGCCGACTTCGTCCGCCTGGCCAACCGCCTGGCCGATCACCCTGCGCAGGACACTTCCGCATGAGCGATCCGCGCTACAACGTCACCGTCAGCGTCACCACCCGCCACCTGCCGGAGCAGTCCCAGCCGGAGCAGCAGCGCTACGTGTTCGCCTACACCGTGACCATTCACAACCAGGGCGAGCAGGCCGCCAAGCTGCTCACCCGCCACTGGATCATCACCGACGGCAACGGCCACGTGCAGGAAGTGCGCGGCGCCGGCGTGGTCGGCGAGAAGCCGCTGATCGAGCCGGGCGCCAGCCACACCTACACCAGCGGCACCGTGCTCGCCACCCAGGTGGGCAGCATGCATGGCAGCTACCAGATGATCGCCGACGACGGCCACCACTTCGACGCCGAGATCCCGGTGTTCCGCCTGGCCGTACCGGGGGCCCTGCACTGATGGCCACCTACGCCGTCGGCGACCTGCAGGGTTGCCTTGAACCGCTCAAGTGCCTGCTCGACCAGGTACGGTTCGACCCCGCGATGGACAAGCTCTGGCTGGTCGGCGACCTGGTCAACCGTGGCCCGGCCTCGCTGGAAACCCTGCGCTACCTCTACGCCATCCGAGAGTCGCTGGTGTGCGTGCTGGGTAACCACGACCTGCATCTGGTCGCCGTGGCCTACAACACCGAGCGCCTGAAGAAGAACGACACCCTGCGCGAGATCATCGAGGCCCCGGACTGCGCCGAGCTGATCGAGTGGCTGCGCCAGCAGCGGCTGGTCTACCACGACGCCGCGCGCGACTTCACCCTGGTGCACGCCGGCATTCCGCCGCAGTGGTCGATCGCGAAGTCCCTGCAGCGCGCCGCCGAAGTCGAGGCGGTACTGCGCGACGACGACCAGTTGCCGCTGTTCCTAGACGGCATGTACGGCAACGAGCCGGCCAAGTGGGACAAGAAGCTGCACGGCATCGAGCGCCTGCGGGTGATCACCAACTATTTCACACGCATGCGCTTCTGCACCCCCGAAGGCAAGCTCGACTTGAAATCCAAGGAAGGCCTGGACACCGCGCCGCCCGGCTACGCCCCCTGGTTCAGCTACGCCGAACGCAAGGCTGCCGGACGCAAGGTCATCTTCGGCCACTGGGCGGCGCTGGAAGGCCAATGCGATGTACCCGGCCTGTTCGCCCTGGACACCGGCTGCGTCTGGGGCGGCAGCATGACCCTGCTGAACGTCGACACCCTCGAGCGCATCCACTGCAGTTGCGCCCGCCAACACCCCTGATTCCAGCGGGGCCGAGCGCCCCGCGTCTTGCGAGGTACCCCACATGAGCGACTTCAAGCGCATCGCCCCCGACCTGGCCCAGCAACTGCGCGAAGGCGGCGCCCAGGTCGTCGACATCCGCGACCCGCAGAGCTTCGCCCTGGGCCACATCACCGGCTCGCGGCACATCGACAACTACTCGGTGGCCGACTTCATCCGCGAAGCGGACATGGACGCACCGCTGGTGGTGGTCTGCTACCACGGCAACTCCAGCCAGAGTGCGGCGGCCTATTTCGTCCAGCAGGGCTTCTCCGAGGTCTACAGCCTCGACGGCGGCTTCGAACTGTGGCGCAGCGTCTATCCCGCGGATACCAGCGCGGGCGGCTCCGACTGAAAGCCCCTACGAAAGAGACGGAATAGCTCCCCAAAAAATCTGTAACTTCTCGCGCTTTCGCCCTTTACAGGTCTGAGAACGAACTATCCTTTCCCTCAGGCCATCCAAAACAGGGAGAGCCGGCACACCGGCTTCCGGGTAATCGGCAGTGACCATTTGGGGCGGATCAGGGCAGTTGCCAGGTTCCGTTGGAGTTCTGGGGGATTCTCGCCGGCATCACTGGCGGCCCGACCGCACCCGCACACGACCGATCCCGCGCCGGCTCCATGCATCGAGCGAGGAGACGTCATGAGCATTTTCAGTCACTTCCAGGAACGCTTCGAAGCGACCCGTCAAGAGGAATACTCCCTGCAGGAGTACCTGGATCTCTGCAAGCAGGACAAGACCGCCTACGCCACCGCTGCCGAACGGATACTGATGGCCATCGGTGAGCCCGAGCTACTCGACACCTCCGTCGATTCGCGCCTGTCGCGGATCTTCTCCAACAAGGTGATCCGTCGCTACCCGGCCTTTGCCGACTTCCATGGCATGGAAGAGTGCATCGACCAGATCGTCGCCTTCTTCCGTCACGCGGCCCAGGGCCTGGAAGAGAAGAAGCAGATCCTTTACCTCCTCGGCCCGGTCGGCGGCGGCAAGTCGTCCCTGGCCGAAAAACTCAAGCAACTGATGGAGCACGTGCCCTTCTACGCCATCAAGGGCTCCCCGGTGTTCGAATCGCCCCTGGGGCTGTTCAACCCCGATGAAGACGGCGCCATCCTCGAAGAGGACTACGGCATTCCCCGGCGCTACCTGCGCTCGGTGATGTCGCCCTGGGCGACCAAGCGCCTCAACGAGTTCGGCGGCGACATCAGCCAGTTCCGCGTGGTCAAGCTGCACCCCTCGATCCTCAACCAGATCGCCATCGCCAAGACTGAACCCGGGGATGAGAACAACCAGGACATCTCCGCGCTGGTCGGCAAGGTGGATATCCGCAAGCTGGAAGAATTCCCGCAGAACGACGCCGACGCCTACAGCTACTCGGGCGCGCTGTGCCGGGCCAACCAGGGCCTGATGGAATTCGTGGAGATGTTCAAGGCGCCGATCAAGGTCCTGCACCCCTTGCTCACCGCGACCCAGGAAGGCAACTACAACAGCACCGAGGGCCTGGGTTCCCTGCCCTACAGCGGCATCATCCTCGCCCACTCCAACGAATCGGAGTGGCACAGCTTCCGCAACAACAAGAACAACGAGGCCTTCATCGACCGGATCTACATCGTCAAGGTGCCGTACTGCCTGCGCGTCTCCGACGAGATCAAGATCTACGACAAGCTGCTGGTCAACAGCTCGCTGGCGCACGCCCACTGCGCGCCGGACACCCTGAAGATGCTCTCGCAGTTCTCCGTGCTGTCGCGCCTGAAGGAGCCGGAAAACTCCAACATCTACTCGAAGATGCGCGTCTACGACGGCGAAAACCTCAAGGATACCGATCCCAAGGCCAAGTCGATCCAGGAATACCGCGACACCGCCGGCGTGGATGAAGGCATGGCCGGGCTTTCCACCCGCTTCGCCTTCAAGATCCTGTCGAAGGTCTTCAACTTCGACCCGCATGAAATCGCCGCCAACCCTGTGCACCTGCTTTATGTGCTGGAACAGCAGATCGAGCAGGAGCAGTTCCCGCCGGAAACCCGCGAGCGCTACCTGCGCTTCCTGAAGGAATACCTGGCGCCGCGCTACGTCGAGTTCATCGGCAAGGAAATCCAGACCGCGTACCTCGAGTCCTACAGCGAATACGGTCAGAACATCTTCGACCGCTACGTGCTGTACGCCGACTTCTGGATCCAGGACCAGGAATACCGCGACCCGGAGACCGGCGAAATCCTCAACCGTGCCGCCCTCAACGAGGAACTGGAGAAGATCGAGAAACCCGCCGGCATCAGCAACCCGAAGGATTTCCGCAACGAAATCGTCAACTTCGTGCTGCGTGCCCGTGCCGGCAACAACGGCAAGAACCCCAGCTGGCTGTCGTACGAGAAGCTGCGCGTGGTGATCGAGAAGAAGATGTTCTCCAACACCGAGGACCTGCTTCCGGTCATCAGCTTCAACGCCAAGGCGAGCAAGGAGGATCAGCAGAAGCACAACGACTTCGTCAAACGCATGGTCGAGCGCGGCTATACCGAGAAGCAGGTGCGCCTGCTGTCGGAATGGTATCTGCGGGTTCGCAAGTCGCAGTAGTCTGCCATCGGCGCGGCGGTTTCCGTCGCGCCGGTCGCCGTCGCATTCGGACCTGCTCCGGGGCGGCTCCACGCCGCCGCGCAGCAGGCCCTGAGGAGCATTCATGAGCTACGTCATCGACCGGCGTCTGAACGGCAAGAACAAGAGCACGGTGAACCGCCAGCGCTTCCTGCGGCGTTACCGTGAGCACATCAAGAAGGCGGTGGAAGAGGCCGTGAGCCGCCGCTCCATCACCGATATGGAACATGGAGAGCAGATCAGTATTCCCGGCCGCGATATCGACGAGCCGGTGCTGCACCATGGCCGTGGCGGCCGGCAGACGGTCGTCCACCCCGGCAACAAGGAGTTCACCTCCGGCGAACACATCCCGCGCCCCCAGGGCGGCGGCGGCGGACGCGGCGGCGGCAAGGCCAGCAACCAGGGCGACGGGATGGACGACTTCGTCTTCCAGATCACCCAGGAGGAATTCCTCGACTTCATGTTCGAGGACCTGGAACTGCCCAACCTGGTCAAACGTCATCTCACCGGCAGCGATACCTTCAAGACCGTGCGCGCCGGCATCAGCAACGAGGGCAATCCCTCACGCATCAACATCGTGCGCACCCTGCGCTCGGCCCACGCACGACGCATCGCCCTGTCCGGCTCCACCCGCGGCAAGCTGCGCGCGGCGCTGGCCGAACTGGACCGCCTGAAGCGCGAAGAGCCGGACAACCTGGGCGACATCCAGGCACTGGAGCTGGAAATCGCCAAGATGCGTGCGCGCATCGACCGGGTGCCGTTCCTCGATACCTTCGACCTCAAGTACAACCTGCTCATCAAGCAGCCCAACCCGACCTCCAAGGCCGTGATGTTCTGCCTGATGGACGTCTCCGGCTCCATGACCCAGGCCACCAAGGACATCGCCAAGCGCTTCTTCATCCTGCTCTACCTGTTCCTCAAGCGGAACTACGAGAAGATCGAAGTGGTGTTCATCCGCCACCACACCAGCGCCCGTGAAGTCGACGAGGAAGAGTTCTTCTACTCCCGCGAAACCGGCGGCACCATCGTCTCCAGCGCGCTCAAGCTGATGCAGGAAGTGATGGCCGAGCGCTACCCCACCAACGAGTGGAACATCTACGCAGCGCAAGCCTCGGATGGCGACAACTGGAACGATGATTCTCCGGTCTGCCGCGATATCCTGATGAAACAGATCATGCCGTTCGTGCAGTACTACACCTACGTCGAGATCACCCCGCGCGAGCACCAGGCGCTGTGGTTCGAGTACGAGAAGATCCGCGACAGCTTCGAAGACAGCTTCGCTCAGCAGCAGATCGTCTCCTCCTCGGACATCTACCCGGTGTTCCGCGAGCTGTTCCAGAGGAGGCTCGTCGCATGAGCAAGCGTCAGCCGATTGCCACCGGCTCGGAGTGGACCTTCGAGCTGATCCGGCAGTACGACCGCGAAATCAGCCGTATCGCGGAGCGCTACGCGCTGGATACCTACCCCAACCAGATCGAGGTAATCACCGCCGAGCAGATGATGGATGCCTACGCCTCCGTCGGCATGCCCATCGGCTACAACCACTGGTCCTATGGGAAGCACTTCCTCAGCACGGAAAAGAACTACAAGCGCGGCCAGATGGGCCTCGCCTACGAGATCGTGATCAACTCCGATCCGTGCATCGCCTACCTGATGGAAGAGAACACCCAGTGCATGCAGGCGCTGGTGATCGCCCACGCCTGCTACGGGCACAACAGCTTCTTCAAGGGCAACTACCTGTTCCGCACCTGGACCGATGCCACCTCGATCATCGACTACCTGGTGTTCGCCAAGTCCTACATCAACAAATGCGAGGAACGCTACGGCATCGATGCCGTGGAAGACCTGCTGGACTCGTGCCACGCCCTGATGAACTACGGCGTGGACCGCTACAAGCGGCCCTACCCGATTTCCGCCGAGGAAGAGCGGCAGCGTCAGAAGGAGCGCGAAGAGCAGATCCAGCGCCAGGTCAACGACCTCTGGCGGACCATTCCCAAGGCCGCCGGCAAGGACAAGGAACAGGGCCTGGCCCGCTATCCCAGCGAGCCGCAGGAGAACATCCTCTACTTCATCGAGAAGAACGCCCCACTGCTGGAGCCCTGGCAGCGCGAGGTGGTGCGCATCGTGCGCAAGGTCGCGCAGTACTTCTACCCGCAGCGCCAGACCCAGGTGATGAACGAAGGCTGGGCGACCTTCTGGCACTACACCCTGATCAACGATCTCTACGACGAGGGCCTGGTCAGCGACGGCTTCATGATGGAGTTCCTGCAGTACCACACCAGCGTGGTCTACCAGCCCGGCTTCGACAGCCCCTACTACAGCGGCATCAACCCCTACGCCCTGGGCTTCGCCATGTACCGCGACATCCGCCGCATCTGCGAGGAGCCCACCGAGGAAGACAAGCGCTGGTTCCCGGACATCGCCGGCAGCGACTGGCTGGCCACCCTGAAATTCGCCATGAAGAGCTTCAAGGACGAGAGCTTCGTCCTGCAGTTCCTCTCGCCCAAGGTGATCCGCGAGTTCAAGCTCTTCAGCATCCTCGACGATGACCAGAAGGACGACCTGCTGGTCGATGCCATCCACGACGACGACGGCTACCGCAAGATCCGCGAAACCCTGGCCGCGCAGTACAACCTCGGCAATCGTGAGCCGAACATCCAGATCTGGGACGTCGACCGCCGCGGCGACCGTTCGCTGACCCTGCGCCACCAGCAGCACGACCGCAAACCGCTGGGCGACTCCACCGACGACGTGCTCAAACACCTGCACCGCCTGTGGGGCTTCGACATCCACCTGGAAACCCTGCAGGGCGACAACCTGGTCAACACCTTCCACATGCCCCCAAAGGGTGAACGCGACAGCGAGGAGGGATACCCGCGGCTCGACCTGATCATTCCACCCATTTGATCGGTTGACCGGTGCATCGGGCCGCTTCCAGCATGGCGAGACTCCCCGTGGAGATCGCCATGCGCCTGTTCGCCATCCTGCTGCTCTGCCTTGCCGTCGCAACCTGCACCAACCAGGTGCCGAGGGCACAGGTTTCCCACCCGGCCGACGCACGACTATCGAGCCTGCGCGACTTCCAGCTGATGCCGCCGGAGAACGCCGTCGACGCGCTGCCCTACCGTAACCGCTACCCACTGATCAACGCCCAGGTGCGCCAGGGCCTGATCGAGCGCGGCTACCGGGAAAGCGCCACGCCGCAGATCCGCGTCTACTACTGGCTGGCCCTGCAGGACGCGCCGCTGGAGTTCAAGGTCGACACCCCACCGCCCAACCCGCTCGGCCCCTACCTCGCCATCCACCGCCTGCACGACGAAACCGGCACCCTGCGCCTGCGGCTGACCGATGCGCAGGAACAGACGCTCTGGGAGGGCACCGTCAGTACCGGCCTGAGCCCGGCCCATGCCAGCGCGACGCTGTTGCAGGACGCCATCCAAGCCCTGCTGAAGCAAGTCCCCGCCGCTTCGCCGTGATGGAGTCCCCGTAACAATGGACCTTGTCCGCGATAATCCCCGCAGCGGAGCCCATCGCGGACAAGGGCCAGGCTCCTGCGAAAGCACCCCGTGCCTGTAGGAGCGAGCTTGCTCGCGAACCGCCCCCAGCGCCCCAAGAACTGCTCCGCTTGAACCTCTCCCAGCAAACCCCGAAGCTATCCCCCAGAACAGGAGACAGCTTCATGCAGATCTACAAGGTGGGCGGCGCCGTGCGCGACCGCCTGCTCGGCCAGCCCTTCAGCGACACCGACTGGGTGGTGGTCGGCGCCAGCGCCGACGAAATGCTTGCCCAGGGCTACCGCCCGGTGGGCGCCGACTTCCCGGTATTCCTCCACCCGAAAACCGGCGAGGAATACGCCCTGGCACGTACCGAGCGGAAAAGCGGGCGCGGCTACGGCGGCTTCACCTTTTACGCCAGCCCCGACGTCACCCTCGAAGAAGACCTGATCCGCCGCGACCTGACCATCAACGCCATGGCCGAGGACGCACAGGGCGCGGTGGTGGACCCCTACGGCGGCCAGAAAGACCTCCAGGCCCGGCTGCTGCGCCACGTCTCCCCCGCCTTCGCCGAAGACCCGCTGCGCGTGCTGCGCGTGGCCCGTTTCGCCGCCCGCTATGCGCCGCTGGGGTTCCGCGTAGCGCCGGAAACCCTGGCGCTGATGCGCGAGCTGTCCGAGTCCGGCGAACTGGAAGCGCTGACCGCCGAACGCAGCTGGAAGGAAATCTCCCGCGCCCTAATGGAACCGCGCCCGGACGTGTTCATCCAGGTCCTGCGCGACTGCGGCGCCCTCGCCGTACTGATGCCAGAAGTCGATGCGCTGTTCGGCGTGCCGCAGCCGCCCGCGCACCACCCGGAAGTGGATACCGGGGAACACGTACTCGCCGTCCTGCGCCAGTGCGCCGAACGCGACCAGCCGCTCAGCGTGCGCTGGGCCAGCTTGGTGCATGACGTCGGCAAGGGTGAGACACGAGAGGAAGACTGGCCGAAACACCACGCCCACGAACACCTCGGCTTGCCGTTGATCGACGCGATCAACGCGCGCTTCAAGGTCCCGCGTGACTGCCAGGAGCTGGCGCGGCTCGTCGGCGAGTACCACACCCACTGCCACCGCGCACTGGAACTGCGGCCGAACACCGTCCTGGAATTACTGCAGGCGTTCGACGTCTACCGCCGCCCACAGCGCTTCGAAGAGTTCCTCCAGGCCAGCGAGATGGACACCCGCGGTCGCCACGGGCTGGAACAGCGAGCATACCCGCAGGCGGATTACCTGCGCGGCGCCGCCCAGGCTGCCCGCGCGGTCGCCGTGCAGCCGCTGCTGGAAAAGGGATACAAGGGCGCCGAACTGGGCGAAGCGCTCAAGCGCGAGCGCCTGACGGCCCTGAAGACCTACAAGGAAAACTACACGGGCTGAATCGGTGGGATAACCCTGTAGGAGCGAGCTTGCTCGCGAACAATCTCACCGATTGGATCGGTGTTATGCGGTTCGCGAGCAAGCTCGCTCCTACAGAAAAGCCCTTAGGCCGCCGGATGCGCCTCAAGCAGTGCCGCCGGCGTCAGCTCCACGCCGCGCCACTGGAAGGGCACCGGCCAGAGTCGCTGGTCGATCCGCGCCTCGGCCCACAGCTGGGCAAAGGTGCGCTGCAAGCCCGGATGCTTCAGCTGCGGCGCCAGCAGCGACAGCGGCCAGAGCACGAAGGCGTTCTTCAACACCTCGGCACGCGGCAGCGTCAGACCATCGAACTCGCCGTGCAGATCGCCGTACAGCAGCACGTCGATATCCAGCGGCAGCCCCTTGCGCTCCGGCGCGTAACGGCCGTTGTCCGCCTCGATGTGCTTCAGCCGCAGGCTCAGCTCCGCCAGTGGCAGATCCGTGCGCGCCACGATCACGAAGTTGTAGAAGGGACCGCTGCGAATGCCCACCGACTCGCTCTCGAACACCGGCGAGCAGTGGATATCCTCGAGGAAACCCTCCAGCGCCTCGAGCCCCGCGAGCAGATGACGCTCGCGCTCGAAGTTGCTGCCCAGGCCCAGGTAGACCGTCGTCAGCGGCATCCGCGTTCGATCTCCACACCCACGCCGATGGCCGCCGCGACGGCGCCGGGCTTGGTGACTTTCAGGCGCAGCCACTGGATGCCGAACTCCGCCATCAGCAGCGCAGCCAGGCGTTCGGCAAAGGTTTCCACCAGCTGGAAATGCGCATCACGGGCGAACGCCATCACGCGCTCGGAGAGCACGGCATAGTCCAGAGCCTTGGTGATGTCGTCGTCGGCCGCCGCCGGGCGGTTGTCCCAGCCCAGCGTCAGGTCCAGGCGCAGGCACTGCCGGATACCCCGTTCCCAGTCGTAGACGCCGATCACGGTGTCCACTTCCAGCCCCTCGATGAAAACTCTGTCCACTGACTGCATGCTCCAAGGCTGCACGACAATCGGCCGGCGCCCCGTTAGAATCGGAAACGACCTCGTCTCCGGTGGAAACCATGTTCTGGTTCTTGGCGATCCTCGCCTACCTGCTCGGATCACTGTCCTTCGCGGTACTCCTCAGTCGCCTGTTCGGCACCGCCGACCCGCGCGCCAGCGGCTCGGGCAACCCCGGCGCCACCAACATGCTGCGCCTGGCTGGCAAGAAGATCGCCATCCTCACCCTGCTCGGCGACCTCGCCAAGGGGCTGCTGCCCGTACTCATTGCCCGCCAGATCGGCCTGACCGACATGCAGCAGGCCTGGGTCGGGCTGGCCGCAGTGATCGGCCACCTCTATCCGCTTTACTTCAACTTCCGTGGCGGCAAGGGCGTCGCCACTGCCGCCGGCATGCTGCTGGCGCTGTACCCGCCGGCGGCGCTGCTCGCGGCAGCGGCCTGGCTGGTCACCTTCAAGCTCTCGCGCACCAGTTCGCTCGCTTCCCTGGTCGCCACGCCGCTGACCCTGCCGCTGCTGGCCTGGCAGGAGCCGTCGGCACTGCTGCCGATGACCGTGCTCACCGGCCTGATCGTCTGGCGTCACCGCAGCAACCTGCGCGACCTCATCGCCGGACGCGAACGTCACTTCTGATCAGCCAGCTTCCCGTCCGGCAAACCGCGCTGCAAGCGAAAAAACGGCCCATGCCGCTCAGAGCATGTGCCGCGTCGTTTGCAGCTTCATTATTCAGACAGCCGGCAGCGACTCCATTGGCCAGCGCGCCTGCACGCCAATCGAAGGGCCATCCTTCTGCCCGGCCAACAGCCGCTGGCAGCCAGCATAGGCGATCATCGCGCCGTTATCGGTGCAGAAGCGCGGGCGGGCGTAGAACACCTGCCCCTTCATCTCACCGAGCATCTTCTCCAGATGCTGGCGCAGCGCCTGGTTGGCGCTGACGCCACCGGCGATCACCAGGCTCTTGAGGTGCGTCTGCTTGAGCGCGCGGCGGCACTTGATGGTCAGGGTCTCCACCACGGCGGTCTGGAACGCCAGGGCGATATCGCAGCGGGTCTGCTCGCTGTCATCGCCGGCCTCGACGCAACGCTGCCAGGTATTCAGGGCGAAGGTCTTCAGGCCGCTGAAGCTGAAATCCAGGCCCGGGCGATCAGTCATCGGTCGCGGGAAGACGAAGCGACCGGCGGTACCGCGCTCGGCCAGGCGCGCGATCTCCGGACCACCGGGGTAGCCCAGGCCGAGCAGCTTGGCTGTCTTGTCGAAAGCTTCGCCGGCGGCGTCGTCCACCGACTCGCCGAGCAGCTGGTAACGGCCGATGCCATCGACCCGAACCAGCTGGGTATGACCGCCGGAAACCAGCAAGGCGACGAACGGGAACTTCGGCGGCTGCTCTTCCAGCATCGGCGCCAGCAGATGGCCCTCCATGTGGTGCACGCCGACGGCCGGTACACCCCAGGCAAATGCCATGGCCTGGGCGCAGGAAGCACCGACCAGCAGCGCCCCCACCAGGCCGGGACCGGCGGTGTAGGCGATGGCGTCGATGTCTTCGGCCGTGCAGCCGGACTCGTCCAGCACCTGGCGGATCAGCGGCAGCATGCGCTTGACGTGGTCACGGGAAGCCAGCTCGGGAACCACGCCACCGTAGACGCGGTGCAGGTCGATCTGGCTGAACAGCGCGTCGGCCAACAGGCCCTTTTCGCTGTCGTAAAGTGCGACGCCGGTTTCGTCGCAGGAGGTTTCCAACCCCAGCACTCGCATGGGTTTGAGCCTTTACTCTGGGCAAATTTGAAGCCGCGCATCATAATCGCCGGCTTGGCTTCGGACCAGCGCTTTTCGATCGGAGGCTTTGCATTCCTTCGCCCGAACGTTTAATATCCGCAACCCTTGAAAACCGCCGACTCCCGAACCAACTGTCAGGAGCGCGATAAACCCCCGGTAATCATTGAAGGTACGACCTGGATGCCCGCCGTCAAAGTTAAAGAGAACGAACCCTTCGACGTAGCCCTGCGTCGTTTCAAGCGCTCCTGCGAAAAAGCAGGTGTACTGGCTGAAGTTCGTAGCCGCGAGTTCTACGAAAAGCCGACCGCCGAGCGTAAGCGCAAGGCCGCTGCCGCTGTTAAGCGTCACGCCAAGAAAGTGCAGCGCGAGCAGCGCCGCCGCGAGCGTCTGTACTGAGTTACAGCGCTACGCCGCACGCTTTCCGCATCGCCCGGCCCACTCGCCGGGCGAGTGCCTGAAACAGGGCACGACTACTCCGATTCGCACCCGCGAACTTCGGAGTTTTTTGCTTTTCCAGCCGATGCTTATTTTGCAAACCCACGACTAGCCGCCTGCGGCTATGCTTGGGTCCCCCCTGCGTCCCGATGAGTCTATGGCCGGCCTGATTCCACAATCCTTCATCGATGACCTGCTCAACCGCACCGACATTCTCGATGTGGTGAGTTCGCGCATCCAGCTGAAGAAGACCGGCAAGAACTACAGCGCCTGCTGCCCGTTCCACAAGGAGAAGACCCCCTCCTTCACCGTCAGCCCCGACAAGCAGTTCTACTACTGCTTCGGCTGCGGCGCCGGCGGCAACGCGCTCGGCTTCATCATGGACCACGACCAGTTGGACTTCGTCCAGGCGGTCGAGGACCTGGCCAAGCGCGCCGGCATGGACGTGCCCCGCGAGGAAGGCCGGCGCGGCAACAAGCCCCGCCAACCGGTCGACTCGCCGCTCTACCCGCTGCTCAGCGCCGCCGCCGAGTTCTACCGCCAGGCGCTGAAAAGCCACCCGGCACGCAAGGCCGCCGTGGAATACCTCAAGGGCCGCGGCCTGACTGGCGAGATCGCCCGCGACTTCGGCCTGGGTTTCGCCCCGCCGGGCTGGGACAACCTGCTGAAGAACCTGGGCGGCGACAGCCTGCAACTCAAGGCCATGCTCGACGCCGGCCTGCTGGTGGAAAACCCCGACAGCGGCAAGCGCTACGACCGCTTCCGCGACCGGGTGATCTTCCCCATCCGCGACAGCCGCGGCCGGGTGATCGCCTTCGGCGGCCGGGTCCTGGGCGACGACAAGCCGAAGTACCTGAACTCGCCGGAAACACCGGTCTTCCACAAGGGCCAGGAACTCTACGGCCTGTTCGAGGCGCGGAAGAACAACCGGGATCTCGACGAGATCATGGTGGTCGAAGGCTACATGGACGTCATCGCCCTGGCGCAGCAAGGCATCCGCAATGCGGTGGCGACCCTGGGCACGGCCACCAGCGAAGAACACATCAAGCGGCTGTTCCGCATCGTGCCGAACATCCTCTTCTGCTTCGACGGCGACCAGGCCGGCCGCAACGCCGCCTGGCGTGCACTGGAGTCGGCGCTGAGCAACCTGCAGGACGGGCGCAAGGTGCGCTTCCTGTTCCTGCCCGAAGGCGAAGACCCGGACAGCCTGGTCCGCGCCGAAGGCCCGGACGCCTTCCGTGCCCGCCTCGCCCATCAGGCACAGCCGCTGGCCGACTACTTCTTCCAGCAGCTGACCCAGGAAGCCGACCCCAGCACGCTGGAAGGCAAGGCCCACCTGGCAACCCTGGCCGGACCGCTGCTGGAGAAGATTCCCGGCAACACCCTGCGCCTGCTGATGCGCCAGCGCCTGGGCGAGATCACCGGACTCTCGAGCGACGCGCTCAACCAGATCAGCGCACCACGCTCCGGGCATTCCGGGCATGCCGCTCACTCAGCCGCCGCGCCGTCGCACGGCCCGGAGCAACACGCCCACGAGTACGCCGACTACGACATGAGCCAGTTCGCCGACCACGGCGACAGCCACTACCAGGATGCTTCGAGCTACTTCGAGGCGCCGAAGGATTTTTCCGCCGGCAACGGCGGCGGCAAGCCGGGCAAGAAGCCCTGGAAAGGCGATCGCAAGTGGGACGGCAAAGGCCGGAAAGGCGAGTTCACCCCGCGCCAGCCGCGCACGGAGATCAGTGTCGAATCGCCGACCCTGACCGCTCTGCGCACCCTGCTGCACCATCCGCAGCTGGCGCAGAAGGTCGAGGATGCCAGCCACTTCGCCAACGAAGGCCAGACTTACTCGCAGCTGCTCGCGGCCCTGGTCGAAGCGCTACAGAAGAATCCCACCCAGCGCTCGATGCACCTGATCGCGCGCTGGCACGGAACCCCGCAAGGACGCCTGCTGCAGGTCCTGGCGGAAAAGGAATGGTTGATCGGTCAGGACAATCTTGAAAAGCAGTTCTTCGACACCATTACTACACTTGCACACAATCAACTGCACAGCAGCCGCGAAGCGCGTCTGCGTAGCGTGTTGCAGAAGAGCCCCAGTGAACTGACCGACGATGAAAAAGCCTTATTGCGGGAGCACATCAGCTCCCCCTCGTCACCAGGCGCCCAGAGCTGAACTGGCGCCTGAAGCCTCGAATCTGGTATAATCCTCGGCTTAATTTCAGCCCGCCAAGACCTTCAGTGGATAGGGTGTTATGTCCGGAAAAGCGCAACAGCAATCTCGTCTCAAAGAGTTGATCACCCGTGGTCGTGAGCAGGGCTACCTGACTTACGCAGAGGTCAACGACCACCTGCCGGAGGATATTTCCGATCCGGAACAGGTGGAAGACATCATCCGCATGATCAACGACATGGGGATCAACGTATTCGAGACAGCCCCGGATGCGGATGCCCTGTTGCTGGCGGAGACCGATACCGACGAAGCCGCCGCCGAAGAAGCCGCTGCCGCCCTGGCTGCGGTGGAGAGCGACGTCGGCCGCACCACCGACCCGGTGCGCATGTACATGCGCGAAATGGGTACCGTGGAACTGCTGACCCGCGAAGGCGAGATCGAAATCGCCAAGCGCATCGAGGAAGGCATCCGCGAAGTAATGAGCGCCATCGCCCAGTTCCCGGGCGCGGTGGACGGCATCCTCGAAGAATACAGCCGAGTGGTCGCTGAAGGCGGCCGCCTGTCCGACGTCCTGAGCGGCTACATCGACCCCGATGACGGCAGCCTGCCGGCCGAGGAAGTCGAGCCTGTCGACCTCAAGGACGACAGCGCCGATGCCAAGGCCAAGGACGACGAAGAAGACGAAGAAAGCGACGGCGAAAGCTCCGACGACGACGAAGGCGATGGCGGTCCGGACCCGGAAGAAGCCGCCCGTCGCTTCGGCGCCGTTTCCGAGCAGCTGGACAAGGCCAAGAAAGCCCTGAAGAAGCACGGCCGCGGCAGCAAGCAGGCCAGCGAGGAGCTGCTCGCCCTGGCCGAACTGTTCATGCCGATCAAGCTGGTGCCCAAGCAGTTCGACGTACTGGTCGCCAAGGTTCGCGATTCGCTGGACAGCGTCCGCCGCCAGGAACGCGCCATCATGCAGCTGTGCGTACGTGATGCGCGCATGCCGCGTGCCGACTTCCTGCGCCAGTTCCCCGGCCACGAAACCGACACCGCCTGGGTCGACGCCGTACTCAAGGGCAAGCCCAAGTACGCCGAGGCCATCGAGCGCCTGCGTGACGACATCCTGCGCAACCAGCAGAAGCTGGTCGACCTGGAAGCCAGCTCGCAGCTGACCGTCGCCGAGATCAAGGACGTCAACCGCGCCATGTCCATCGGCGAGGCGAAAGCCCGCCGTGCGAAGAAGGAGATGGTGGAGGCGAACCTGCGTCTGGTGATCTCCATCGCCAAGAAGTACACCAACCGCGGCCTGCAGTTCCTCGATCTGATCCAGGAAGGCAACATCGGCCTGATGAAGGCGGTGGACAAGTTCGAATACCGTCGCGGCTACAAGTTCTCGACCTACGCCACCTGGTGGATTCGCCAGGCGATCACCCGCTCGATCGCCGACCAGGCACGCACCATCCGTATCCCGGTGCACATGATCGAGACCATCAACAAGCTCAACCGTATCTCCCGCCAGATGCTGCAGGAGATGGGCCGTGAACCGACCCCGGAAGAGCTGGGCGAACGCATGGACATGCCGGAAGACAAGATCCGCAAGGTCCTGAAGATCGCCAAGGAACCGATCTCCATGGAAACGCCGATCGGTGACGACGAAGACTCGCACCTGGGCGACTTCATCGAGGACTCCACCATGCAGTCGCCGATCGAAGTGGCGACCAGCGAGAGCCTCAAGGAAGCCACCCGCGAAGTCCTCGCCGGCCTCACCGCTCGCGAAGCCAAGGTCCTGCGCATGCGCTTCGGCATCGACATGAATACCGACCACACCCTCGAGGAAGTCGGCAAGCAGTTCGATGTGACCCGTGAGCGTATCCGCCAGATCGAAGCCAAGGCGCTGCGCAAGCTGCGCCACCCGTCGCGAAGCGAGCACCTGCGCTCCTTCCTCGACGAGTGATGAAAAACCCCCGGCCCGAGCCGGGGGTTTTTCTTTTGGGCCTTCCACTGGGCAAAGTGCCACGTCTACACTTCGGCGTAATCTCCCCCCAGCAATGAGGCCCTCCATGCCGCGTCTGCAGGCAGTTCTACTCTGGTGCCTCGCATTCTGGGCCGGGCAGGCGCTCGCCCTGAGCCTCACGTCCGAGGAACAGCGCTGGCTGCAGGAACATCCGAGCCTGCGCCTGGGCATCGACACCTCCTGGCCGCCCTTCGAATTCCGCGACAGCGACGGCCACTACCAGGGCCTCGCCGCCAGCTACGCCGACCTCATCAGCCAACGCCTGAACGTCCAGATGGAACCGGTGGAGCCGGCCAACTGGGGCGAACTCCTGAAATGGGCCCGGGACGAGAAGATCAACATCCTTCCCGGCATCATGGCCACACCAGATCGCCTTGAATACCTGACGTTCACCCGCCCCTACCTCGACTTCCCGATCGTCATCCTCGCGCGCAAGGACGGGCCGGCACCGCGCAACCTCACGGACCTCTATGGGCTGAAAGTCGGCGTAGTCGCCCATTACGCGCCCTATGAACTGCTGGCCACCAACCACCCCGACATCAGCCTGCAACCGCTACCCAGCATCGCCGCCGGCCTGCAGGCCCTGGCCACAGGGCAGGTCGATGCCTTCGTCGGCGATCTAGCCTCCAGCGTCTGGAACCTGCGCCAGCTCAAGCTCGAAGGCGTGCAGATCAGTGGCGAAACCCCTTACCGCTACCAATTGGCAATGGCGGTGCCAAGAAGCCAGGCCGTCCTCGCCGGCATCATCGACAAGGTCGTTGCCGACCTCAAACCCGAAGATATCGAAGCCCTGCAGGAGCCCTGGGTTGGCGGCCTGCTCGACAAGCGGCCGATATGGCGGGAAATGCTCGGCATCGGTCTCCCCGTCTTCCTGCTGATCACCTTCACCGTCCTGGTGCTGATCACCATGAACCGCCGCCTGCGCGGTGAAATGCAGCGGCGGGAGAAACTCGAACTCGCCCTTCGCGACAGCGAGCAACACTATCGCGGCCTGGTCGAGAGCCTGACGGCCATCGCCTGGGAAATGCGCCTGTCGGAAAACCGCTTCACCTACGTTTCCCCCCACGCCCAGCGCCTGCTCGGCTACCCGATCAAGGACTGGCTGGAGCCCGGCTTCTGGCAGCGCACCCTGTACCCGGATGATGCAGAACAGGCGGTCACCTACTGCATGAGCGAAAGCCAGGCGGGGCGCAACCACAGCTTCGACTACCGCATGCTCGCCGCCGATGGCCGCGTGGTGTGGATTCGCGACATCGTCACCCTGATCCAGCATGGCGACGACAAGATCCTGCGCGGCCTGATGATCGACATCACCGAAGCCAAGCAGACCGAGCAGGCACTGCGCCTGTCCGAGCAGAAGTTCGCCTCGGTGTTCCACCACTGCCCGGACATCATCGTGCTCGCCCGCCGCAATGACGGCACGCTGCTGGCCGTGAATCGCACCTTCGAGCAGCAGATCGGCATTTCCTCCGGCGAGGCACTGGGCAAGACCTCCACCGAACTGGGCATCTGGGGCGAACCCGGCATGGGGCCGGCGATGCTTGCCCGCCTGCAGGGGCAGAACCTCGACAACATCGAGATTCCCCTCAATCGCCGGGATGGCAACCGCTTCACCGGGCTGCTCTCGGCCCAGCACGTCATCCTCGACGACACCCCCGCCCTGGTCGTGGTGGTGCGCAACATCACCCAGGTCAAGCAGACCCAGGAGCAACTGCGCGTCTCCGAGGAAAAATTCGCCAAGGCCTTCCACGCCTCTCCCGACGGCATGCTCATCACCCGTATCAGCGACGGGCGGCTGGTGGAGGTCAACGAAGGCTTCACCCGCATCACCGGCTACGACCGGACCGACGTGGCCCAGAGCTCTACCCTGAGCCTCGGGCTCTGGGCCAACCCGGCCGACCGCGAGCGCCTGCTCGCCTTCATCGACCAGGACGCCGGCGTGCAGGACTTCACCGTGCAGATCCGCACCCACGACGGCAGCCTGCGGCTGTGCGAACTCTCCGCCCACCGCATCACCATCGGCAGCGACGACTGCCTGCTGACCATCGCCCGCGACATCACCGAGCGCCAGCAGATGCAGGAAAAACTGCAACTGGCCGCCACCGTCTTCGAGAGCACCGCCGAAGGCGTGATGATCACCGACGCCAGCCAGCGCATCATCGCCGTCAACCGCGCCTTCAGCGAAATCACCGGCTACAGCGAAGCCGAAGCACTTGGCCACTCGCCGCGCCTGCTCGCCTCCGGCCAGCACGACAGCAGCTTCTACATCGCCCTCTGGCACCAGCTCAACGCCGACGGCCACTGGCAGGGCGAAATCTGGAACCGCCGCAAGAACCATGAGCTGTACCCGGAGTGGCTGACCATCAGCGCCGTGCACAACCCCGACGGCGAACTGTCGCACTACGTCGGCGTGTTCGCCGACATCTCCACGCTCAAGTACGCCCAGGCCAAGCTCGACTACCAGGCCCACCACGACCCCCTCACCGGCCTGCCCAACCGCCTGCTGTTCGAAAGCCGCCTGACCACCGCGCTCAAGGAAGCCCAGGAAGACCACCACCAGGGCGCCGTACTCTTCCTCGACCTCGACCGCTTCAAGCACATCAACGACAGCCTCGGGCACCCCGTCGGCGACCTGCTGCTGCAATCCATCGCCCATCGCCTGCGCGATCAGTTGCGCGACATCGACACCGTAGCCCGCCAGGGCGGCGACGAATTCATCATCCTGCTGCCCGGCCTGCATCATGCGGTCGACGCCGAACACGTCGCGAAAAAGCTGCTGCATTGCTTCGAGGCGGCATTCATCGCCGGCGAACAGGAATTCTTCGTCAGCGCCAGCATCGGCATCTGCCTCTACCCCGGCGACGGCAGCGATGTCGCCACCCTGGTGAAGAACGCCGATGCCGCCATGTACCGAGCCAAGGCCCAGGGCCGCAACCGCGTGGAGTTCTACACCCGCGAACTCACCTTCCAGGCCACCGAACGCATGGCCCTGGAGCACGAACTGCGCCGCGCGCTGGAAAGCGACCAACTGCAGCTCTACTACCAACCCAAGCTGGCGCTGGGCAGCGGCCTGCTGGTCGGCGCCGAAGCCCTGATCCGCTGGAAACATCCGCAATTCGGCGCGATCTCTCCGGACCGCTTCATCCCGCTGGCGGAAGAAAACGGCCTGATCCTGCCGCTGGGCGACTGGGTCCTGCGCGAAGCCTGCCGGCAGATGAGCCGCTGGCAGGACAGTCACGCCGCCTTCGGCCCGCTCTCGGTCAACCTCGCCGGCGCCCAACTGCGCCAGCTCCACCTCGTCGACCGCATCCGCGACCTGCTCGCGCGGTACCACCTGCAGCCCTCGCGCCTGCAACTGGAAATCACCGAAAGCTTCCTCATGCACCAGACCGAAGAAGCCCTCGCCATCCTGCACAACCTGAAAAACCTCGGCGTACAGCTCGCCATCGACGACTTCGGCACCGGCTATTCGTCCCTGAGCTACCTCAAGCAGCTACCGCTGGACATCCTCAAGATCGACCAGTCCTTCGTCCATGGCCTGCCCGACGACCCTCACGATGCCGCCATCGCCCGCGCCATCATCGCCCTGGGCCGCAGCATGAACCTCACCGTGATCGCCGAAGGCGTGGAGCACCAGGCCCAGGAACACTTCCTCGAAGCCGAAGGCTGCGACCAGATCCAGGGCTACGCCTTGAGCCCCCCGCTGCCGGCCGACGCCTTTGCCAACCGATTCCTCACTCCACTGAACTCGGTTGGCGCTCCGGAAAACGCATCGGTATAATCCGCCGGCCTTCTGGGGGCCTATAGCTCAGTTGGTTAGAGCAGAGGACTCATAATCCTTTGGTCCACGGTTCAAGTCCGTGTGGGCCCACCACCCTTTCAGCAAAAAGCCGCGCGGATGCGCGGCTTTTGCGTTTCTGGGCGCCGGTGAGCCGATTGAGTGCGCTATTCGGCTCACGAGATGAGCCGAATAGCCATCTCAGCAATTTACGAATCGCCCTACGCCGCAATGGCGTTGCTGTCCTACAAGGGCTCTGCGTAGCGTTCTCCCTGCCACGGTTCGCCGTGGTCAGGAGTGGAATCCTGAAAAAGGCACATGACGCAATGCACGCCATAGCAGAGGACAGCAGCCCCACGGCTGCAAATCTCTGGTGGTCTATGGCGGGCCGTGCAAGGAGGGCTCGGTGCCCTACCGGTCGTGTGCCACACCGGCGATTCCACCCTTGCACGGTCCGCCTCCCTTTTCGGTTGTTCGGGCGGCGGCTTCCTGGATGTACACGGAGAGACAGCATGAAGACTTCCGATTCAACCCTGGCCGATGAAGGCCTGATTCCAACCGTTTTCCACCGCTACAACCGCCGGCTGCGCGGGATGCTGATCGAGCGGCAGGCGTGGTTCGTTCTGCGCGACCTGACGAAGTTGACCAACAGCCATCTGGGCAAGCGCTTCACGCAGAAGTTGGACCCGGATCAGGTTCGCCTCGAAAAAATCGCAGGGGCGACCGAGAAGGAATACCTGGTCAGCGAGAGTGGCCTGTACGCGTTGCTGATGGTGCATTTCTATCACCCGGAGAACCGCGGCTTGCGGCAGTGGCTGAGCAATGAAGTGGTGCCGGCGCTGCGTGATGCCCAGCAGCACAATCCGCATCTGCCGCAGCGGCGGATGGAGCGGATGGAGGGGCACCTGATGAGCGTGATGGACTGGCAGGGCAAGCTCTGGATTCGCTGGAGCGATGCGGTGCGGCTGATGGAGGAGGAGCTGCGCTCTTTGCGTTGATCCTTCGGGGCTTTGGGAATCGCGGACAAGGTCCGCTCCTACGAGATCAAGAGCCCCTCACCCTAACCCTCTCCCGCAAGCGGGAGAGGGGACCGTTCGGTGCAGGATGAAACGTTAGCGTCAGCCGGCACGGTCTGCCCCCTCTTCCCAAGGGAGAGGGCCGGGGCGAGGGGAAAGCTCAGGCACAGACTGCCCAGAAGAACACCGTTGCTCCTGCAGGGGAAGCCTGAAGCCCGGGCTTCCCTCTCCTCCCACAATGCGAGCCGCATCACAGCAACCGTCGACGGGGCGCGCCTGGGCATGACGGGGATCAATGCTCGATACCTGTACGTCATTAAATTGATGTCCTTTTGCCACTAATGAGCTTTGCCATGACTCTCCACCGGTTCCCGGTGCAGCTGCTGGTCGCATCCCAGGACCCTGCGCAGGCCCGTCAGGTCCGTGCGTTGCTGGCTGCCTACGGTCTACCCTGCGCGGTGCTCGAAGGCCCTGAGGACTGCGTGCAGGCGCCGCTGTGCCGCTGGTTCAAGGACGCGCCTTTGAGCGATGCGGCGCAGCTGCATGCGCTGCTGGCCGATGCCATTGGCGTACTGGAGCGCAGCCGCCATGCCTTCCGCTCGCGCGAGCTGGGAGAGTTGCGGCGTCGGCTCAGCGCCGCGCTGGAGGAGTTGTCGGGGCCGCACGCACTGGTGTAAAACTCTCCGACCCGCGTTCCGCTGCTGCGGAAGCTGGCTTTGCCGGGCAGGACTTGTGGGCCTGCAAGACAAAGCGCCGTGTTTGTCGCCGTTCATTCGGCTGACGAGCCGGCGCTTTTTTCATGCCCGAACAAAAACCAGCCACCCGCAAGGAGCCAAGCATGGGCCTGGGACCGAAGCTCGACAGCGTGCTCGAGCGCATCGGCCTGTCGATGACGGAAATCGAACAGCGCCTGGAGTACCTGGACTGGGGCGATGACGATGCCCGCCAGTTGAAAGGACGCGCCAGCGAACTCGATCTGTGCCACCGGCAGTTCATCGAGCGACTCTACGACCACCTGCGCCACTTCCCCCACCTGGCGGCGATCCTCGCCGACCCGGCAACGCTGGGGCGGCTCAAGCACAGCCAGTTCGAGTACTACCGCCAGCTCTGGGACGCCCCGCAGAGTGCCGACTATGTACATGACCGCCTGCGTATCGGGCTGGTGCATCAACATGTGGGCGTGGAGCTGAAGTGGTACCTGGGCGCCTATCGGCTGTACCTGGAGCACATGCTCGACGAGCTGCTCGGCGATGCGCCGGAAGCGGCGAGCTTCAGCAGCCTGCTCAAGCGGGTGTTCTTCGATATGTCGCTGGCCATCGACACCTACAGCGCGGCCCAGCGCCAGGCGCTGGAGGACAGCGAGGCGCGCTTCGCCCGCGCCCTGCGCGGGGCCAATGACGGTATCTGGGACTGGGACCTGGGTAACGACCGCCTCTACGTCTCCGAACGCTGGGCGCGCATGCTCGGCCTGTCCCGCGACAACCTGGGCGAGAGCAGCACCAGCTGGTTCGCCCGCGTGCACCCGGACGACCTGCCCGGCCTGCGCCAGGCCATCGATGCGCACCTGCGTGGCAGCAGTCCGCTGCTCAATCACGAATACCGCATCCGCCAACGCGACGGCGGCTACCTCTGGGTGCAGGCGCGCGGGGTGATCACCGATGGACGCATGGCCGGCTCGCAGACCGACATCAGCCAGCGCAAGGCCAGCGAGCACCAGCTCAGCCATGCGGCGCGGCACGACCCGCTGACCGGCCTGGCCAACCGCCTGCGCCTGGACGAGCTGTTGCAGCAGGCGCTGATGCGGCAGCGCCGCCCCGGTGCGCGCGAGTCCGCCCTGCTGTTCATAGACCTGGACCGCTTCAAGCTGATCAACGACAGCCTCGGCCACGCGGTGGGCGACCGGGTGCTGGTGGAGATCGCCCAGCGCCTGCTGCGCTGCCTGCGCCTGGGCGATCACCTGGCGCGCTTCGGCGGCGACGAGTTCGTGGTGCTGCTCGATGACCTGGCCAGCCTGAACGACGCCGAACAGGTCGCCCAGCGCATGCTCGATTACCTGCACCTGCCGCTGCACGTGGACGGCCGGACGCTGGTGGTCAGCGCCAGCATCGGCATCACCGGGCTGATCAGCGACGGCCAGGCCATCGATACCTTGCAGGCCGCGGACCTGGCGCTGTACCGCGCCAAGGAAGCCGGCAAGGCACAGTACGCGCGCTTCAGCCAGGAGCTGCAGGCCCAAGCACAACGCCGCCTCGACCTGGAAAGCGCACTGGCCCAGGCGCTGCGCAACGAGGAGTTCAGCCTGAACTACCAGCCCATCGTGCGCCTGGACGGCGACCAGGCATCCTGGGTGGCGGTGGAGGTGCTGCTGCGCTGGAGCCGCGATGGCGAGGCGGTATCACCGCTGCAGTTCATTCCGGTACTGGAGGAGTCCGGGGAGATCGTCCGGGTCGGCGACTGGGTGCTGCGCCAAGCCTGCCGGCAGACGGCGCTCTGGCAGCGCGAGGGGCGCAAGGACCTGTACTGCTCGGTGAACCTGTCGAGCCGCCAGCTGCAGCAGCCTGGCTTCGCCGCGCGCGTCCGGCAGATTCTCGCGGAAAGCGGGCTGTCGCCGTGCAGCCTGGTATTGGAAATCACCGAGAGCCTGCTGATGCAGGACGGCGCGGAAACCCTCGCCTGCCTGCGCGAACTGGCCGCCCAGGGCGTGCGCCTGGCGCTGGATGATTTCGGCACCGGCTATTCGTCGCTGGGCTATCTCAGGCGCTACCCGCTGCACATCCTGAAGGTGGACCGCAGCTTCATCACCCGCGTGCCCGACGACCCGGAGCTGAGCGCCATCTGCCGGGCGATCATCGGCCTCGGCCATAGCCTGGGGCTGGAAGTGGTGGCCGAAGGCGTCGAGCGCCAGGCACACCTGGACTTCCTGCATCAGGAGGGTTGCCGCTATGCCCAGGGCTTCCTGTTCAGCCGGCCGCAGGCGCCGGAAACCCTGTTCGAGAACGATCTGGAGCAACCACGATGAAGCTGAACCTGCCGATCACCGGACGCCAGGTCGAGGTCCCGGACAACGCCAACATTCTCTCCACCACCGACCTCAAGGGCGCGGTGAGCCACGTCAATCCGGACTTTCTCGCCATCAGCGGCTTCACCGCCGAGGAGTTGCTGGGGTTCAACCACAACCGCGTACGCCACCCGGACATGCCGCCGGCCGCCTTCGCCCACCTGTGGCAGACGCTGCAGGCCGGGCGCAGCTGGATGGGGCTGGTGAAGAACCGCTGCAAGAACGGCGATCACTACTGGGTCAGCGCCTTCGTCACGCCAATCCGTCGCAATGGCCGGGTGGTGGAGTACCAGTCGGTGCGCACGCGGCCCAGCGCTGCGCAGGTCGAGGCCGCCGAGCGGCTGTATGCAAGGCTGCGGGAGGGCGCGGGATTGTCCCGGCCGCGTCTGCCGCTGATGGCGCAGTTAGTGATCGGACTGGGCGTCGCCCAGGGGGCAGGCGCCTTGCTGGCGCTCTTCGCACCGAATTTGGCGCTGCCGGGCTTCCTGCTCTCGCTGGGGCTCACCGGCGGCTGGGTGTGGCTGCGTCTTCGTCCACTCGATGCATTGTTCAAACGCGCCCGGCGCATAGCCGACAACCCGCTGAGCCAACGCCTGTATTCGGGCCGCGACGATGAGTTCGGCGAGCTGGACTTCGCCCTGCGCATGCTGGAAGCGGAAACCGCCGCGGTAGTCGGGCGCATGGCGGATGCCTCGCAGCAGTTGGCCGAGCACGCCACGGCGCTGGCCGACGCTATGGCCGGCGGCAGCGCGGCCACGCAGTTGCAGCAGCGCGAGACCGAACAGGTCGCCAACGCCATGCACGAACTCGCGCAGAGCGTACAGGAAGTGGCGCGCCATGCGCAGCACAGTGCCGTGGCCGCGCAGTGCAGCGACCGCATCACCCAGTCCGGGCATGACGACGTGCGCAGCACCCGTGGCCAGCTCGCCGAGCTGGAAGCCGGCGTGCGTCAGGCGTGCGCCGCCGTCGAGGAGCAACAGACGCACAGCGAGGCGATCTCGCGGATGCTGGAGGTGATCCGCGACGTGGCCGGGCAGACCAACCTGCTGGCGCTCAACGCCGCCATCGAGGCTGCGCGGGCCGGCGACAGCGGGCGCGGCTTCGCGGTGGTCGCCGACGAGGTGCGCGCCCTCGCCTCGCGGACCGAGGAATCCGCGCGGGACATCCAGGGGCTGATCGGCAATCTGCAACGCGGCGCCGAAGACTCGGTACGTGCCCTGTGGCATTGCTGCGAGCAGGCGCTGGCCAGCCTGGATCAGGCCGGCCAGGCCACCGGCACGCTGGAGCGGATCAGCGAGCAGGTGTCGTCGATCCAGCGCATGAGCCTGGAGATCGCCACCGCCATCGAGCAGCAGGGTGCGGCCAGCGAGGAGGTGCAGCGCAGCCTGCAGGCGATTCGCGGGTCCGCCGACAGCAACGCGGCCAACGCCGGCACCTGCCAGCGCAGTGCGGCGCGCATGGCGGAACTGGCGGCGGAGCTGCGATTGCTGGCGGAGCATTTCTGGGAGGGGAGCCGGAGCGCCTAGCCCTTGGCGCTCCGGCAGAAGGGCTTTCGCAGGACCGAGGGGGAGCCCCAGGAGCGTAGGGCGTATAACGTTCGACGTTATACGCCGTTTGACCTCGGCCTCCGCCCGCGCTGACTCCAAACAGGACACTTCTCGCCAAGCGCTTCGAGTTCGACCGATGCACCGACTGACAATCATGGTGTAGCGGCGTACAACCGCGAACGGTTGTACGCCCTACGGAGTTAGCCGGTCTCAGAGGAACCAGCGGTATTCCCGCGCGCTGACTTCGTTCATGAAGTCCAGGTGGTCGTGGCGCTTGTTCTCGCAGTAGACGAAAACGAACTCGCTGCCCAGGCCATCCTTCACCACCGGATGGTCTTCCATAGCGGCGACGGCGCCGAGCATGTCGCGGGGGAAGTCGATGCCGCTGGTGCGATCTTCATTGAGCGGGGCGATGGGTTCGCGCTTGGCTTCCAGGCCGTGCTCCATGCCGGTGAGGATGGCCGCCAGCACCAGGTAGGGGTTGGCGTCGGCGCCGGCCAGGCGGTGCTCGATGCGCAGGTTCTTGCCGTCGGATTCAGGGATGCGGATGCACGCATCGCGGTCCTCGAAACCCCAACTGGCCTTGCTCGCCGCGTTCACCCGCGAGCCGTAACGGCGGTAGGCGTTGTGGTTGGCGGCGAAGATCGGCATGCAGTGCGGCAGCAGTTCCAGGCAACCGGCCACGGCGTGGCGCAGGGCCTGCTGGTTGTCGCCAGCGAGCAGGTTATTGCCGTCGCGATCGTACAGGCTGACGTGCACGTGCATGCCGCTGCCCGGCGCGTGCAGGTACGGCTTGCTCATGAAGCTGGCGCGGTAGCCGTGCTTGAGCGCCACGCCACGGGTGGCGCGGGCGAACAGCGCGGCCTGGTCGGCGGCGTGCAGGCCATCCTCGCAGTGGGCGAAGTTGATCTCGAACTGGCCAGGGCCGATCTCGGCGGTGATCACGTTGGCGTCCACGCCCTGTTCGCGGGAGGCTTCGACGATTTCGTGGAGCACGTCGGAGAAGCGCGAGAGGCGCTCGATGTGCATGTTCGGCTGGTCGTCCTCGTCGTCGCACAGCGGGTCGCGCGGGTACTGCGGCAGACCGGCGTCAAGCTTCTTGTCGAACAGGTAGAACTCCAGCTCGAAAGCCACCACCGGGCGGATGCCCTTGGCTTCCAGGCGCTGCATCACGCGGGCAAGCACTTCGCGCGGCTCGAACTCGATGGGCGCGTGGGTACCGTCTGAGCTGATCAGCATCTGCCCCAGCGGCTGGTTTTCCCAGCGCACCGGCTTGAGCGAGCCGGGGATCAGGCGGCGCGGCGCGTCCGGGTCGCCGTCGTTGAAGCAGTAGTCGCCGATCGGGTGCAGGCCGCCCTGTACGCCCAGCAGCACGCAGTTCTGCGGCAGCTTCAGCGGGCTGCCGGCTGCGACTTTTTCCAGCATGTCGACGGGGTAGCGCTTGCCGTAGAAGTGGCCGGGGATGTCCAGGCAGATCAGGTCGACGTAGCGGATGTCAGGGTATTGCTGACGGAAAGCACGGACTTCACTGAGCAGGTCGGGATGGGTCGGGCGGTTCATGGTGCTGGGGCCTTTTCTGGGCGGCGCCGGATCGTTTTCCCAAGCCAACCCTCGTGGGCTGGCTTGGGAAATTCACGTGAAGATCCAGAGCACTCGCGTGGGTTTGTCGGTGAGGTTGCCGTAGCGGAACTGGCTGTGCGGCGGCAGCTGGAAACTGTCGTTGGCGTGCAGGGTGATGGTGTCGCCCTCGTACCAGATGGTCAGCTCGCCTTCGAGGACGAAACCGCCCTGCTCCGAGCTGTCGTTCAGGTGCCCCTCGCCGCTGGTGGCGCCAGGGGCGAGGATGCTGTCGAGCATGGAGAAACCACCGGACATGTTCGGCGAGGCGAGAATGTCGGTGACGCCGCCGGCGTAGTACAGGGTGCGGCGGTCGGCCGGGCGGGTGACCCAGTCGAGCTCGCGGCGGGTGTCGCCGGCGTAGAAGTAAGTGGTCGGCACGCCGAGGGCTTCGCTGATGGCGGTGAGGTCGGCCACGGTCGGCTGCGACAGGCCGCGCTCGACCTGGGAGAGGAAACCCACCGAGCGGCCGATCTGTTCGGCCAGCGCGCCCAGGGTGAGGTTCTTGTGCTTGCGCAGGTCGCGGATCAGCGTGGCAAGGTGTTCGTTGGTGACCGTCTGGGTCATGGCGAAATCCGATTCAGAAAAAGTCGCGCAATCGATACCAAGCTTTACCGGCGGCTTCCAGTGGCGCGGCGAATCGCTGGCCACCGGGGAACCCGGGATTGCGGATGCGTTGATAGAGGTCAAGCTCGTCGCCGCGCCCCAGCATCGCCTCGCTCACCGCACGTGCGGCGGCGAGGCTCGGCAGTACGCCGTGGCCGGAATAGCCCTGCAGCCAGTACAAGTCGCCGCGCCGGCCGATATCCGGGGTGCGGCGCATAGTGCAGTCGATGTGGCCGCCCCAGGCGTATTCCAGCTCCACGCCCTTGAGTTGCGGGAACACACGCTCCACGAACGGCCGCGTGGCGGCGCGGATATCGCTGGGCATGCCGCCCAGGTAGGTGCAGCCGCCGCCGAACAGCAGGCGGTGGTCGGGGGTCAGGCGGAAGTAGTCGAGGACGAACTGGTTGTCGGTGACGCAACAGTTCTTCGGCAGCAGCGAGCGGGCCAGCTCCTCGCCCAGGGGCGCGGTGGCGACCTGGTAGGTGCCCACCGGCAGGATGCGCTCGGAGACGTCGCGGTCGAGCCCATCGATGTAGGCGTTGCAGGCCAGCACCAGGGAGGCGCAGCGCACGCTGCCATGCTCGGTGGTCACCTCATAGCCGTTGCCGCTCTCGCGGAAGCTCAGGGCGCGGGTCTGCTCGAAGATGCGCCCGCCGGCGCGCTCGAAGGCACCGGCCAGGCCGTAGGCCAGCTTGAGCGGGTTCAGGTGGGCGGAATGGGGATCATAGAGGCCGGCCTGGTAGCGGTCGCTGGCGATCCACTCCGGCAATTCCTCGCGCGGCACGAAGCGCAGGCCTTCATAGCCCCAGCGACGGTTGGCTTCGGCCTGCCAGTCGTAGAGCGAGCCGACACGGCGCGGCAACACGGCGGTCCACAGGTGGCCGATGCGGTAGTCGCAGTCAAAGCCGTGGCGTTGCGGCAGGTCGCGTAGTTCGTGGGCGGCCCAGAGCATGCCTTGCCAGAGGCGCAGCGCGCCTTCATGGCCGAGGTCGGCCTCGATCGGGCCCAGGTCGCTGGACCAGCCCGGCAGGGCCTGGCCGCCGTTGCGCCCGGACGCGGCCCAGGCGATGCGGCTGGCTTCGATCATGCAGACCTGGCGTCCGCCTTCGGCGAGTTGCAGGGCGGTGTGCAGGCCACTGAAACCGGCGCCGATCACCAGCACCTCGCATTCCAGCGGTTCGCGCAGCGCGGCGCGCGGCTGGATCAGCTCGGGGTTGGCGCCGGCGTAGTAAGTGCCGACCGGCTCGCTCGAACGCAGGAACATGGCCACCTCGTGAAATTGTTTTGTTTATTTTTCATGAAAAATAACAGAACAAATTTCACAAGGCTAGCCCACCGCTTACCATACCGACGGGAAGCGGCGTCGAGGATCAGGACGCCAGCACCGCCGTGCTGGGTTCCTCGTCACGCTTCTGCCGCAGGCTGACCACGATCACCAGCGCCACCAGGATGCCGGCCAGGATCGCCGAGGAACCGATGGTGCCGAAGTCCAGGCCACCCTTCTCGTGGGACTTGGTCAGCACGTCGCCCAGGGTCGCGCCGAACGGGCGGGTGAGGACGAAGGCGACCCAGAACAGCAGCACCGAGGACAGCTTGGTGAAGTAGTGCAGCAGCACCACCACGGCGATCAGGCTGCCGATCAGCAGCGCGCCGCCGGCAAAGCCCAGGCCGGAATCGTCGGCGAGGAAGTCGCCCAGCGCGGTGCCCAGGGTGTTGGAGAAGAGGATCGCGATCCAGTAGAACATCTCGCCCTTGAAGCTGCGGATGTTGTCCACCGACAGCGAGGTGCCGCTGAAGCGCCAGGCCGCGAAGATCGCCACCAGGATGCTCACCAGGATCGCCGAGCCGCTGGCGTAGCCCAGGCCCAGGGTGCGGTCCATGAAGTCCGACATCGTGGTGCCGGCGGTACTGGTGGAGAGGATCACCAGCCAGTACAGCCAGGGCACGTAGCGCTTGCTGGCGAGCTGGCCGACCAGGGTGACGAGGAACACGCTGATGAGGATCAGCGAGCTGACGGCGTAGCCGACGTTCAGGGTCATCGACAGCAGGTCGCCGGCGGTTTCCCCCAGGGTGGTGGCGCAGATCTTCATCACCCAGAAGGCCAGGGTGATCTGTGGAAGTTTGTTCAAGGCATGACTCCGGAAGTGAGCGGGATGGACGCAGGCCCTTCCCGCTGGCCGCGTCACTGGCACCCGGAGTTCCTGTGGGCTCCCCCCATGACCCCATGGTGCACGGTGGCGAAGACTGCGGTTTGTGCGGTGAAGAAAGGGTCAAGCCGGAATGAAAAATCCATTCGATAGACGCTTTTCCTACCACCCGACAAGTGACAGATGGTCGTCTATTGCTATGGTTTGAGGGGGGCGATACGCCCGAGAGCGCCGTGCCACGCGCATGGGCCGGTGCATGGGGATAGGGATGAATCAGATGATCAAAGCGCAACCGTACTGCAAGAACTGCCGGCTGGCACCGCCGACCTTGAGCGACGACAAGATCGAGGAACTGGAGGCGATCATCAAGCCGGGCCACCTGCTGCACAAGGGCGACTTCGTGTTCCGCCAGGGCGACCCGTTCCACAGCGTGTATCTGGTCCGCTCCGGCTCGATCAAGACCTTCACCACCAACGAGCAGGGCCTGGAAAAGATCACCGGGTTCTATTTCGCCACCGAGATCTTCGGCTTCTCCGGCATGGGCGAAGGCAGCTACCCGGTGTCGGCGCAGGCGCTGGAAAGCACACTGTGCAGCGAGATTCCGTTCAATCAGCTGGAAGAGCTGTCGCTGCAGATTCCCGGCCTGTCGCACCAGATCATGCTGATGATGAGCCGCAAGATCCGCGAGGATCAGCAGATGAAGCTGCTGCTTTCGCGGCTGAATTCGGACTCGCGCATCGCCGCCTTCCTGCTGAACATTTCCGCGCACTTCCGCGAACGCGGATTCTCCGCCACGCGCTTCCGCCTGAGCATGTCGCGCAATGAGATCGGTGATTACCTGGGGCTGGCGGTGGAAACCGTGTCGCGCAGCTTCACCCGTCTGCAGAAGCACGGACTGGTGCGGGTGGACGGGCGGGAGACGGAGATTGTCGACTTCACCGAGTTGTGTGCGTTGGCGGGGGGTGAGGTGGAGCTTTGAGCTTTCCGTGGGAGCGGGGTTGGCGAGCAAGCTCGCTCCTACGAAGAGCATCAGCGAGCGCCGGAAATCGCGGGGAACGGCGCCCCCTGTAGGAGTGAGCTTGCTCGCGAACCGCCACGGCACCGATCTACCAAGAGCCCCTCACCCTAACCCTCTCCCGCAAGCGGGAGAGGGGACCGATCGGCGCAGGATGAAGCAGCACCGTCAGCCGGCACGAACTGCCCCCCTCTCCCTTTGGGAGAGGGCCGGGGTGAGGGGAAAGCCCGAGCGCCAGACTTCCCCCTCACTAGCCATCAGGTCCCGATCACACCCCCATCATCCTTGGTGATCACCAGCGTCGTGGAGCGCGGGATGCTCCTGCCGTCGCTGGCCGGGAAGCTGATGCCCGGGTGCTGGATGTTCACCCACATCGTCCTGCCATCCGGGCTCTGGGTGATGCCGGTCAGCTCGCAGCCGCGCGGGCCGACCAGGAAGCGGCGAACCTCACGGCTGTGCGGGTCGGCGCAAAGCAGCTGGTTGCAGCCCATGGCGTGCATGGGTTTCTCGGCATCGTCGTAGTCGGTCTCGATCCACAGGCGGCCGGTGGTGTCGAAGTACAGGCCGTCCGGCGAGGAGAAGATATCGCCGTTGATGGTGCCGACCAGGTTCTCCGGCGCGCCGGAGCCCTTCTGCTCGCCGGCCAGCAGGAAGACTTCCCACTGGAAGGTCGTCGCGGTCGGGTCGCCGCCGGTCTCGTTCCAGCGCAGGATCTGCCCGTGCAGGTTTTCCTTGCGCGGGTTGGCCGCATCCACCGACTGCTTCTTGCCGCGTCCGTCGTTGTTGGTGAGGCTGACGTAGACCTCGCGGGTGGTCTGCTGCACCGCAACCCACTCGGGGCGGTCCATCGGGGTCGCGCCCAGCTTGTCGGCGGCGGCGCGGGCGTTGACCAGCACCTCGGCCTGACTGGCGAAACCGTTCTCGGCGGTCAGGCCGTTCCGCCCATGTACCAGCGGCAGCCACTGTCCGCTGCCGTCGGCGTTGAAGCGCGCGACATAGAGGGTGCCTTCGTCCAGCAGGTCGCGGTTGGCGGCACGGTTGGCCGGGTCGTACGTGCCGGCCGGGACGAACTTGTAGATGTACTCGCCCTTGGTGTCATCGCCGTAGTAGAAGGCCATGCGGTTGTCCGCGCCCAGCGACAGGGTCGAGCACTCGCGGCAGAAGCGGCCGACGGCGGTGCGCTTCTTCGGCGTGGATTTGGGGTCGAACGGGTCGATCTCCACCACCCAGCCGAAGCGGTTCGGCTCGTTGACGTGGCCGCCGTGGGGCTGGTCGGCCTTGGGGGTGGCGTCGAAGCGCGCGTCCACCGCCTCCCAGGCGTAGTAGTTGCTGAACTGGCCGTTGGACAGGCCATAGCGCTTGTGCGAGACGCGCTTGGCGTAGTCGTCCTTGTCGCGGTTGACGAAGTACTGGTGCCAGTTCTCCTCGCACGCAAGATAGGTGCCCCAGGGCGTGACGCCCATGGAGCAGTTGTTCAGGGTGCCGAGCACCTGCTTGGCATCCGGGTCGCTGGCGGTGCGCAGCAGGTCATGGCCAGCCAGGGGGCCGGACAGGTCCAGCGGCGAGCTGCCGGTGATGCGGCGGTTGTAGCTCGAACCCTCGACACGCTGCCACTGGCCGCTGGCGTCCTTCTTCACCTCGATCACGCTCAGGCCGTGGGCGGCGATTTCCTTGCGTACCTCGCCTTCCGGGCGGCCACGGCTGCCATCAGGGCGATCCTCGAAGGTCTGGCCCTTGGGGTGCAGCGTCGGATTGATGTACTCGTGGTTGATCACCAGCAGGCCGTGGCTGTCCGGTGCGTCCGGGAAGGGGAAGTAGTGCATGCCGTCGTGGTTATCGCCGGCCTGCAGCTCCTGGGTTTTCCAGTCCTCGCTGGCGTCGCCCTTCCAGGCCCGGGAGCCGGTGACCACGGCATCGCCCCAGGAGAAGAACGGCCGGGCGGTATAGCCCTCGGCGACGATCACGCGGTCGAACTTCGGGTCCTGCTGCACCGGCACGCCCTTGAAGCCCAGTAGCGCAGACGGCGCGGCGGCCTCGGCCGCGAACAGGCGACGCGGCGCGTAGAGACCGCCGCCGAGGAAGGCCACCGCACCGAGCACCAGGCTGTTCTTCAACAGGCGGCGACGGGCCGGGTCGATCAGCTCGCTCATCGGCACATTGCCGGAGGGGTTGATCACCTGGTCATCGAAGGCGGCCAGTCGATCGTGAAAGTCCTGGAATCGTTCGCTCATGGAGGGGTTCCTTCCGCACGGCCGTCGGCAGGACGGCTCGGGTTGCCAATTAAAGATATGCGCGGAAGGTTAGGAACGCGGTGTTACGACGGGATGACAGCGCCGCCTGCCCCAGCGAGGGGACAGGCGGCGGGAATAAAAGCCGCCCCACAGGACCAAGACGACGTCCGGAGGCGGGCGCGAGGGCATTTGCGAAGCAGCGCGGCTCAGGCTTGCAGGCCGCCCTGCTCCAGGCATTCGGGGCCCGCCAGGCGGGCCGTCCAGTCTTCCAGCACTCCACTGGTCAGGCGTTGCGCGGCGGTCTTGCGCCAGCGCAGGGAGAGCGCGTCGCAGGCCATCATCAGGCGCAGTCCGGTACGTTCCAGCGGGTGGCCGAAGTACCAGTCCAGCAAGCTCGCCACGGAGAGCTGCGGGTAGTGCCGCTGCACCAGTTCCAACGGCGCGTCGGGCGCCACCATGCCGGCACGGCGGACCCGGTAGAACCAGCCGCAGCGCCCCTGCTCCTGCACCTCGAAGGGCAGCTCGGGCAGGTTCCAGCGCCGCGCCAGGCGATAGCTCGGCGAGCGCGGCTGGCTCACTTCGATCAGCGCCTCCCCCCAGCGGAACAGGTCGCCGATGCACACCTCGTGTTCATTGAGGCCGAAGGTCGACAGGTTCTCGCCGAAGGCCGGCTGCCGCCAGCGCGTCTGCGGGTGCAGCTTGCGCCAGTGGCGGTAGTGCTCGGCCGGGTAGTGGTGCAGTGCGCGATCCAGGCCGCCGTCGCGACGCAGGTCGCCCCTGGCGTCCCCCGGCAACCCTTCGGCGCCGAGCCAAACTTCCTGGTGCGCCTCCAGCTTGTCGATGTCGCTGAGCAGACCTCCCCAACTTTCTTCGACTTTGCCTATGAAAACGCCCTGGATGACGATGCTTTCCACCTTTGTCTACCCATCTGAGACAGCGGACAAGCGCTAGAGTAGTGGCCTGGATAGCCGACTATCCATTTCGATTTTCCAGTTTCGTTGATAAGCAGACCTTATGGATTTTCGCCAGCTCCGCTATTTCGTCGCACTCTACGAGGAAGGCCACGTCGGGCGTGCCGCCGAACGCCTGGCGATTTCCCAGCCAGCGCTGTCGCAGCAGATTCGCCAGTTGGAGCAGAACCTCGACGTGGCGCTGTTCCAACGCAGCGGCAAGCGCCTGTTGCCGACCGCCGCTGCGCACACGCTGTACAACCACGCGGTACCGCTACTGGACGGCCTGGAGCGCGCCCGCGAGGCCCTGCGCGGCTACCGTGGGCAGAGCGCGCGCAGCCTGAGCATCGGCGTGTTGCAGACGGTCAACGCCAACCTGGTGCCGCATCTGGTGGAACGCCTGCACACCGCCCAGCCGCATGTGCAGGTACGCATCTACGAACTGTCGGGCGTGGAGATCGAGCGGCGCCTGCTGGTCGGCCAGCTCGACATCGGCATCGGCTTCCTGCCGCCGCGCCAGCCGGCGCTGCACGGCGTGGAGCTGTACCCGGACGAGCTGCAGCTGGTGATCGCGGCGGACCATCCGCTGAAGGATTTCAAGAAGGTCTCGCTGGCCCAGGCGGCGGAGCTGCCGATGTTGCTGCTGGGCGAGGAGTTCCGCGCCCGGCAGATCTGGCAGGAGCAGTTGGCGGCCATCGGCCGGCGGCCACGGGTGCAGGCCGAGCTCAACCACATGGGCGGCATCCTCGACAGCCTGCCGCAGAGCCGCTTCGCCACCGTGCTGCCAGGGCGCGCGCGGCAGATGCACGGGCACCCGAACCTGCTGTGGAAGCCGCTGAGCGAACCGCGCATTCCGTTGAGCGTGGGGCTGGTCTACCGCGATGCGCAGCGCCAGCAGCCGACGGTGGAGCTGTTGCGGTCGTTGCTCGACGGGGCGGTTTGATCGCGACCGCTTTTCGTAGGAGCGAGCCTGCGCGTGCTGGTTTGCAGAAATCACAGGCAAAGAAAAAACCCCGCTTCTTTCGAAGCGGGGTTTTGCAGACCGATATCCTGACGTCCGTGCTGGCCACCATCCATGGTGGATTCCCTTGTTTCCGTATTGTCGTTGGCGCTTCCTGCGCAATGTCCTGACTGAGGAGAAGGTTAACCGCGCAAGCACATTTCAGACAGACGCTGATCACCACCAGCGTTTGTAAGCCTAGGCTTACACGCAATCGTGATACCCAGGTTACCGAACGGAATAACCTGCCATAAAAAAAGCCCCGCCGGAGCGGGGCTTTTGCATAGCGCTTAGAACTGCGCGGCGTCCAGCAGGTACAGCGACTCGCTGCCAGCCTTCACCGAAGCGCTCAGGGAGTGGATGCGCGGCAGCAGGCGGGCGAAGTAGAAGCGCGCGGTGCCGAGCTTGCTGGCGTAGAACTCGTCCTGGCCTTCCTTGCCCAGCGAGGCGCGCGCCATCAGGGCCCACATGTACGCATAGGCGGTGTAGCCGAAGGCGTGCAGGTACTCGACCGAGGCAGCGCCGATCTCGTTCGGGTTGCCCTTGGCGCGGTCCAGGACCCAGGCGGTCAGCTCTTCCAGGTTCTGCACGGCGGCGTTCAGCGGGCCGGTGAACTCGGAAAGCTCAGCGGAGGCCGAAGCGGTGAAGGCGCGGATCTCGTCGGTGAACAGCTTGGCGTAGGCGCCG
>NZ_JBLUPT010000016.1:0-85198 GCF_048068055.1 Pseudomonas sp. NY15181 | reverse complement strand
CGGGCACTACGCCAACTACAGCGTGTTCGACCTGCCCAGTGTCGAGGAGCTGCACGACACCCTGATGCAGCTGCCGCTGTTCCCCTACATGGACATCGAGGTCGACGGGCTGTGCCGCCATCCGTCCTCGATCCATGCCGACGACCGTTGATTCCCCCGTCTCTCACCACAAGAACAAGACCCGAGGTGCACCATGACCGTGAAAATCTCCCACACTGCCGACATCCAGAAGTTCTTCGAAGAAGCCAGCGGCGCCCTGAACGATGCGGGCAATCCGCGCGTGAAGAACCTCGTCCTGCGCATCCTGCAGGACACCGCCCGGCTCATTGAAGACATGAACGTCACCCCCGACGAGTTCTGGAAGGCCGTGGATTACCTCAACCGCCTGGGCGCGCGCCAGGAGGCCGGGCTGGTCGTTGCGGGCCTGGGCATCGAGCATTACCTAGACCTGCTACTGGACGCCCAGGACGCCGAAGCCGGTATCGGTGGCGGCACCCCGCGCACCATCGAAGGCCCGCTGTACGTGGCCGGTGCACCGCTGTCCGAAGGCGAAGCGCGCATGGACGACGGCAAGGACGCCGGCACCGTGATGTTCCTCTCCGGCCGCGTGTTCGACCCGCAGGGCAAGCCGCTGGCCGGCGCGGTAGTGGACCTCTGGCACGCCAACACCAACGGCACCTACTCGTACTTCGACAGCACCCAGTCCGAGTTCAACCTGCGCCGCCGCATCGTCACCGACGCCGAAGGCCGCTACAAGGCGCGCAGCATCGTCCCGAGCGGCTACGGTTGCCCGCCGGACGGCCCGACCCAGGAACTGCTCAATCAACTGGGCCGCCACGGCCAGCGCCCGGCGCACATCCACTTCTTCATCTCGGCGCCGGGTCATCGTCACCTGACCACCCAGATCAACCTGGCCGGTGACCAGTACCTGTGGGATGACTTCGCCTATGCCACCCGTGACGGGCTGATCGGCGAGGTGCGTTTCGTCGAGGACGCGGAGGCGGCCAAGGCGCGCGGTGTGGAAGGGCGCTTCGCCGAGATCGAGTTCGACTTCCAGCTGCAGCAGGCCGTCAGTGCCGACGCGGAAGACCGCAGCAATCGTCCCCGCGCACTGCAAAGCGCCTAACGCCAAACCTGTAGGAGCGAGCTTGCTCGCGAACCGAGTTACCTGGCCGCTCCAGTGCTGGGCGAGTTCGCGAGCAAGCTCGCTCCTACACGCCCACCCCGAATTACCACTGTAGGAGCGGGCCATGCCCGCCTTTCGCGGACAAGGTCCGCTCCTACGAAAGCGCGTTGCATCGAGTGCAAGACAGACGCTTAGTCCCCTAAGAGAAGTGTTCGATATTCGCACCAATAGTCGATTATCGCATTGTTCCCCCATCCCCCCGACGGTACTGTTTTCCCATCGGCACAGACCCCCAGAACGAGACCGAAAATGGCTGAACTCCTGACTCTCCGCGAAGCGGTCGAGCGCTTCGTCCACGACGGCGACACCGTCGCCCTCGAAGGCTTCACTCACCTGATCCCGACCGCTGCCTCCCACGAGCTGATCCGCCAGGGCAAGAAAGACCTGCACCTGGTGCGCATGACCCCCGACCTGGTCTACGACCTGCTGATCGGCGCCGGCTGCGTGCGCAAGCTGACCTTCTCCTGGGGCGGCAACCCCGGCGTCGGGTCGCTGCACCGCCTGCGTGACGCGGTGGAGAAGGGCTGGCCGCGCGAGCTTGAGATCGACGAGCACAGCCACGCCGACCTCGCCAACTCCTACGTGGCCGGCGCCTCGGGCCTGCCGTTCGCGGTGCTGCGCGCCTACGCCGGTTCCGACCTGCCGAAGGTCAACCCGAACATCAAGTTCATCAATTGCCCGTTCACCGGCGAACAACTGGCCGCCGTGCCTTCGGTTCGCCCGGACGTCACCGTGATCCACGCACAGAAGGCCGACCGCAAGGGCAACGTGCTGCTGTGGGGCATCCTCGGCGTGCAGAAGGAAGCCGCCCTGGCCGCCAAGCGCTGCATCGTCACCGTGGAAGAGATCGTCGACGACCTGAACGCGCCGATGAACTCCTGCGTGCTGCCGACCTGGGCGCTGTCCGCCGTCTGCCTGGTGCCCGGTGGTTCGCACCCGTCCTACGCCCACGGCTACTCCGAGCGCGACAACCGCTTCTACCAGGCCTGGGACCCGATCGCCCGCGACCGCGATACCTTCAACGCCTGGATCGATACCTACATCCGCGGCACGAAAGACTTCTCTGAGTTCAAAGCCAAACTCGCGGAGGCCAAGTAATGAGCGCCTACAGCACCAATGAAATGATGACCGTGGCCGCCGCCCGCCGCCTGAAGAACGGCGCCGTCTGCTTCGTCGGCATCGGCCTGCCGTCCAAGGCCGCCAACCTCGCGCGCCTGACCGCATCGCCGGACGTGGTCCTGATCTACGAATCCGGCCCCATCGGCGCCAAGCCCAGCGTGCTGCCACTGTCCATCGGCGACGGCGAGCTGGCCGAGACCGCCGACACCGTGGTGCCCACCGGCGAGATCTTCCGTTACTGGCTGCAGGGCGGGCGCATCGACGTCGGCTTCCTCGGCGCCGCCCAGGTCGACCGCTTCGGCAACATCAACACCACCGTCATCGGCGACTACCACAAGCCGAAAGTGCGCCTGCCCGGCGCCGGCGGCGCGCCGGAGATCGCCGGTTCCGCCAAGGAAGTGCTGATCATCCTCAAGCAGTCCCACCGCACCTTCGTCGACAAGCTGGCCTTCATCACCTCGGTCGGTTTCGGCGAGGGCGGCGACCATCGCAAACAGCTCGGCCTGCCAGGCAAAGGCCCGGTGGCGATCATCACCGACCTCTGCATCATGGAGCCGGAAGCGGGCAGCAACGAGTTCATCGTCACCGCGCTGCACCCGGGCGTGACCCGCGAGCAGGTGGTCGAAAATACCGGCTGGGCGATTCGTTTCGCCGAGCAGGTAGCCGAGACCGTCGCGCCGACCGAAGTCGAACTGGAAGCCCTGCGCGCCCTGGAAGCCCGCACCGCCGCCGCCCACGGCCAGCTGGGAGGTGAGGAATGAGCCGCGACGTCTTCATCTGCGATGCCGTGCGCACGCCCATCGGCCGCTTCGGCGGCTCGCTGTCCGGCGTGCGCGCCGACGACCTCGCCGCCGTGCCGGTGAAGGCGCTGGTGGAGCGTAACCCGCAGGTCGACTGGGCCGCGCTGGACGAGGTGTATCTCGGCTGCGCCAACCAGGCCGGCGAGGACAACCGCAACGTGGCGCGCATGGCGCTGCTGCTGGCCGGCCTGCCGGAAAGCGTGCCGGGCGTGACCCTCAACCGTCTCTGCGCCTCGGGCCTGGACGCGGTGGGCACCGCCTTCCGCGCCATCGCCAGCGGCGAGGCCGAACTGGTCATCGCCGGCGGCGTGGAGTCCATGTCCCGCGCGCCTTACGTGATGGGCAAGGCCGACAGCGCCTTCGGCCGTGGGCAGAAGATCGAGGACACCACCATCGGCTGGCGCTTCATCAACCCGCTGATGAAGACGCAGTACGGCGTGGACACCATGCCGGAAACCGCCGACAACGTGGCGGACGAGTACCAGGTGAGTCGCGCCGACCAGGACGCCTTCTCCCTGCGCAGCCAGCAGCGCGCTGGCGTTGCCCAGGCTTCCGGGTACTTCGCCGAGGAAATCGTCCCGGTGGTGATCAAGGGTCGCAAGGGCGAGACCGTTGTCGATACCGACGAACACCCGCGCCCGGACACCACGCTGGACGCGCTGGCCAAACTGAAGCCGGTCAACGGCGAAGGCAAGACCGTCACCGCCGGCAATGCCTCGGGCGTGAATGACGGCGCCGTCGCGCTGATCCTCGCCAGCGCCGAAGCGGTGAAGAAACACGGCCTGACGCCGCGCGCGAAAGTGCTCGGCTTGGCCAGCGCCGGCGTCGCACCGCGCGTGATGGGCATCGGCCCGGTACCGGCGGTACGCAAGCTGCTGGAGCGCCTGAACCTGTCGGTCAGCCAGTTCGACGTCATTGAGCTGAACGAAGCCTTCGCCGCGCAGGGCCTGGCGGTGACCCGCGAACTCGGCATCGCCGATGACGACGCGCGGGTGAACCCCAACGGCGGCGCCATCGCCCTTGGCCATCCGCTGGGTGCGAGTGGCGCGCGACTGGTGCTGACGGCAGTGCACCAGTTGCAGAAGACTGGCGGCAAGCTCGGCCTGTGCACCATGTGCGTGGGTGTCGGGCAGGGCGTGGCGTTGGTGGTCGAGCGCGTGTGATCAAGAGCCCCTCACCCTAACCCTCTCCCGGAGGGAGAGGGGACCGTTCGGCGTGGCGACAAGCGCGTGCACATCCTGAAGCTTCAGGATGCATGTCGGAATATCCTCTCGCAGCGGACGGCTCCCTCTCCCTCCGGGAGAGGGCTGGGGTGAGGGCAGCCCAACGCGCCATACTATCCCGACCAAACCGCCGATCTCCGGAGTCACCTGAGTGAGCACCAACCACCTGTTCGACGCCTACTTCACCCAGCCCGCCATGCGCGCCATCTTCAGCGACCAGGGCCGGGTACAGGGCATGCTCGACTTCGAGGCCGCATTGGCCCGTGCCGAGGCCCGCGCGGGCGTGATCCCGGCAAGCGCCGTGGCGCCCATCGCCGCCGCCTGCCGCGCCGAACTCTACGATTTCGATGCACTGGCCCAGGCCATCTGCAGTGCCGGCAATTCCGCGATTCCGCTGGTGAAGGCGCTGGGCAAGCGCATCGCCAGCGAAGACGCCGAAGCCGAGCGCTACGTCCATCTGGGCGCCACCAGCCAGGATGCGATGGACAGCGGATTGGTCCTGCAACTGCGCGCCGCCATCGAGTTGCTGGAAAGCGATCTCGCTCAACTGGCTGACGTACTCGCTATTCAGGCACAAACCCACGCCGGCACGCCTATGGTCGGCCGCACCTGGCTGCAGCACGCCACGCCCGTCACCCTCGGGATGAAGATCGCCGGCTGGCTGGGCGCGATCACCCGCCATCGCCAGCGCCTGAACGAACTCAAGCCGCGCCTGCTGTGCCTGCAGTTCGGCGGCGCCTCCGGCAGCCTCGCCGCCCTGGGCGAGCAGGGCTTTGCCGTGGCCGAAGCGCTGGCCGAAGAACTAAACCTGCAACTGCCCGAGCAACCCTGGCACACCCAGCGCGACCGCCTGGTGGAATTCGCCAGCCTGCTCGGCCTGATCGCCGGCAGCCTCGGCAAGCTAGGCCGCGACCTCAGCCTGCTGATGCAGACCGAGGCCGGCGAAGTCTTCGAGCCTTCCGCACCGGGCAAGGGTGGTTCGTCCACCATGCCGCACAAGCGCAACCCGGTGGGCGCTGCCGTGCTGATCGGCGCGGCCACTCGTGCGCCGGGACTGGTCTCGACGCTATTCGCCGCCATGCCCCAGGAGCACGAGCGCAGCCTCGGCCTTTGGCATGCCGAATGGGAAAGCCTGCCGGAGCTGTGTTGCCTCGTCTCCGGTTCCCTGCAACAGGCGCTGCTATTGGTGCCGGGCCTGGAAGTGGATGGTCAGCGCATGCTCGACAATCTTGACCTCACTCGCGGTCTGGTACTGGCCGAAGCGGTGAGCATCGCCCTGGCCCAGCGCATCGGCCGCGATGCCGCGCACCATCTGGTGGAGCAGTGCTGCAAGCAGGCGGTGAAGGAGGGCGCGCACCTGCGCGAGGTGCTGGGCGCGAATGCCGAGGTTGCCGCACAGCTCAATGCCGAGGAACTGGATCGCCTGCTCGATCCCGCACATTACCTGGGCCAGGCGCGCCGCTGGGTGGAGCGCGCATTGGCCGAACACCAAGAATTGTCTTTGCGATAACAGTCGCGATAGGAGCTTTGCATGCCTGCCGTACGTCTCGCCGATGGCGACCTGAATTACCTGCTGGAAGGGCCCGCCGGCGCGCCGGTGCTGGTGCTGTCCAACTCCCTGGGCACCAACCTGCACATGTGGGACGCGCAGATCCCAGCCTTCACCGAGCACTTCCGCGTGCTGCGCTATGACACCCGTGGCCATGGCGCCTCGCTGGTCACTCCCGGCCCGTACAGCATCGAGCAGAACGGCCGCGACGTGCTGGCCCTGCTGGACGCGCTGGACATCCCGCGCGCCAATTTCTGTGGCCTGTCCATGGGCGGGCTGATCGGCCAGTGGCTGGGCATCCATGCGCCGGAGCGCCTCTCGCGCCTGGTGCTGTGCAACACGGCTGCCAAGATCGGCACCCCGGAAGTCTGGAATCCGCGCATCGACAGCGTGCTCAGTGGCGGCGCACAAGCCATGCGCAACCTGCGCGATGCCTCGATCTCACGCTGGTTCACCGCCGACTTCGCGGAAGGCTATCCGGCCAAGGTCGAGCCCATCGTCGGCATGTTGGCGCAGACGTCGCCGGAAGGTTACGCGGCCAACTGCGCCGCCGTGCGCGATGCCGATTTCCGCGGCGAGATCGGTGCGATCACCGCGCCGACCCTGGTGGTTTGCGGCGGCGCCGACCCGGTGACCACTACCGAAGACGGCCGCTTCCTGCAGGCGCGCATTCCCGGTGCGGAGCTGGTGGAGCTTCGCGCCGCGCACCTGTCCAACGTGCAGGCCGGCGATGACTTCAGCCAGCGCGTACTGGCCTTCCTGCGCGGCTGATGACGCTCTTCCCGTAGAAACAACTACCTATTGGGCTCCCGCATTCGCGGGAGTGACGAGGGAGAGCATGTGCCTCACTCGTCATCCCCGCGAACGCGGGGACCCAGAAACAATGTAGGAGCGGACCTTGTCCGCGATCCGCGCCCATGGGGCGCTGCCACAGACTCACCCTGGAGTTTGATATGGACGAAAAAGAACGCTACGAAGCCGGCATGCAGGTCCGCCGCGCGGTACTGGGCGATGCCCACGTCGACCGCAGCCTGCAGAATCGCACCGCCTTCAACGAGGAATTCCAGGAAATGATCACCCGCCACGCCTGGGGTGACATCTGGACCCGCCCGGGCCTGCCGCGTCACACCCGCAGCCTGATCACCATCGCCATGCTGATCGGCATGAACCGCGAGGGCGAGCTCAAGCTGCACCTGCGCGCCGCGCGCAACAACGGCGTGACCCGCGAGGAGATCAAGGAAGTGCTGCTGCAGAGCGCGATCTACTGCGGCATTCCCGCTGCCAATGCCACTTTCCACCTCGCCGAGGCGGTGTGGGATGAGCTGGGTACCGAGTCGCTGGACGACGCCTGATCGTCGGCGTGGGCGCCGCCCGGACCACGCATCCGGGCGGTGCCTGACCTTTTGTCGGTGCAGGGTTCGCGAGCAAGCTCGCTCCTACGAAGAGCACGCCGGCGCAGACCTTAGGAGCGAGCTTGCTCGCGAACAGAGGCCGGCACGATGGTGCGGCCTGGAAACGATCGCGGACGGAGTCCGCTCCTACGAGATCAAGAGCCCCTCACCCTAACCCTGGCTGCGCGCCCCGCTCCTCCAGCGGGAGAGGGGACCGTCCGGTGCAGTGAGCGGCCATGGCGTCAGCCGGCACGATCTACCCCCTCTCCCTCCGGGAGAGGGCTGGGGTGAGGGGGAAGCACTGGCACCCATTTCCGGCGAACCTCAGCTCTCCAGCTCCTTCCGATCCCTGAACAACTCCAGCGCCTGCGGATTGGCCAGCGCATCGGTGTTCTTCACCGGTCGGCCGTGCACCACGTTGCGCACCGCCAGCTCGACGATCTTGCCGCTCAATGTGCGTGGAATGTCCGCCACTTCGAGGATCTTCGCCGGCACGTGGCGCGGGGTGGTGTTGCTGCGGATGGTC
Source organism: Pseudomonas sp. NY15181 (assembly GCF_048068055.1). Classification (NCBI taxonomy): domain Bacteria; kingdom Pseudomonadati; phylum Pseudomonadota; class Gammaproteobacteria; order Pseudomonadales; family Pseudomonadaceae; genus Pseudomonas; species Pseudomonas sp. NY15181. The sequence continues at coordinate 77,404 of NZ_JBLUPT010000016.1, read as the reverse complement.
TGGCGGATGCGCTCCTGCAGGGTTTCGTCCAGCTCCACGCCTTCGCGCAGGCGCACGAACAACACCACGCGCACGTCACCCTGCCAGTCCTGGCCGATGGCGATGGACTCCAGCACCTGCTCGATCTTCTCCACCTGGCGGTAGATTTCCGCCGTGCCGATGCGCACGCCGCCGGGGTTGAGCACGGCATCCGAGCGGCCATGGATCACCAGGCCGCCGTGCTCGGTTTCCTCGGCGTAGTCGCCGTGGGCCCAGACGCCGGGGAAGGTGGCGAAGTAGGCATCGAGGAATTTCTCGTTGTTCTCGTCGTTCCAGAAACCCACCGGGATTGACGGGAAATGCCGCACGCAGACCAGCTCGCCTTTCTCTCCCCGCACCGGCTTGCCGGTGTCGTCCCAGACCTCGACCGCCATGCCCAGACCCTTGCACTGCAACTCGCCACGCCACACCGGCGCGCTCGGGTTGCCCAGGGCGAAGCAGGAGACGATGTCGGTGCCGCCGGAAATCGACGACAGGCAGAGGTCGGGTTTGATGTCGCGGTAGATGTAGTCGAAGCTCTCGTGGGCCAGCGGCGAGCCGGTGGAGAGGATGGCCTTCAGGCGCTCCAGCGAGTGGGTCTGGCGCGGCCGCACGTTGGCCTTCTCCAGCGCGGCGATGTACTTGGCGCTCGTGCCGAAGACGCTGATGCCCTCGGCGTCGATCAGGTCGATCAGCCGCTCCGGGCCGGGGTGGAAGGGCGAGCCGTCGTAGAGCACCAGGCTGGCGCCCTGGGCCAGGCCGGAGACCAGCCAGTTCCACATCATCCAGCCGCAGGTGGTGTAGTAGAACAGCGTATCCGAGCGGCCCAGGTCGGCGTGCAGGCCGTGTTCCTTCAGGTGCTGCAGCAGCACGCCGCCGGTGCCGTGGACAATGCACTTGGGCACGCCGGTGGTGCCGGAGGAGTAGAGGATGTACAGCGGGTGGTCGAAGGGCACCGGGGTGAACACCGGTTCGCCGCCGGGTTGGTAGAAGTCCTGCCAGAGGTCGACCCGCGCCAGGGTCAGGTAATCGCCTGCTCGTGCGTCGGGACGGGCGTAGGGGACGATCACCAGCTGCTCCAGGCTGTGCAGCTGGGCGAGGATTTCGTTGAGCTTGGTGGTCAGGTCCAGGGTCTTGCCGGCGTAGCGGTAGCCGGCGCAGGCGATCAGCACCTTCGGTTCGATCTGGCCGAAGCGGTCGATCACGCCCTGGGTGCCGAAGTCCGGAGAACAGCTCGACCAGGTGGCGCCCAGGCTGGTGGTGGCGAGCATGCCAACCACGGTTTGCCAGGTGTTGGGCATGAAGGCCGCGACGCGGTCGCCGACGCCCACGCCGGCCTCGCGCAGGGCGAGCTGCAGGCCGGCGACCTGGGCGGCCAGGTCGGCGTGGCTGAGCACCTCGCGGCGCTCGTCTTCGCTGATGGCGATCAGCGCGGGGTGGTGATCCCGGCGGCGCAGCAGGTGTTCGGCGAAGTTCAGCGTGGCGCCAGGGAACCAGTGCGCATCGGGCATCTCCGGGCCTTCCTCGAGCACCGCCGTGGGTGCTTCATGGAACTGCACGCCGAAGGTATCGACGATAGCCAGCCAGAAGGCTTCGCGCTCGGCGATGCTCCAGGCGTGCAACGCGGCATAGTCGGGCAGGTCGAGCCCGTGCTCCTGCGCCACCTTGCGGCGGAAGGCGTCCATCCGGGTGGCGGCGACGCGTTCGGGGGATGGGGTCCAGAGCGCCTGGTTCATCGACTACGACTCCAACTGTTCCAAGGGGGAGGGGACGCCGCCGACGAACGGCGTCCGGTCATCATGACGCGAGGTACTTTGGCAGACGCCGGGCGTTATTGCGCAACCCAGCCACCATCCATGTTCCAGGCTGCGCCCCGGACCTGCGCGGCGGCTTCACTACACAAGAATAGTGCCAGTTCGCCGAGCTGGTCAGCGGTGACGAACTCCAGCGATGGCTGCTTTTCCGCCAGCAGGTCGTGGCGTGCCTGCTCCGGGCTGGCGCCGGCCGCGACGCGCGCATCGATCTGCTGCTGGACGAGCGGTGTCAGCACCCAGCCGGGGCAGATGGCATTGCAGGTGATGGCGGTGGTGGCGGTTTCCAGGGCAGTGGTCTTGGTCAGGCCGATCACGCCGTGCTTGGCCGCCACGTAGGCGCTCTTGCCGGTGGAGGCGACCAGGCCGTGGGTCGAGGCGATATTGAGGATGCGTCCCCAGCCGCGCTGGCGCATGCCCGGCAGCGCCAGGCGCGTGGTGTGGAAGACCGACGAGAGGTTGATGGCGATGATCGCGTTCCAGCGCTCCACGGGGAAGTCCTCCAGCGCCGCGACGTGCTGGATGCCGGCGTTGTTGACCAGGATGTCGAGGCCGCCGAACTCGCGCTCGACGTAGGCGATCATCTCGGCGATCTGCTCCGGCTGCGCCATGTCCGCGCCGTGGTGGCCGATGCGGGTGCCGTGCAGCGACAGTTCGCGCACGGCCGCGTCGATGTCGCCGAAGCCGTTGACCACCACGTTGGCGCCCGCCGCCGCGAGCCGCTCGGCGATGCCCAGACCGATGCCGCTGGTGGAGCCGGTGACCAGTGCGGTCTTGCCTTTGAGTGTCATGCAAATCTCCTTTGAAACAGGGCGGCTGTACTCGTACGGCCGCCTGGAAGCGCCGGGATCAGACGATGCCGGTGGCGTAGAAGGTCCCGATCACCACGAACACCGCGAGGGTCTTGATCAGGGTGATGGCGAAGATGTCCTTGTAGGCCTCGCGGTGGGTCAGCCCGGTGACCGCGAGCAGGGTGATGACCGCGCCGTTGTGCGGCAGGGTGTCCATGCCGCCGGAGGCCATGGCGGCGACCCGGTGCAACACCTCCAGCGGGATGTTGGCGGCGTGGGCGGCTGCGATGAACTGCTCGGACATGGCCGCCAGGGCGATGCTCATGCCTCCCGACGCCGAGCCCGTAATGCCGGCCAGGCTGGTGACGGTGATGGCCTCGTTGACCAGTGGATCGGGGATCTTCTTCAGCGCATCGGCCAGCACCAGGAAGCCCGGCAAAGAGGCGATCACTGCGCCGAAGCCGTATTCCGACGCGGTGTTCATGGCCGCCAGCAGCGCGCCGGAAACGGCGGTCTTGCTGCCTTCGGCGATCTTGCTGCGAATGACCCGGAAGCTGCTCACCAGCACCAGCAGGATGCCCAGCAGCAGCGCCGCCTGCACCGCCCAGATGCCGGTCAGCTTGGCCACGTCGCTGGCCACCGGCGCGGCCATGCCGGCCAGCTGCAGGCTGTGGGTCTTGCCGTAGACCTGGGGAATCCAGTGGGTGAACAGCAGGTTGGCCACGCCCACCAGCACCAGCGGCGACAGCGCCAGCAGCGGGTTGGGCAGCCTGATGTCGTCGGCGGTCTCCGGCTCGTTGCGCAGCTCGCTGCCGTAGCCTTCGCCAGCGGCGCGCGCCTTGCCGGCCTGGCGGCGCAGGAACAGCATGCCGACGGTGAACACGAACAGGCTGCCGATAAGTCCCAGCCAGGGCGCGGCCCAGCCGGTGGTGTTGAAGAAGGCGGTGGGGATGATGTTCTGGATCTGCGGGGTGCCGGGCAGGGCGTCCATGGTGAAGCTGAACGCGCCCAGGGCGATGGTCGCCGGGATCAGCCGCTTGGGGATATTGCTCTGGCGGAACATCTCGGCGGCGAAGGGGTAGACCGCGAACACCACCACGAACAGCGACACGCCGCCGTAGGTGAGCAGGGCGCAGACCAGCACGATCACCAGCATCGCCTGGCTCGTGCCCAGCAGGCGGATGGCGGCGGCGACGATGGAGCGCGAGAAGCCCGACAGCTCGATCAGCTTGCCGAACACGGCGCCGAGCAGGAACACCGGGAAGTAGAGTTTGACGAAGCCGACCATCTTTTCCATGAATACGCCGGTGAAGGCCGGCGCCACGGCGGACGGGTCGGTCAGCAGCACCGCCAGCAGCGCCGCGATGGGGGCAAAGAGGATCACGCTGTAGCCGCGGTAGGCCGCGAGCATCAGCAGGGCAAGGGCAGCGAGGGCAATGACCACGCTCATGGGCGAATCTCCAGGTTGCGCGCGGCGGATGGCCGCGCGCTGTTTTTATTTGAGTGATGCTTGTTGTAGTGGCTGTCGATGACGAATGAAGCGCTTACCAGAGCGGCAGCACGTAGCTGAGGATCAGGCGATTCTCGTCCAGGTCATTTCCGAAATGACTTGAGCGCACGGTTGCGTTGCGCCATTTCACCCCGACGTTCTTCAACGGCCCGCTCTGCACCACGTAGCCGATGTCGGTGTCGCGTTCCCATTCCTCGCCTTCGGGTCTATTCGCGCCCAGGTCGATGTTGTCGCCGGACAGGTAGCGCGTCATGAAGGTCAGGCCGGGGATGCCGAGGGCTGCGAAATCGTAGTCGTAGCGCGCCTGCCAGGACTTCTCGTCGCGGTTGGCGAAGTCGCCGATCTGCACGAAGTTGACCAGGAAGGCGTCGGTGCCGCCGATGTAGGCAAAGCCGGTGTCGCCGCTCATGGACTGGTAACCGGCACCGAAGCCGTGGCCGCCGAGGGTGTAGGTGAGCATGGCGCCGAAGGCGCGGTTATCGACGTTGCTATGGCCGTCGTCGTCGGAGCGGGCGTAGCGCAGGTCGGTCTTCAGCGCTTGGCCGGCGGCGATGGGCAGCACGTGCACCAGGTTGACGATGTGCTGGTCGTAGAGGCCGTCGAGCTTGGCGTAGCTGTAGCCGGTGGTCAGTTGCGGCGTCCACTTGTAGCTCAGGCCGGCGAAGTCGAACTGGTCGCTGGTGTCGGTGGAGACGATGCCGCGGGCATTGCCTTTGGTGACGCTCATGTCCTCGCGGTTGGACGAGTCGCGCTGGCTCACCTGGCGCAGGCGGCCGCCATCGAAGGTCAGGCCGGCGAACTCGGTGGAATTCAGGTGCACGCCGTCGAAGGTCTGCGGCAGCAGGCGCGAATCGTTGGCCAGCACGGTGGGCAGCTTGGGCAGCAGGGTGCCGATCTTCAGCACGCTTTTCGAGGCGCGCAGCTTGGCGGTCAGGCCCAGTTCGCTGTAGTCGTCGGGGGCTCCGTTGACCTTTTCCTTGTCGCGCGGCAGCAGGCCGGAGCCGGCGCGGTCAGGGCTGGAGTCCAGCTTCACGCCGAGTAGACCCAGGGCATCGACGCCAACGCCGATGGTGCCTTCGGTGTAGCCGGATTCGTAGCGCAGCAGGAAGCCCTGGGCCCATTCGTCCTGCTTGGACTGCGGAGCGTTGTCCTGGCGGAAATCGCGGTTGAAGTAGAAGTTGCGCAGCTCGACGCTGGCCTTGCTGCCTGCTAGGAACTCGGCGAAGGCATGAGGCGAAAGAGCGAGGGTGGAACCCAGCGTGGCGAAAATGACGGCACGGCTCATCGGTGATCTCCTGGCGCGGCGCCGTGTGCGAAGCGGGACCAGCCGTGGTGTCCGCTTGGATGGGTTCGCGTTCGGGCAGCGTTGATTGTTGTTATGTCGGCTGTGCGGCCGGGGCCGCGACAGACGCTATAGCCAGGACTGTGCCAAGAATGTAACTAATTGATTTACAAGTCTTATTTTGAGATTTGCGGGAAGTGGTGCGGGCGCTGTTTCTCTATTTGGAGACTTTGGCGGTGGCCAATGGTGGCTACTGGCCGATTTCGTGACCTGTGGGGTTGTCTCTATTATGAGATTTGTCTCTATTTCAGGACGAGAGGCCCAGGGACGCCATCTTCTTGTACAGCGTCGAGCGCCCCAGGCCCAGGCGCTGCGCGGCCGCGTCGACGTTGCCGGCGTGCTCGGCCAGGGTGTTGGCGATCAGCTCGCGCTCGAAGGTGTCCCGCGCGGCGTAGAAGTCCTGTCCTTCGGCCAGCTTGGCTGGTGGCGCTGTCGAGGTGGCCGGCAGCGGTTGTAGCTCGCCCAGCGCCAAACGCAGGGCGGCGGCGTCGATCTGCGGGCGGTCGCCCAGCAGCACGGTGCGCTCCAGCAGGTTGCGCAGCTCACGCACGTTGCCCGGCCAGGCGTGCCGGGCCAGCAGGGCGAGGCCGCTGGCGTCCAGCTCAAAGAGCGCCTGGCGGTCGTGGCGCAGGTCGTCGAGAATGGCTTCGCACAGCGCCGGCAAATCCTCCAGGCGTTCGCGCAGCGGCGGAATCTCGATGGGCAGGACGTTGATGCGGTAGAACAGGTCGGCGCGGAAACGTCCCTCGCGCACGGCGGCGTCGAGGTCGATGGAGGTGGCAGCGATCAGGCGGATGTCGCTGCGCAGCACTTCGTTGGAGCCTACGGGCTCGAACTCCTTTTCCTGCAGCACGCGCAGCAGCTTGCTCTGCAAGGTCAGCGGCATGTCGCCGATCTCGTCGAGGAACAGCGTGCCGCCCTGGGCGATCTGCAGCTTCCCGGCGCGGCCCTTGCGGTCAGCGCCGGTGAAGGCACCCGGCGCGGTGCCGAAGAATTCGGCTTCCAGCAGGGTTTCGGGAATCGCCGCGGCGTTGATGCTGACGAAGGGCTTGTCGGCGCGCGGCGAGGAGGCGTGGATGGCGTGGGCCAACAGTTCCTTGCCGGTGCCGGTTTCGCCCAGCAGCAGGATCGGCGCTTCGCTGGCGGCGCCACGGCGGGCGCGGCGCTTCACTTCCAGGCTGGCCGGGCTGGTGCCGATGAAGTGGCCGAAGCTGTACTTGGCCTGGCGTGCCTGCAGCAGTGAGCGGGTGGAGGCCAGCTCGGCCTGCATGCGCTGGTAGCGGGTGAGCAGCGGCGAGAGCGCGCGCAGTTCGTCGAACAGGGCGAAGCCGATGCCGCCGATGACCGCGCCGGCGTCGTCGCGGATCGGTACGCGCATCACCACCAGCGGGTCCTTGGCCATGTCGAGGATGTCCAGCAGCATCGGCCGGCCGCTGCTGACCACTTCGCGCATCAGGCTGCCGGGAATCACCTGCTCCACCGGGCGGCCGATGGCCTGCTCGGCGCCGTCCAGGCCGAAGCGCTGGGCGTAGCGTTGGTTTATCCAGACAATGCGCGCCTCGCGGTCGACGATCAGCGTGCCTTCGCTGAACTGCTCGAAGATCTCGAACAGCGAGCGGATCGCCTGTTGGCGGACGCTGGGGTAGTCCTTGAGGCTGTCGGTGTCGGTCATGGGCGGGCCGTGCGCGAGGAGGGCAGAGGGCGCACTGTACCGGGATGTTGCGGATGGGTCAGCAGCGGGTCATGGGGGATTGCTTTTCGTAGGAGCGAGCTTGCTCGCGAACCGGGCCCGCAACGGGTTTTGTTCGCGAGCAAGCTCGCTCCTACAGGTTGTGATCGGCGCGCGCCATCAGCGTTTGGACAACTGCGCCTTGGCCACCCGCGAGCCGTTGGGCTTGTCGAGCACGGCGCAGATGCGCGCGCCGGCGTCGATCAGCTTGTCCAGGTCGATGCCGGTGTGGATGCCCAGGCCATTGAGCAGGTAGAGCACGTCCTCGGTGGCGACGTTGCCGGTGGCGCCCTTGGCGTAGGGGCAGCCGCCGAGGCCGGCGACCGAGCTGTCGAACACCGCGATGCCTTCCAGGAGGCTTGCATAGATGTTCGCGGTGGCCTGGCCATAGGTGTCATGGAAATGTCCGGCCAGTTGCGCGCGCGGCACGCGCTGGCCGACGACTTCGAACATGTGCCGGGTGGCGCCGGCGGTGCCGACGCCGATGGTGTCGCCCAGGGAGACTTCGTAGCAGCCCATGGCGTGCAGTTCCGCGGCGACGGCGGCGACCTGTGCCGCGTCCACCTCACCCTGGTAGGGGCAGCCGAGCACGCAGGAGACGTAGCCGCGCACACGCACACCGTGATGGCGCGCCGCTTCCATCACCGGGACGAAGCGCTCCAGGCTCTCCTTGATCGAGCAGTTGATGTTCTTCTGCGAGAAGGCTTCGGAGGCGGCGGCGAACACCGCGACTTCCTTGACCTGGGATTCCAGCGCGGCCTCGAAGCCCATCAGGTTCGGCGCCAGCGCGGCGTAGGTGACGCCGGCTTTCTGCTGGATACCGGCGAAGACTTCGGCTGAGCCGGCCATCTGCGGCACCCACTTGGGCGAGACGAAGCTGCCGACTTCGATGTAGGTCAGGCCGGCGGCGGTGAGGTCGTCCACCAGGCGTACCTTGTCGGCGACGGCGATGGGCTGTTTCTCGTTCTGCAGGCCGTCGCGCGGGCCGACTTCGACCAGGCGGACGGATTGGGGCAGGGTCATGGATTGTCCTCGTTGGGTTCGGGCGAAAGGCGGCTTTGGCTCTTCGTAGGAGCGAGCTTGCTCGCGAACGCATGGCACCCTGAATTACCGGAGTGCTGCGGGTTCGCGAGCAAGCTCGCTCCTGCAAGGGCGGCATCGGCGTCAGGCCGACGCTTCTTCCAGCTCCACCAGTGCCGTACCTTCCGACACCAGCTCGCCTTCGCTGCAATACAGCGATTTCACCACGCCGGCGTGCGGCGCGCGAATGCTGTGTTCCATCTTCATGGCTTCGAGCACCACCAGGGCGGCGCCGGCTTCGACGCTCTGGCCGGGTTCGACCAGGATGCGCACGATGCTGCCGTTCATCGGCGCGCCCAGGCCGCCGTGGTGGGCGTGGGCGGCTTCGGCCTCGGCAATCGGGTCGAAGCGCTGCACGCTGACCAGTTCGCCGTTCCATTCCAGGTAGAGGCTGTCGCCCCGGCGGATCACCTGATGCCGGCGGCGGATCTCGCCGTCCTTCACGTCCAGCCACTGGCCGTCGAGCCTGGCGATGCGCTGGCCGTCGGCATGGCGCAGGCGCACCACGTGGGATTCGCCCTTGGCCAGCAAGTGCAGGTCAGTTTCCCCCGGCAGGCCACTGCGCCAGCCGCTCTGGGCGGACCAGGGCGAATGGGCGTCGTCGCCGCGCACGCGGGCGGCTTCGCTCTGCACCCAGGCTTCTGCAGCGAGCTGCCAGAAACGCTCGGGCAGCGCGGCAGGGGCGGGCAGCAGGGTGTCCTGGTAGCGGCCGATGAAGCCGGTATCCAGCTCGCCTTCGGCGAAGGCTGGATGGGCCAGCACGCGGCGCAGGAACGCGAGGTTGGTCTTGAAGCCGCCGACGGCGGTTTCCGCCAGCATCGACAGCAGGCGCTGGCGGGCTTCCTCGCGGTTCTCGCCCCAGGCGATCAGCTTGGCCAGCATCGGGTCGTAGAACGGCGAGATGTCGTCACCTTCGCGGATGCCGCTGTCCGTCCGGCGGCCAGGGCCGGCGGCGGGTTCGCGGTACAGCGCGAGGTGGCCGCTGGCGGGCAGGAAACCGCCTTCGGGGTCTTCGGCGTAGAGGCGTACTTCGATGGCGTGGCCGTTCAGCGGCACCTGTTCCTGGCTGATCGGCAGCGGCTCGCCACGGGCGACGCGGATCTGCCAGGCCACAAGGTCGAGGCCGGTGATGGCTTCGGTGACCGGGTGTTCCACCTGCAGGCGGGTGTTCATCTCCATGAAGAAGAACTGGCCGCTGCCTTCGTCGTAGAGGAACTCCACGGTGCCGGCGCCGACGTAGCCGATGGCCTGGGCGGCGCGCACGGCGGCTTCGCCCATGCCCTGGCGCAGTTCGACGGAGAGGCCCGGCGCCGGTGCTTCCTCCACCACTTTCTGGTGGCGGCGCTGGATCGAGCAGTCGCGTTCGTTGAGGTACAGGCAGTTGCCGTGCTTGTCGGCGAACACCTGGATTTCCACGTGGCGCGGCTTGGTCAGGTATTTTTCCACCAGCATGCGCGAGTCGCCGAAACCGGACTGCGCTTCACGCTGGGCGGATTCCAGCGCTTCGGCCAGTTCGGCCTCGCGCTCGACCACCTTCATGCCCTTGCCGCCACCGCCGGCGGCGGCCTTGAGCAGCACCGGGTAGCCGATGCGCTGTGCCTCGCGCTGGAAGGTGGCGTAGTCCTGGGCTTCGCCGTGGTAGCCGGGCACCAGGGGCACGCCAGCGGTTTCCATCAGCGCCTTGGCGGCGGACTTGCTGCCCATGGCGTCGATGGCGCTGGCCGGCGGGCCGAGGAATACCAGCCCGGCCTCTTCGCAGGCGCGGGCGAAGCCGGCGTTCTCCGAGAGGAAGCCATAGCCGGGGTGGATGGCCTGGGCGCCGGCGGCTTTGGCGGCGGCCAGCACGGCGTCGGCGCGCAGGTAGCTTTCAGCGGGCTTGGCGCCGCCCAGGTCGATGGCGATGTCCGCCTCTTCGACATGGCGGGCGTTGCGGTCGGTGGCGCTGTGCACGGCCACGGTGGTGAGGCCCAGGGCCTTGGCGGTGCGCATCACGCGGCAGGCGATTTCGCCGCGGTTGGCCACCAGCAGGGTATCGATCTTGCTCATCAGACTTGCTCCTGCCAGGCCGGTTTGCGTTTTTCCAGGAAGGCGCGCAGGCCTTCCTGCCCCTCGGGGCTGATGCGGATGCGGGCAATCGCCGCTTCGGTGTAGCGGCGCAGTTCGGGGGCGAGTTCGCCGGCGCCGATTTCGTGGAACAGCGCCTTGCAGGCCACCAGCGCCGCCGGACTGTTGTTCAGCAGGTTGGCGATCCAGGCGTCGGCCTTCTCGCCCAGCTCGGCGGCCGGGAAGTGCTCGTCCACCAGCCCCAGCTCACGGGCGCGCACGCCGCTGAAGCGTTCGGCGGTCATGGCGTAGCGGGTGGCGGCGCGCTGGCCGATGGCCTTGGTGACGAACGGGCCGATGGTGGCCGGGATCAGGCCGATGCGCACTTCGGACAGGCAGAACTGCGCGTCCTCGGCAGCCAGCGCCATGTCGCAGCAGGCCACCAGTCCGACGCCGCCGCCAAAGGCCGCGCCCTGCACGATGGCCAGGGTCGGCTTCTTCAGCTGGTGCAGGTTGTAGAGCAGTTCGGCGAGCTGCTGGGCGTCGTTCAGGTTGCCCTGGTAGTCCAGCTGCACGGATTCCTGCATCCAGGAAAGGTCCGCGCCGCCGCAGAAGTGCTTGCCGCGCCCGCGCAGCACCAGCAGGCGCACGCGGTCGTCGCCAGCGACGATGTCGAGCGCGTGGATCAGCTCGGCAATGGTCTGGGCGTTGAAGGCATTGTTCTTGTCCGGGCGGTTCAACCAGAGGTTGGCGACGCCGCGCGGGTCGATGTCGAGCTGGATGTTCTGGAAGTCGGTCATGGCGGCGGCCTTACATGCGGAAGACGCCGAAGCGGGTCGCTTCGATGGGCGCGTTGAGCGAGGCGGAGAGGGCCAGGCCGAGCACGTCGCGGGTCTGGGCCGGGTCGATCACGCCGTCGTCCCACAGGCGCGCGCTGGAATAGTAGGGGTGACCCTGGCGCTCGTACTGTTCGAGGATCGGCGCCTTGATCTTCGCCTCGTCTTCGGCGGACAGCGCGTGGCCGGCACGTTCGGCCTGCTCGCGCTTGACCTGGGCGAGAACGCCGGCGGCCTGTTCGCCGCCCATCACGCCGATCCGCGCGTTGGGCCACATCCACAGGAAGCGCGGGTCGTAGGCGCGGCCGCACATGCCGTAGTTACCGGCGCCGAAACTGCCGCCGATGATCACGGTGAACTTCGGCACCTGGGCGCAGGCGACAGCCGTCACCAGCTTGGCGCCGTGCTTGGCGATGCCGCCGGCCTCGTACTTCTGACCGACCATGAAGCCGGTGATGTTCTGCAGGAACACCAGCGGGATGCCACGCTGGCAGGCCAGTTCGATGAAGTGCGCGCCTTTCTGCGCGGCTTCGGCGAAGAGGATGCCGTTGTTGGCGAGGATCGCCACCGGGTAGCCGTGCAGGTGGGCGAAGCCGCACACCAGGGTGGTGCCGAACAGCGCCTTGAACTCGTCGAATTCGCTGCCGTCCACCAGGCGCGCGATGATCTCGCGCACGTCGAAGGGCTGCTTGCTGTCCACCGGGATCACCCCGTACAGCTCGTCGCTGGCGTACAGCGGCGCGCGCGGGGCGAGGGTGTTGAGCTTGCCCTGCTTGGTCCAGTTGAGGTTGGCGATGCAGCGGCGGGCGATGGCCAGGGCGTGCTCGTCGTCCTCGGCGTAGTGGTCGGCAACGCCGGATGTCTTGCAGTGCACGTCGGCGCCGCCCAGGTCCTCGGCGCTCACCACTTCGCCGGTGGCGGCCTTCACCAGCGGCGGGCCGGCGAGGAAGATGGTGGCCTGGTTGCGCACCATGATGGTCTCGTCGCTCATCGCCGGCACGTAGGCGCCGCCGGCGGTGCAGGAGCCCATCACCACGGCGATCTGCGGGATGCCCTGGGCGCTCATGTTGGCCTGGTTGAAGAAGATGCGGCCGAAGTGCTCGCGGTCGGGGAACACCTCGTCCTGGCGCGGCAGGTTGGCGCCGCCCGAGTCCACCAGGTAGATGCACGGCAGGCGGTTCTGCTGGGCGATGGTCTGGGCGCGGATGTGTTTCTTCACGGTCAGCGGGTAGTAGCTGCCGCCTTTCACCGTGGCGTCGTTGCCGACGATCATGCATTCCACGCCTTCCACGCGTCCGATGCCGGCGACCACGCCAGCGGCGGCGACGTCTTCACCGTACACGCCATGGGCGGCCAGGGCGGAGACTTCGAGGAAGGGGGAGCCTGCGTCGAGCAGGCGGTTGATGCGCTCGCGCACCAAAAGCTTGCCGCGTGCGGTGTGCTTGGCCTGGGCGGCGGCGCCGCCGCCTTCGTGGACGCGGCCGAGCAGGGCGCGCAGGTCCTGGACGTTCTCCAGCATGGTCGCGGCGTTGGCGGCGAAGTCAGGAGAACGCGGGTTGATCTGGGTATGCAGGATGGCCATGGGTGGCTCCATCAGGTTGAGCTGGGCGCGGGGGCTTTCCCCTCACCCCGACCCTCTCCCGGAGGGAGAGGGGGCGCAATCGGAACGCTGGTGTTTCAGCCGGCACCGCCCGGTTCCCTCTCCCCCTGGGAGAGGGCTAGGGTGAGGGTGCCCTCAGGCCGCTCAGCGGGTCTCGTTGAACAGCTCGCGGCCGATCAGCATGCGGCGGATTTCGCTGGTGCCGGCGCCGATCTCGTAGAGCTTGGCGTCGCGCAGCAGGCGGCCGGTGGGGAACTCGTTGATGTAGCCGTTGCCGCCGAGGATCTGGATGGCGTCCAGGGCCATTTGCGTGGCACGTTCGGCGGTGTAGAGGATCACCCCGGCGGCGTCCTTGCGGGTGGTCTCGCCACGGTCGCAGGCCTGGGCCACGGCATAGAGGTAGGCGCGGCTGGCGTTGAGCTGGGTGTACATGTCGGCCACCTTGCCCTGGATCAGCTGGAACTCGCCGATGCTCTGGCCGAACTGCTTGCGGTCGTGGATGTAGGGGACGATCACGTCCATGCACGCCTGCATGATGCCGATCGGGCCGCCGGCAAGGACCACGCGCTCGTAGTCCAGGCCGCTCATCAGCACCTTCACGCCGCCGTTGACCGCGCCCAGCACGTTCTCTTCCGGTACTTCCACGTCATCGAAGAACAGCTCGCAGGTGTTGGAACCGCGCATGCCCAGCTTGTCGAACTTGCTGCCACGGCTGAAGCCCTTCCAGTCGCGCTCGACGATGAACGCGGTGATGCCGTGGGCGCCTTTTTCCGGCTCGGTCTTGGCGTAGATCACGTAGGTGTTGGCGTCCGGGCCGTTGGTGATCCAGGTCTTGCTGCCGTTGAGGACGAAGCGGTCGCCGCGCTTCTCGGCGCGCAGCTTCATCGAGACCACGTCGGAGCCGGCGTTGGGCTCGCTCATGGCCAGGGCGCCGATGTGCTCGCCGCTGATCAGCTTGGGCAGGTACTTGGCTTTCTGCTCGGCATTGCCGTTGCGCTTGATCTGGTTGACGCACAGGTTGGAGTGCGCGCCGTAGGACAGGCCGACCGAGGCCGAGCCACGGCTGATTTCCTCGATGGCGATGACGTGGGCCAGGTAACCCATGTTGGCGCCGCCGTATTCCTCCGCGACGGTGATGCCGAGCAGGCCCATGTCACCGAACTTCTTCCACATGTCCATGGGGAACAGGTTGTCGGCGTCGATCTGCGCGGCGCGCGGGGCGAGTTCGCTGGCGACGAAGCCCTGCACCTGCTCGCGCAGCATGTCGATGGTTTCGCCGAGGCCGAAGTTGAGGGAGGGGTAGCTCATGGGGTCACCTGTTGTACTTGTAATCGGATGAGGGAGAGCGGGCAGGGCGGCGAGATCAGCTCGTGACGCGCTGCTTGCGGGGTTTGTCGGTCTCGGCCATGGCCGCCAGGCAGCGTTCCTCGGCCGTGTCCAGTTCCAGTTTCATCTGCTCGATGTCGAGCAACTGCTGTTCCAGCTGCGCGCGGCGCGCGGTGATCTTGCCGAGGAAGGTTTCCAGCTGTTTGGTGTTGCCACTGCTGGGGTCGTAGAGGTCGATCAGCTCCTTGCACTCGGCCAGCGAGAAGCCGATGCGCTTGCCGCGCAGGATCAGCTTCAGGGCCACCAGGTCCTTCGGGCTGTAGATGCGCTCCTGGCCACGGCGCTCGGGGCTGAGCATGCCCTGTTCCTCGTAGAAGCGGATGGCGCGGGTGGTGACGTCCAGTTCGCGGGCCAGCTCGGAGATGGTGTAGGTCGTGGGCATGGGAATCTTCTTGCTCGGTCGTTTACCTTTACGTTAACGTAAACCTGCCTCGAGTCACTGTCAACACACCTCGAAGGCGGCGTAGGAAGGGTAGATGGCGCAGGAACTGCCTCGCGCTCGCATCTAACCTTTCCGACCGGGGGCTTCCCCTTTACTGACGCCGTCTGCGGGTGTACACAGCCCTGACCAGCCTGCGAGTTCCGCGCCCCGACATCTCTGAAAAGGGGGCACGGAACCAACCGGAGCGATGCATGACCACAAGAACAATAAGCAGCGACCTGCTGCGCGAAGCCCACCTGGCCCGTGAACGCCTGCAACAGGAGGGCGAAGTGCCCAGCGGCGTGTTGCGCGAGGAAATCGACGCCTCCTGGCGGCGTAGCGTGGACCACGGCCTGGACTGTGCCAGCGGCACTGAGCAGGGCCTCGACACGCGCATCAAGCCGGACGTACTGCTGGCCGGTAACCGCCTGCTGCTCGACGCCGCCACCCCTGAACTCGACTATCTGCAGCAGCGCCAGGGCCACGACGGCGTGATCATCCTGGCCAATGCCGATGCCACCATTCTTTCCGTCGAAGGCGCCCGCGATCACATGCAGAGCAAGGGCCTGGCCGACATCGTCCAGGGCGCCTGCTGGAGCGAAGCCGCCCGTGGCACCAACGCCCTCGGCACCGCCCTGGTGGAAAAGCGCGCCACCCAGATCGACTGCGGCGAACACTTCCTCGACCGCCTGAGCCGTTTTTCCTGCACCTCGGTGCCCATCGAAGGGCCGCAGGGCAACTTCCTCGGCGTGCTCGACATGACCCGCGAAGGCCCGCTCTCCGGCCCGCGGGAAAGTCTCTCGCTGCTCAGCCTCGCGGTGTTCCAGATCGAGGCGCGGCTGTTCGCCGTCAGCCATCCGGGGCAGGTAGTGATCGCCTTCCATTACCGCCGCCAGTACCTGGATTCCGCCTGGCAGGGCCTGCTGGCGCTGAGCCTGGACGGCAAGGTGCTGGCCGTCAGCGGCCAGGCCTGCCAACTGCTCGGCGCCAATCGCGAAAGCCTGGTCGGCCGGCGCAGCGAAGACTTCCTCGGCCTGCGCGGCGACCAGCTGCTCGGCCGGCTCTACCAGGGCGGCGTGGGCAGCCTGCAGACGCCCAAGGGCGAGCTGTTCTACAAGACCCTCCAGGCGCCGCTGCGCAGCCACGGGGTGCCGGTCAGCGCCCGCGCACCGCGCCCGGCCACTGGCCCCGACCTCGAAGCCCTGGCCGGCAACCACCCGCGCTACGCCCGCGCCCTGCGCATGGCGCGCCAGGGGCTGGTGAACGAACTGCCGGTGCTGCTGCTGGGCGAAACCGGCAGCGGCAAGGAAGTGGTGGCCCGCGCCCTGCACCAGGCCAGCGCGCGCAGCGACAAACCCTTCGTCGCGGTGAACTGCGCGGCGATTCCCGAAGGGCTGATCGAGTCCGAACTGTTCGGCTACCGCGACGGCGCCTTCACCGGCTCGCGGCGCGGCGGCATGGTCGGCCGCCTGCAACAGGCCCACGGCGGCACACTGTTCCTCGATGAAATCGGCGACATGCCGCTGGCCCTGCAAGCGCGCCTGCTGCGCGTGCTGCAGGAGCGCAAGGTGGCGCCGCTGGGCGCCGGCGAGGAGCAGGACATCGACGTCGCGCTGATCTGCGCCACCCACCGCGACCTCAAGCGCCTGGTGGAGGAGAAGCAGTTCCGCGAGGACCTCTACTACCGCGTCAACGGCATCAGCGTGAAGCTGCCGGCGCTGCGCGAGCGCGACGACCTCGCCGTGCTGGCCGCCGGGCTGCTGGCCCGCCTCGGCGCGCCGAAGGTGAAGCTCTCCGCCGAACTGCTCGGCCTGCTGCGCGAGTACCACTGGCCGGGCAACATCCGCCAGCTGGAGATGGTCCTGCGCACCGCGCTGGCCATGCGCGAGGAGGGCGAAGACGTGCTCGGGCTCGATCATCTGCCTGACAGCACCCTGGACGAACTCAGCGCCGGCGAACGCCCGCAGAGCGGCAGCATCCGCGAGAACGAGCTGGAACTGATCCGCCAGTCGCTGGAGCGCCACCAGGGCAACGTCTCCGCCGCCGCCGACGCGCTGGGCATCAGCCGCGCCACGCTGTACCGCAAGCTCAAACAACTCAAGGTGGGCTGATGTTCTTCACCCGCCTGATCGAGAGCGACGACCCGCAGGCGCTCAAGGCGTCGCTGCGCTGGCTGTACGGTTTCGTGCGCCCGCACAAGCTGGCCATCGCCGGCCTGCTCGGGTTGTCCTTCTGTGCCTCGCTGCTGGTGCTGGCGCAGCCCTGGCTGACCAAGACACTGATCGACGACGGCCTGCTGGCGAAAAACTTCCCGGTCCTGGTGATGGTGGCTGGGGCGATGATCGTCGTCGGCCTGGTCGGCACGGCGCTGTCCGGCCTCAACCGCTTCCTGCACACGCGGCTGTCCGGGCGCATCCTGTTCTCCCTGCGCGATGCGCTTTACCGCCACCTGCAGACGTTGTCGCCGAGTTTCTTCGGCCGCCGCCGCATCGGTGATTTGATGTCCCGGCTGGACGGCGACGTCGCCGAGATTCAGCGCTTCGCCGTGGACTCGCTGTTCTCCGCCGTCTCCAGCGTGATCGGCCTGGTTGGCGCGCTGGTGCTGCTGCTTACCCTGTCGTGGAAACTCTCGCTGCTGGTGGCGCTGCTGATCCCGCTGGACGTGCTCTGGCTGCGCTGGATGCGGCGCAAGGTGGAGCGCGAGGCGCGCGGCCTGCGCGAGCGCTCTGCGGACCTTTCGTCCTTCTTCGTCGAGACGCTGCCGGCGATGAAGTTCATCCAGTCCGCTGGCCAGCAGAACCGCGAAGCCGGGCGCCTGGAAGGGCTGGGGCAGGGCTACCTCGGCCAGTTGCTGCGCCTGCAGCTCACCGAATTCTTCACCCAGGCGGTGCCCGGCACGCTGATGTCGCTGTCCCGCGCCTGCGCCTTCCTGGTCGGCGGTTACTGGGTGGTGCAGGGGACCTGGCAGTTGGGTTCGCTGATCGCGTTTTCCACCTATCTCGGCATGGCCATCGGGCCGGTGCAGAGCCTGCTGGGCCTGTACGTTGCGCTGCAACGGATGACCGTCAGCCTCGGTCGGGTGATGGAGCTGCGCGGCGAGGAAGCCACCATTGTTTCACCCGCTGCGCCACGCCCGGTGCCGTCGATTGGCGAGCTGCGCCTGGAGAACCTGCACTTCGCCTGGCCGGGCCGTGCGCAGCCGGTTCTGCAGGATGTGCAGGCGGTGATTCCCGCTGGCCTCAAGGTCGCGCTCAGTGGCCCGTCCGGCGTCGGCAAGAGCACGCTGATCGACCTGCTGCAACGCTTCTACGACCCCGACCAGGGCCGCATCCTTCTGGACGGAATCGACCTGCGCGAGCTGGACCTGCATGCCCTGCGCCGGCGCGTCGCGGTGGTCAGCCAGGACATCGTGCTGTTCCGTGGCAGCCTGGCCGACAACCTGGCCTACAGCGCCCCCGAGTCCAGCCGCGACGCCATCGAGAAAGCCGCCCGCGCGGCACAGCTCGACAGTCTGGTCGCCAGCCTGCCCGAGGGTTTCGACAGCCCGCTGGGCGAACGGGGTCAGCAACTGTCCGGCGGGCAGAAGCAACGCATCGCCATCGCCCGCGCGCTGTTGCAGGACCCGTTGATCCTGGTGCTCGACGAAGCCACCTCGCAGGTGGACGAAAGCACCGAGCGGGAGGTGATCGCCGCCATCGACCAGCTGTTTGCCGGCCGCACGCGGCTGCTGATCAGCCACCGTACTTCGACGCTGGCCGCCGCCGATCTGCACCTGGAATTGCAGGATGGGCAGATGCGCGTGCGCGAGGCTCAGCCGGTGCAGCGTCATGAAGCCTGAGGTGCGCATTGGCGTGGTCGACAGTGGGCATGCCCATGAACAGGCGCGTTTCGTCGCCGGCGGGCGACGCTTCTGTCTGTCCGATGATGGATTGGACGAACTGCCACTGACGCATGACCTCCTCGGCCATGGCAGCGCCGTCTGCGGAGCGATACTTTCCCGGGCACCCGAGGTGCGCCTGTGCGTCGCCCAGGTCTTCGATCAACGCGGCGTGACCAGCCCGTTGCAGATCGCCGCCGCGTTGCGCTGGCTGGGCGAGCAGGGTGTGCGAGTGATCAACCTGAGCCTCGGCGTGCGGCAGGATCGGCCGATCCTGCACGATGCCGTGGCAGACCTGGTGGCGGCGGGCGTGCTGGTCTGCGCGTCAAGCCCGGCACAGGGGGAACCGGTGTTTCCGGCGAGCTACCCGGGGGTGATCCGGGTGACGGGCGACGCGCGTTGCCGCGAGCGGGAATGGTCCTGGCTGGACAGTTCGCAGGCGGATTTCGGCGCGGCGGTGAACATTGCCGGGCGCTCGGGCGCGAGCCTGGGATGTGCGGCGTTCAGCGGGCACCTGGCGTCGATGCTGACTGAGCAACCGGAGCTGTCGAACGTGGAGCTGATTGAGCAGATGCGCGAGAGGGCTCCTTATCACGGTATCGAGCGGAAGGTGGGGTTATGAGTAAAGGTCGAGCTCCTTACCCTCACCCCAGCCCTCGGCTTTGGCATCCTGCGTCGCCCTACCTCCTGCATCCATGCAGTCGTCTCCCGGAGGGAGAGGGGGCCGTCCTCTGCCGACGTCCAGTTTTGAAACTCTCCGGTAACTATCGGCGGGCTCGAAAATCCCCAAGCACGCCGAACTGTCTCCTCTCCCCCTGGGAGAGGGTCAGGGTGAGGGCCACCGAAGCATGACCGCAGCCCCCATCCTGATCCTCGGCGCCGGTCCAGCGGGAGCCGCCGTCGCTCTCGGCCTGAGCCGCCTCGGCCATCCCGTCACCGTCATCAGCGAATGGCGCCGCTTCGCCGCCGTCGAGGGTGTCTCCCAGCGCGTGCTCGAGGGCTTGCGCAGTGCCGGGCTGAACCACGCCTTGAACTGCGCCGCGCCACCGTCGCAGCGCCGCGTGCACTGGAACGGCGCGGAAAGCGCCCAGAACATCGAATGTATTCTCGACCGTCCGCGTTTCGACGCCGGGCTGCGCGAGGACCTGAAAGCGGCGGGCGTCGAGTTGATCGAAGCCCAGGTGCTGGCCGTGGATGCCGAAGGCCCCGGCTGGCGCGTGAAACTCGAAGGCGGCCGGGAAGTGCGGGGCGCCTTCCTCGTCGAAGCCCGAGGCCGCCAGGCGCCGTTGAACCAGAAGGGGATGAAGGCCCGGCGCGGCCCGGAAACCCTGAGCCTGCTCAACCGCTGGCAGGGCGAACCCGGCCCACTGGCCAGCGCGGTGGAAAGCCTGCCGGACGGCTGGGCCTGGATGGCGCGGCTGGCCGATGGGCGCTGCTATTGGCAACTGACCCTGGATGTTGTCAGCAGCCAGTTGCCGCCGCGTGATCAACTGCTCGACTACTGCCGCGAGCGCCGTGCTGCGTCGAAACGGGTACGGGAATTCTTCGGCACCGTCGAGGAGCGCGAACTGGACCTGCATGCCCGCAGCAGCACGGCGATCCTCTGCCTGGAGGCCTGCGGCGACAACTGGATTCGCGTGGGCGATGCGGCGATGGCGGTGGACCCGCTGTCCGGCAATGGCATCTTCCAGTCGCTGTCCTCGGCGTTGCAGGCGCCGGTGGTGATCAACACCCTGCTGCGTGCACCGGAGCATGCGGAACTGGCCAGGCGTTTCCACCAGCAGCGGGTCGAGCAGCTGTTCCTGCGCTTCGCCCGTGTCGGGCGGGACTTCTACGCCAGCGAAGAACAGTGGGGCGACCAGCCCTTCTGGCAGGCCCGCCGCGCCTGGCCGGATGAGCAGCCGAGCCATCTGCCGGCGGATTTCGCCAGCCTGCGCATCGAGCGCGCGCCGGTGCTGCGCGGGGATTTCGTCGATGAGGCCGAAGTGGTGGTCAGTGCCGATCAGCCGCTGGGCATCTGGCACCTCGACGGGCTGGAGCTGGCGCCCTGGCTGCGGCGTATTCGCGAGGAGCCGGAAGCCCAGGTACTGGGCGACCTGCCGCCGGAGCGGCGCCGGGTGTTCCAGGGGTGGTTGCTGGCGCAGGGGTATCGCCCAGGCTCGTAAACCGACGCAGGAGTCTGGTGCCGTCGGAACCGAAGGGACATGCTTAAACCACATCACCCATCGCCGAGCGATGATGCTCGATCGATCCACGGAGAAAACCCATGGTCTTCCTGCGACACAGTTTTGCGCTGTTGCTGACCCTGCTGACGTTGACCGATGCGTCGATTGCCGCTACCGCTCCCTCCGCGGCTGACAGCGCCAGTGCGGAGCAGTTTCTGCGCCAGGTCTACGCCAGCTACGCCAACGATGGGCCCGGTGTGCCGAACGACAAGCTGCAGGAGTCGGATGTCTATGACGCCTCCCTGATCGCCCTCATGGAGGCGGATCAGGACGCCGCCGATGGCGAGGTCGGCTTCCTTGATGGCGACCCCTTGTGCGATTGCCAGGACTGGGGCGATATCAAGATTCAGTCGCTGGCCTTTACCTCCGTGGAGGGTGACCGGCTGAAGGCCAGTCTGGTGCTCAAGGACGTGGCAACGGGGGAGGGACGCAAGCTCGGCCTGCTGCTGCACCGTACCGCCCAGGGCTGGCGGGTCGAGGATTGCATCAGCGGCCAGGGCAGTCTTGCCGAGAACTTGAAGCTCAATACCCGCAAATTGTTGCAGGAGAAGAAGGACGCGGCGCCGACCTGATCGGCGCGCCATTGAAGTAGGAGCGGACTCTGTCCGCGATGGGCTGTGTGCCGTGATTGATCGCGGACGGAGTCCGCTCCTACGAGAGCTGTCACGGCGCGAATCAGTCGTCCTTGCCCAGGCTCGCCGCCGTCTGCCCGAACAGGATCTTCCTGCCTTCCTCGGTCACCGCGGGCCGCGACTGGAAGGGCTTGCCCTGTTCGTAGGCGCGCAGGGTGGCGGGGCGGGCGGCGATGGTTTCGAACCAGTGCTTGAGGTGCGGGAAGTCGTCGAGGTTCTGCTGCTGGCGCTGCCACGGCACCACCCACGGATAGCTGGCCATGTCGGCGATGCTGTAATGCTCGCCACCGAGGAACGGCACCTTCTTCAGCCGCCGGTCCAGCACGCCGTACAGGCGGTTGGTCTCGTTGACGTAGCGCTGCATGGCATAGGGCAGCTTCTCCGGCGCGTACTGCACGAAGTGGTGGTTCTGCCCGGCCATCGGGCCGAGGCCGCCGACCTGCCAGAACAGCCATTCCAGCACTGTCTTGCGCCCGCGTACGTCGGCCGGCAGGAACTGTCCGGTCTTCTCCGCGAGGTAGACGAGGATGGCGCCGGACTCGAACACCGTGATCGGCTCGCCGCCGTCGGCGGGCGCGGTATCGATGATCGCCGGCATGCGGTTGTTCGGCGAGAAGGCGAGGAAGTCGGGCTTGAACTGGTCGCCGGCGCTGATATCGACCGGGTGGATGCGGTAGTCGAGGCCGGTTTCTTCCAGGAACAGGGTGATCTTGTGGCCGTTGGGAGTGGGCCAGTAGTACAGCTCGATCATGGAACCTCCTTGGGTGGAACGCCCCGACAGGGTGTCGGGGCGTACAACGCCCGCGCCGAGGAGAACGGCGTAGGGCGAGGCGTGAGGATAAGCCTTACTTGCGGTCGATCCAAACGGTCTGCGGGTTGAGGAACTCGCGCAGGCCGAAGTGCGACAGCTCGCGACCGAAGCCGCTCTTCTTCACGCCGCCGATCGGTACGCGGGGATCGGAAGCCGAGAAGCCGTTGATGAACACGCCACCGCTGACCAGGCGACGGGCCATCTGCTGGGCGCGGGTCTTGTCGGCGGTCCAGATGGCGCCGGAGAGACCGAACTCGCTGTCGTTGGCCAGTTCCAGGGCGTGCTCGGCGTCGCGGGCGACGATCAGCGAAGCCACGGGGCCGAAGATTTCCTTCTTGAACGCGGTGTTGCCCGGCTTCACGTCGGCCAGCACGGTCGGCGCATAGTAGTTGCCTTCGCCTTCGAGCTTGTGGCCGCCCAGCAGCAGGGTGGCGCCGTCGGCGATGGCCTGTTGCACCTGGCCGTCCAGTTCCTCGCGCAGGTCGAAGCGGGCCATGGGACCGACGAAGGTGTCGTCCGCCAGCGGGTCGCCGATCTTCAGGGCCTTGACCGCGGCCAGCAGCTTCTCGGTGAAGGCCGGAGCGATGGATTCTTCGAGGATCATGCGCTTGGCGGCGATGCACACCTGGCCGCAGTTGCCGAAGCGGCTGGCGACGGCGGCTTTGACGGCGGCGTCGAGGTCGGCGTCGGCGAGCACGATGAAGGCGTCGGAACCGCCCAGCTCCAGCACGCACTTCTTCAGCGCGGCACCGGCCTGGGAGGCGATGGCGGCGCCTGCGCCGACGCTGCCGGTCACGGCAATGGAGGCGATGCGGTCATCGGCGATGGCCTTGGAGACCAGCGGCGGCTCGACGTTCAGCACTTCGAACACGCCTTCCGGCAGGCCGGCCTGCAGCCAGGCGTCGCGCAGCTGGTAGGCGCAGCCCATGACGTTCGGCGCGTGCTTGAGCACGTAGGTGTTGCCGCCCAGGATGATGCTCACCGCGCCACGCATGACCTGCCAGGTGGGGAAGTTCCACGGCATCACGGCCAGCACCGGGCCCAGCGGCAGGTAGGAGATGTAGGCGCCTTCGATCGGGGTCTTCTCGTCTTCGAGCATGGCCGGGCCGTGTTCGGCGTACCAGTCGCAGAGGTTGGCGCACTTGTTGATCTCGCCACGGGCCTGGGTGATCGGCATGCCCATTTCCTGGGCTTCCATGCGGGCCATCGGCTCGACGTTGGCGCGCAGCACCTCGGCCATCTTGCGCAGCAAGGCGACGCGCTCGGCGATGCTGGTCTCGCGCCACTGGCGGAACGCGGCATCGGTACGGGCCAGCGAGGCTTCCAGCTGGGCGGCGTCTTCGAAGGTGTAGCGGGCCAGTTCCTGGCCGGTGGCGGGGCTGCGGGAGATGGCAGCGGGGATGGCGGCGATCTGGTTCATGGTGAGTCCTGCTTGTTCTGTGAGGCCGCAAGGCCGGTCGTTCGTCCGGGCGCACTGGCTCCGGGATGGAGCAGAAATTAAGATGCGGATTCATTCATGTAAAATGAATAATCAAGAAAGACTCTTTCTCTCGGAGAGAATCATGGACCTCACCCAGCTGGAAATCGTCCGCGCCGTCGCCCAGGAAGGCAGCATCACCGCCGCCGCGGCCCGTCTACATCGCGTGCCCTCGAACCTGACCACGCGGATCAAGCAGCTGGAAGCGGAGCTGGGCGCCGAGCTGTTCATCCGCGAGAAGTTGCGCCTGCGCCTGTCGCCCACCGGGCGCAGCTTCCTGGATTACGTCGAACGCATCCTCGATCTGGTGGAGGAGGCCAGGCAGGTGGCGGTGGGCGCCGAGCCACACGGCAGCTTCTCCCTGGGCTCCATGGAAAGCACCGCCGCCGTGCGCATCCCCGAGATGCTCGCGCGCTACCACCAGCATTGCCCGAAGGTGCAACTGGACCTGTCCACCGGCCCCTCGGGGGAGATGATCGACGGTGTGCTCTCCGGCCGTTTCATCGCCGCTTTCGCCGACGGCCCGGCCAACCACCCGCAACTGGATGGCCAGCCGGCGTTCCACGAGGAGCTGGTGCTGATGAGCGCCAAGTCGCACCCGCCAGTGCGCGACGCGCGGGACGTGGCGGGGGAGACGGTGTTCGCCTTCCGCGTCACCTGCTCCTACCGCAAGCGCCTGGAGGCCTGGTTCGCCGAGCACCGCGTGGTGCCGGGCAAGATCGTCGAGATGGAGTCCTACCACGGCATGCTCGCCTGCATCGCGGCGGGGGGCGGGGTGGCGATCATCCCCAGGGCAATGTTCGACAGCCTCGCCGGCGGTCGCAACGTGGCGATCCATCGCCTGGCGCCGCAGCATGCCGACGCCACCACCTGGCTGTTCTGGCGGCGCGGCACCGATACGCCGGCCCTGCGCGCTTTTATCGGACTACTGGACGAGGCGTCGCCCGAGGCTGAAGTGGCCTGAGGACGGGGCCTTGCGGGCGCTGTTTCAGCGCCGCTACGTATCATCGCGGAGACAGTCGCGAAATACTCGCAATTGCCTCTTGCAGAGCCATTACACTGCGCTAACGTGTCTTTCTCTGTCCGTCGTGCGAAGGCGGCAAACGCTGTTCGCGGCAGGGCGCTTTCCTCCCGTTGGGCCACTGCCCGGAGCGCATGATGGAGATACGCAGCAAGAGCCGCCGCGCCAATTCAATCCAGATCGCTGCCATGGGCGCGGGGTTGGTCTGCCTTGCGCTCCTGCTCGCCTGTCTGCTGGTCAGCCTGTGGCCGCAGTTCTACCCGAAATTCCCGCCGCCGGGCGCGGTCGGCGATCCGGGCGTGCAGTGCCTGGCCGGCTGGTGTCCGGGGCCGGACGCGCGGCTGCTGGCTATGGTCATGGTCGCCGGCGGGCTGGGCAGCATCCTGCACCTCGCCAAGTCCTTCGGCGACTTCGTCGGCAACGAACGCTTCATGGTCAGCTGGATCTGGTGGTACGTGCTCAAGCCCTTCATCGGCATGATCCTCGCGGTGGTCCTCTACCTGTTCATCCGCGGTGTCTTTCTCACCAGCAGCGCCAACGGTGAGCTGAGCAGCGTCAACCTGCATGTGCTGATCGGTATCGCCTGTCTGGCCGGCATGGTCTCCAAGCAGGCCACCGACAAGCTCGCGGAGCTTTTCGACGCCCTGTTCCGAACCCGCCAGGTGGCGGGCGACGCCCGGCGCAAGGACGAACTGGAAAACCCCGTCGCCTGCATCGCCGATGCGCAACCGCCGACCGCCGCCGCTCACTCCACCTACATCTGCCTGCGCGGGGCGGGCTTCGCCCGTGGCGCACAGGTGCAGGTAAACGGCGAGAGCCGCGAGACGACCCTTTCCGACAGCACCCGCCTGGCCTTCCAGCTATTGCCCGACGATGTGCGCGAGGCCGGGACACTGGCCGTGGTGGTGGTCAATCCGCCGCCTGGCGGCGGGCCTTCGGCGCCGCTGATGCTGGCCGTCGACGAGCCCGTGGCGGTGGTCAGCGTCGCGCCCCTGGTGGTCCTGAGGGCGCCGCCCGTCGAAGAGGACATGGTGGCTTACGATCATCGGTAGCACGAACGGCACGGCATCCCCGGACCTGTAGGAGCGAGCTTGCTCGCGAACCGCCCAGCGCCAAAGCCGCGAGTGAATCCGTTCGCGAGCAAGCTCGCCCCTACAAGGATCAACGAGCGGACATGAAAAAAGCCCCGCGGATGCGGGGCTTTTTCGTTTCTCTCGCCAGGTCAGACGTGGCTGTTCGCCGTCTCGCGCACCTGTCGCTTATGACCGGGGGCATGGTGGTCATCGTGATCGTCGTTGACCAGCGGGACCTCCTTGCCGTCGCAGTCATACAGCTTGCCATTCTGGAAGTAGTCACCCTCGTTCAGCGCGGCGATATCCTGGTAGCGCAGGATGCGCTCGCTGGCCGCGACGAACACCGACTGCTGGTCCGAGTTGCCGGTCTTGAGGTGGTTGAACAGCAGGTTCAGGCCGATGGCCATGATGGCCGCCGAGCTGATGCCCGAGTGGAAGATGGTGGCGAACCAGCTCGGGAAGTGCTCGTAGAAGCTCGGTGCGGCGATCGGGATCATGCCGAAGCCGAGGGAGGTGGCGACGATGATCAGGTTCATGTTGTTGCGGTAGTCCACGCTCGACAGGGTACGGATACCGCTGGCCGCCACGGTGCCGAACAGCACGATGCCGGCGCCGCCGAGGACAGGTGTGGGCACCGCAGCGATCACCCGGCCCATCACCGGCAGCAGGCCCAGGGTCACCAGGATCAGGCCGCCGGTAGCCACCACATAGCGGCTCTTCACACCGGTCACGGCCACCAGGCCGACGTTCTGGGCGAAAGCGCTCTGGGTGAAGGAGCCGAAGATCGGCGCGATGACACTGGAGGCCATGTCCGCGCGCAGGCCATTGCCCAGACGCTTGGAGTCGACCTTGGTGCCGATGATCTCACCGACGGCGAGGATGTCCGCCGAGGTTTCCACCAGGGTCACCATGATCACGATCAGCATCGAGATGATGGCGGCGATGTGGAAGGTCGGCATGCCGAAGTGGAAGATCGACGGAATCGCCACCATCGAGCCTTCGGTCACGCGGGAAAAGTCGGTCATGCCCAGTGCGGCGGCGATCAGCGTGCCGATCACCATGGCCAGCAGGATCGACAGGCGCGAAATGGTGGAACTGCCCAGCTTGCTCAGCAGCAGGACGATCACCAGGGTCATGGCCGCTAGGCCGATGTTGGCCATACTGCCGAATTCCGGCGCCTTGGGGTTGCCGCCCATGGCCCAGCGCGCCGCGACCGGCATCAGCGTCAGGCCGATGGTGGTGATCACGATGCCGGTGACCAGCGGTGGGAAGAACCGGGTGATGCGTGAGAACACCGGGGTGATCAGGAAGCCGATGAACGACGCCGCCATCACCGCCCCGAGCACGGCGGGCAGGCCGCCACCCTCATAGCCACTGGAGAGGATGGCGATCATGGTGGCCACACCGGAGAAGGACACGCCTTGCACCAGCGGCAACTGGCAACCGAAGAAGGGCAGGCCAAGGGTTTGCAGGAGGGTGGCCAGGCCACCGGCGAAGAGCGAGGCGGCAATCAGCATGCCGACCTCGCTGGGGGAGAGCCCGGCCGCCTGGCCGAGGATCAGGGGCACGGCGACGATACCGCCGTACATGGTCAGAACGTGTTGCAGGCCGTACGCCAGGTTGGCGCCGATTCCGAGGTTCTCGTCTTCCGGGCGTGCTCCGGATGACGCTACAGCTGAACGATCATTCATGGCTGAGGACTCGCTTGTTTTTGTTGTGCGAGCACTGTAGACAAAATCCGTGGGGAATATCCACTGATTTGTATACATGTTTTTGTCCGGTGGTCCGAAAGCTGACCGATCGGTTATGCGGCGATGAATTGCGGGTGGCTCTGGGGCGGGGTTCTTGCGGGAGTGGCGGTGTCGATTTGTGTGTGCACTATGTTTTTATGTTTTGCGACCAAAATCGAAGTTTTTTGAGTGCAAAATGTGACGGAGGGTGTGAGGGCGACTGTTTTCGGGGCCTGGAGGAGGGGCGGCGTCTCCTGACAGTGTTCCGTTGCGTGATCCGGCCCAGCGTCGCGGAACCTTGTGGTTTCAGCCTGTACCCACCGGGGAGCGACGGTTTCGGCACCCGTAGGGCGTACAACCGTTCGCGGTTGTACGCCGTTACACTTTGGTCTGCCGCTGGCGCCAGAACTCGGCTCGGAGCGCCCTGAACCTGGGCTGATCGGCGTATAACGCGGAGCGTTATACGCCCTACGTACTGTCCCGCGTTCGCGGGAGTGACGGTGTTGTGCACAGACCTCCGCACACGTCATCCCCGCGAACGCGGGGAGCCAGAAAACAGCGCAGGAACGGACTTTGTCCGCGATCTTCTTCCGCCGACGATCAGGGCTGCGCTCAGACGGCTTCAGCCGTCCGTTGGCTGCTCGGCACAGGCCTCGTGCAACAGCTGGAACATCCGCATCACGAAACCGCATTCGAAGCTTTCCCGCTGGTGCCCCTTGCCACGCTGATAGCGCCCGTACAACAACGCATTCCAGGGCGCGACGTCGCCTCCCTCGGCGAAGCTGCGTTCCGCGGCCAGCATGCCCTGGCGTAGTGCCTCGACATGGTTGCGCTGCATTGGCGCTAACGGAATGGCGCGGCAATAAGGCGTTGCCGCTACCGAGGCGCGGGTTACCCGTTGCCGCAGACGTGATTGCCAGAACGCCTGTTCCACATGCCCCCGGACCTCCTCCAACAGCGCCAGTTCGCTTGCCGGCAGGCACTGGCGGACCTGAGCGAGACCCGCCAGCGCCGCCTCGTAGTGCTGTTGTGCGGCGTCGCCGGTGTGCGTCATTGGGCGTGTCTCCGAGCGTCGCGCGCATGCTGGTCCCATGCCAGCTCGTAGAGTTGCCGCGCCTCGCTCACCAGTGGTGCCAGCGCCGAGGCCAGTCGGGCGGTGGCGTGGATCAGGCCGCGGTCGGTGTCATCCTCCATCAGCCGGAGGAGGTCTTCGACGGCGGTCAGCCGCCGCAGCGCGGTTTCGTGAAGGTGGTCGGGCGGCGCCGATGCGTTGACCAACAGCACGTCGTCATAGGGCTGGGTGGCCAGCGGAACGTGGCGGAAGTCAGGCATGGTGCACCGCCGGGCGGAGGTCAGGGGAAAAGCGAAGGAAAGGGTGGTGCACGAGGGTGAAAGGGGGAAAGTGCATCTCCATTGCTCCTTGGACGAGTCAGGAGCCGCAACCCTTCCGTTGCTACACGAAGAGGGAGGCGGGCCGCGCGGAGGTAGCAAACCGGTGTCCAAGGAACCCGGCCCAGACCGAAGTCCGGCTCCGGCGGCCCGCCATAGATACGCGAAGCCCTTGGAATGAAATCCCCAATGCTTCACGGCTACGACGCTACCGCGCCTTGAACAAGTTGCTCGGGTTGCTACGCCCGACCGCAGCAGAACTGCGGCGAGGGGAGACTATCGACGGCGCTCGTAGGCCCACAAGGGTAAAGGATCGTGGGAGATTTCGTATGTATCACCTGGAACCCTTTCTGTACTTGCGCACGAAAATGACGACAGAACAACGCTTCGCCGCGATTAGCGATTTCCTATGAGCGGCGGGAAAGGGCAGTGCCTGAATGAGAGGTGCTTGCAGCTCATTTTGCTGCGTCGCGCTGTGGGCGATCGAAAAGGACGCCAAGCCGATGCAGTTCCCCGACGCCAGCGGCAAGAACCTGAACATGATGTACCCCGTCGACAACACCGACGGCACCATGCGTGAAACCAAACAGTTGCTACCGTCCACCAACGGCTACTACAACATTCCCAAGCAGGCCGATGGCTCAATCGAGATCTGGTTCGCCCCGGAGAAGCCCAAGGAAGTGCCCGGCGCGGCCTTCATCCAAACCATTCCCGGCCGCAACTTCCTGGTCGCCCTGCGCCTCTATGGGACCGAGGATGCGCTCTACGACCAGACCTGGAAACCCGATGACGTCGTCAACGTGAAGTAAGTCCACTCGGTGGGCGGGTTGGGGGGCCGGGAAGGGCCTCGACTCGCCTGTCGGTGCCGCGAAGTTGCCGGGAAATATGTTGTAAAAGTTGGTCGCTTTTCATCTTTGCAGAAGTGATTTAGCTGCGCCGCGCTATTCCCATTCTTGTCTTTTCCCTCCTTATGAAAACTTCCCCAGCTTATAACTGCGATGCAGTCTGGAAGTGAGTATCGAGAATCTACGATAGGCAGCGAATTGCCCCGTTGGATTTAATTGCCCGGCCGCGTGTCGTGGATGAAGAAGTCGATCCAGACGGGTTCTTTCTGTTGCGGATTTTCATTTATTCCACTCTCGGCTGATAACGCGCTGATTCCCGGGTCGGGAAGTTCGTGCCTATCTCAATCTGCTCATTTCAAGTTTGTACTGGGGGTGGTTATTGCCTCTGGTAAGGAGTTTTCATGCGTGTCGCAAAAGTGATTTCCACCCTGTTCCTGCTGTCGGCCCCAGTGCTGGCGTTTGCCGATGACAGAGGTCTGTATGTGGGTGGCGGTGTCACGCAGGGCGAGATCGATGAGTCCCGATTCGACGACAAGGACAACAGCTACAAGTTTTATGCAGGCTATCGCCTGAACAACTACCTGGCGTTCGAAGGCGCGGTCGTCGATTTCGGCGAGATGAGTGACGGCGACAAGAAATTCGAAGGCCAGTCGGTGCAGGCCAACGTGCGTCTGGGCGTCCCGATCGGGGAGCGTATCCGCCTGTTCGGCACCGCCGGTGTGCATGGCTGGCGTTCCGATGACGATGACGTAACCGGCAACTCCGAGGATCTGGACGCCTTGTACGGTTACGGCGCCGAGATGGACGTGCTGGGCGGCCTGGGCGTGCGCCTGGAGCAGGAGACCCTGAAGGTCGGCGATGTCGACCTCGACCAGACCACCCTGTCGGCCTACTTCCGCTTCTGATCCGCAGTACCCGGCAGCGCTCGGCCCAGCGACGCGCTGACCTCCTTCCTCAAGGGCGACCCCCAGGCGCCCGCTTGGCCCGCCGATTCCCCTGTCGGCGGGCGTTTTTTTTAATTTACGCGTGTTGTGTATTCTGATCGGACGTGCCAGTGTGTGCGCCCTGGCGGCCTTATTCGCCTTCGTTGCCATACTTCAGTTCCCGGGCTGTCCTCCGGGCGCCGATGAATGCCGCCGGCCGACGGTACACTCACACCCGTCGCGTAACAGAAGTACAAGAGAATAGAGATGAACACGCATTTTCTGACTTGCGCCGTCTGGGTCCGTCGCGACGCAGACCTCCACCCCTCCAACAACCTTCAGCCGACGGTGACAGCATGATCGAGGTAACCGAAGTTTCCATTGCGCAGCTGCGTGAAGCCCTGGAGTCGGGCCGCACCACCGCGGTCGAACTGGTCAAGGCCTACCTCGCGCGTATCGATGCCTACGATGGCCCGACCAAGCTCAATGCCGTGGTCGTGCGCAACCCCGAGGCCCTGAAGGAAGCCGAAGCCTCCGACGCCCGTCGCGCCCGTGGCGAGACCCTCGGACCGCTGGACGGCATTCCCTACACCGCCAAGGACAGCTACCTGGTGAAGGGCCTGACCGCCGCCTCCGGCAGCCCGGCCTTCAAGGACCTGGTCGCCTACCGCGATGCGTTCACCATCGAGCGCCTGCGCGCCGGCGGGGCCATCTGCCTGGGCAAGACCAATATGCCGCCGATGGCCAATGGCGGCATGCAGCGCGGCGTCTACGGCCGTGCGGAAAGCCCTTACAACCGCAAGTACCTCACCGCGCCGTTCGCCTCCGGCTCCTCCAACGGCGCCGGCACCGCCACCGCCGCGAGCTTCTCCGCCTTTGGCCTGGCCGAGGAAACCTGGTCGAGCGGCCGTGGCCCGGCGTCGAACAATGGCCTGTGCGCCTACACCCCGTCCCGTGGCGTGATCTCGGTACGCGGCAACTGGCCGCTGACCCCGACCATGGACGTGGTGGTGCCCTACGCGCGCACCATGGCTGACCTGCTGGAAGTGCTGGACGTGGTGGTCGCCGAGGACAGCGACAAGCGTGGCGACCTGTGGCGCCTGCAGCCCTGGGTGCCGATCCCTGCCGTCTCCGAGGTGCGCCCGGCGTCCTACCTGGACCTGGCTGCCGGCCCCGACGCCCTGAAAGGCAAGCGCCTGGGCGTGCCGCGCATGTTCATCAACAAGGATGAACTGGCCGGCACCAGCGAGAAGCCCGGCATTGGCGGCCCGACCGGCCAGCGCATCAACACCCGCGCCTCGGTCATCGACCTCTGGGAACAGGCCCGCAAGGCCCTGGAAGCGGCCGGCGCCGAAGTGATCGAAGTGGACTTCCCGCTG
This sequence comes from Pseudomonas sp. NY15181, assembly GCF_048068055.1. Classification (NCBI taxonomy): domain Bacteria; kingdom Pseudomonadati; phylum Pseudomonadota; class Gammaproteobacteria; order Pseudomonadales; family Pseudomonadaceae; genus Pseudomonas; species Pseudomonas sp. NY15181. Next base: position 45,455 of record NZ_JBLUPT010000016.1, on the reverse strand, counting down.
GTCTCCAACTGCGAGGGCGACCGTCCCGGCGCGCCGACCGTCTACAACCGTGGCTTCGTCAGCAAGGAATTCCTCCATGACGAGTTGTGGGAGCTGTCGGGCTGGGGCTTCGACGATTTCCTGCGCGCCAACGGCGATCCCAAGCTGAACAAGCTGGCCGATGTCGATGGCCCGCAGATCTTCCCCCACGACCCCGGCACCCTGCCGAACCGTGAGGACGACCTGGTCGCCGGCATGGACGAGTACGTGAACATGGCCAAGCGCGGCCTGAAGACCTGGGACCAGATCGAGACCCTGCCGGACGGCCTGCGCGGCCTGGAGAAGACCCGCAAGCTGGACCTGGAAGACTGGATGGACGGCCTGAAGCTCGACGCCGTGCTGTTCCCCACCGTGGCCGACGTGGGCCCGGCGGATGCGGATGTGAATCCGGAGTCCGCCGACATCGCCTGGAGCAACGGCGTCTGGGTTGCCAACGGCAACCTGGCGATCCGTCACCTGGGCGTGCCGACCGTCACCGTGCCGATGGGCGTGATGGCCGACATCGGCATGCCGGTGGGCCTGACCTTCGCCGGTCGCGCCTATGACGACTCGGCGCTGCTGCGCTTCGCCGCGGCCTTCGAGGCCACCGGCTCCAGGCGCCTGGTGCCGCCGAGCACGCCGCCGCTGGCCTGATCGGTTCGTCGCTGAAGAAAATGCCCGCCTTGTGCGGGCATTTTTTTTGATGGTCCGGGGTGTTTCGGTGCGGGAGTTTGCCCCTCACCCCAGCCCTCTCCCCGAGGAGAGGGGGCCTTACGGTGTTGACGGCCAATACCGAGTCAACCGGCGAGCGTTATCGTTCCCAGGTGCTCGGAACAGTCCCCTCGTTAGGGTGAGGGGGCGAAGCCCGGGACCGTCACTTGGCCGACTTTACATTCCCGTACCGTACTTCCTTGGACGGCGAGTACCCGTAGAACGAGGTGTAGCACTTGCTGAAATGGCTGGGCGAGACAAAGCCGCAGGCCAGCGCCACCTCGTACATCGGCAGGGCGGAATGCTGCAGCAGGCGCCGGCTCTCGGTAATGCGCAGTTCGAGGTAGTAACGCACCGGCGTGGTCCCCAACTGCTCCTGGAACAATCGCTCGATCTGCCGCTTGGATCGGCCGACGTACTGCGACAGCTGGTCCTGGCTCAGGGGTTCCTCGATGTTCGCGCTCATCAGGTTGATCGCCTCGCGCAGCGGCTCGCTGAACTTTTCGTGCAGGGCGGGGCGGGTGCGGCGGAAGCGCGATTCCTCGAAGGCGAGGATGTCGACGATGGCGTCCACCAGTTCGCGGCCGTGGCGTGCGTTGATCCACTCCAGCACCAGGTTGAAGGCGCCGGTGGGGCTGGCGGCGGTCAGGCGGTCGCGGTCGAGCTGGTAGCTCTCGCTGGTGACTTCGCTGTGCCGGGCGATCTCCGCCAGGGCCGCGCGGTGTTCGGGGTGGATGGCGCAGCGGTAGCCGTCCAGCAGCCCGGCCTGGCCGAGGAACCAGGCACCGTTCCACAAGCCGGCGAGGGTGATGCCCCGGTCGGCGGCGATCTGCAGCAGGCGGGTGAGTTCGGGCATGGCGCGCAGCGGCGTGCGCAGGCCACCGCAGATCACCAGCAGGTCCAGCTCCGCGAGTTGCGCCGAGTTCAGCGCGGCGCCGGGGCAGATCACCAGGCCGAGGTCACTGGTGACCGACTCGCCGTCCAGGCTGAAGGTCTGGGTGGCGAAGGTCTCGGCACGGATCAGGTTGGCGGTGACCAGGGTATCCAGCGCCTGGGTGAAGGCCGGCAGGGAAAAGTGTTCGAGCAGCAGAAAACCCACCCGCGCCTGGCGGGTGGGCTCCTTCTGTTGCTCGGCGATGAAGCGCAGGTTGCGTCCCTGCATGGCACCACTGAATTGCCGCCGTTCGACCAATCGCCACCTCGCTCGTCAGTTGCCGCCTCGCGGCGAATCGTGCCCGGATCAGCCGCCGGTCGCGGCGCGCTGGCGGAGCGCCGTTTCGCGCTCGCCGTGGCCCGCCGTGCGGCGGCTGGTCTGGCTCAGGAGGATGATGATAACGGTCAGCGCCAGGGTCGAGCCGACTTCCACGCGGTGTGCCGGCATGATGAACATCACCACCAGGATGAAGCTGATGATGCCGATCACCAGCCAGGTCAACCAGGGGAACAGCCACATGCGGAACACCAGCTGGTGGTTGCGCCGCCGCAGGATGCCGCGCATGCGCAGCTGCGACACGGCGATGGCGAGGTAGACGAGCAGGGCGATGGAGCCGGAGCTGGCGAGCAGGAAGTCGAACAGACGGCCCGGGGCGAAGAAGTTCAGCAGGGTGGTGGCCATGCCGATCAGGGTGCTGGCGATCACCGCCGCGCGCGGCACACCGGCCGCCGAGGTGCGCTGGATGAAGGCCGGCGCGTCGTTGCGCCGGCTCAGCGAATAGATCATCCGCGAGGCGATGTAGATCGAGGAGTTCAGGCAACTGGCCACGGCAACCAGCACCACCAGGTCCATCATCAGCTTGGCGTGGGGGATGTTCATCAGCTCCAGGGCGCGCTGGTAGGAGCCCAGTTCGACCAGCCTCGGGTCGTCCCAGGGCACCACCGAGATGATCACCGCGATCGACAGCAGGTAGAACACGCTGATGCGCCAGATCACCGAGCGGGTGGCCTTGGCGATGTTGCGGCTGGGGTCGCTGGATTCGGCGGCGGCGATGGTCACCGCCTCGGTGCCGATGAAACTGAACAGGGTGGTGATCAGCGCGCTGAAGATCGCCGTCCAGCCGTTGGGCGCGAAGCCGCCGTGCTCACCCATGATCCTCTGCAGGCCGCTGACCTCGTGGCCGGGCAGGATGCCGAGCAGGGCCGCCGCGCCCAGGCCGATGAAGGCCATGATGGCGACCACTTTGAGCATGGCGAACCAGAATTCGAATTCGCCGTACTTGGCAACGCTGAACAGGTTGGTGACGGTGAGCAGGAGCGTCATCGACAGGGCGAAGACCCAGGTCTCGACCTGCGGGAACCAGGTGTTGAGGATCACCCCGGCGGCGATGGCCTCGATGGGGATGACCAGCACCCAGAACCACCAGTACAGCCAGCCGATGGTGAAGCCGGCCCAGCGGCCGATGGCCTGGTCGGCGTAGGCGGAGAAGGAGCCGGTGTCGGGGCTGGCCACGGCCATCTCGCCGAGCATGCGCATCACCAGCACCACCAGCAGCCCGGAGAGGGCGTAGGCCACTATGGCGGCGGGCCCGGCGGCGGCGATCGCAGGGCCGGAGCCGACGAACAGCCCCGCGCCGATGATTCCCGCGATGGAAAGCATGGTTACGTGGCGGGGCTTGAAGCCCTGCACCAGATCGCCGTTGGTGCCTTTCGGACTTGGAGCACTCATGTGTCGGCCTTCTTATTGAAATTGTTCTTATCGAAGTCGCTGGGTCGGGTGCGCAGCCGCGGGTCGGGGCGATGTGGGAGCTTGGGGGCGCCGCGCGGACCGGCCAGCATCATGCGGGGCTCAAGCTATGCCAGATGGGCCTTCCGCCAGTTGTTCAGGATCGCCACGGGGATGACAAAAAACGACATGGCGCGCCGCTGGGTAGTGGCCATGGGCCGCTCTGCGACGGACTTTTTGCCGTGGGAGAAGGTCCATGGGGTGGTCGTTATTGCGGGGCGCACTGCGTTGCAAACGGGCAAAAAAATCCCCCGGCCACTGTGGCAACCGGGGGATGCGAGGACCGGAGCAAGGGATATCCGGTCGAGGTAGACGCAGGTCTTACAGGCGGATCAGCACCGATTTCAGCTCGGTGTAGTGCTCGATGGCGGCGGCGCCCATTTCGCGGCCAAGGCCGGACATCTTGTAGCCGCCGAAGGGCAGCGCCGGGTCCAGCGCGCTGTGGCAGTTGACCCACACCGAGCCGGACTTGATGCGCGGCACCATGCGGTGCACCGCCGCCAGGTCGTTGGACCAGATGCTCGCGCCCAGACCGTAGGGACTGTCGTTGGCCAGACGCAGGGCGTCGTCGATGTCGTCGAAGGGCATGGCGACCAGGACCGGGCCGAAGATCTCCTCCTGCACCAGCGGGTTCTTCTGGTCGACGTCGACGATCACCGTGGGTTTGACGAAGTAGCCGGGGCCGAACTGCTCGCCGCCGCAGGCGATGGTGGCGCCTTTGTCGCGGCCCAGTTCGATGTAGTCGAACACGCGCTTCTGCTGCTTGGCGGAGATCAGCGGGCCCATGTCGATGCTCGGGTCCAGGCCGTTGCCCAGCTTCATGCCGTTGGCGATGCCGGCGATGTCGGCCACCACGTTGTCGAAGTGCTTGCGCTGCACGTACAGGCGCGAGCCGGCGCAGCAGACCTGGCCCTGGTTGAAGAAGATGGCCTGGGCGGCGCCGGCGGCGGCGGTGGCGAGGTCGGCGTCGGCCATGACGATGGTCGGCGACTTGCCGCCCAGCTCCAGGGTCACGCGGGTCATGTTGTCCATGGCCGCCTTGCCGATTTCCTTGCCCACTGGCGTGGAGCCGGTGAAGGTCAGCTTGTCCACCAGCGGGTGGTGGGAGAGGGCGGCGCCGGCGGTGATGCCGGTGCCGGTGACGACGTTGAACACGCCGGCCGGGTAGCCGGCTTCGAGCACCAGCTCGGCGAGTTTCAGGGCGGACAACGGGGTTTCGTCGGCCGGCTTGAGTACCACCGAGCAACCGGTGGCCAGCGCCGGGCCGAGTTTCCAGCAGGCCAGCAGCAGCGGGAAGTTCCAGGCGACGATGGCGCCCACCACGCCGACGGCTTCGCGGCGGATGTAGCCGTGGAAGTCGCCTTCGGGCATCAGCGGCATGGACACGTCCACGGTGCTGCCTTCGATCTTGGTGGCATAGCCGGCCATGTAGCGCAGGAAGTCGATGGCCAACTGCACGTCCATCACGCGGGCGACGGCGGCGCTCTTGCCGTTGTTCAGGCATTCGAGTTCGGCCAGCAGGTCGGCGTCGCGTTCCATCAGGTCGGCGAGCTTCCACAGCAGATTCTGCCGCTCGCGCGGGCGGGTACGGCTCCAGGCCGAGTCGTCGAAGGCCTGGCGCGCGGCGCGCACGGCGCGGTCGACGTCAGCGGCGGTGCCGGCCGGCACCTGGCAGAGTACTTCGCCGGTGGCCGGGTTGCGCAGGTCCATCAGGGCGCCGTCGCTGGCGGAGGTCCAGTCGGCGCCGATCAGCATTTTCGGCGCGCGCTGCAGGAAGGCGCGGGATTCGGGCTTGATGGGCAGGGAAGCGAGCATTGCGATTGCCTCTTGTTGGTCTGTTCATGCTGCTGAGTTACGAGCAGGTTGAGGCGGAGCATCGCAACGGCTGTGCCAAGGCTTGTTTTTTAATTCAACTCTATGAATTTAAAGGATTTATTTTATTCTGGCGGCAATCGCGGGAAGGCTCGCTGTCGCACATTGCGACAGCGAGTGAGACGCGGGCCGGCCCCATGGGGATGGGGTTGCCTCAAGCGCAGCCGCTTCTTCATTCCTCCTGCCTGAGCCACGGGCACGCCGAGTCGCGGACATTGCGCGGCCCCACCAGTTCGGGCGTCTGCCCTGGAGAGCGTGCGGCCAGCGTATTGCCCACGCGGGTTATCAGGTCTTCGAAACTCAGGGTGCTGCCTGCGGCCCTGGCCCCGCGCAGCTGCTCGACCAGCGAATAGGTGAAGGCGCCATAGCTGGCGGTCCCCGCCTCGTATTCGCTGGCCTTCTGGTTTTCCCTGGCGGCGAACAGGAGCAAGGGCAGGTAGGGGCCGTTATGACCGTAGAGACGCCCCTGTCGCAGGAGGTGTCGGGTGTCGTCCGGGCGCAGTTCGGTGGCGGTGCCCTGGGTGCGGCGCTGCCGCTGGGGCAGGCGCGTCCCCTCGGCGGTCGACCGGGTGAAGTCGCGACTACCATCGTCCTGGGCATAGGGGCGCTCGTCCCATGCGCCGGAGGTCTCGTCCCACAGCAGGGCGCGGTGACGGATGTCGCTGGGCGCGGTGATGCCGCGAACGCGCCCGGTGCCACGGGTCATGCCGCTGGCGTAGCAGCAGTCGAATATCACGTTGAGCCTGGCGCCGCGTCCATCCGCTGAAAACGGCAGGTGACTGTAGAACTGGCGGAAGAGCTTGTCGGTGAAGTGGCTGGCGGTGTCGTTCCAGTCGAAGTCATACAGCACCAGGGTTTCATCCATGCGGTCCGCTTCGCGGCTGTAGTTGCTGGCCGGCAGGCGGGCGCCGTGGCCCGAGTAGAAGATGAGACGCTCATCCCCGGAGCGGGTGCCCTCGACCAGCCACGCGAGACGCTCTTCGAAATTGGCCCGGGTCGCGCGGGCGTCATGCAGCAGGCGGATGTCGGCGGCGTCATAGCCGCTCTCCTGGAGCACGCGGCTGATCAGGTAGGTGTCGTTGATGCAGCCGTTGAGACGCATGTCCGGGTTGGGGTAGTCGTTGATGCCGACGACCAGGGCCCGGAGCTTGCGCTGTCCGCTGCGGGACAGGAAGGCGGGGATCTCCAGGGCGCGATCGGCCACCGTGCTGCGGGCCAGCTGGGGCCACAGGCTGGCCTGGCTGGTGTCATCGTTCAGATAGGCGGCGCCCGCGTGGTCGAGATCGAGCAGATCGTCGCGCAGGGGAATCTCGAACTCGGTGGTCAGATCGATGCGCGCGGAGTCCGGCGAGGTGATGGGACGGGTGAATACGGGGTCACGGGGGTTGTACAGGTTGTACCAGCGGCGGATGCCCTTGTTGTTGTCGTGCAGGCGCATGACACGGCCGCCCCACACCTCGCGCATGACCACCGGATGGGCGATCTGCGAGCCGAAGCTGACGAACACCCGGCCGTCGATGGTATTCAGCGCCGCGCCGGGCTTGGCTACTGCGCGACGGAAGGCGTCGTAACAGATCAGGCTGCCCAGGCTATGGGCGAGGATGATCTGCGGCTGGAACGTGCGCAGGCAATTCATCAGGCGGGTGCAGAGCTGGGTGCGAAGGTCCGCGTCCTCCAGCCACTGGACCGTCATGCCCACCGTCCAGCGCAGCATCTGGTCGACGGGCACGCCCCATGAGCGTGTGCCATCGCCGCCCCGTTCGCTGGTCTCGTCCAGCAGCATGGCGAGCCCACGGGCGATCTGGGCGAAGTCCGGGCCTTCGCCGAACAGGTCGTCATAGCGGAGAAACACGATGTCCTCCGGCGCAATGCCTCGGCCATTGTGTGCCAGGTTGGCGCTGATCGCGGAGCGCCATTGCGCTTGCCAGCCGGGCTCGACGGTCCACTCTTCCTGGCTGGCATCGCCGTGGCCGACTCCGTGCAGGCAGAGCACACGCAGTCGCGCGGCCTCTGTCTCGGGCTGCGCTGCCCTGGCGGTCAGGGTCCTCGGAACAGAGGGCTGGCCGGAGGTGTTGAGCATCAGGTCCTGCAAGCGCCGAAGCTTCGCCTCCAGCTTGTCCGGGCTCGCCATCGACCGTTCACCACGGGACAGGGGCTGGCTGATCCGGTCGGCGCTGTCCTTCCAGGCCTGTGTCAGGTTCTGCCCATCGAAGTAGGCCAGTACGGTATCCAGTACCTGGCGGATGCTGGTGGCCAGCGGCGTTTCCGTACTCGTGCGGTAGTCGCATTCCGGGGCCGGGGTCGGGGCGAGCCGGAACGACTTGTCGAGCACCGCCGCGCTTCTCCAGATATCGGCGTTGCCAAAGTGTTCCGCCTTCTGGACCCGTCCGCCCAGTTTCTCTCGCGGCAACTTGAAGTGATCGCACAGGAAGGCCAGCAGGCTGGTGTGGTCGTAGTGCGCCCGGTCGCCGTTCCACTTCACCAGGCCCGGCTTGAGCCACGGCGAGGCGAGGATCGCCGGTACGCGGACGCCCAGGCGGGTGAACGGGAGCTTGCCGGTCCAGGTGACGTCCGCCGGCCGGTCGTCCGGAGCTACGGTCTCCGGTGGCACCACGTGGTCGTAGAAGCCGCCGTGCTCGTCGTAGAGCAGCACGAACAGGGTCTTTGCCCAGACGTCCTGATTTGCCAGCAGCGCGTTGAAGACGTCCCCGATGAAGCGGTCGCCGATCCGCAGGTCTTCGGAGGGATGATGCGAGTCGTTCGGGCCGAGGGTGTCGTACAGCAGCCCGTAGCCCGGTTCGATCCAGGACAGTTCCGGCAGGTTGTCGGCGATGACATCCGCTTTGAAGGTGTCGATGGAGGCATGCCGCAGGCCTTCCTTGATCATGGCGGCAAGGGGGAGCTTGCCGTTGGAGTAGATACGCGCGTCGTGCCCGTTGGCCTTGAGCAGGGAGAAGATGCTCTCCTCGCCGAACTGTGCGATCAGGCTCTTGATGCCCGCGAGCAGGGTGCCGTCGCCCGGCATGGTGACCCGCCCATGGCTGCTGCCGAGCATGGCGAAGAAGCGATTGGGCCAGGTGGGGCCGGGCACCGAGGAGAACCAGCGGTCGCAGACAGTGAAGTGCCGGGCGAGGCCCTGGATGGCCGGCAAGGGGTCGCTTGCCGGATCGGCGCCGAAGGGAACGAAGTTCATCGCCCGCTGGGCCATCGATTGCGCGTAGACCTTGTGGACCTTCAGATCCTTCCTGGCTTTTTCATAGGCGTTCTGGGCGAACCCGCCCATGCTCGGAGCCGCCAGATCGGAAGACTTTCCGTCGGTGAGCTGTTTCACCACGTCGGCGTATTCGTGGCCGAGATCGACTCCCTCGCGGTCCGTGCCGGGGGCGAGTTTCTCGCAGGGGGGAGGCGCCCAGAGGCTGAAGTCAGTGGGCAACTCCGCGGACTGGGTGATTTCTATGGGGGCTCCGCCGCTGGCCAGCGTGAGGGCATTGCTGCGTGGGGGCTTGTTGCGGTCCACGCCGTCGCAGTTCGGGTCGAGGCTCTTGTAGTCCCCCAGCAGATGATCGAACGAGCGGTTTTCCATCATCAGCACGACGACGTGCTTGATCTGACTCGGCCATTGGCTTGCCATGATTCCCTTCCTCTATGGATGGATACGGCGTCTGCCAGCGATTACGTCAGCGGTACCGGCAACGCCTCGCGTAGATCAGTGGAGCGAAGTTGTCCGACAGGCGAATTCAGGGCGTCGTCGAGACGCCTGGGCCTGATTTTTCAAGAGGGGTTGGAAGCTTCACGCTAGTGACACATGGAAGTCCTGTCCAATCACCGCCCGCTCGCATTGCGCGGGCGTGCGGGCGGAAGCCGAATCGGGGGTATTGGAAAGCGGTGGAGCGGGCGCAGGGCGTACCGCCGTGAAGGCATGTACGCCCTGTGGGCGAACCGGCTCAGCCGTGGTGAATCTCCCGGTCCTTGGTTTCCGGGAGGAAGAGGGTGCCGAGGATCGCCGTCATCACGGCGATGACGATGGGGTACCAGAGGCCGTAGTAGATGTCCCCGGTGGCCGCCACCATGGCGAAGGCCACCGTCGGCAGGAAGCCGCCGAACCAGCCGTTGCCGATGTGGTAGGGCAGCGACATCGAGGTGTAGCGGATGCGCGCCGGGAACAGTTCCACCAGCCAGGCGGCAATCGGCCCGTAGACCATGGTCACGTAGATCACCAGCACGGTCAGGAGCAGCAGCATGGCCAGGTGGTTGATCTTCGCCGGGTCGGCCTTCTCGGGGTAGCCGGCGGCCTTGAGCGCGGTGCCCATCTGCGCGGTGAGCGCCTCGGACTGCGCCTTGAAGTCCGCAGCCGGCAGGCCACTGCCTTCGAAGCTGGCGATGACCTTGTCGCCGATGTGCACCTGGGCCACGGCTCCGGCATCTGCCTTGACGTTCTCGTAGGGGATGGCCTTCTTCGCCAGCAGGCTCTTGGCCAGGTCGCAGGAGCTGACGAATCTGGCCTTGCCCACCGGGTCGAACTGGAACGAGCACTGGGCCGGGTTGGCGACCACGGTCACCGGGTTCTTCTCCTGGGCGGCGAACACGTCCGGGTTACCGTACTGGGTCAGGGCGTGGAAGATCGGGATGTAGGTCAGCGCGGCGAGGATGCAGCCGGCCATGATGATCGGCTTGCGGCCGATCTTGTCGGAGAGGCTGCCGAAGAACACGAAGAACGGCGTGCCCAGCAGCAGGGAACCGGCGATCAGGAAGTTGGCGGTCTGCGCGTCGATCTTGAGAGTCTGCAGGAGGAAGAACAGCGCGTAGAACTGCCCGGTGTACCAGACCACGGCCTGCCCGGCGGTACCGCCGAGCAGCGACATGATTACCACCTTGAGGTTGTCCCAGCGGCCGAAGGATTCGGTCAGCGGTGCCTTGGACGCCTTGCCTTCTGCCTTGATGCGCTGGAACACAGGCGACTCGGAGAGTTGCAGGCGGATGTATACCGAGACGATCAGCAGCAGGATCGACAGCAGGAAGGGCACGCGCCAGCCCCAGGACTCGAAGGCCTCGGTGCCCAGCGCGGTGCGGCAGGCCATGATCACCAGCAGCGAAAGGAACAGGCCGAGGGTGGCGGTGGTCTGGATCCACGAGGTGAAGAAGCCGCGCTTGCCCTGTGGCGCATGCTCGGCGACGTAGGTCGCCGCGCCGCCGTACTCGCCGCCCAGGGCGAGGCCCTGGAGCATGCGCAGGGTGATCAGGATGATCGGTGCCGCCACGCCGATGGTGGCGTAGGCGGGCAGCAGGCCGACCACGGCGGTGGAGAGGCCCATGATCACGATGGTGATGAGGAAGGTGTGCTTGCGGCCGATCATGTCACCCAGGCGGCCGAACACGATGGCGCCGAAGGGGCGCACCGCGAAGCCGGCGGCGAAGGCCAGCAGGGCGAAGATGAAGGCGGTGGTCTCGTTGACCCCGGCGAAGAAGTGCTTGGCGATGATCGCCGCCAGTGAACCGTACAGGTAGAAGTCGTACCACTCGAATACGGTGCCGAGGGAGGAGGCGAAGATGACCTTGCGCTCCTCCTTGGTGATGCCGCTGTGAGGTGCGTTGCCCGCGGCCGGGATGTATGTCTGCGCCATGTTCTTCTCCGTCTTGTTCCTGTGAAAGGCCGGAGTCCCTCCCTACCGTTGCCGCACTCAGGCCCTGGGGCTGATGCCATCGCCATACGGATTGCGCGAAGCGTGAAAACAGGCGGCCCCGCCATGCGGCAAGGTCATGAAAAAAGCATAACCGGCATGACCCGGATATCCACTTCCATGGCCCGCAAACCCACGGCTGGTGCGGATGATGGCGTTATTTCCGACGCACGGGGTCGGATAAGGGCGCAGCGGGAGGCTTTGCAATGCCCGCAGGGCGGTGTTCGCGCTCGGGGCAGCCGGCCATCGTCTACAACTGTCCGGGATGTCTCAGGCTGATACAGCAGTCGCGAATTGCCACGCTCCCGCGCCCCTGCACATGGGCCAATGGATTGTTTCCCAAGGGGTTTCGCCGCTGGCACGCAATGTGTGAGGGCAAGACTCCGCACGCCTGCCATGCCAGGCGCCGTCAGAAGGGAGGTTCGCTTGAAGAGGATGTCGTCATCGCTTGCCGGACTGTGCGCCGCGCTCTCGGCTTGCGCGCTGCTCTGGCTATGGCCGTCGCTGGGTAATGGCGTGCTCTGGGCGGTCGCCGCGCTGATCGCCCTGGGGGCGCTGCGCCCGGGCCTGCGCCTGCCGGGCTGGCCGCTGGCGCTGGGGGTGTTGTGCGGGGCCTGCCTGGCGCTGGCACTGCACCTGGTGGCCGATCACTTCCAGCTGCGCTACGCGTGGCTCTACAGCAGCGCGGCGCTGCCGGCCTACCTGAAGTTCTCCAACCTCTGGGGTGGCGACGAGGGCACGGTGCTGCTGCTCGCCACCTTCTGCATGGTCGCCGCCCTGGGCGGCCGCCAGCTGGACGGTTGGGCCGGACGCGGGATGGCGCTGATCGCTGCCTGGTATGTGGCCACTGCCGCCTGGCTCGGGCCGTTCAGCGCTACGCCCGCCGACTGGCTGGCGCACCAGCCCAGCCAGGGCATGAACGCGCACCTGCAGACCTTCTGGATGTCCTTCCACGCGCCGCTGATTCTCTGTGCCTACGCCTGGGCCCTGGCGCCCGCCGGCGCCGCGCTCGGCGCGCTGGGGCAGGGCGGCAGCGCCTATGCCTGGGTAATGCCGCGCTACAGCCGGCGCGCCTGGCTGGTGCTCAGCGCCGGCATCGGCGCCGGGATGGCCTGGGCGATGGAGGATTTCACCTTTGGCCAGCTCTGGCATTGGGACCCGGTGCAGACCTCGGCCTTCGTCATCTGGGCGCTGCTCGGCGCGGTGCTGCACGGCGCCCGCCGCTGGCGCGCCGACGGCGCCAATCGCCGCCTGCTGCCGCTGCTCAGCCTGCTGGCGGCGGCCATGGCCTGCGTGGCGATGGCGGTGACCCGCAGCACGGTGCTGGCCAGCTCGCACCGCTACATCGGCACGACGTCATGGCTCAGTCACCTGGCACTGGCCTTGATCCTGCTGATCCTCGCGGCCGTCTACCTGGTCGCCGGGCGTCACGCGCAAGCCGGCCCACCGGGAGAGAAAACGCGTCGGCGCGGGCCGTCGGACTGGACGCTGGACGTGGCCATCTACCTGTTCGCCGGCACCGGGCTGCTGGCACTGGGGGCGCTGGTCCAGGCGCATCTCTACGAGTGGCTTGGCCTGGAGCGGCCGAGCGAGCTGAAACCCTTCTTCGAGACGCTGACCGCCTGGGCCACCACCCAGGAGATGGACAGCCTGCGTCGCGCCTTCGACCAGTGGGACGTCAATGGCTACGGCCTGGCAAGGTGGCTGCTGCCATTGCTCGGCGCGCTTGGCCTGATCGGTGGCTACAGCTTCCTGCGCCGTTGCGTTCGCCCCCGGCCGGCGCTATTGGCGACCCTGGCGATGGCTGGCGTGATGCTCTGGATCGGCTGGCGCGGCGGCTGGCTGAGCGCTGGCTACAACGGCGAGGGCATGCTCTCGCAGAGCGTGGTGGCGGTGCTGCCCTGGCTGGACGCGGCGCTGCTCGGCGGCGCGTTCCTGATGGGCTGCTGCCTGCTCTGGGGCGTGCTGAGCCTGTGGCGCAGCCGGCGCCTGGGCAACCTGCGCTACAGCGGCGGGCTGGCGCTGGTGCATGGCGGCGCGGTGATCGCCCTGGTGGGTGGATTGGCGGCCACGGCACTCAATACCTACCAGCAGATCAGCATTACGCCCGGCACCTCGTTCGAGCAGTGGCACGCGGTGATCGGCGGGATGCAGGTGCGCGTGCTGCCCGATACCAGACGCCCGGACTTTTCCGGCTACCACGCGGTGGCGAAGGTGGAGTTGCGCGACGGCGACCGTACGCTCGCCGGCCACGCGCTGTTCCAGGACAGCCGCGGCAACCCGCCGGCCTACCAGGGCCCGGTGCGCCAGCTCTGCGAGATTCTCGACTACCACTACGCGCGCTTCGCCTCGGACCGTGGCTACGTGCTGCACCCGTTCATCGTGCGGGGCTGGAGCGGCGACCTGCAGGTCTGGGTGCCGGCCTCGGCGCGCTTGCTGAAACAGCCCGACGACGAGATCGAAAGCGTGGTGGTGGTCCGCCGCTACCCGTTCCTCTCGCTGGTCTGGGTCGGCCTGCTGGCGATGTTGTTCGGCGCCTTGTTGCTGCCGGCGGGCGGCGCTTTGCCAAAGCGCGGCCATACTGCTTCGGACGGCATCTCAGAGGCCGTGTCTCAGAGTTAGACAGCAATCGCGAAATTAGACGCATCGAACCTCGGCCGGAGTGCCGCAGGGCTTCGGAAATCCTGGCGCAAGCCAGATGCGGCGGGGCCTGCCAAGGACTGGCACACAACCTGCTAAATCGCTACCAAGCGTTCGACGCAATCGCGCTTAGCCCATCGGTGGGCACGAATAACCAACAAGAATACCGAGGAGGCCTGACCTTGAAGATGACACGACTTCGGCACTGTCTGGGTGCCGGAACCCTGGCCGCTCTGGCCCTAGCGCTGCACCAGCCGGCCAACGCGGCCGATGGCCAGGCGATCATCAACGCCAAGTGCCAGGCGTGCCACACGCCCGAAGGCAACAATTCCCTGAGCCGCATCAGCCACCAGCGCAAGACCCCCGAGGGCTGGCTGATGAGCATCGGGCGGATGCAGGTGATGTACGGCCTGAAGATCACCGACGACGAACGCCGCTCGGTGGTCAAGTTCCTCGCCGACAAGCAGGGCCTGGCGCCGAGCGAGACCGACGGCGTGCGCTACGCCATGGAGCGCCGGCTGAACACCGTCGAGAAATTCGATACCAACTTCGAGCAGATGTGCGCCCGCTGCCACTCGGGTGCGCGCATCGCCCTGCAGCGCCGCCCGGCGGCGGAGTGGGAGAAGCTGGTGAACTTCCACCTCGGCCGCTGGCCGTCGCTGGAGTACCAGGCCCTGTCCCGCGACCGCGACTGGTTCGACCTGGCGAAGAAGGACATGGTCCCGGAACTGGCCAAGCGCTACCCGCTTGACAGCAAGGCCTGGAACGACTGGAAACAGAAGCGTCCGAAGGCCGAGTCGCTGGCGGGCGAGTGGAGCTTCGCCGGGCACATGCCGGGCAAGGGCGACCTCGCCGGCACCATGAGCGTGGCCAAGAGCGGCGACGATGCGTTCAAGGTCAGCGTGAAGGGCCAGTACGCCGATGGCGAGGCGTTCAACGGCGAAGGCAGCGCGGTGCTGTACAACGGCTACGAGTGGCGCGGCAACGTCACCGTCGGCGACCTGAGCATGCGCCAGGTGTTCGCCGCACTCGACGGTCAGATGCAGGGCCGCATGTTCGACAAGGCCCACGATGAGCGCGGCCTGGACTTCGTCGCGGCGAAAAGCGGCACCAGCCACGTGCTGGGCGTGCAGCCCGCTTACATCAAGGCCGGCGCGGAGACCGAGGTCACCGTGGTCGGTACCGGCCTGAAGGGCAAGCCGTCGTTCGGCAAGGGCGTGGAGGTGGTCTCGCTGGTTTCGCAGACGCCTGAGCGCGTGACCGTCAAGGTCAAGGCCGGCGATGCGGCGGCGGTCGGTGAGCACGATGTCACCGTCGGCACCGCCAAGGGCGGCAACCTGGCCGTGTACAAGGACATCGCCGAAGTGAAGGTGGTGCCGGAGTTCTCCGTCGCCCGCATCGGCGGCAATGGCGGCTCCACGCCGAAGGTCCAGGGCAGCTTCGATGCCGAGGCCTGGGGCAAGGGCGCCGACGGCAAGCCGTTCCGCATCGGCGTATTCCCTGCGCAGTGGTCGGTGGAGCCGTTCGACGACCGCGCCAAGGAAGACCAGGACGTGAAGTTCGCCGGAGAGATGGACGCCGACACCGGCATCTTCACCCCGGGCGACGCCGGCCCCAACCCGGCACGCAAGATGATGACCAACAACGCCGGCAACCTGAAGGTGATTGCCGCGGTGGACGACGCGGGCCAGTCGCACAAGGGCGAAGGGCACATGATCGTGACCGTGCAGCGTTGGAACAACCCGCCGATCCCGTAACCGTCGGAATCGGATGAACTGAACGCGTGAGTCCCGCCTTCGGGCGGGTTTACCAAGCAAGTTCCGGGAGGTCGCCATGGGCGCCATCTTGAATCTGGTCGAACGCAACCTGCACGAAGTGCGGGTGGACGCCGACCGCCTGTTGTTCCACATCCCCAGCTCCTCGCTGTTCGCCAGCGACGAGCTGACCGGTGGGATCATCGACGCGCTGCGCGGGCACTCCTGCTCGCCGGACGAGCTGACCCAGCGCCTGGGCGGGCGTTTCGCCGCCGAGGAAATCGACGAGACCCTGCGCGAGCTGATCGCGCTGGAGCTGGTCAGCGACGGTTCGCCGCTGACGCCGGAAATCGGCATCAAGAAAGTCGACCGCACCGCGCTCAACACCGTGGTGCTGAACGTCAACACCGGCTGCAACCTCAGCTGCACCTACTGCTACAAGGAAGACCTGGACAAGCCCTCCGCCGGCAAGAAGATGGGCGCGGAGACTGCCGAGGCTTCGGTGGAAATGCTGATCAAGGAGTCGCCGGACGAGCAGCGCTACACCGTGGTGTTCTTCGGTGGTGAACCGCTGTCCAACCGTCCGCTGATCGAGCACATGGTTGCCTACTGCGAGCGACGCTTCGGCGAGCTGGGCAAGACGGTGGACTTCGTCATGACCACCAACGCCACGCTGCTGACCGAAGAGATCGTCGATTGGCTCAACGCACATCGCTTCGGTCTGTCCATCAGCATCGACGGGCCGAAGACGGTGCACGACCGCAACCGCATCACCG
Organism: Pseudomonas sp. NY15181; assembly: GCF_048068055.1. Lineage (NCBI taxonomy): Bacteria > Pseudomonadati > Pseudomonadota > Gammaproteobacteria > Pseudomonadales > Pseudomonadaceae > Pseudomonas > Pseudomonas sp. NY15181. The sequence continues at coordinate 29,287 of NZ_JBLUPT010000016.1, read as the reverse complement.
TGGGCGGGCAGGGCACCTATGACGTGGTGCGGCGCAAGGCCGACATGCTGCTGTCGCGCTACACCAGCCGTCCGGTCGGTGCGCGGGTGACCCTGACCACCGGCGTCACCGACGTCGAGACCATCTGGAACCACCTGTTCAACGAGATGGGTTTTGCCGAGGTCGGTTTCGCGCCGGTCACTTCGGGCGACATCAGCAGCTACAACCTCACCGGGGACGAGCTGAAGGATGTCTTCGCCAACATGAAGGCGCTCGGCCGGCGGTACCTGGACGAGGCGCTGCAGGGGCGCAACATCGGCTTCTCCAACCTGCACCAGCTGATCACCGACATCCACGAAGGGCAGAAGAAGGCCCTGCCGTGCGGCGCCGGGCTGAAGATGCTGGCGGTGGACCACAAGGGTGAGCTGAACCTCTGCCACCGCTTCACCGGCTCCTCCTTGCCGACCTTCGGCAACGTGCATGAAGGGGTGAAGCAGGCCGAGCTGAACGACTTCCTGTCGCAGCGCCTGGACCGCACCGACACCGGCTGCGCCAGCTGCCGCATCCGCAACCTCTGCTCCGGCGGCTGCTACCACGAGAGCTACGCCCGCTACGGCGACCCGGCGCATCCCACTTACCACTACTGCGAACTGATGAGGGACTGGGTCGACTTCGGCATCGAGGTCTACAGCCGGATCATGGCTTCCAACCCCGGCTTCATCGACCGCCACATCACTCCGCGGAAGGCGCACTGACATGAAACATCTGAAAGCCATCAACAACAAAGCACAGAAGCTTGAACAGGCCGCCGCCGAGGATCGCATCGAGGACGTGGTGGCGATGAACTCCGTGGCCGGCTGCGCCTCGACCACCGACCCGGGCTGGGAAATCGACGTGTTCGGCGGCGTGTCCTCGCTCTGCCAGCCGATGGAAGCGGACCTCTACGGCTGCTCCGACCCCTGCTGGTGGCCGGCTCAGGTGCCGGACATGATGAGTACCTACCCCGACTGGAACAAGGATGCGCAGGCCTCGGCCGAGAACTGGCGCAACCTCGGCACCGTATTCCCGGACGACAAATGAGCAGACAGAAGAACAAGAGGAAAACCTGCATGTCCAGAAAAGCATTCGCCGCCGCCCTCGGCGGCCTCTCGCTGGCCTGCGCGCTGCAAGCCGTCGCCGCCGATGCCGGCTCCGATGTCGGCAAGGCGCTGGAAAGTGGCCACGAGTACCTGATCAGCACCAACTACCCGAACAACCTGCACGTCATCGACATGCAGACCGACAAGCTGTTCAAGACCTGCACCATCCCCGGCGCCTATGGCCCGGGCATGACCCAGCTGTCACCGGACCGCAAGGTGGTGTACATCCTGAGCAACCACTACGCGGACATCTACGGCATCCAACTCAGCGACTGCCAGCCGGTGTTCCACGCCACCATCGCGCAGAAGCCGGGCGAGAACGCGCGGTCGATGTTCTCCATGACCGTCAGCCATGACGGCAAGGAGATCTACGCCATCGCCAACCCGACGCAGATCCTCGCCGAGCACTACGAGGTGCAGCAGCCGCGCCTGCAGGTGTACTCGGTGGCCGACGGCATGAACGCCAAGCCCGTGCGAACCTTCCCGGCGCCGCGCCAGCTGACCATCATGCAGACCGGCGACGACGGCACCCTCTACGTGGCGGGCCCGGACATCTACAAGGTGGACGTGAAGACCGGCAAGTTCGACGTGGCCATCCCCAGCCGCAACTGGAAGCGCCCGAACTACGCGCCGCCAGATGTGCTGTACGTGTGGAACCAGCAGACCTATCCGCGTGACTTCTCGCTGTTCTACACCACCGCGAAGTTCAAGGACGCCAAGCAGGACCCGGCCACTGCCGACTTCATCTATGGTTTCTTCAACATCGACCTGGCCACCGGCAAGACCGAGACCGTCGACTTCGGCCCGGTCACCGAGGTGTACTTCAGCGGCATGCGCTCGCCGACCGACCGCAACGTCATCTACGGCGTGCTCAACCGCCTGGTGAAGTACGACATCCAGTCGCAGAAGCTGATCAAGGCCGCCAACCTGGACCACTCCTACTACTGCCTGACCGTCAACAAGGCCGGCAACAAGCTGTACCTGACCGGTACCTTCAACGACGTGGCGATCTTCGACGCCAACAGCCTGGAGCGCCTCGGCGATCTGAAGCTGCCCGGCGGCGACATGGCGATCACCACCAGCCAGGCCTTCGTGGCCAACTGATCGTTACCTGGCAACGCCCAAATGCCCGGAGCACCTGTGTGCTCCGGGCATTTTCTTTTGGTGGGCGTCAGATTTCCGGCTCGGTGCTCAGCCTTTTTGCCGCCAGTCTCTCTATCGCCAGGTAGCGCTGGGCCCCGCAGCGCGCACAGCGCTGGCACAGCATCGGTACATGCCCGACCTCGGTCAGACTCCCTTCATCCCACAAGCATCCCAGGAAAAAGCAGCGCAATTGCATATGTCCTCCTCCGGGTATTCCCGGTGCGTAGACAGGCAGAAAGTGCAGGTGACGCTGCTGGATTGTTCTTGTGCGCAGGCGGGTAGCAGACTCGCGCCGGCCGTCTAGAATGGACAATCTAAAGTGCTGGGTGGTCTCGGGGGCCTGCCGTTCATGCTTCGAGCAGCGGGGCCGTATCAAGCGGCAGCGTTCAGGGTTTGCAGGGCTTTGCGTCAAGTTATTGTCAATAATTTGACGAAATATTGATATGTGACAATTATTGCGACAAATTAACGCCGCGATCCTGATGCTTTTTTGCTATGATTGACTCCCAGGTTAAGGACAACTCGCAGAGATTTTCCATGAATACCGCGTCACCCCTGACCGCAGTTATTGGCACCGCTTCTTCCCGTTACAGCGGCAGCGAACTGGATCATTTCGCCGATCTGGCCAGCCTGCAGTCTGCATCGACCTACGATGTGCTGCTCCTCGATCTGCCCGGCGTCCAGGCTGGGCAGATGCTCCGTAGCCTGCGCCAGGACCCTCGTTATCGCTTCGCCCTGATCTATTGCTGCCAGGACCTCGAGCCCTGGTGCGTAGCGCTGGGCGATGGCGCGCCGCCGACGGAAACGGGCGCCATCACGCCGCTCTGGCGCCTGTGGCGCGAGCGCTTCAGCCTGTTCAACCGCGGGCAGGCGCCGGCGCGCTTCGAAGAGCGCGTGCTGGCCTGGCTCTGGCTGCGCTCGCGCGGGGACGTGCACGCCGTGCGCGATACCGCCGTGCCCCAGCATTACCGTTATCCGATTCTCGAGGCCCTGAGCGACAGCGAGGAGATCAACCCGTTCTCCTGGCTGCAGTTGATGGGGCAGCAGGGCTGGCTGGAAGAGGGCGAGCTGCTGGACCGCCTGCGCCTGTGCACCGGCTGTGGCTCGGGGCGCCTGAACTATGTGGATGTGTGCCCGGAGTGCCAGGCCCTGGACATCGGCCGCCAGCCGTCGCTGCACTGCTTCACCTGCGGGCACGTCGGCCCCCAGGAACACTTCCTCAAGGATGGTCTGCTGCTCTGCCCGAACTGCCTGACCCGTCTGCGCCATATCGGCAGCGACTACGACCGTCCGTTGGAGAACTACCGCTGCCGCAGCTGCCAGGCCTTCTTCGTCGACGCCGCCGTGGAGGCGCGTTGCCTGGATTGCGGGCAAACCCATGACCCGGACAAGTTGCGGGTGCGCGAGGTGCGCCACTTCCGCATTGCCGAGGCCGGGCGCCTGCGCTGCCGTGAGGGCTTTGCCGCCACCTCGGCGAACATGGAACGCTTCGGCAGCCTCAGCCTGCTGCCGCGCCAGGCGTTCCTGGACCTGCTCACCTGGCAGCTGCAACTGACCACGCGCCATCGCAATCCGCCGTTCTCCCTGCTCGGCCTGCGCTTCGTCAACCTGCTGGAAACCCTCGCCGAACTGGGCGAGATGCGTGGCCACGCCCTGGTGGACGGGCTGGTTGAGCGCCTGCAGGAAGCCGTGCGCGAGACGGACCGCTGTTCGCGCATGAGTGAGGAAGTGCTCTGGGTGCTCATGCCCCACACCGACGCCGCCGGGCTGGAAGTGGTGCGCCAGCGCCTGGCCAAGGGTGCCGAGCGGCTGACCCAGGAGAAGGCGACGCGTATCGAAGTCCGCCTGGCGGGCTTTACCGCACCGGACGACCAGCTGGAGCAGGAAGACGCCGCCTTGCTGCTGGCCCGGTTGGGCGGACAACTCGGCTGAAGCATGGAAGCGTTCATCGAACAATGGCTGTTGCTGCTCGGGGAGTTCGCCCGTAGCGACGGGTTCTTCCAGGCCGCCTTCATGCTGCTGCCAGCCTTCCTGCTGCTGGAGGTGCCGCTCAACCTGATGGTGCTGCTCGGCGTGCTGCGCTGGTTCATGCGCAAGCCGTTCGAGCTGCCCAAGGACAATGGCTACCGTCCACGGGTGTCCTGCATCATCACCTGCTACAGCGAAGGGCTCGACGTGCAGAAGACCCTGCTGAGCCTGTGCGAGCAGACCTATCCGGGCTACATCGAAATGATCCCGGTGGTTGACGGCGCGGCGGTCAACAAGCCCACCATGCAGGCGGTGCGGGACTTCCGCGTCGATCCGGCGCTGCATCCCCGGCGCCTGCTGCGGCCCATCGCCAAATGGCAGCGCGGCGGCCGGGTGTCGTCGCTCAACGCCGGTCTCGCCCATTGCACGGGCGAGATCATCATGGCGCTGGACGGCGACACCTCCTTCGATAACGACATGGTCAGCCGCATGGTCCGCCATTTCGCCGACCCGGATGTGCCGGCGGTGGCGGGCAGCCTGCGGGTGCGCAATGCCTGGGCTTCGCTCACCACGGCGATGCAGGCGCTGGAGTACCAGCTGTCGATCCACATGGCCAAGATCGGCCTCAGCGAATGGAACCTGGTGAACAACGTGTCCGGCGCCTTCGGTGCGTTCCGCCGCAGCTTCCTCGACAAGATCGGCGGCTGGGACACCCACACGGCCGAAGACCTGGACATCACCCTGCGGATCAAGAACTACTTCGGCCGCCGGTCCCTGCGCATACCGTTCGAGCCTGGCGCCATCGGGCATACCGATGCGCCGGTGAAGTTCCTGCAGTTCCTCCAGCAGCGGCTGCGTTGGGATGGCGACCTGTACTTCCTCTATATCCGCAAGCACCGCCACAGCTTCAACCCGCGCCTGCTGGGCTGGCCCAATTTCCTGATGACGCTGGTCACCGGCTTTTTCTTCCAGCTGGTGCTGCCGTTCATCATCTTCGGTTACTGCGTGATCGGCCCCCTGGTCGTGCCCTTGCCGCGCTTCCTCGCCCTGGCGTCGCTGATCTACCTGGTCTACCTGGGCATGACGTTGTTGCTGTACCTGGCCATGCTGGTCCTGGTTTCCGAACGTCCGCGCCAGGACCTGAAGCTGTTCCCGGTGGTCTTCGTCTTCCCCCTGTTCATGCTGGTCATGCGCCTGTGGAGCGCGGTGGCCATGCTCAACGAGGCCCTGCGCCGCGGCCATGAAGAAACCAGCATGGCGCCCTGGTGGGTGCTGCGTAAGGCAAAGAGGTTCTGATTTTGATGATGCGTTCCCTGCTCCTTGGCTCCCTGCTGCTGGCTGCCGGCCTGTCCCAGGCCGACGTGCTGCCGCTGTCGCGGGTGCTCGATAGCGCCGACGACAGTGCCGTCCTGCAGGCCAACGGCGCCGAGCTGCGGGCCCTGGACGCGCTCAAGGAGCAGCGCGAGGCCGAAGCGGGCTGGCAGTGGTACGGCGCGGGCAGTGCCGGGCACTACCGCGAGCTGGTGACCGAAGACGTGATCGACACCTACTACGGGCGCAGCCTCGCGCTGGGCTTGCGCCACCCTCTGCTGGGCAGCCTGCGGCGCCAGGTGCAGGCGGTTTCCGCTGTCGAGCTCGAACAGCAGAGGCAGCAGTCCCGCCGCCTGCTGCAGAAGGCCGAACAGCGGTTGGCGCTGCGCAGCGCCTACGCTGACTGGTGGCGCGCGGAAGAAGAGAACCGCTGGTGCCAGGCCTTGCTGCCCGACGCGGCCAGCGCCCGCGAGCGCCTGGCCCTGCGTCAGCGCCAGGGCTGGCTGTTGCCGTCCCAGGCACGACTGCTGGACGGCCGCTGGCAGACCTTGCAGCGACGTTGTGCATCCAGCGCACGGCTGATGGATGACACCCGCGCCAGCCTGGCCGAGCTCTCCGGCCTGGAGATCACCCCCAGCCAGCAGGCCCGGGCGGAAGCGCTGGCGGCGCAGGTGCAGCCCCTGACCAGCTGGCGCCAGGCGCTGGAAGGCCATCCGCGCCTGCAGGAGCGCCGCGATGAACTGCGCCAGGCCGAGCAGAATCGCAAGTCGCCCTGGTACGACAGCATCGATTCCAGCTTCAGCGTCGGGCAGAGCTTCGAGGACCGCAGCGGGGCGACCAGTACCGGCAATGGCCTGGTCGCCAGCCTCAATTTCTCTACGCCGTTCGACCTGATGTCCTACGGTCAGGCCCGTGGGCGGGAAGGGGAGGCCCGCCACCAGGCGGCCCAGGCCAAGCTGAATGCCGAGCGCCAGCAGTTGCTGCAGGCCCTGGGCAAGGCGCTGCAGGGCCAGCGGCAGGCGGTGGAAGACCTGGAGCGCGAGCGCGAGCAGCTCGCCGTGTCGTCGGTAGCCCTGCGCGAGCAGCGGCTGCGTTCGGAGCGTTCGGTCGAAGGCTCGCTGGGCGAGGAGCAGGCCGTGGAGCTGGAACGCTACGACAACGGCCTGCGCCTGATCGCGGCGTGGCACGCCGCCTGGTTGCGCGAAGCGTCCTTGCGGATGTTCGTCGACGATGACCAGACCCTGAGCCCGTTGCTCGGCGCACAGAGCCTCAGCTGGCAGCCGCCGGCGGGCGCCCAGGCCAAGACCCAGGTCAACGCCCCGGCGAAGGCCAGCACGTCGCAGGACTCGGCCTGGAACCAGGGCGTCTACCTGTGGAAGAGCCAGGCCCTGCTGCAGCCCGATACCCGGCCTGCCGAGCTGAAGGCATTGCGCAGCGCCGGCATGCAGCGCCTGTACGTGGGGCTCGACGCCCGCCAGGTGGCGGATATCCCGGCGCTGCGCCAGCAGCTCCAGGGCGCCCTGGCCGATGCCCGTGCCCAGGGCATGCAAGTGGTCCTGCTGCTGGGCGACCCGGCGTGGCTGTCGGCCGGCGGGCGCAAGGACCTGCTGGCGCTGCTCGGCCAACTTCGCGACGTGCGTTTCGACGCCGTGCATCTGGACCTGGAGGTCGAGCAGCTTGGCTGGCCGGTGCCCGACAGCCGCCTGCAGGACTGGCTGGACACGCTTGGCGCGGTTGCCCAACTCGGTTACTGGCCGCTGGAGCTGTCCAGCCACCCGCGCTGGTTCGCCGAGTCCAACGGCGGCCCCTGCGTGCCTTGTGCCTTGCCCAAGCGTGGCGTACGCCAGGTCAGCCTGATGATCTACACCCGCAATCCCGAACGCAGCGCGGATCTTGCGGCGTCCATTGCCCGGCGTTGGCCTGAGCTGCGTTTCCGGCTGGCGCAGAGCGTCGAGCCGCAATTGCCGGCCGAGGAATCCTGGGCCGGAGTGTCGAGCACCCAATTACGGCAGCAGGTGGAGCGCTGGCGTACACGTCTGCAGGCGGCCGGAGTTTCCGGTATCGACTGGCAGGACTGGTCCCATTACCCGCATTGAGCATCCCATGAAGATTCGATTTTCCAGCCCCAAGGAACAACAGCCCACTCAGGAGCAGGGCCTCAAGGTGCTTTACGCGCCGGGCAAGCGCATGGCGTTCAAGCTGCGCTGGTATCTGATCCTGTTCGTGGTGACCAGTCCGCTGCTGTTCCTGGTGGGGCGCGAAATGCTCAGCCTCTGGCTGATCGAGGCTCCCGCGCAGTTGCACCTGCCGTCCAGCGAGTTGCGCGCCCGTGAGGCGGGGCAGGTGGGGCAGGTACTGGTGCGGCCCGGCGACAAGGTGGAAGTCGGCCAGTTGCTGATGCGGATGGACAATCCCGAATGGCGCGCGCGACTGGCCCTGCTGGCCGATCCGTCGAAGGCGGCGCCCGCGGCACCGGGTCGGCGGACTCTCAGCGAACGCGAGCGCGAGCCTCTGGTGCGCCTGCTCGCGAGCGCGGAAAGCCGCCTGCAGCAACTGCGCGGCCTGCTCGCCGCCGGCGCGGCGACCCGGGGTGAGGTGCAGCTGGCCCAGGATGAACGTGACCGCCGCCAGCGCGACCTGGTGGAGTTCGACCGGCGCGAGGCGCAGCCGGGCGATGACACGCTGGATCGTCAGCGTCGACTGGAAAGCGACTGGCTGCAGTCGCGCCTGCAAGGGCTCGACCTGAAGGCCAACGACGCCGGGGTCATCAGTGAAGTCCTGGTGGGCGAGGGCGAGAACGTCGGCCCCGGCACCCTGCTGATGCGCCTGCAGCGCCTGGGCGATGCTGAAATCTGGATCTACCTCGATCCGCGCTTCGCCGCCTACGCCTCGCCCGGCCAGCCGTTCCGGATCCGCCTGCCGGACGGTAAATGGCTACCGGCGGAGGTGGTGCGCATGGTGGAAGACGCCGCCCCGGTGCCGGTGGAACTGCGCGAGGCCTTCAGCGCGCCGAACCGCAACCTGCGCCTGCTGGCTCGGGTCAAGGGCGAATGGCCAGCGTTCTGGCGCGTCGACCGCCTGGGCCTGAAGGCACGCTTCCCGCATCGCTGGAACTGGCTCAACCGCTGGGCGGTCCAGGAGTAAAACCGGCCGGGCGTTGGCTTCGCTGACCCGTCCGGCGCTGCATGCCGGCCCGTAATGGGTCGGCAGGGCAAGCCTGCGGCAACGTCGCGAAAGCAAATCTCAACCGCGATTTGTCAGCCATGCCCGCCAGCCGCCGAAGTGGCTGATGTCTTCGGCACCGTCCAGGCCCCAGGCGTCGCAGATGAATCCGGTTTCCCAACTGCCATCCTCCAGTTGCACCTTGCCCAGTCCCAGTGGAGCGGGGATGCCGGTGAGGAAGGAGCCCAGTTCGGCGCTGGGCAGCTCCCAGACCTCCACTTCTATCGCCACGCCGCCTTCGGCCACGCGCAGCATGCCGGGTCGCAGCGGCGGGCCGCCAGCCAGGGCGTAGAGCTTGTAGGTCGGGGCGCTCCAGGTGGCGCGCAGCAGGCGGGCGCCGCGCTGGCGCAGTTGCCCGTTCAGCGCCAGGCCGTCCAGGTGCGCGCCGCACACCACCAGGCGCGCGCGGTCGCTGCGCGCGGCGTTGGCCGAGGACGCCGGGGCGATGGCGTTGCCGCCGGTGAGCGGCAGGTTGTGCCGGCGCTGCAGGGCGTCGGCCACGCCGAGCAGGTACTGGTCGGTGAAGGCGCGGCCGAACAGCGTCACGCCCCAGGGCAGGCCGTTGTCCATGATCGCGCTGGGCACGGCCACGGCGGCGTAGTCCAGCAGGTTCATGAAGTTGGTGTAGTAGCCCAGGTCGGAATTGCGCTTCACCGGCTCGGCGTGCAGTTCGTCCAGCGTCACCGGGCGGCCGATGGTGGGCGTCAGCACGCAGTCGAGGTTGGCGAGGATCGCGTCGCACTGTGCCTTGAGCTCCTGCAGTCGATACTGCGCGCGGAAGGCCTGCACGGCAGTCGCGCCGGGAGCCTTGGCCAGGACATCGCGGATCACCGGCAACACGGCCTGCGGGTCGCGCTCGATCAGCTCTCCGGCCACGCTGTAGCGCTCGGCGACCCAAGGGCCTTCGTAGAGCAGGCGCGCCGCTTCGAGGAAGGGCGCGAAGTCGATTTCCCGCGCCTCGCCGCCCAGCGCTCTGAGCTGGTCGATTGCGTCGGTGAACAGCACCGGGCCTTCGTGGCAGCCGAAGAATTCCAGCTGGTCGGCGCGCGGCACGCCGAAGCGGAAGGGTTTGGGCGCACCGAAGGCGCTGGCGTCGTTCCAGGCTGGGTTGGCGCGGCTGTAGCCGTCCTGCGGGTCGAGGCGGGCGCTGAGGGCGAGCAGTTCGCTGGCCTCGGCGGCGCTGGCGGTGAAGTAGGTGATGCAGTCCAGGGTGCGGCAGGCCGGCACCAGGCCGTGGTTGGACAGCAGCCCCTTGCTTGGCTTGAGTCCCAGCAAACCGTTGAGCGCCGCCGGTACGCGGCCGGAGCCGGCGGTGTCGGTACCCAGGGCGAAGCTCGCCACGCCCAGCGCCACGGCCAGCGAGGAACCGGCGCTGGAGCCGCCCGACGGATATTCCGGCAGCACGCTGTTGCGACATTCGCCGTAAGGCGAGCGGGTGCCGTTGAGGCCGGTGGCGAACTGGTCGAGGTTGGTCTTGCCCAGCGGGATGGCGCCCAGGTCGATCAACTGCTGCACCAGTGTCGCGGAGGTTGCCGGCGTGTAGGCGAAGGCCGGGCAGGCGGCGGTGGTGGGGATGCCGGCGAGGTCGATGTTGTCCTTGATGGCGAAGGGGATGCCGTAGAGCGGCAGTGCTTCGGGGGATTTTTCGTCCAGTGCGGCGAGGTAGGGCTCCAGTTCTTCTGGGGTCAGCAGGTGGATGAACAGGTGGTAGTCCGGGTTCAGCGCAGCGGCCTTGTTGCGCAGCTCGGCGAACAGCTGGCGTGGGGTGGCGCGGCCTTCGCGGTAGGCAGCGCGCAGGGTGGCGAGGCGGAGGTCGAAGGTAGTGGGCATGGTCGAGATTCCTTGGGGCCTGTCAGTTATTCGCTCGGATTGCCCTCACCCCGGCCCTCTCCCGGAGGGAGAGGGGGAAGAGCAGTCCGGCGCGGTAACCACGACCCTGCAAGCGATGCGTGTCGTGGCTTCAGGTTGTGTCCAGTGCCGAGCCCCGCTCCGAACAGTCCCCTCTCCCGTGTGCGGAGCGGGGCGCGCAGCCAGGGTCAGGGTGAGGGGCTCTGCGCAACGGCGGTTATGTCGGTTCAGGCTTCTTCCATCACCACCACCCGTTGCCCCGCACGCACCGGCGAACCCGGCTGCACGCGGACCTCGCGCACCACGCCGTCGCGCGGGGCGGTGAGGGGAATTTCCATCTTCATGGATTCGAGGATCACCAGGATGTCGCCGGCCTTCACGCTGGCGCCGGCTTCCACCTGCACCTGCCAGAGGTTGCCGGCGATATGGCTTTCGACGGCGTGCTGGCCGGCGCCGAGCGGGGCGTCCTCGCCAGTGTCGACGGCGGCTTCGTCGCTTTCGAAGTGCGCCTGGCCGGAGGCGATCCAGCGCTCGCGCTCGGCATCGAAGGCGGCCCGCTGGTGGTTGCGGAAGGCGGCGATGCTCTCGGCTTCCTCGGCGAGGAACTGCTGGTAGTCGGCCAGGCGCAGCTCGCTGTGCTCGATGCGCAGCGGGTAGCGGCCGAGCGGGAAGTCGCGGCGGATGCGCAGCAGCTCCTCGGCGGACACCGGGTAGAACCGCACCTGGTCGAAGAAGCGCAGCAGCCAGGGTTTGCCGTCGAACGCCGCGACCTCGCGGTAGCGGTTCCACATCTGCAGGGTGCGGCCGACGAACTGGTAGCCGCCGGGGCCTTCCATGCCGTAGACGCACAGGTAGGCGCCGCCGATGCCCACGGAGTTTTCCGCGGTCCAGGTACGCGCCGGGTTGTACTTGGTGGTCACCAGGCGGTGGCGCGGGTCCAGTGGCGTGGCCACCGGTGCGCCGAGGTAGACATCGCCCAGGCCCATCACCAGGTAGCTGGCCTCGAACACGGTGCGGTACACCGTTTCCAGGTCCGGCAGCTCGTTGATGCGGCGGATGAACTCCAGATTGCTCGGGCACCAGGGCGCATCCTTGCGCACGGTGGTCATGTACTTCTCGATGGCCAGTTGGCAGGCCGGGTCGTCCCAGGACAGCGGCAGGTGCACGATGCGCGACGGCACCTTGAGGTCCTGCGCGGCGCAGACGGCGTCCCAGAGGCCGGCGACGGTCTCCAGCAGGCTCTGCAGCGGCAGCGTTTCCGGCTGGTAGTGCACCTGCAGCGAGCGGATGCCGGGGGTGAGGTCGATCACGCCGGCGAGGTCCTTCGCTTCCAGCGCCTGCATAAGAGCGTGGGCGCGGAAGCGCAGGACCAGGTCGAGCTCGGGCTGGCCGATTTCCAGCAGCAGGTGGGTGTCGCCGGAGAGGCGGGCGACCAGGCGGGTGTCGTCCTGGCCGAGGTCGAGGACCACAGGGGAGGTGAGTGCGGTGCTCGGGCTGCCCTCACCCCCCGCCCTCTCCCGCAAGCGGGAGAGGGGGCTGTCTGTGCTACCGGCAAGCGTTGTGCTCGCAGGCGATGCCGAACTGCTCCCTCTCCCTCCGGGAGAGGGCTGGGGTGAGGGGAAAACGGCAGCGCCGATGCTGGGCTGTGCCTGTGTAGGAGCGAGCTTGCTCGCGAATCCGACCAGATCCTGGACCTCCGGCAGAAAGCGTTCGCGAGCAAGCTCGCTCCTACGAAGAGCCGCAAAATGCCGCGCTTCGGAGATGGATACCGGCAGGAACCGCACCTTGTCCCCCGCCTTGAGCTGGCCGAGCTGCCAGAGATCGGCCTCGATCACCGTCACCGGGCAGACGAAGCCGCCCAGGCTCGGGCCGTCCGGGCCGAGGATCACCGGCATGTCGCCGGTGAAGTCCACCGCGCCGATGGCGTAGGGGTTGTCGTGGATGTTCGATGGGTGCAGGCCGGCCTCGCCGCCGCTCTCGCGGACCCATTCCGGCTTCGGCCCGATCAGCCGCACGCCGGTGCGGCTGGAATTGAAGTGCACTTCCCAGTCGGTGGCGAAGAAGGTGTCGATGTAGGCCGGGGTGAAATATTCCGGCGCGCCGTGGGGCCCATAGATCACGCGGACCTGCCGCACGTCTGGCAGCTCGGTGCGCAGTTCGGGCGGCAGGCTGGCGCCGTGATTGTCGTCTACCAGCTCCGCCAGGTGCAGCACATCGCCGGCACGCAGGGCACGGCCGCCGTGGCCGCCGAACTGGCCGAGGGTGAAGGTGCTCTTGCTGCCCAGGTAGTCCGGCACCTGCAGGCCGCCGCGAAGGCACAGGTAGCTGCGCGCGCCGGAGCCGCCGACCGTGCCGAGGCTGAGTGTGGAACCGGCAGGGACGAACAGCGACCTGTCCATCGGCTGCTCGACGCCATCCAGGCTGATCGGCAGCGCCGCGCCGGTGACGGCCACCACCGCGTCGGTGTTGAAGCGCAGGGTCGGGCCACTCATGGTGATTTCCAGCGCAGCGGCGCCTTCGGGGTTGCCCAGCAGGACGTTGCCCAGGCGCAGCGCACGGCTGTCCATCGGCCCGGACGGTGGCACGCCCACGGCCCAGTAGCCGAGGCGGCCGGGGTAGTCCTGCACGCTGGTCTGGGTGCCGGCGCTGACCACTTCGAAGGTATGGGCGCGATAGCGCAGGCCTTCCAGGCAGCGCGTCCAGGGTGAGCCGCTGGCGAAGGGGGCATCCGCCAGGATCTGCCGCAGGTAGTCGCGGTTGCATTCCACGCCGTAGAGCAGGCTCTCGGACAGTGCGCGGTCGAGGCCGTTGCTGGCCTGCTCGCGGGTCGGCGCCCAGGCGATGAGCTTGGCGATCATCGGGTCGAAGTAGGGCGGAATCTCGCAGCCGGCCTCGACCCAGGTGTCGATGCGCAACGCCCTGCCGTCGGCCGGCGGGAACTGCACGGCGGTGAGCAGGCCGGGGCAGGGCTGGAAGTCGCGGCCGGGGTCTTCCGCGTAGAGCCGCGCCTGGATGGCGTGGCCGCTGGGCTTCAGCGCGGCGGCCAACTCGGCCAGGGGCGGCAGATCGCCGGCGGCCAGTTCGATCATCCAGCGCACCAGGTCGACGCCCCAGACCTGCTCGGTGACGCCGTGCTCCACCTGCAGGCGGGTGTTCACTTCGAGGAAGTAGAAGCGCTGCGCCTGGCTGTCGTAGACGAATTCCACGGTGCCGGCGCTACGGTAGCGGACGGCTTTCGCCAGCTGGATCGCCGCCGCACACAGGGCCTCGGCCATGCCGGCGGGCAGGTTGGGCGCCGGGGTCTCCTCCAGCACCTTCTGGTTGCGCCGCTGCACCGAGCAGTCGCGCACGCCGAGGGCGATCACCTCGCCCTGGCCGTCGCCGAACACTTGCACTTCCAGGTGGCGGGCGCGCTGGATGTACTTCTCGATGAATACGCCCGAATCGCTGAAGTTGTTCTGCCCCAGGCGCTTCACTGCGTCGAATGCGTCGCGCAGGTCGTCCGCCGAGCGGCATACGCGCATGCCGATGCCGCCGCCGCCGGCGGTGCTCTTGAGCATCACCGGGTAACCGACTTGCTCACCCGCGAGCAGGGCGGCCTCGAGGTCGGGCAACAGATCGGTGCCTTCGAGCATCGGCACGCCCTGTTTGCGGGCCAGTGCGCGGGCGGTGTGCTTGAGGCCGAACAGGCGCAATTGCTCCGGCGTCGGGCCGACGAAGGCGATGCCGGCGGCTTCGCAGGCTTCGGCGAAGGCGGCGTTCTCGGAAAGGAAACCGTAGCCGGGGTGGATCGCCTGGGCGCCGCTGTCGCGGGCGGCCGCGAGGATTTTCTCCACCACCAGGTAGGTGCTGGACGCCGGGCCCTCGCCGAGGCTGATGGCCTGGTCGGCCTGCTGGAGGTGCAGGCTGGCGGCGTCGGCTTCGGAGTAGACGGCCACGCCGCCTATGCGCAACTCATGAAGAGTACGCAGGATGCGGCAGGCGATGGCGCCGCGGTTGGCAATCAGGAGCTTGTCGAACATGAGGAAGTCCCCATGGGGTGGCGGGCCGTCCCGCCGTCATTCGGTGTGCGCCAGGGTCGTCCATGGCGCAGAAGCTTTGTCTGTTCTGTAGGAGCGAGCTTGCTCGCGAACCCGCTTAGCGCCGGCGTGTCAGGGGATCTTGTTCGCGAGCAATAACGATGGCGTCCCCCTCGCTCCTACACGAAGAGCCGCACAGTGTCGGGCTGCATTGGGCGCTGCGGCTCTGGCAGAGCGTGAACAGCAACTGGCGCAGACGCGCGGTCAGTCCCATACCAGCAACTCCGCCGGGGTCGGGTTCCAGCCGTTGCAGGGGTTGTTGAGCTGCGGGCAGTTGGAGATCAGGACGATGACGTCCATGTGCGCGAGCAGCTCGACGTACTTGCCGGCGCCGGAGATGCCGTCCTCGAAGGTCAGGCCGCCTTCGGCGGTGACCGGCACATTCATGAAGAAGTTGATGTTGTGGCTGATGTCGGCCTTGGTCAGGCGGCCGTCGTGCAGGCTGGCGCGCAGGAAGTTGTCGCGGCAGCTGTGCATGTAGCGCTTGTCTAGGGCGTAGCGCACGGTGTTGCTTTCCTGGGCGCAGGCGCCGCCGAGGGTGTCGTGGCGGCCGCAGGTGTCGGCGGTGATGCTCAGCATCGGGTTGCCGAGGTTGGACCAGAGCACGCTGCCGGCGCTGAGGTAGACCTGCCCCTGCTTGCGCAGGGTGCGCTGCACGTCGTAGCGCTCGCGCGGGTTGGCGGCGCTGAAGAACAGCGTGTCCACCGCCTGGTTGCCTTCCAGGTCGAGGATGCGCAGGGTCTGGCCGGCCTTGAGTTCGGTGAGGCTGGGCTCGCCAGCGGGAATCAGGGTGCGCGACACGCAGGCTTCGGGGTGTTTGTCGCTGGGGACGATGGGCATGTTCGCGCTCCTTCAGATGAACAGGCGTTCGGTGTTGTGGAAGCCGCGGCCGTTCTCCGCGCGCGAGGTGCGGCAGAGCACGCTGATGCCATCGGACGCGACCTGCTGCCAGGTCAGGCCGATGGGCTTGGGGGCGTACTGCGGGTTCGGGTCCAGCGGGTGCTGCAGGGCGGTGAGCACGACGAGGGTGTCCATCGGCGCGTAGAGCTCGACATGGTCGCCGGCCCTGGAATTGCCCTGGGCAAAGCGGAAGCAGCCGTCGGCGTCGACGTCCACGCGGCTGAACAGGTTCAGGCACATCAAGAGGTCCTGCAGGCGCATGTCCCACTTGCCCATTTCCACCAGCAGGTTGTCCACGCCGTTGCGGTAGAAACCGTTGCGCAGCTCCTGGTAGCGACCCTCGCCGTATTTCTCCCGGACCTCGGCGGCGTTCAGCACGCCGCCGAAGCTGTCGTGCCAGCCGCAGCTGTCGGCGGTGATGGCGGCGAGCACGCGGCCCATGTCCGAGTAGAGGCAGTGGCCGGCGGTGAGCCTGGCGGTGTGCTGGCACTTGAGGCTGTCGGGCAGGTTCAGCCGCTCGCTTTTCTCGGCGGCGTTGAACAGCAGGACGCTGGCGTTGCCGCCGCCTTCCAGGTCGGTCAGGCGCAGCAGCTGGCCGCGCTTGAGCACGAAGGAGGTGTGGCCGCCGCCGGGGACGATTTCTTCATAGAGGGGGGTGCGCAGTTCGTTCATGTCGGATTCCTCAGTAAGCCGGCGTGAGCAGCGGCGCGGCGGTTGCTTCCAGGCGCGCAGCGAGCGGTTCGGGCAGGGCGGCGCGGGCGGCCTTGCGGTCGGCGTTGAGCGGGATGTCGTAGGTGATGCGGGCGCCGTAGGCACTCGGCGCCTGCGGGTCGTGGCGGACCTTGTCGAAGACCAGCAGGCGGGTGCCCAGGCTGAAGCCTTCGGCCAGGTCGTGGGTGACCATGAACACGGTGAGCCGGGTTTCCTGCCACAGCTCCAGCAGCAGGGCGTGCATGTCCTTGCGGATGCCCGGGTCCAGCGCGCCGAAGGGTTCGTCGAGCAGCAGCACGCGCGGCTTCATCACCAGCGCCTGGGCGATGGCCAGGCGTTGCTGCATGCCGCCGGAGAGGGCGCTGGGATACTGCTTGAGCGCATGGCCGAGGCCGACCCGTTCAAGCAGGGCGGCGGCCTGTTCGCGGGCTTCGCGCTTGGCTGCGCCGAACAGCCGGCCGAGCAGCGGCGAGCGCGGCAGTTCCAGGCCGAGGGCGACGTTGTCGAGCACGGAAAGGTGTGGGAACACCGAGTAGCGCTGGAACACCACGCCACGGCTCGGATCGGGTTCGCCCGGCAGCGGCCGGCCTTCGAGCAGCAGCGCGCCACGGCTGGGGCGCTCCTGGCCGAGGAGCAGGCGCAGGAAAGTGGACTTGCCGCAGCCGGAGGCGCCTACCAGGGTGCAGAACTCGCCTTCCTTCACCTCGAGATTCAGGCGTTCGAGCACCACGTTGCCCTCGTATTCCTGCCAGACATTGCGCACGGAAATGAAGCTCATGCCTTGCCTCCTTCGTACCAGGGGAAGGCGCGCCGGGTGAGCGCGCGCAGCGCCCAGTCCATCAGCCAGGCCAGCGCGGTGATCCACACCACGTAGGGGAGGATCACGTCCATGGCCAGGTAGCGGCGCACCAGGAAGATGCGGTAGCCCAGGCCGTCGGTGGAGGCGATGGCCTCGGCGGCGATGAGGAACAGCCAGGCCGAGCCGAGCATCAGGCGCAGGGAGATGAGCAGGCGCGGCATCAGTTGCGGCAGCACCACGCGCAGGATCAGCGTCCAGGTGCTGGCGCCCAGGGTCTGCGCCTTGATCAGCAATTCGCGGGGGATTTCCCGGGCGCGTTGTTCGATGTCGCGGGCGATGCAGGGGGCGACGCCGATGACGATCAGCACCACCTTGGACAGCTCGCCGAGGCCGAAGACGATGAACAGCACCGGCAGGATCGCCAGCGGCGGGATCATCGACAGCACGGTGAGCAGCGGCGACAGCGGCGCGCCGAACAGCGGCACGCTGCCAGCGGCGATGCCCAGTACCAGGCCGAGCAGGGCGGCGATGGAGAGGCCCACGCCCAGGCGTTGCAGGCTGGCGCCGGTGTCCTGCCAGAACAGCACTTCGCCGGTGCGCTTGTCTTCGCTGAAGGCCAGGCGGTTGACCGCGTCGGCCATCTGCACGGCGCTGGGCAGCAGCTTGTCGTTGGGGTTCTCCGCCAGCCGCGATGTGGAGCCTGCGAAATAGGCGAACAGCAGCAGGGCGAAGGGCAGAAGCACCAGGAACAGGCGGCCGCTGCGGTCGGGGGTTCGGTTGATCAGGCGCATGGTTCTTACCTGTGGGTCGATAACCTGTAGGAGCGAGCTTGCTCGCGAACCCGCTTGATGCCTTGGGTGCCGGCGAGATTGTTCGCGAGCAAGCTCGCTCCTACGAAAAGCCAAGGAGCCGCAGGGCGTCAGAGCTTCCCTTCCGCCGCCATCTGCACGTAGGTCGGGTCGAAACGCAGCTTGAGGTTCTGCGCATCGCCGGTGGCGATGCCCTTGGCGAAGCTCATGCCGACGGCTTCGGCGCTTTTCGCACCCTCGCCGAGCAACCCGTGGGCGAAGGAGAAGGCCGCGACCTTGTCCATGGTCGCCGGCAGCTTAGGGCTGGTGGCGAAGGCCAGCGCCTCTTGCGGGGTCGCAAAGAGCTTGGTGGTGGCGAGCTGGCTCTGGTAGCCGGCCAGATCGGTGCCCGAGGCCTTTGCCATGTGTTCCAGCGCGGCGCGGGTTTCGGCGCTGTCGCCCTGCATCAGCGCGACGGTTTCGAACCAGGCACCGGTCAGGGCTTTGCCCAGCGCCGGGTTGTCTTTCAGGACGGCGCTGTTGACCACCATCATGTCCATGATCTCGCCGGGGATCTGGCTGGAGTTGAACACCTCGGTGGTGCCCGGCTTGGCGCGGGCTTCGGAGAGCATCGGGTTCCAGGTGGTCACCGCCTGCACCTCGTCGGTGTTGAAGGCGGCGATGTCGGCGTCGGAGGTGTTCACCGTCTTCACGTCCTTCTCGGTCAGGCGGGCGTTTTCCAGCGCGCGGGCGAGCAGGTAATGGGAGACCGAGAGTTACACCAGGTTGACGTTCATGCCCTTGAGGTCGGACAGGGATTTGCCCGCGCCCTTGAGGACGATGCCGTCGTTGCCGTTGGAGAAGTCGCTGACGATCAGCGCGGTGGAGTCCACGCCGCCGGCCGCGGGGATGGTCAGGGCGTCCATGTTGGTCATGGTGCAGCCGTCGAACTGGCCGGCGGTGTACTGGTTGATCGACTCGATGTAGTCGTTGAGCTGGGTGACCTTGATCTCGATGCCGTACTTCTTCGCCCACTTGTCGACGATGCCGTGGCTGGCTGCGTATTCCCAGGGCATCCAGCCGGCGTAGATGGTCCAGCAGAGGTTGAAGCTGTTCTTCGCGGCGGCGCTGGCGCCGAGGCTGAAAGTGGCGAGGCCGGCGGCGAGCAGGGCGGTCAGAAGGGACTTGCGCATGGACAATCTCCAGGTCGGTTGTCGGGCGGGCAGGAGTCGGGCGGCACTGGTGGCGCTCGCATCTCCCGGGCTTTTGTCCCGCCGTGTAACCTCGCTGGAGGTCGATGACTCTCGGACCAGCCACTCGCCGCGCGAGCCGGAACCCTAGTCATCCATTGTCAGATTGTGGTGCCGCTTTCCGGTGGTCCGGATGACTCCTGCACGCATCGGTAATAGCGAATGCCGTGCCAATTCCGGAGAACCGCCATTTTCCGGGGGGTTGCAATGAACTCAGGTGATTCATGAGCCTTTTTTTGCACGATCTGCGCTCATAAAAGAGTCGGGACGCTGCTTTCTGGTGCGCTTCCGCTGTAGCGCACCGCCCTTGCCTTCAAGGGACTGGCATCGTTTGTCGGTCCATTTCGAAAGCCGTATTTATACGTTCCAGCTCAATCATGAGCTTTTCAGCGAATGAAACCGGCCAGAGATGCGGGCTTTGTCTGGGTACGACCTTCGTTCTTCCTATGACACGCAGACTTCGGATGAGCGGCGTTGACAGATAATATTATGAGCATAATATCTGTCGTCAGATGACGGCTGTAATTCAATTGGGCCGGACATTCCCGATGGCCCACGGGCCTTGATCAGCCTTGCATGCGGGGGCGCTTCGCCCCACTGGAGAAGAACCATGAATGCCAAATCCGAACTGGGCCGCGCACTGATCACCGGTGCCTCCTCCGGCATCGGCGCCACCTACGCCCAGCGCCTCGCCGCCCAGGGCTACGACCTGCTGCTGGTGGCCCGCGACCAGCAACGCCTGGATGCCCTGGCAGCACGCCTGGGCGAGCAATACGGCGTCTCGGTGCAGGTGCTGAAGGCCGACCTGACCCGCAGGGAAGACCGCGCCCGCGTCGAAGCCCGCCTGGGTGAGGACGAAAGCATCAGCCTGCTGCTGAACAACGCCGGCGTGGCAATCAACGGCACCCTGCTGGACACAGACCTGGACCGCCTGGAAAGCATGATCGAGCTGAACGTCACCGGCACCGCACGCCTGGCCGGCGCTGCCGCCAAGGCTTTCGCCGGGCGTGGGCGCGGCACCATCATCAACGTCGCGTCGGTGCTGGCCCTGGCGCCGGAGCTGTTCAACGGCAGCTACAGCGCCACCAAGGCGTTCGTGCTCAACCTGACCCTGTCCATGCAGCAGGAACTCTCGCCCCTGGGCCTGCGTATCCAGGCCGTGCTGCCGGGGGCCACCCGCACCGAGATCTGGGAGCGTGCCGGCACCGAGATTTCCGCGCTGCCGCCGGAAATGCTGATGGACGTGAACCACATGGTGGATGCCGCACTGGCCGGCCTGGCCCAGGGCGAAGTGGTGACCCTGCCGGCACTGCCGGATGCCGGCGAGTTCGACGCCTTTACCGCCGCGCGGCTGAAGATGGCGCCGAACCTGTCCCGCAGCCTGCCGGCGCAGCGCTATGGCATAGCCGTTGACTGAATGATTCGTTGAGTGGCGAAAAGCTTGCCCCGGCCTGGTGCCGGGGCTTTTTTATGCGCGGAGTTTTTTGCAGGAGCGCGCCATGCGCGCGATCGCAGGCATGGCCCGTTACGTGGTTTCTGGATCCCCGCATTCGCGGGGATGACGTGTGCGGGAGGGCGATGCATTACACCGTCACTCCCGCGAACGCGGGACAGCGCTTGCGCTGAACGCACTTCAGTGCGGCCCGAAGGGTGAGCGCAGCGAATAGTCCAAAAGATAGTTGCTCTGAATAGGTGTCCGCCGCTGCCAGGCTGGCATGCACGCCGGCAACCAATGGCTCACTCCGCCGCGCCGATCTCGCGCTTGAGATGCCGGCGGGTGCTTTCCAGGATGCGATCGGACAACTCCGGATCGGCCACGCTGCGCGAAAGCACCAGCGCACCGACCAGGGTGGCGAGCAGGGCGACGCTCTCGTCCTCGGCATGTTCCGCCGGCAGTGCGTCCTCGATGGCCGACATGCGCGCGCGGACGATGGCATCGGTGGTCGGGCTGGCATGGCCACGGGCGCCCAGTTCGGCGGACATGGTCGGCAGCGGGCAGCCCTTGCCCGGCGCGGCGCGATGTCCGACGGAGAGGTACTGGTCGATGAAGCCGGGCAGCGGGTTCTCCTGCTCGAACTGCTGGTCGACCCTGCTGCGCAACTGTTCGGCGGCTTGCTGCAGGGCGATCTCCACCAGCTCGTCCTTGGACTTGAAGTGCGCGTAGAAACCGCCGTGGGTCAGGCCCAGCGCCTTCATCAGCGTCTGCAAACCGGTGGCGTCGACGCCTTCGCTACGGAAACGCTGCGCCGCCTCGTTGATGATGCGCTCGCGGGTCTGGGCCTTGTGGTCTTCGGAGTAACGCATGACCGGGTGTCTCCTGCGGATCATGGAATGCTGGATGTCATTCTAACGCAGGGCGGGCGAGGGGAGGTGATTCATGGCAGGGCGGTGGTATGCCTTGCAGCAATGTTCACCTCTGTCGCTCCCGTAGGGCGTACAACCGTTCGCGGTTGTACG
Organism: Pseudomonas sp. NY15181; assembly: GCF_048068055.1. Classification (NCBI taxonomy): domain Bacteria; kingdom Pseudomonadati; phylum Pseudomonadota; class Gammaproteobacteria; order Pseudomonadales; family Pseudomonadaceae; genus Pseudomonas; species Pseudomonas sp. NY15181. The sequence goes on along the minus strand of NZ_JBLUPT010000016.1, from coordinate 7,693 downwards.
CCGATACACCATGCCTCATCGGCGGCTCCGGGGTTGATCCCGGCGTGCATTGGGGAGAGGGTCAATCGGCGTATAACGCGGAGCGTTATGCGCCCTACGTTCGCCGCTCAGCGTACGGCTTCGAGCAAAGTCGCCACCCCCTGCCCACCACCAATGCACTGGGTCGCCACCGCATAGCGCCCACCGCTTTCCTTCAGCAGCGCCGCCGCCTTGCCGGTGATCCGCGCGCCGGTGGCGCCCAGCGGATGCCCGATGGCCATGGCGCCGCCGTGCAGGTTGACCCGGTCGATATCCAGCTCCAGCCCGCGCAGGCAAGCCAGGGCCTGGCTGGCGAAGGCTTCGTTGATTTCCATCAGGTCGATATCGGCCATGCGCAGGCCGGCGCGGTCGAGCAGTTTGCGGGTGGCGTAGAGCGGGCCCATGCCCATGATTTCCGGCGGGCAACCGACCACGGAAACTGCCTTGATCCGTGCCAGGATGTTCAAGCCGTGTTCACGGGCGAAGTCCTCGCTGCACACCAGCACGGCCGCCGCACCGTCGGTGAGTGGCGAGGCGGTACCGGCGGTGACGCTGCCGCCGAAGGCCGGCTTGAGCTGGGCCAGGGCTTCGAGGCTGGTGCCGGGGCGGATGCAGCCGTCTTCGCCGACCACGCCGTTGGGCGTGTCGATCCGTACGATTTCCGCAGCCAACTTCCCCTGTTCGCGGGCACGCGCGGCCTTGGCGTGGGACTCCACCGCCATGGCCTCCTGTTCGTCGCGGGAGATGCCGAAGCGTTCGGCGACGATCTCGGCGGTCTGCCCCATGGGCATGTAGGCCTGGGGAAACTCCTCCAGCAGGCGCGGGTTGGGCGAGATGTTGAAGCCGCCCATGGGTACGCGGGTCATGGACTCCACGCCCGCGCAGATGAAGGCATCGCCCGCGCCCAACTGGATCTGCCCGGCGGCGAAGTGGATGGCGGTCATGGACGAGCCGCAGAAGCGGTTCACCGTGGCGCCGGCCACAGTCTCCGGCAACCCGGCGAGGAAGCCGGTGATGCGCGCCAGGTTCATGCCTTGTTCGGCCTCGGGGTAGGCGCAGCCCATGATCAGGTCCTCGATCAGCCGGGCGTCCAGGCCGCTGCGTTGGACCAGGCCCTTCACCGTCTGCGCGGCGAGGTCATCCGGACGCACGTCAATCAGCGCGCCCTTCTTGGCGAAGTGGAAGGGGGAGCGGGCATAACCCGCGATGACGACGGAAGTCATGGTCGGTCTCCTGGAACGAAGGGTCTGTCAGCGCCCGAGGATCAGGCAGGTGGTGGAACCGGTGGCGTAGAGGCGGCCGTCCACGTCGTAGAGGCGGCCCTCGGCCAGGGCGGTGGAGCGGCCGAGATGGATCAGCGTGCCTTCGGCGCGGATCGGCCCGGTGTCGCGCGTCAGCGCGCGGATGTAGCTGATGCGCAGGTCGGTGGTGGTGTAGCCCAGGCCTGGTTCGAGCATCGTGTGCACGGCACAACCCATGGCCGAATCCAGCAGGGTCGCCGCATAGCCGCCGTGCACCGTGCCCAGCGGGTTGTAATGGCGCAGGTCCGGGGTGCCCTGGAAGATGAAGCGGCCCTGGCCCCATTCCATCGGGACGAAGCCGATCAGCGCATTGATCGGTGGGGCGGGCAGTTCGCCCGCGCCGATGCCGTCGAAGAACTCCTGGGGCGTCTTGCCGCGCAGCTCCTGCAGTGGAATCACGCCGGGTTCGGCCAGACGTTGGCGCATCTGCGCGGCGGCCGCCTCCCAGACGGCGATCTTCTGTTCACGGCTCAGGTCATTCATCGCAAGGCTCCGGCAGTCCATAAAATATTACAAGCGTCATACTAGCATTGAATGATGATTGACATATAAGTGGCGAAAACGCCATCCCATAGGGTGGAAGCGACAGGGCGATGGGGGAGGAGAGGCGGCTGGCGGAGTGGGCTCCGCCAGCCGAGGGGCTTACTCGGCGGTAGCGGTGACGCCGGCCGCGCGGGCCTGGCTGCGCTGAGCCTTGTACTGCAGGGCGACGGCGGGTACCGGCGAGGCCTTGCCGGTTTCCACCCAGCGGCGGATGCGGCCGGCGTCGGCCACGTGGGTGTGCTTGCCGAACGCATCCAGCAGGGCCAGGGCGACCGGGCGGCCGTTCATCATGGTGATCATCACCAGGCAGTGGCCGGCATCGTTGGTGAAGCCGGTCTTGGTCAGGCGGATGTCCCACTTGCCACCGCGCACCAGCGGGTTGGTGTTGAAGAAGCTCAGCGAATAGCCAGGCTTGCTGAAGCGCGCATCGCTGGTCGCCGTGGTGCTCATCTGGCGGATCTGCGGGTAGGTGTAGGCGGCCTTGGCCAGGCGGATCAGGTCCTCGGCGTTGGAGGTGTTATGGATCGACAGGCCGGTGGGTTCCACGTAGTGGGTGTGGTTCATCCCCAGGGACTTGGCCTTGGCGTTCATCGCCGCGACGAAGGCCTTGGAGCCGCCCGGATAGCTGTGCGCGAGGCTGGCGGCGGCACGGTTCTCGGAGGACATCAGCGCCAGCAGGAGCATGTTCTCGCGGCTGATCTGGCTGCCCAGGTGCACGCGGGAGAACACGCCCTTCATCTCGGCGGTCTCGGAGATGTCGACGGTGACCATCTCGTTCATCGGCAGCTTGGCGTCCAGCGTCACCATCGCGGTCATCAGCTTGGTCACCGAGGCGATGGGCACCACCAGGTTGGGGTTGCTGGAGTAGATGACCTTGTCGGTCTGCAGGTCGACCACCAGCGCGCTGCCGGAGGCCAGGACCAGTTGATTGGGTTGTGCCGCCTTGGCGGGCGTGGCGGCGAAGGAGTTCGATGTACAGACAACAGCGGCGCAGGCAAACAGCAGGCTCAGTATCGAACGGCGACTAGTCATGAATGTGATTCGCAGGCGTGAGTGGGAAATTCTCTACATCCATGTAGGTAATTTCGCGGGATTTTAATTCATGCCCCGGTCCAGCGCACCTGGCGGCGTGAGGAACCTGCTGTATCACTTTGCGACGGCTTGAGACAGCACGCTCGACAGGCGGGCGGGTGCGCGGATGGGCAGTGCCAGCGCAGGGGCGGGCAGCGTTCCAGCTGTTGCGAAATGCAACCGGCGCAGGATAGTTCCCGGTAGTTGAAAAACGTGTCAAACCCTCGCCAGCTATGGGCTTTCCATCTGATGGCACGCTTTGTGACTGGCTATCCTCCCATGTACGGATTGCCTGCATCGTGGCGATGGCGAAGCCTCGGGGTTGCGTTTACCTTTACGTTAACGTAAACATGGTCCGCAGTCCGCAGTCCGCAGTCCGCAGTCCGCAGTCCGCGACCGGTCGGTCAGACCGAACGCCGGCCTGTAAGCAAGCCCGGCCACAGACGCTCCGCGTCGCTGCCGTGGCCGAACGTTCAGCGTTGATCCCAGAACAAGCACAACAAGGGAAAGCCATGAACCACCTGAGTTACACCCGCGGCCGCCAGGACAAACCCCTGCTGGCCATGACCGTCGGTGCTGCCTTCGATGCCACGGTCGAGCGATTTCCGCAGCGCGAGGCCCTGGTCGTGCGCCACCAGGACCTGCGCTACACCTGGGCCGAACTGGCCGAGGTGGTCGATGGCATTGCCCGCGCCTTCCTCGCCCTGGGCCTGCGCCCCGGCGACCGCCTGGGGATCTGGGCGCCCAACTGCGCGCAGTGGTGCGTCACCCAGTTCGCCAGCGCCAAGGTCGGCGCCGTGCTGGTCAACATCAACCCGGCCTACCGCAGCAACGAGCTGGAGTACGCGCTCAAGCAGTCCGGCTGCCGCTGGCTGGTGTGCGCCGATGCATTCAAGACCTCCGATTACCACGGCATGCTCGCCGGCCTGCTGCCGGAGCTGGGGCAGGGCCGCCCGGGCGAGCTGTCCAGCGAGCGCCTGCCGGAGCTGCGCGGGGTGATCAGCCTGTCCGACCAGGCCCCGGCCGGCTTCCTGCGCTGGAGCCAGCTGGCGCCGCTGGGCGCCGCGATCTCCGCCGCCGAGCTCGCCGAGCGCCAGGCGCTGCTGCAGTTCGACGAGCCGATCAACATCCAGTACACCTCCGGCACCACCGGCTTCCCCAAGGGCGCCACCCTCAGCCACTACAACATCCTCAACAACGGCCTGATGGTCGGCGACAGCCTCGGCCTCACCGAGCACGACCGCCTGGTGATCCCGGTGCCGCTGTACCACTGCTTCGGCATGGTGATGGGCAACCTCGGCTGCCTGACCCACGGTTCCACCATGATCTACCCCGCGCCCAGCTTCGAGCCCGAGGCGACCCTGGCGGCGGTGGCGGAAGAGAAGGCCACCGCGCTCTACGGCGTGCCCACCATGTTCATCGCCGAGCTGGACCACCCCAATCGCCGCGACTTCGACCTGTCCAGTCTGCGCACCGGCATCATGGCCGGCGCCACCTGCCCGATCGAAGTGATGCGCCGGGTCATCGACGAGATGAACATGGCCGAGGTGCAGATCGCCTACGGCATGACCGAGACCAGCCCGGTGTCCCTGCAGACCGGCCCGGAGGACGACCTGGAGACCCGCGTCACCACCGTCGGCCGCACCCAGCCGCACCTGGAGAGCAAGATCATCGACGCCGACGGCCGCATCGTCCCGCGCGGCACCATCGGTGAACTGTGCACCCGTGGCTACAGCGTGATGCTCGGCTACTGGAACAACCCGCAGGCGACCATGGAATCCATCAGTCCGGCGCGCTGGATGCTCACCGGCGACCTGGCCCAGATGGACGAGGCGGGCAACGTGCGCATCGTCGGCCGCAGCAAGGACATGATCATTCGCGGTGGCGAGAACATCTATCCGCGCGAGATCGAGGAGTTCCTCTACACCCACCACGCCGTGGCCGACGCACAGGTGATCGGCATCCCCGACGAGAAATACGGCGAGGAGCTGGTGGCCTGGGTCAAGTTCCACCCCGGCCACAGCGTCGAGGAGGACGAGCTGCGCGCTTTCTGCAAGGCCGCCATCGCCCACTTCAAGGTGCCGCGTTACTTCCGCTTCTGCGACGAGTTCCCGATGACGGTGACCGGCAAGGTCCAGAAGTTCCGCATGCGCGAGATCAGCATCGACGAGGTGCGCAGCAAGCGTGGCTGATCGACCGATGCACCCTTACGCCCATGACCGCGAGGCGGCATGGGCGTAGAGAAGGGGACCATTTCCATCCGCCTGGTCAGCGAGGCGCTGGCCGAGTTTCGTCGCCACGGCGGGGACGAGAGTCCGCTGCTGGTCGCCGCCGGCATCCCCGCCGAGCTGTTCGGCAAGCCCTATGCGCGGGTTTCCAGCCAGGCCTACGCACGGCTCTGGCGGCACCTGGCGCGGGCGATGGACGACGAATTCTTCGGCATGAACGCCCGGCGGATGAAGTCCGGCAGCTTCAACTTCATGGCGGCTGCGGCGATCCGCGAGCCAACCCTGGATGCGGCGCTGAACGCCGCGTTGCGCTTCATGGGCCTGATCTTCGACGACTTCACCCCGCACTTGACCCGCCAGGACGGCCTCGCCGCGATCGTCCTCGACGAGCCGGACGGCCCGGCGCCGCGCGCCTTCTGCTACTTCACCCTGTGGCTGATGCTGCATGGGCTGGCCTGCTGGCTGGTGGGGCGGCGCATCCCGATCCTCGCCATCGAACTGCGCTGTCCGCAGCCGGACTATCTCTCGGACTACCGCGTGATGTTCACCGAGAACCTGCTCTTCGCCCGCCGCCAGTCGCGCCTGCTGTTCAACGCCGAGGCCCTGGACCTGCCGGTGCGCCGCGACGAGCGCGAGCTGCGCCGTTTCCTCGCGGGCGCGCCGGCCAACATCCTGGTGCGTTATCGCGACCCGCAGAGCCTCGCCGCGCGCACCAAGGCCTACCTGCGCAGCCTGAAGTTCGAACGCTGGCCAGACCTGGACGCCCTCGCCGGGCACTTCTACATGGCGCCCTCGACCCTGCGTCGCAAGCTGGCCGCCGAAGGGCAGTCCTACCAGGCGCTCAAGGACCAGCTGCGCCGCGATCTCGCCATCGCCCGGCTGGACAGCGGCGACGGCAACTTCGCCGACCTCGCCGAGGAACTGGGCTTCGCCGACACCAGCGCCTTCTACAAGGCCTTCCGCAAATGGACCGGCTCCACGCCGGGGCAATACCGCGCGCTGATGCGCCAGGAACCCGAGTAACGCCACGAACCTGCATTTAAGGGTTCAAGAATGACCGTTCGTCGCCGATACATTGCGCAGAATCGCACCTCTTCCAAGGACGCCCATCCCATGCCCCTGTCCCGTCTTTCGATCCAGTGGAAAATCACGCTCCTGACCGGCCTGTGCCTGCTCTGCATCGTCAGCCTGCTGGTCGGCCTCTCGTTGCTGCGGATGAACCATGACGCCCAGATGATCAAGACGGCCAACGCCGACATGCTCAAGGATGCGGCCAAGGCGCGGATGCAGGCGCGCAGCGAACAGCAGGCGGAGATCATCCAGCGCTTCTTCACCGACGTGTACCACTTTGGCAACCAGTTCTCCCGCCAGGTCAGCCAGTTGCGCGAAGAGTCGGCCAAGCACGGCGCCGACGCCGCGAGCGTGCGCAAGGACCTGAACCTGCTGGTGCGCGACAGCCTGAAGAGCAACCCGAACCTGCTCAGCCTGTACGTGGTCTTCGAGCCGGATGCGCTGGATGGCCAGGACGCGCAGTTCCACGGGCAGTCCGACGCCGGCAGCAACGACAAGGGACGCTTCGGTGCCTATTGGGCGCAGAAGGCCTCCGGTGAAATGACGGGGCTTGCGGTGAACGAGGACATGATCGCCGATAGCACGCCGATGCTCGACGGCAGCCCGTTCAATACCTGGCAGACCTGCCCACTGCAGAGCCGCAAGGCCTGCGTGCTCAACCCGTACTTCGACAGCGCCTCAGGCTCGCCGGTGCTGATGACCACCGTGACTTTCCCGCTGATGGACCAAGGCAAGGTGATCGCCGTGATCGGCATCGACATCAGCCTCAGCCGCCTGCAGCAGCTCAGCGCCGATGGCAACCGCCAGCTCTATGACGGCGCCGGCAGCGTCAGCATCGTCAGCCCGGCGGGGCTGCTCGCGGGCTATAGCCGTGACGCAGCGCTGCTCGGCAAGCCGCTGGAGAAGGCCTTCCCCGGCCAGGCCGCCGAACTGCTCGGCGTGCAGACTGCCGGCCAGCCGCAGGTACTGGAGAAGGACGGCCAGCTGCGCGTGGTCCAACCGCTGCTGCCGATTCCGGAGGCCACCAAGCCCTGGGCCGTGGTGCTCGACGTGCCCCAGGATGTCCTGCTGGCGCCGGCGCTGCAGCTGCAGAAGCAACTGGATGAACGCAACTCCAGCAGCGCGCTGTGGCAGACCCTGTTCGGCCTGATCGCCGCCGTGGTCGGCCTGCTGCTGGTGTGGCTCACCGCCCGTGGCGTGACCCGGCCGATCCTCGGCGTCGCCGCCATGCTGCGCAACATTGCCAGCGGCGAAGGCGATCTGACCAAGCGCCTGGACTACGCCGGCAAGGACGAGCTCGGCGAGCTGGCCGGCTGGTTCAACCGCTTCCTCGACAAGCTGCAGCCGATTATCCGCGACGTGAAATCCTCGGTGCATGACGCCCGCGCCACCGCCGACCAGTCCTCGGAGATCGCCAGCCAGACCAGCGCCGGCATGCAGCAGCAGTTCCGTGAGGTCGAC
>NZ_JBLUPT010000015.1:0-91822 GCF_048068055.1 Pseudomonas sp. NY15181 | reverse complement strand
GCTGACCAACGACCCAGGCACCGGCGTGATGCGCCATGCCGATGCCGGTTACCAGATCGCCATCGACTGCGCCAAGGAGCAGGGCCTGAACCTGCCGATGATCACCGGCAAGTAAGCCTCAGGCGGTTCGCCGCCAGGACCAGGAAGGGAGCCGTCGCACGGCGTGGTGCGGCGGCTCGGTCCGTCTGTTGTATGGAAGAGCTTCAACACAACAAGAATTTCCCGGGAGAACAATAACGATGTCCCAGGCCAGTGATAGCTCCAAGCCCCTGATCGAGCGGCGATCGATCAACTACATTCCCGAAGCCGAGCGCCACGGCAAGCTCTACAGCCAGTTCACCCTCTGGCTGGGCGCCAACCTGCAGATCACCGCCATCGTCACCGGCGCCCTGGCCGTGGTGCTGGGCGGCGACGTGTTCTGGTCGCTGATCGGCCTGCTGATCGGCCAACTGCTGGGCGGCGGCGTAATGGCGCTGCATGCGGCGCAGGGCCCGAAGCTCGGTCTGCCACAGATGATTTCCAGTCGCGTGCAATTCGGCGTCTACGGCGCGGCCATCCCGATGGTGCTGGTGTGCCTGATGTACATGGGCTTCACCGCCACCGGCACGGTGCTCTCCGGCCAGGCGCTGGGCCAGCTGTTCGGCGTCAGCGACAGCGTCGGCATCCTGATGTTCGCCAGCGTGATCGTGCTGGTCACTGTGCTCGGCTACCGCGTGATTCACGTCATCGGCCGTATCGCCAGCGTCATCGGCGTGATCGCCTTCGTCTACCTGTTCAGCCGCCTGATGAGCGAGACCGATGTCGGCGCACTGCTGGCCATCCGTCACTTCAGCTGGGGCAGCTTCCTGCTCGCGGTGTCGCTGGCGGCCTCCTGGCAGATCGCCTTCGGTCCGTACGTGGCCGACTACTCCCGCTACCTGCCGAGCGAGACCTCGTCGGTGAAGACCTTCCTCGCCGTCGGTGCCGGTTCGGTGGTCGGCGCGCAGGTGGCGATGATCTTCGGCGTGTTCGCCGCGGCCATGGCCAACGGTCAGTTCGCCGGTCGCGAAGTGGCCTATATCGTCGGCCTGGGCGGCAGTGGCGCCGTCGCCGCGCTGCTGTACTTCAGCATCGCCTTTGGCAAGATCACCATTTCGACGCTGAACTCCTACGGCAGCTTCATGTGCATCGCCACCATCATCAGCGGCTTCCGTGGCCATCTTGAGGTGACGCGCCTGCAACGCCTGGTGTTCGTGCTGCTGATCGTCGGCGCCGCGACCCTGATCGCGCTGCTCGGCCAGCACTCGTTCCTGGGTGCGTTCAAGTCCTTCATTCTGTTCCTGCTGGCCTTCTTCACTCCGTGGAGCGCGGTCAACCTGGTGGACTACTACTGCATCAGCCGCGAGCGGTACGACGTGCCGGCTCTGGCAGATCCGGACGGCCGCTACGGTCGTTGGAACATCCCCGGCATCAGTGTCTACGTGACCGGTGTGCTGGTTCAGCTGCCCTTCATCTCCACCAAGTTCTACACCGGTCCGCTGGTGGATGCGCTGGGTGGCGTGGACATATCCTGGATTATCGGTCTGGTGGTCCCGGCAGCTCTCTATTACCTGGTCGCGCGCCGTACCTCGGTGCGCAGTTCCAGCGCCGAACACCCGGTGCATGGGGCCTGAACCATCTTTCCAAGACGGCGGCACAACCGCCGTCCATACCCTGAATTGCCGGCACGGGCGGCGACCACGCCGATGCCGATGAGCGGCCTAGGAGACATTCGATGAAACTGCACCTGAAACCCGGATTCCTGACCCTGGCCGAACTGCGCCAAGTTCATCTCGCGCCTGTGCACCTGACCCTGGATGCCAGCGCCGACGCGCCGATCAACGCCAGCGTCGCCTGCGTCGAGAAGATCATCGCCGAGGACCGCACTGCCTACGGCATCAACACCGGCTTCGGTCTGCTGGCTTCGACCCGCATCGCCAGCCACGACCTGGAAAACCTGCAGCGCTCGCTGGTGCTGTCCCACGCCGCCGGTATCGGCGCGCCGCTGGACGACGACATGGTGCGGCTGATCATGGTCCTCAAGATCAACAGCTTGAGCCGTGGCTTCTCCGGCATCCGCCGCAAGGTCATCGACGCGCTGATCGCCCTGGTCAACGCAGAGGTCTACCCGCACATCCCGCTCAAAGGCTCGGTCGGCGCGTCCGGCGACCTGGCGCCGCTGGCGCACATGTCCCTGGTCCTGCTCGGTGAAGGCAAGGCCCGCTACAAAGGCGAGTGGCTGCCGGCCAGCGAGGCCCTGGCAGTCGCCGGCCTTGAGCCGCTGACCCTGGCCGCCAAGGAGGGCCTGGCCCTGCTCAACGGCACCCAGGCTTCCACTGCTTACGCCCTGCGCGGCCTGTTCAAGGCCGAAGACCTGTTCGCCGGCGCCATCGCCTGCGGCAGCCTGACGGTGGAAGCGACGCTCGGCTCGCGTTCGCCGTTCGATGCGCGCATCCATGACGCCCGTGGCCAGCGCGGCCAGATCGACACCGCCGCGTGCTTCCGCGACCTGCTGGGCGACTCCAGCGAAGTCTCCAATTCCCACAAGGACTGCGGCAAGGTCCAGGACCCGTACTCCCTGCGCTGCCAGCCGCAGGTCATGGGCGCCTGCCTGACCCAGCTGCGCCAGGCCGCCGAAGTACTGGCGATCGAATCCAACGCCGTGTCGGACAACCCGCTGGTATTCGCCGCCGAGGGTGACGTGATTTCCGGTGGCAACTTCCACGCAGAGCCGGTGGCCATGGCCGCCGACAACATCGCCCTGGCCATCGCCGAGATCGGCTCGCTGAGCGAGCGCCGCATCTCCCTGATGATGGACAAGCACATGTCCCAGCTGCCGCCGTTCCTGGTGGAAAACGGCGGGGTCAACTCCGGCTTCATGATCGCCCAGGTTACCGCCGCTGCCCTGGCCAGCGAGAACAAGGCCCTGTCGCACCCGCACAGCGTCGACAGCCTGCCGACTTCCGCCAACCAGGAAGACCACGTGTCGATGGCGCCGGCCGCCGGCAAGCGCCTGTGGGAAATGGCCGAGAACACCCGTGGCGTGCTCGCCATCGAGTGGCTGGGTGCCTGCCAGGGCCTGGACCTGCGCGAAGGCCTGAAGACCACCGCCAAGCTGGAACAGGCGCGCCAGACCCTGCGCCGTGAAGTGCCGCACTACGATCGCGACCGCTTCTTCTCCCCGGACATCGAAGCAGCGTCCGAGCTGCTGGCCAAGGGCTGCCTGACCGGCCTGCTGCCGGCCGGCGTACTGCCCAGCCTGTGATCCGGCGCTGGCCGCCATAGGCCAGCCCCTACGGCACGGACCCTTCCAGCGGAATGGGGCCGTGCCGTCTTTCGCCTACAACAATTACAGGATGCGAAATGCAAGACGGTCTCAAGCGCGGGCTCTCGGCCCGGCACATTCGATTCATGGCGCTCGGCTCGGCGATCGGTACTGGGCTGTTCTACGGTTCGGCCTCCGCGATCCAGATGGCCGGCCCGGCGGTGCTGCTGGCCTACCTGATCGGTGGCGCGGCAGTGTTCATGGTCATGCGCGCCCTCGGTGAGATGGCCGTGCACAACCCGGTGGCCGGCTCTTTCGGCCACTATGCCAGCACCTACCTCGGCCCCATGGCCGGGTTCGTCCTGGGCTGGACCTATGCGTTCGAGATGGTCATCGTCGCCATCGCCGACATCACCGCCTTCGGTATCTACATGGGCTTCTGGTTCCCCGATGTGCCCCGCTGGATCTGGGTGCTGAGCATCGTGTTCCTGATCGGCGGGCTGAACCTGTGCAACGTCAAGGTCTTCGGCGAGATGGAGTTCTGGCTGTCGCTGCTCAAGGTGGGCGCCATCGTCGCGATGATCGCTGCCGGCTTCGGCATCATGCTCTTCGGCCTGGGCCATCACGTGAGCGCTGAAGCCGCCATGGGCGTGGGCAACCTGGTCGGCCACGGCGGCTTCATGCCCAACGGCATCGGCGGGCTGATCGCCTCCTTCGCCGTGGTGATGTTCGCCTTTGGCGGCATCGAGATCATCGGTGTCACCGCCGGCGAGGCCAAGGACCCGCAGCGCGTTCTGCCCCGTGCGATCAACGCCGTACCGGCACGCATCCTGCTGTTCTACGTACTTACCCTGTTCGTCCTGATGTGCCTGTACCCCTGGCCGCAAATCGGCACCCAGGGCAGCCCCTTCGTGCAGATCTTCAGCAACCTGGGCATCGGCTCCGCCGCGGCCGTACTGAACGTCGTGGTGATCTCGGCGGCCATCTCGGCCATCAACAGCGACATCTTCGGCGCCGGCCGCATGATGTACGGCCTGGCCCAGCAGGGGCAGGCGCCGCGCAGCTTCGGCAAGGTCTCCCGGCACGGCGTGCCGTGGCTGACCGTGGTGGTGATGGGCGGAGCGCTGCTGGTTGGCGTGCTGCTCAACTACCTGATCCCGGAAAACGTGTTCCTGCTGATCGCCTCCATCGCCACCTTCGCTACCGTGTGGGTGTGGCTGATGATCCTGGTCAGCCAGGTCGCCATGCGCCGCAGCATGAGCCGCGAGGAAGCGGCCCAGCTGAAGTTCCCGGTACCCTTCTGGCCCTATGGCCCGGCCCTGGCGATTGCCTTCATGGTGTTCATCGTCGGCGTGCTCGGCTACTTCCCGGACACCCAGACGGCGCTGATCGTCGGCGTGATCTGGGTGGTGTTCCTGGTCGCCTCCTACCTGATCTGGTGCAAGCCGCGCGCAGGCAAGGGCGAACTGGTCCGCGAACAGGCCGGTCTGAACGGCTAAGTTGTACCGCTACATGAGGAGACCGTTATGAGCACTCTCTGGCAGCATTGCCACGCAGCGACCCTGGCCCAGGGTCGCTACTCGATCGTCGAGGATGCGGCGATCGTCACCCGCGACGGGTTGATCGAATGGATCGGCCCGCGCAGTGAGCTGCCGACGGTCGCCGCCGAACGCACGGTGGACCTGGGCGGTGCCTGGGTCACGCCGGGCTTCATCGACTGCCACACCCACCTGGTGTTCGGCGGTGATCGCAGCGGCGAATTCGAGCAGCGCCTGAACGGCGTCAGCTACGCCGAGATCGCCGCCGCCGGTGGCGGCATCGCCAGCACCGTGCGCGCCACCCGCGAGGCCAGCGAAGACGAGCTGCTGGCCAGCGCCATCAAGCGCGCCCGCCCGCTGCTGGCCGATGGCGTGACCGTGCTGGAAGTGAAGTCCGGCTACGGTCTTGACCTGGAAAGCGAGCGCCGCATGCTGCGAGTCGCCCGCCGCCTGGAGCAGGTGCTGCCGGTGACGGTGCGCACCACCTGCCTGTCGGCCCACGCGCTGCCGCCGGAATACGCCGGCCGCGCCGATGAGTACATCGAGCAGATCTGCCAACACATCCTCCCGGCCCTGGCGGCGGAAGGACTCGTGGATGCGGTGGACGCCTTCTGCGAGCACCTGGCGTTCTCCCCGGCGCAGGTCGAGCGGGTGTTCCAGGCCGCCAAGCGACTGGGCCTGCCGGTGAAACTGCACGCCGAGCAGCTCTCCTCGCTGCATGGTTCCAGCCTCGCCGCGCGCTACGGCGCGCTGTCCGCCGATCACCTGGAGTTCATGGACGAGAGCGACGCCATCGCCATGGCCGAGGCCGGCACCGTCGCCGTGCTGCTGCCGGGCGCTTTCTTCGTCCTGCGCGAAACCCAATTGCCGCCGATGGATGCCCTGCGCAAGCACGGCGTGGCCATCGCCATCGCCAGCGACCTCAACCCCGGCACCTCGCCGGCGCTGTCCCTGCGCCTGATGCTGAACATGGCCTGCACCGCCTTCCGCCTGACCCCGGAAGAAGCGCTGGCCGGCGTCACGCTCAACGCCGCGCGGGCGCTGGGCATGGCCGACAGCCACGGCAGCCTGGAAGCGGGCAAGGTCGCCGACTTCATCGCCTGGGACATCCAGCGTCCCGCCGAACTGGCCTACTGGCTCGGCGGCGACCTGCCCAAGCGCGTCATTCGTCATGGAGAAGAGGTCAACCATGGATAACGTTCTCGAATTCAAACGCGGCCGTGTGCCGCTGCTGATCAGCATGCCGCACCCCGGTACCCGCCTGACCCCGGCGGTGGAAGCCGGTCTGGTCGACGAAGCCCGTGAGCTGGCCGACACCGACTGGCACATTCCCCGGCTCTACGCCTTCGCCGAGGAGCTGGGCGCCAGCACCCTGGCCGCCGGCTACTCGCGCTACGTTGTCGACCTCAACCGTCCGGCCGATGACAAGCCGCTGTACAGCACCGCCACCACCGGCCTGTACCCGGACACCCTGTTCGACGGCCGCCCGCTGTTCAAGGACGGCCAGGTACCGTCCGCCGAGGAGCGCGCGCGCTACCTGGCGGAAGTCTGGACGCCCTACCACCAGACCCTGGCCGACGAGCTGGCGCGCCTGAAGGCCGAATTCGGCTACGCGCTGCTGTGGGATGCCCACTCGATCCGCTCGCACATCCCGCACCTGTTCGACGGCAAGCTGCCGGACTTCAACATCGGCACCAACTCCGGCGCCAGCTGCGATGCGCAACTGGCCGAGCGCCTGGTGGCGGTCTGCGCCGAGGCGCCGAACTACAGCCACATCCTCAATGGCCGCTTCAAGGGTGGTCACATCACCCGTCATTACGGCCGGCCGCAGCAGGACGTACACGCGGTGCAGCTGGAATTGGCGCAGTGCAACTACATGGATGAGCGGGTGCCCTTCGGCTACCGCGAGGACCTGGCTGCGCCCACCGCCCAGGTGCTCCGGCGCATGCTGGAAACCTTCATCGCCTGGGGCCGCGAACGCTACGGCCGCTGAGTTTTACGCAGCCTCCTGCCACGCCGGGGCTTGTCGGCGCGGCGCCGCCGGTCCACGCATCCCGGCGGCGCTTGCCCGGTGCGGCAGGGGGCTGTCTTTTATTCGAAGCGGTGCTGCGCCAGTTGCCTCTCGGCGTGCCGCACCAGCATCTCCAGCAGCAACGCTTGGGTGTGCGGCGGGGTTTCGTCGCGGCGGGTGAGGGCGTAGAGCGTCACTTTCACCGGCGGTGACAGCGGGCGCAGCGCGGTGAGGTTTTCGTCGGCGCCCAATGCCGTGAAAGGATCGACCAGCGCCAATCCCGTTCCTGCCTCCACCAGCGTGCGCGCCAGGGCATAGGTCTGCACGGCGATGCGTACGCGGGGTGGCGGTTCGACGTTCGCCAGATGGCCCTCCAGCCGTGCGGACAGCGGATCGGACGTGGACAGCCCGATCATCGGCTCGCCCGCCAGTTCGTCCAGCGTCAACGCTTTGCCCAGGCGTTCCTCCGGCCAGTGCCCGCTCGGCGCCAAGGCCACCAGCGGGCCGCTGGCGATGGGCTGCGAGCTCAGACCGGGGTGGTCGGTCTGTTGCAGCGTCAGCGCCAGGTCCAGTTCGCGCATCAGCAGGTTCTGCACCAGTTCGCGGGAGTGCTGGGTGGCCAGCTCGCAACTGCTCTGTGGATAACGATCGGTCCATTCGCGGATCACCGGTGGCAGCAGCGACAGCGCCATGGCCGGCGTAGCGCCAACCCGCAGGCGATTCTCCGGTTGGCGGCGCAGGCTCTGCGCCAGGCGACGCACGCCCTGCAGGCTTTCGCTGACCTTGGCCACTTCGCGCTCCAGTTCCAGCGCTTCGGGCGTTGCCTGCAGTTTTCCTCGTACGCGAAGGAACAGCGGGAAGCCCAGCTGCTGCTCGGCGTGCTGCAGCACCTTGGTCACCGCCGGCTGGGAGACGTGCAGCAATTGCGCCGCGCCGCTGATCGAGCCGGTCTCGCGGATGGCCTGGAACACTTCGATATGGCGCAGGCGCATGGGCACTCCCCTTGTGCAAATAAAGTGCGCGTATAACGCAAGGTTATGGGTTGCCCATCTTTATTCATTGTTCGCCGCCTGTCATCCGGCTCTAAGGTCGAGGCCTGGAATCGACTGGCGGTGGGACGAAAATGGCACAGCGGGTTTGCATCATCGGCGCGGGCGTGATCGGACTGGCCACCGCTCATGCGCTGGTCCTCGAAGGATTCGACGTCACCGTGCTGGAAGCGCGGGATGCGGCCGGGCTGGAAACCAGTTTCGCCAACGGCGGCCAGCTGTCCTATCGCTATGTGGCGCCGCTGGCCGATGCCGGCGTGCCGCAGCAGGCGTTGGGCTGGTTGCTGCGCGGGGACTCGCCGCTGCGCCTGCGCCCGCGCCTGGACCTGGCGCAATGGCGTTGGCTGCTCGAATTCACCGTCGCCTGCCGGCGCTCGGTGAACCAGGCCAATGCCAGGCATCTGCTGCGCCTCGCGCTGTTCAGCCAGGCTGCGCTGGCGCAGTGGCGCGAAGACGGGTTGGACGGCTTCGACTGGCGGCGCAACGGCAAGCTGGTGGCCTTCCGCGATGAAGGCAGCTTCCGCAGCGCATGCCAGAACCTGTCCGATCCTTCCGTGCAACTCGTGCTCTCGGCGCAGCAGTGCCGCGAACTGGACCCGGCACTGGAGCGTGCGCCCTTCGTCGGTGGCATCCACACGCCGGACGAGGAGGTCGCTGATTGCTTCCGCTTCTGCCAGCGCCTGGCTGAGCGCCTCCAGGCCTCGGGTCGTTGCCGAATCCTCTACGGGCATCCCGCCGCGCGGCTGGTCCTCCGAAACGGCGCCGTGGCTGGTGTGGAGGCGGGCGGGGAGACCTTCGAGGCCGATCACGTCGTGCTCGCCGCCGGCTACCGCAGCGCTGCGCTGCTGCCGGGCGGGCCGCGCCTGCCGCTGTATCCGCTCAAGGGCTACAGCCTGACCGCGCCGATTCGTGCCAGCGATTTCGCCCCGGATGTGAGCCTCACCGACTACGACCGCAAGGTGGTCTACGCGCGCATCGGCGACCGCCTGCGCATCGCCGCCATGGTCGACATCGTCGGCTTCGACCCGCGCCTGGAGCCCAAGCGGCTGGCGCTGATCCGCCAGCAAGCCGCGGATACCCTGCCCGATGCCTGCGACTACGGCGCCGCCATCGAATGGGCCGGCATGCGTCCGGCCACTCCCACCGGCGTGCCGCTGGTGGGCGCCTGCGGGCCGCGCGGGCTGTGGCTCAACCTCGGCCACGGCGCGCTGGGCTTCACCCTGGCCTGCGGCAGCGCGCAGCTGATCGCCGCGCAGATCGCCGGGCGCCGCCCGGATATCGACACCAGCGGGCTCACGCCCGAGCGGTTGGCCGGCTGATTTCTGCGGATTTGGAGACTCACCATGCAACTCACACGCATCGCCACCAACGACCGCCTCTCCGGCGCTATGGTCTTCGGCTCGCTGGTGTTCCTCTCTGGGCAGGTGCCCGGTCAGGCCACCGACATTCAGGGCCAGACCCGCGAGGTGTTGGCGAAGATCGACGCGCTGCTGGCCGAGGCCGGTACCGACAAGGCGAACCTGCTCAGCGCGACCATCTACCTGAAGGACATCGCCGCCGACTTCGAGGGCATGAACGGCGAGTGGTCCGCCTGGCTGCCGGAAGGCTGCGCGCCGACGCGCACCACGGTGCAGGCGCTGCTGGCGCGGCCGTCGGTGCTGGTGGAAATCACGGTGATCGCCGCGCGGCCCTGAACCTCAACCCGACTCACAACAACAAGAGGGATCGATCCCATGAAACGACTCGCACTGGGAATGCTGGCGGCGTCCAGCCTGGTCTGCGCACTGGCGCAGGCGAACGAGGCACTGGATGGCACGCTGAAGAAAGTCGCCGAGCGCGGCACGATAACCCTGGGTTATCGCGACGCCTCGGTGCCGTTCTCCTACCTGGGCGACAACAGCGGCCAGCCGATGGGCTACTCGGTTGACCTGGCCGGCAAGGTGGTCGAGCACGTGAAGCAGAAGCTGAACAAGCCCGACTTGAAGGTGAAGTACAACCTGGTGACCTCGCAGACGCGCATCCCGCTGGTGCAGAACGGCACCGTGGACCTGGAGTGCGGCTCCACCGGCGTCACCGCCGAACGCCTGAAGCAGGTGGCCTTCTCCTACGGCTTCATCTATGTGAAGGGCCAGTTGCTGACCAGCAAGGACAGCGGCATCCAGGGCTTCGACGACCTCAAGGGCAAGAATGTGGTGACCACCGCTGGCACCACCAATGAGCGTTACCTCAAGGCGTACAACGTCGAGCATGAACTGGGCATGAACGTGGTCAGCGCCAAGGACCACGGCGAGGCCTTCCTCATGCTGCAGTCCGGCCGTGCGGTGGCCTTCTATATGGATGACGCGCTGCTCTATGGCGAGAAGGCCAAGGCCCGTGATCCGCACCAGTGGGTGGTGGTGGGCGAGCCGCAATCGCGGGAAATCTATGCCTGCATGGTGCGCCGCGACGACCCGCAGTTCCTCGCCCTGGTCAACCAGACGCTGGCCGACCTGTACGCCTCCGGCGAGATCAAGGACATCTACCAGCGCTGGTTCGAACAGCCGATCCCGCCGAAGAACCTCAACCTGGAATTCCCCATGACCGCCGAGCTGCAGGCGATCATCGCCAAGCCCACCAGCGAGCCCGTGCAGTAATCCTGGTCAGCGCTGCAGGCCGAGGTGGCGGATCACCGGCTGCGCCTCGGCCAGGCGCTCCCAGACGTCGTCGAGCAATTCGGCGGGGTAGTAGGAGGGCAGGTGCGGCAACTCCTTGCGCGGCACCCAGGCGGCTTCGCGGATGTCGAACTCGTCGCCGCCTAGGCCGCGCAGGTTGTCCAGTCTGACGTCCCCAGCCCAGGCGTCCACCCGGTAGAACAGCTCCATGTGGAAGCGCCCGGCCAGCGGCTCGGCGAACTCGCGCACGTACACCAGGGGGCCGACTTCCACGGCCAGCCCCGTCTCTTCGAAGCATTCGCGGCGCACCGTGTCGCGGGTGGACTGATCCTTGTCCGACTCGAAGCCGCCGCCCGGCGGAATCCAGTAGCGGTCGCCGCCCACCTCGTGGCGCACCAGCAGGATGTGATCGTCGCGCACCAGCAGGCCGGCGGCGCGGATGCGGTGTTGCAGGGGAGCAGTCATTGCCAGTCGAGCCTCGCCAGTTTCCACTCGGAGCCTTCGCGCCACCATTCCAGTCTCACACTGTAGTGCGCGGCGCTGTCGGGGATCAGGTTCTCCGCGCCGGTGAGGGCGACCTGGGCCTGGGTATGGCCGCGGCTGGAGTAGGTTGGGTCGAGCTGGCTGTCGCTGGAGAGGACGATCACCTTGATTTGCTGGTGACGCAGGAACATCAGCGTCATGGTGCGCCGTGCCCAGTCGCGGTCGAATTCGCCGTTGGCGCGGAAGTCGCTGTGCAGCTGATCCATCACGGCCCCGCTATTCTTGGCTTCCAGGTTGTCCTGCAATTGCTTGACGGCGGCGTCGAGTTGCACGCGCGGATCGTCGCGACCGCAACCGGTCAAGGCCAGAAGCAGCAGTATCAGAGAAAGAAACAACTTCCGTGGCATGGCGCACGAACTCCTTTATGGGTTTTTCGCTGGCCCGAGTATCATGCCCGACACCGTGGGCGGCGAAGACCTTCAAGAGAGGTCACGCTGCGCCAACGCGACTTTCGACAAGTCGGTGCAGGCCCTAGGATGGTTACTGGTCCGGGAGCGACCGTACGCACTGATCCAGGAGCAAGCCATGCAATCTTTGTATCCGGAAATCAAGCCTTACGCCCGCCATGAACTGGCCGTCGAGGAGCCGCACGTTCTCTATGTGGACGAAAGCGGTACGCCCGACGGATTGCCGGTTCTGTTCATCCATGGTGGCCCGGGCTCCGGTTGCGATGCCATGTCGCGGCGCTTCTTCGATCCCAATATTTACCGCATCGTCACCTTCGACCAGCGCGGCTGTGGCCGCTCCACGCCCTATGCGAGCCTGGAGAACAACACCACCTGGCACCTGGTGCAGGACATCGAACGCATCCGCGAGCACCTGGGCATCGACAAGTGGGTGCTGTTCGGCGGCTCCTGGGGCTCGACCCTGTCCCTGGCCTACGCCCAGACCCATCCCGAGCGCGTGCTGGCGCTGATCGTGCGCGGCATCTTCCTGTGCCGCCCGCAGGAGATCCACTGGTTCTACCAGGAAGGCGCGAGCCGCGTGTTCCCCGATTACTGGGAGGACTACCTGGCGCCGATCCCGGTGGACGAGCAGGACGACCTGGTGCACGCCTTCCACCGCCGCCTGACCGGGCCCGACCAGATCGCCCAGATGCACGCCGCCCGTGCCTGGTCCACCTGGGAAGGGCGCGCCGCCACGCTGCGGCCGAACCCGGCGGTGGTCGATCGTTTTTCCGACCCGCACCGCGCCTTGTCCATCGCGCGCATCGAGAACCACTACTTCGTCAACGACGGCTTCCTGGAGCCGGACCAGCTGCTGCGCGACATGCACAAGATCGCCCACCTGCCGGGCGTGATCGTCCATGGCCGCTATGACATGGTCTGCCCGCTGGACAACGCCTGGGCGCTGCACAAGGCCTGGCCCAACAGCGAGCTGCAGATCGTCCGCGATGCCGGTCACGCGGCCAGCGAGGCGGGTATCACCGACGCGCTGGTACGCGCGACCAATGAAATCGGCCGCCGCCTGCTGAACCTCCCGCCGGAGGCTGAATGAAGGGTTTGATCCAGCGGGTGCGTGGCGCCCGCGTCGAAGTCGAGGGTGAAGTGGTCGGTTCCATCGATCACGGCCTGCTGGTCCTGGTGGGTGTCGAGCCGCAGGATAGCGAGGAGTCGGTAAATCGTTTGTTGCACAAGCTGCTTAACTATCGAGTGTTTGGCGACGATGAAGGTAAAATGAACCTTTCATTGAGCGATGTCGGTGGCGGTTTGTTGCTGGTTTCGCAGTTCACCCTGGCCGCGGACACCCGAAAGGGGCTTCGGCCAAGCTTTTCCAGCGCGGCGCCACCCGAAAGGGGCGCCGCGTTGTTCGATCTACTCGTGGAACAGGCGCGAGCCCGTCATCCCTTGGTCGCCACCGGTCGTTTCGGCGCCAACATGCAGGTACACCTGGTCAATGACGGGCCGGTGACCTTTCTTCTGGAGGCTTGAACGCGCGGCAGCTTGTCATAACGCCGTGGGATGATGGTTAGGGCATATGCATCTAGAACAATGCGTCTCCGGGAACCGTAAGTACCCCTGGAAAATAACGGGGAATCATTCAGGCTCACCGGGGTCGGAATTCAATCGCCGGCAAGTTGGCATCGCCTTTGCTGGCCTTATTAGTTTTGTGTTCACGGACGAGGGGGACTCGTGATTTTCCGTTCCGTTCAACAACCTCTTTCTCGCAATCTCCTGCGCGTGCTGGTCGGTTCCGCCCTCGTGGCGTTGAGCACCAGCCAGGCGTGGGCTTTCAATCTCGATGACGTGGCCGAGCGTGCCAAGTCGCTGGCGGGCGAAAAGTACAGCGCGCCGACCAGCAACCTGCCATCGGAGTTCAGCGAAATGAAGTTCGCTGACTACCAGCAGATTCGCTTCCGCAACGAGAAGGCCTACTGGGCCGGCGACAAGACGCCCTTCAAGATCAGCTTCTATCACCAGGGCATGCATTTCGACACGCCGGTGAAGATCAGCGAAGTGACGTCCAGTAGCGTCAAGGAGATCAAGTACGATCCCTCTCGTTTCGATTTCGGTTCGCTGAAGTTCGACGCCAATGCCACCAAGGACCTGGGCTACGCCGGCTTCCGCATCCTCTATCCGATCAACACCCCGGAGAAGCAGGACGAGATCGGCACCTTCCTGGGCGCCAGCTACTTCCGCATCATCGGCAAGGACCAGTGGTGGGGCCTGTCCGCCCGTGGCCTGGCGCTGGACACCGCGCTGCCGTCCGGCGAGGAGTTCCCGCGCTTCCGCGAGTTCTGGATCGAGCGTCCCAAGCCCGCCGACAAGCACCTGGTGATCTTCGCCCTGCTGGATTCGCCGCGTGCCACCGGCGCCTATCGCTTCATCATCCGTCCGGGCAACGACACCGTGGTCGATGTGAAGGCGCGCGTCTTCCTGCGCGACAAGGTTTCCAAGCTGGGCCTGGCGCCGCTGACCAGCATGTTCCTGTTCGGCTCCAACCAGCCGTCCGCCGAGCACAACTTCCGTCCGGAGCTGCATGACTCCACCGGCCTGCAGATCCATGCCGGCAACGACGAGTGGATCTGGCGTCCGCTGAACAACCCGAAACACCTGTCCGTCAGCGCCTACAGCGTCGAGAACCCGAAAGGCTTCGGCCTGCTGCAACGCGGCCGCGAGTTCTCCCGCTACGAGGACCTGGACGACCGTTATGACATGCGCCCGTCCGCCTGGGTCGAGCCGCAGGGTGACTGGGGCAAGGGTACCGTCGAGCTGGTGGAGATCCCGACTCCGGACGAAACCAACGACAATATCGTTGCTTTCTGGAACCCCGAGAAGCGCCCGGAGAACGGCGAGCCGCTGGACTTCGCCTACCGCATGCGCTGGACCAAGGACGAGGATGCGCTGCACGACCCGAAATCCTCCTGGGTCATGCAGACCCTGCGTTCCGTGGGTGACGTGAAGCAGAAGAACCTGATCCGCCAGGCGGACGGCAGCGTTGCCCTGGTCGTCGACTTCGTCGGCCCGACCCTGAAGGCGCTGGCCGGTGATGCGCCGGTGAGCACCCAGGTGAGCACGGACGACAATGCCGAGGTCAAGGAGAACAACCTGCGCTACAACCCGGTGACCCAGGGCTGGCGTCTGACCCTGCGGATCAAGGTCAAGGATCCGAAGAAGCCGACGGAAATGCGTGCCGCGCTGGTGAATGGCGGTCAGACCATCTCCGAAACCTGGAGCTACCAGCTGCCTGCCGATGAATAACTCCACCGCTACCACCGCGCCGGTGGCCGACTACCTCGCGCACCTGCCGCTTTCGGCGGCCGAGCGCGAGCGTCTGGCCCGGGCCGGTTCCTTCAGCGAGCTGCACGAGCAGCTCGCTGGCGATGATTCCCAGAGCGACGACGTCGCGCTGGCCTCGGTCGGGGCGCGTCTGCGCCACGGCTACGGCCAGGAACTGGACGATGCCCGGATGCTGGGCATGGACGACAACGGCCGCACCTACCTCAAGGCCGCGCCGCCGATCCAGCGCACCAAGGTGATTCCCGAACCCTGGCGCACCAACCCGATCATGCGCGGCTGGCGCCGCCTGACCGGCCGCAGCAATCCGTCCAAGCCCGCCCGCGACCTGCCCAAGGCGCGCTGGCAGCGGGTCGGCTCCTGGCGCCGTTTCATTCTGGTGCTGCTGATGCTGGGCCAGACCAGCGTCGCCACCTACTACATGAAAGGCATCCTGCCCTACCAGGGCTGGGCCTTCGTCGACCTGGAAGAGATCAATCGCCAGACCTGGCTGCAGACCCTGGAGCAGGTGCTGCCGTACGTCATCCAGTTCGGCGTGCTGACCCTATTCGCGATTCTCTTCTGCTGGGTCTCGGCGGGTTTCTGGACCGCCCTGATGGGCTTCTGGGAACTGCTCACCGGGCGCGACCGCTACAGGATTTCCGGCAGCAGCGCCGGCAACGAGCCGATCGCCCCTGAAGCGCGTACCGCGATCGTCATGCCGATCTGCAACGAGGACGTGCCGCGGGTCTTCGCCGGTCTGCGGGCGACCTTCGAGTCGGTGGCCGCCAGCGGCGAGCTGGACCGCTTCGACTTCTTCGTGCTCAGCGATACCAACCAGCCGGACATCGCGATGGCCGAGGAAAAGGCCTGGATCGAGCTGTGCAACGAGGCCAAGGGCTTCGGCCGCATCTTCTACCGTCGCCGTCGGCGCCGGGTGAAGCGCAAGAGCGGCAACATCGACGACTTCTGCCGTCGCTGGGGCGCTCAGTACAAGTACATGGTCGTCATGGACGCCGACAGCGTGATGAGCGGCGATTGCCTGACCAAGCTGGTGCGCCTGATGGAGGCCAACCCCGAGGCGGGCATCATCCAGACCGCGCCCAAGGCGTCGGGCATGGACACCCTCTATGCGCGCATGCAGCAGTTCGCCACCCGCGTGTACGGCCCGCTGTTCACCGCCGGCCTGCACTTCTGGCAGCTGGGCGAGTCGCACTACTGGGGCCACAACGCGATCATCCGCATGAAGCCCTTCATCGAGCACTGCGCCCTGGCGCCGCTGCCGGGCAAGGGCTCCTTCGCCGGTGCGATCCTCTCCCACGACTTCGTCGAAGCCGCGCTGATGCGCCGCGCCGGCTGGGGCGTGTGGATCGCCTACGACCTGGAAGGCAGCTACGAGGAATTGCCGCCCAACCTGCTGGACGAGCTCAAGCGCGACCGCCGCTGGTGCCACGGCAACCTGATGAACTTCCGCCTGTTCCTGGTCAAGGGCATGCACCCGGTACACCGCGCGGTGTTCCTCACCGGCGTGATGTCCTACCTGTCGGCGCCGCTGTGGTTCTTCTTCCTGGTGCTGTCCACCGCGCTGCTGGCGGTGCACCAGCTGATGGAGCCGCAGTACTTCCTGGAGCCGCGCCAGCTGTTCCCGATCTGGCCGCAGTGGCACCCGGAAAAGGCCATCGCGCTGTTCTCCACCACCCTGACCCTGCTGTTCCTGCCCAAGCTGCTCAGCGTCATGCTGATCTGGGCCAAGGGCGCCAAGGGCTACGGTGGCGTGATCAAGGTGACGATGAGCATGCTCCTGGAGATGCTCTTCTCGGTGCTGCTGGCGCCGGTGCGCATGCTCTTCCACACCCGCTTCGTGCTGGCCGCGTTCCTCGGCTGGGAAGCGCAGTGGAAGTCGCCGCAGCGTGACGACGACGACACCCCGTGGAGCGAGGCGATCCGCCGCCATGGCCTGCAGACCCTGCTGGGCCTGAGCTGGGCGCTGCTGGTGGCCTGGCTGAACCCGCGTTTCCTGTGGTGGCTGTCGCCCATCGTCGGCGCCCTGATGCTGTCGATCCCGGTCTCGGTAATCAGCAGCCGGGTCAAGCTGGGCCTGGCTTCGCGCGATGAGAAGCTGTTCCTCATTCCCGAGGAATACGACACCCCGCGCGAGCTGCGTGCCACCGACGAGTACACCTACCAGAACCGCTGGCAGGCATTGAAGGACGGTTTCGTCCGCTCCGCCGTGGACCCGGTGCTGAACGCCCTGGCCTGCGCCATGGGCACCGCGCGGCACGGCAAGTCCGAGCCCATCGAGGCAGCCCGTACCGCGCTGGTCGAGAAGGCGCTGGAAGCCGGCCCCGAGCAGCTCGACGGCAACCGTCGCCTGGCCCTGCTGAGCGATCCGGTCGCGCTGTCGCGCCTGCACCTGGCGCTCTGGCAGGGCAACCAGGAGCAGTGGATCGGTCAGTGGCGGCAGTCGCTGCAGGCCGATAGCCATGCGCCCGCCGTGCCGCTGGCGCCGGTGGCCGAACAGCCCCCACTGTCGATGCCCGCCGCGCAGTCCTGATGCTCGCTCGCCCTCGTCCCGCTGCGGACGAGGGCGACTGGCGAGTTTCCCTGTTTTCCCCGTGCCACGCTGCTGGTACCCTGCGCCAGCCATCCAGAAAGGATTGAGATATCAGGCGCATGGGGTAGGCTTCGCACCCTTCCGATGCGCAGTGTGCCGTTTTGCCCGTCGTGGCACGGATGCGCGACTCGATTTCTGGGAACAACAAGAAGTTCTTTTATTTGCTTGGGAGTTTGGGGATGAAAAAGTACCTGGCATCGCTGGTCATGGGCGTCTGCGCCCTGGTGGGCGTGGCCTCGGCGCAGGCTGGCGCCATCGATGAAGCGGCCAAGCGCGGCACCCTGCGCGTGGGCATGGACCCGACTTACATGCCGTTCGAGATGACCAACAAGCGTGGTCAGATCGTGGGCTTCGAAGTGGACCTGCTCAAGGCCATGGCCAAGGCCATGAACGTCAAGCTGGAACTGGTTTCCACCAGCTATGACGGCATCATCCCGGCCCTGCTGACCGACAAGTTCGACATGATCGGCTCAGGCATGACCCTGACCCAGGAACGCAACCTGCGCCTGAACTTCTCCGATCCCTTCATCGTGGTCGGCCAGACCCTGCTGATCCGCAAGGACCTGGAAGGCACCATCAAGTCCTACAAGGACCTGAACGATGCGAAGTACCGCATCACCTCCAAGATCGGCACCACCGGCGAGTTCGTCGCCAAGAAGCAGCTCGCCAAGGCCCAGTACCACGGCTTCGACAACGAGCCCGAGGCGGTCATGGACGTGGTCAACGGCAAGGCCGACGCCTTCATCTACGATTCGCCCTACAACGTCGTGGCCGTCAACAAGTTCGGCGCCGGCAAGCTGGTCTTCCTGGATCAGCCGTTCACCTACGAGCCGCTGGCCTTCGGCCTGAAGAAGGGTGACTACGACTCGGTCAACTTCATCAACAACTTCCTCAAGCAGATCCACGAAGACGGCACCTACGATCGTCTGCACGACAAGTGGTTCAAGAGCACCGACTGGCTGAAAGACATGGAATAATCCGCGTCTGACGCTGGTTCACCCGACGCGCAGGCCCTGGCCTGCGCGTTCGCATTTTCACGGTAGAGATTCGTGGCTAGAACGAAACGCGCAACCTGGCCCTGGCATGGGCTGACCGGTCTGATCATCCTGCTGATCGGCTTCGGGCTTTGGTACTCCACCTCGCTGATTTCCTATGAGTGGCGCTGGAACCGCGTCCCGCAGTACTTCGCCTACCAGGCGGAGGAGCCGCAGCGGGCCGAGGGCATCGCGCGGGTGGAGAAGATCGAACAGACCGGGCACGACGCGCGCGTCATCCTGCAGGGCGAGGATGGCCAGCAGCAGGTGCTGAACGTGGCCGCCGACAGCCTGCAGTTCGCCGAGAACGACGATGTCGGCGAAGGCGATGTGGTCGGCATGCAGCGCCATTGGGCGGCCGGACCGCTGGCCTGGGGGCTGTGGACCACCCTGTGGATCTCCTTCATCTCCGGCGCCGTCGGCCTGCTGATTGGACTGTTGGCCGGCCTCTGCCGCCTGTCGAAGAACCCGACCCTGCATGACCTGTCCACCCTCTACGTCGAACTGGTGCGCGGCACGCCGCTGCTGGTGCAGATCTTCATCTTCTACTTCTTCATCGGCACCGTGCTGAACCTCTCCCGCGAGTTTGCCGGGGTGGCGGCGCTGGCGCTGTTCACCGGTGCCTATGTCGCCGAGATCGTCCGTGCCGGCGTGCAGTCCATCGCCCGTGGCCAGGATGAGGCGGCGCGCTCCCTGGGCCTGAATGCCGCGCAGTCGATGCGCCACGTGATCCTGCCGCAGGCCTTCAAGCGCGTGCTGCCGCCGCTGGCCGGGCAGTTCATCAGCCTGGTGAAGGACACTTCGCTGGTCTCGGTGATCGCCATCACCGAACTGACCAAGAGTGGTCGCGAGGCGATCACCACCTCGTTCTCCACCTTCGAAATCTGGTTCTGCGTCGCGGCGCTCTACCTTGTGATCAACCTGCCGCTGTCGCACCTGGCAGGCCGTCTGGAGCGGAGGCTCGGCCAAAGTGATTGAAGTTCGCAACCTGACCAAGGTCTTCGACACCCGGGGGCACACCGTCCGTGCCGTCGACGACGTGACCACCTCCGTGGCCAAGGGGGAAGTGCTGGTAGTGCTGGGGCCGTCCGGTTCGGGCAAATCCACTTTCCTGCGCTGCCTGAATGGCCTGGAGGAGTTCGATTCCGGCTCGGTGAGCATCGATGGCGTCGATCTGGCCAACCCGAAGACCGACATCAACGCCTACCGCCGCGAAGTCGGCATGGTGTTCCAGCACTTCAACCTGTTCCCGCACATGACCGTGCTGGAGAACCTGTGCCTTGCGCAAAAAGTTGTGCGCAAGCGCGGCAAGGCCGAGCGCGAGGAGAAGGCCCAGGCGCTGCTGGCCAAGGTCGGCATCGCCCAGAAGGCCAACGAGTACCCCTCGCGCCTTTCCGGCGGCCAGCAACAGCGCGTGGCCATCGCCCGCGCGCTGTGCATGGAACCCAAGGTGATGCTGTTCGACGAGCCCACCTCGGCGCTCGACCCGGAGATGGTCGGCGAAGTGCTGGACGTGATGAAGACCCTGGCCCAGGAAGGCATGACCATGGTCTGCGTCACCCACGAAATGGGCTTCGCCCGCGAAGTGGCCGACCGGGTGCTGTTCTTCGATCACGGCAAGCTGCTGGAAGACGCCTCTCCGGCGGAGTTCTTCGCCCAGCCCAAGGACCCGCGCGCGCAGAGCTTCCTGCGGCAGGTGCTGTGAGTTCTTCGCCGTTATGAAAAGGCCGCCTTCGGGCGGTTTTTTTGCGCCTGTGCCGAGAAGGGCGGGCCGGCTCTTGTAGGAGCGGACTTCGTCCGCGATGAGCCCTGCGCGGAATTGATCGCGGACGGAGTCCGCTCCTACGATCATAGGGCACCTCGGCGACAAATCGCGCGCAAAAAGAAACCGCCCCGAAGGGCGGTTTCTTATGCAGCATCAGTCGCGGTTGCGGGTCAGCAGCGCCGGACGCTCGGTCTTGCGGCGCGGTTCCAGCTCTTCCAGCTGCTCGGCAGTGGGGAAGCGGTCGCCGCGAACCAGGTCGCGCTTGTTGATCACCACCGGCTGGCGGGTCGGCTTGGCTGCACCATACTCGCTCGGTTCACGCAGCGGTGCATCGTTCATCCGCGAGGCCGGAGCTTTGCCACCGCGCTTGCGCTGGCCCTGCTTGCCCTGGCCGTTGCCGCCCTGGCCCTGACCGCGACCGCCGCCATTGGGCTTCTTCGCGGCCTTGCCTTGACCTTGGCCTTGGCCACGGTTCTGACCGCTGCCCTGGCCTCCACCCTGACCGCCCTGGCTGCGGGGGCGCTGTTGGCCCTGGCCCTGGTTCTGGCCTTGGCCCTGACCTTGACCTTGACCGCCACGGCGGCGCTGGCCGCGTTGCTGATCCTTGTCCGGGAACGGGCTGACGTAATCGGCGCGGTTGCCGAAGTTGTCGAAGTCGTCGTCGAGGAATTCTTCCGGATCGCGATTGCCGTCGACTTTCGGCGCGCGCGTCGGCTTGGGCTGTTGCTGACGACCCTGGCCTTGCTGCTCTTGTTGACGAGGCTGACGGGGCTGACGCGGCTCGGCGTTTGCGCTCGGCTGAACGTCGCTGCCCTGGCCATCGCCTTTCTTCTTGCCACGACCGCCACGGCGGCGGCGCTTGCCGGCGGGCTTGTCGCCTTCGTCGCCTTCAGCGGCTACCGGAGCTGCGATCTGCTGCTCTTCGCCCTGAGCCTGCTGCGGCTTGTCCTTGTTGCGGTCCTTGCGCTCGCCACGCTTGGCCTTGTCCTTGCGCGGCTGGCGCTGGGTGGCTTCCTTCGGCTCGGGCTGCTGGACTTCCGGCAGCACGGCGTCAGGGTCGAAGCCCTGCATGTCGCCGTCGGGGATGCGCTGCTTGGTCAGGCGCTCGATGGCCTTGAGCAGCTTGTCCTCGTCCGGCGCCACCAGCGAGATGGCTTCACCGGTACGACCGGCGCGGCCGGTACGGCCGATGCGGTGGACGTAGTCTTCCTCGACGTTGGGCAGCTCGTAGTTGACCACGTGGGGCAGTTGGTCGATGTCCAGGCCGCGGGCGGCGATGTCGGTGGCGACCAGGATGCGCACGTCGTTGGCCTTGAAGTCGGCCAGGGCCTTGGTGCGCGCGTTCTGGCTCTTGTTGCCGTGGATCGCGGCGGCCGGCAGGCCGTGCTTGGTCAGGTATTCGGCGAGGCGGTTGGCGCCATGCTTGGTGCGGGTGAACACCAGCACCTGTTCCCAGGCGCCCACGGTCACCAGGTGCGCCAGCAGGACGCGCTTCTGTACGGCGGGAATGCGGAACACACGCTGTTCGATGCGCTCGACGGTGGTGTTCGGCGGGGTGACCTCGATGCGCTCCGGGTTGTGCAGGAGCTTGTTGGCGAGGTCGACGATGTCCTTGGAGAAGGTCGCCGAGAACAGCAGGTTCTGGCGCTTGGGCGGCAGCTTGGCAAGGACCTTCTTCACATCGTGGATGAAGCCCATGTCGAGCATGCGGTCGGCTTCATCGAGAACGAGGATTTCGACGTGGGAGAGGTCGATGCTGCCTTGGCCGACCAGGTCGAGCAAACGGCCGGGGCAGGCGACGAGAATGTCGACACCCTTGGAAACGGCCTGGACCTGCGGGTTCATGCCGACGCCGCCGAAGATGCAGGCGCTCTTGAGAGGCAGCTCGCGGGCGTAGACCTTGAAGCTGTCGTGTACCTGGGCGGCCAGCTCGCGGGTCGGGGTCAGTACCAGGACACGTGCCTGGCGGGGGCCGTGGCGGTGTTCGCGGTCGGGGTGACCTTCGGGGAACAGGCGCTCGAGCACCGGGAGGGCGAAGCCGCCGGTCTTGCCGGTGCCGGTCTGAGCGGCAACCATCAGGTCGCGGCCTTGCAGAACGGCGGGGATGGCGCGTTCCTGAACCGGGGTGGGTTGGCTGTAGCCCGCCGCCTCTACTGCACGGGCCAGCGCCTCGGAGAGACCGAGGGAGGAAAAGGACATGCGGGGTATTCCTATATGGGCCGGCACGGGGCCGGCGAATGTAAATGCATCAAGTTCATCGAACTCCTCTCTGTCCTCGCCTGTGTAAGGGGAGGGACGGCGTGAAGCACCGCGCAGGTGCTTGGGGCCGATCTATCAGGGCCGCCCAAACGGGCGTCTCCAGGGGCCGATGACGGGAGTCGGCGGCCCGGGTTGCGCCCGACCCCGGGGAGAGGCGAAGGCGCTGTCAGCGGAAGGCCTGTCGTTTTCAGAGCAGGTTCTGCTGGCGAAGGTGCTGGCGTATGTCCTCCAGTCGACTACCGAGGAGTTGGCGCAGCACCCGGTGATTCAGCCAGTCACCGAGCTGTGCTTCCACCGACTGGTCGGGGTGGCGCTCGATGGCGTTGGTCGCGGCTTTTTCCCACCATGCGGGGCCGCAGGCCTTGTCGAACTCATTGTCGTATTCATGGCACCCGTAGAGGAGCTCCAGACTGAACTGGCGCATCGGGGCCGGCAACGGCAGTGTTCTCAGCTTGTAGATCAGACGCGCGGCACGGGGCGGGCGCGGCAGGCGATCAGTCACCAGCAGGATATCGTCGAGAGCCGGAGTGCTGAGAAGGGAGTCTCTGTGCTTGTTCAGCCAGGCCAGGGTTTTCGCCCGGAACAGCTGCTTGCGGCTCCAGTAGTGGTGGATCAGGTCGGTACAACCGACGAGTTCCAGTTTCCCATAGGCCGCCATGGCCAGAACAAACTCCTCAAGATTAAAGGCTGAGCGCGCAATTGGATAGAGGTCATCCATCAATTCCAACGAACGGTCGAGTAAATCGGCGTTTGTCGAGGTGAGTCCGATCACGCCGGAATTGAGCAGCGGCATGTGCTCGTCGGCCAGCCCGCGTGCCTTGAGCTCGGGGGTGAGGTGTCTATAGATGGCCTGGGGCGTGTCGGCAAGTGTGCCGTTTATCGCATTGCAGAGCATCTGCCCGGTACGCACGCGCTCGAACAGGTGGGCGGGCGAGGTGAGGAAGAAGGTGTCGGTGTCGACCAGTACCACGCTGGGCAATTCGTCGAGCAGCCGGCGCAGGGCGACGTGCTTGGCGCGGAAGTGGTAGTTGTGGGGGCCGAACCAGGCAGCCAGGGTGTCGGCGTCGAGCGGATGGACTTGTACCGGCAGCGCCGCGTAGTGCCGTGGCTGATCGGTGACGACGTGGATATCCAGCGACAGCGTTGGGGTTTCCCGTGCCCGTGAGAGGGCGCTGGCGATGCTGAACAGGGCTTCCTGGTGGTAGGTCTCCCGGCCATAGGTCAGGTACGCCAGTGAAGGAGTGGTGTTTGCCATTGCTGAAGCGGACTCCTGCGGTCCCGGTCATCCTTGTCGCAGATTCGCCGCCCGTGCCTGGGCGGCGATTCCCCGTGCTCAGCGTGGAAGCTGCAGGTTCCTCCACAGCGCCAGGCTCGGCTCGGCCTGGTTCAGCGTATAGAAGTGCAGGCCCGGCGCGCCACCTTGCAGCAGGCGTTCGCACATTTCTGTGATCACTTGCTCGCCGAAGGACTGGATACTGGCGATGTCGTCGCCATAGGCCTCCAGCTGCTTGCGCACCCAGCGCGGGATTTCCGCGCCGCAGGCGTCGGAGAAGCGTGCCAGCTTGGTGTAGTTGGTGATCGGCATGATGCCGGGTACCACCGGGACGTCCACGCCCAGCTTCTGTGCGCGCTCGACGAAGTGGAAGTAGCTGTCGGCGTTGAAGAAGTACTGGGTGATGGCGCTGTCGGCACCGGCCTTGACCTTGCGCACGAAGTTGGCCAGGTCATCCTCGAAATTGCGCGCCTGCGGGTGGACTTCCGGATAGGCGGCGACTTCGATGTGGAAATGGTCGCCGGTTTCGGCGCGGATGAACTCCACCAGCTCGTTGGCGTAGCGCAGCTCGCCGCTGGCCATGCCCATGCCCGAGGGCAGGTCGCCACGCAGGGCGACGATGCGGCGGATGCCGGCGTCCTTGTAATGGGCGAGCAGGGCGCGCAGTTCGGCCTTGGTGTCGCCGACGCAGGACAGGTGCGGGGCGGTGGAGATCTGCACTTCGCCGTCGAGCTGCAGCACGGTGCTCAGGGTGCGGTCGCGGGTCGAGCCGCCAGCGCCGTAGGTGCAGGAGAAGAAGTCAGGCTTGTACGCGGCCAGTTGGCGCGCGGTGGCCATCAGTTTTTCGTGTCCGGCTTCGGTCTTGGCGGGGAAGAACTCGAAGCTGAAACGGCGTTCTTGAGACATAGGAGAAGGCTCTCTTCTCAGCGGCAAACTTCAAGCAGCGGACTGCCAGCGGGTATCCGCTGTCAGTCCGTGGCCTGCAGCTTGCGGCTGCGATCAGTAACGGTAAGTGTCCGGCTTGAACGGGCCTTCCACGGTCACGCCGATGTAGTCGGCCTGGGTCTTGGTCAGCTGGGTGACGACGCCACCGAAGCCTTTCACCATCTCCAGGGCCACTTCTTCGTCCAGCTTCTTGGGCAGTACTTCGACGGTCAGGCGCTGGGCTTTCTTCTCAGCGGAGAGGTCGGCGTACTTCTGATCGAACAGGAAGATCTGCGCCAGCACCTGGTTGGCGAAGGAGCCGTCCATGATGCGGCTCGGGTGGCCGGTGGCGTTGCCCAGGTTCACCAGGCGGCCTTCGGCCAGCAGGATCAGGTAGTCGTCGTTGGCCGGATCGAAGGCGCCGGCGCCGGTGCGGTGGATCTTGTGCACCTGCGGCTTGACCTCTTCCCAGGCCCAGGTCTTGCGCATGAAGGCGGTGTCGATCTCGTTGTCGAAGTGACCGATGTTGCACACCACGGCGCGCTTCTTCAGTGCCTTGAGCATGCCGGCGTCGCAGACGTTTACGTTGCCGGTGGTGGTGACGATCAGGTCGATCTTGCCCAGCAGGGCGGCGTCAACGCTGGCTTCGGTGCCGTCGTTCAGGCCGTTCTTGTACGGGGAGACCAGCTCGAAACCGTCCATGCAGGCCTGCATGGCGCAGATCGGGTCGATTTCGGAGACCTTCACGATCATGCCTTCCTGACGCAGGGACTGGGCGGAACCCTTGCCCACGTCGCCGTAGCCGATCACCAGGGCCTGCTTGCCCGACAGCAGGTGGTCGGTGCCGCGCTTGATGGCATCGTTCAGGCTGTGACGGCAGCCGTACTTGTTGTCGTTCTTGCTCTTGGTCACAGCGTCGTTGACGTTGATCGCCGGGACTTTCAGGGTGCCGGCCTTGAGCATGTCGAGCAGGCGGTGCACACCGGTGGTGGTCTCTTCGGTGATGCCGTGGATGCGCTCGAGCATCTGCGGGTATTTCTTGTGCAGGATCTCGGTCAGGTCACCGCCGTCGTCCAGCACCATGTTGGCGTCCCACGGCTGGCCATCTTTCAGGATGGTCTGCTCGATGCACCACTCGTACTCCTGCTCGGTCTCGCCTTTCCAGGCGAATACCGGGATACCGGCGGCGGCGATGGCGGCGGCGGCCTGATCCTGGGTGGAGAAGATGTTGCAGGACGACCAGCGCACTTCGGCGCCCAGCGCAGTCAGCGTCTCGATCAGTACGCCGGTCTGGATGGTCATGTGGATGCAGCCGAGGATCTTCGCGCCTTTCAGCGGCTGGCTGGCGGCGTACTTGCGGCGCAGGCCCATCAGAGCCGGCATTTCGGACTCGGCGATGATCAGCTCGCGGCGGCCCCAGGCGGCCAGGGAAATGTCGGCGACTTTGTAATCGGTGAAACCGGCAGGCGTCATGACAGCGCTCATGCGTAACTCTCCATTCGTTGTCTGCGAATGGGCGCCGTTGATGCGTTGACAGCGCCGGGGTACGGCACTGTGAGCGCGCTCCGTTCGAGCCTGACAGGTCGTTGAGTCTGACCTGCTGCAGCGCCCCTCGAACGGAAGGCGGGAGCGACCGGGAAGTCGCTTGGACGGGCGATTATAGCGGCGCCTTGGGCATCGCCCAAGTCCGACATGCGCCGCCGGTCTGCCGGAGGTGATCTCCGCTGGCCTCCAGCGACGGGGCCGTGAAAACCCGGCGCTGGAAGCCAGTCAGGAGATGCTCGGTAGCGGCCCGCCTGGGCGGGCCGTGCAATCAGATGACGCCGCTTTCGCGCAGCTTGCCGATCGCTGCTTCGTCCAGGCCGAGCACGTCTTCGAGAATCTCGTGAGTGTGCTGGCCGAGGGTCGGCGGGGCGTTGCGGTATTCAACGGGCGTCTCGGACAGGCGGATCGGGCTGGCCACCTGCGGCACACTGCCGGCCAGCGGGTGCGGCAGGTCCACGCGCAGGCCGCGGGCGATCACCTGCGGGTCGGCGAATACCTGCGACAGGTCGTTGATCGGGCCGCAGGGCACGCTGGCCTGTTCCAGCACGGCGATCCACTCGGCGGTGGTGCGCATCACGGTGGACTGGCGGATCAGCGGGATCAGCACGTCACGGTGGGCAACGCGCGCCTTGTTGGTGGCGAAGCGCTCGTCGGTGGCCCATTCCGGGTGGCCCGCCAGTTCGGCGAACTTGCGGAACTGCCCATCATTGCCGACGGTGAGGATGAAGTCGCCATCGGCGGTGGGGAAGTCCTGGTAGGGCACGATGTTCGGGTGCGCGTTGCCCAGGCGGCGCGGCGGGTTGCCGGTGGTCAGGTAGTTCAGGGTCTGGTTGGCCAGGCAGGCGACCTGCACGTCCAGCAGCGCCATGTCGATGTGCTGGCCGATGCCGCTGACGTCGCGGTGGGCGAGGGCTGCGAGGATCGCAGTGGACGAGTAGAGGCCGGTGAGGATGTCGGTCAGCGCCACGCCGACCTTCACCGGGCCGGCGCCTTCCTCGGCGTCGGAGCGGCCGGTGAGGCTCATCAGGCCGCCCAGGCCCTGGATCATGAAGTCGTAGCCGGCGCGCTTGGCGTAGGGGCCGAACTGGCCGAAACCGGTGATCGAGCAGTAGATCAGCTTCGGGTTGAGCGCCTTCAGCGACTCGTAGTCCAGGCCATAGGCCTTCAGACCACCGACCTTGAAGTTCTCCAGCACGATGTCGGCCTTGGCCGCCAGTTCGCGCACCAGGCGCTGGCCTTCGGGCTGGGTGAAGTCGATGGTCAGGGATTTCTTGTTGCGGTTCGCCGACAGGTAATACGCCGCTTCGCTGGTGTCGCGGCCTTCGGCGTCCTTGAGGAACGGCGGGCCCCAGGCGCGGGTGTCGTCGCCGCTGCCGGGACGCTCGATCTTGATCACTTCCGCACCGAGGTCGGCGAGGATCTGACCGGCCCAGGGGCCGGCGAGAACGCGGGAGAGGTCGAGGACACGGATGTGCGAAAGGGCGCCGGACATGGAATCACCTGCAACATGAATTGGGGCGGGAAGGACGCGGTGCGGGGACTCCACGGTCCTCCCCGGGGCCTCTCGGGAGAGAGGTGAAACGGGCGCCGACCGGCCGGGGCCGGATCGGCGCGAGGCGCTTAGAAGAACGCCTGGATACCGGTCTGCGCGCGGCCGAGGATCAGCGCGTGAACGTCGTGGGTACCTTCGTAGGTGTTCACCACTTCCAGGTTGACCAGGTGGCGGGCGACGCCGAACTCGTCGGAGATGCCGTTGCCGCCGAGCATATCGCGAGCCATGCGGGCGATATCCAGCGCTTTGCCGCAGCTGTTGCGCTTCATGATCGAAGTGATTTCGACGGCGGCAGTGCCTTCGTCTTTCATGCGGCCCAGGCGCAGGCAGCCTTGCAGGGCGAGGGTGATCTCGGTCTGCATGTCAGCCAGCTTCTTCTGGATCAGCTGGTTGGCGGCCAGCGGGCGACCGAACTGCTTGCGGTCCAGGGTGTACTGGCGGGCGGTGTGCCAGCAGGCTTCGGCGGCACCCAGGGCGCCCCAGGAGATGCCGTAGCGGGCGGAGTTCAGGCAGGTGAACGGGCCGCGCAGGCCGCGGACTTCGGGGAAGGCGTTCTCTTCGGGGACGAATACGTTGTTCATCACGATCTCGCCGGTGATGGAGGCGCGCAGGCCGACCTTGCCGTGGATCGCCGGTGCGGACAGGCCTTCCCAGCCTTTTTCCAGGACGAAGCCACGGATCTGGCCTTCGTCATCCTTGGCCCAGACCACGAAGACGTCGGCGATCGGGCTGTTGGTGATCCACATCTTGGCGCCGGTCAGGCGGTAGCCGCCGTCGACCTTCTTGGCGCGGGTGATCATGGAGCCCGGGTCGGAGCCGTGGTCCGGCTCGGTCAGGCCGAAGCAGCCGATGTACTCGCCGCTGGCCAGTTTCGGCAGGTATTTCTGCTTGGTGGCTTCGTTGCCGAATTCGTTGATCGGCACCATCACCAGGGAGGACTGCACGCTCATCATGGAGCGGTAGCCGGAGTCGATGCGCTCGACTTCACGGGCGATCAGGCCGTAGCACACATAGTTAAGGCCGCTGCCGCCGTATTGTTCGGGGATGGTCGCGCCGAGCAGGCCGGTTTCGCCCATCTCGCGGAAGATCGCCGGGTCGGTCTGCTCGTGGCGGAAGGCTTCCAGTACGCGCGGGGCCAGCTTGTCCTGGGCGAACTGGTAGGCGCTGTCGCGCACCATGCGCTCTTCTTCGGTGAGTTGCTGATCCAGCAGCAGCGGATCTTCCCAGTTGAAGCTTGCTTTGGTGGCCATGGAGAAACCTCGGAACAGACAGTGAAGGACCCGACAAGTCTAGGCGGGTAAGGTGTGGGCCATCCTAGTCAGCCGTCGGGAAGCCGAGCAACCGACTAATTCGCACGCTGTTGTGCTATTTTGTCACTCCGTCATTGCATCGCTGATGCAGGTTTCTGCGCTGTCGCCTCTATTTTCAGGCGGTTTGCGTGAGCCGCCCGCATTACGAGATTCCGAAGAGGCATTCGATGCGGCGAAAAATCCCGACCACCGCGGCGCTGGTCGCCTTCGAATCCGCCGCCCGCCACGAGAGCTTCACCAAGGCCGCCGACGAACTGTCGCTGACCCAGAGCGCCATCTGCCGGCAGATCGCCGTGCTGGAGGAGTTCCTCGGCGTCGAGCTGTTCCGCCGCTCCCGGCGCGGGGTGAAGCTGACCGAGGCGGGGCTGAGCTACAGCCGTCGCGTTGCCCAGCGACTGGACGCCGTGGAGCGCGACACCCTGGCGGTGATGGGCCAGCAGGGCGGCGGCACCCTGGAGCTCGCGGTGGTGCCGACCTTCGCCACCCAGTGGCTGCTGCCACGGCTGAAGGACTTCAAGCGCCTGCACCCGGAAGTCACGGTCAACATGACCAACCGCACCCGGCCGTTCCTCTTCGCCGACACCGAGTTCGATGCCGCGCTGTATTTCGGCGACGGCGTATGGTCCGGTACGGTGGCCAACTTCCTCATGCACGAGAACCCGGTGCCGGTGTGCAGCCCCGAGCTGTTGGGCGGGCGCAAGGAATTGTCGGCCGCGCAGATCGCCGAGTTGCCGCTGATGCAGCAGACCACCCGGCCCTATGCCTGGCGCCAGTGGTTCGGGTCGTTGGGCATGAGCGTCGCCCACGACATGAGCGGCACCCGCTATGAGCTGTTCTCCATGCTCGCCCAGGCGGCGATGCACGGCATGGGCGTGGCGCTGATCCCGCCGATGCTGATCCAGCGCGAGCTGGCCGACGGACGGCTTATCGTGCCGATGCAACATGCCTATTTGAGCGAAAATGCCTATTACCTGATGATTCCCGAGCGCAAGGTGGAATCGGCGACCCTCGGCGCCTTCCGCGACTGGCTGGTCGACGAGGCCGCCCGCTACCGCGCCGAAGCCGGCCTCGGTTGAACCTGCGCACCCCCGCCCACAAGGCGAACCTCCAAGGAGTTCACATGAATTTCCACACCCGCAAATGGGTCAAGCCTGAAGACCTCAACCCGAACGGCACCCTGTTCGGCGGCAGCCTTCTGAAGTGGATCGACGAAGAAGCGGCGATCTACGCCATCGTCCAGCTGGGCAACCAGCGCGTGGTCACCAAGTTCATCTCCGAGATCAACTTCGTCAGCTCCGCGCGCCAGGGCGACATCATCGAACTGGGCATCACCGCCACCGAGTTCGGCCGCACCTCGATCACCCTGACCTGCGAAGTGCGCAACAAGATCACCCGCAAGAGCATCCTCACGGTCGACAAGATGGTCTTCGTCAACATCGGTCCGGACGGCCAGCCGGCACCCCACGGCCGCACCGAGATCAAGTACATCAAGGACCAGTTCAAGGACGACGCCATCCCGCAGCCCTGACGGGCCCCGAGCGTTTGCCCTGTGAGGCTCACCAGCGGCCGGAGGCTCCGCCGCCGCCGCTGGAGCCGCCGCCCCCACGGAAGCCGCCTCCGCCGGAACCACCGCCCCGGCCGCCCCCACCGCCGCCGATGAAGCGGATCAGGCCGACTGGCAGCAGGAAGAACGGATAGACCATCAGCGCCATCGCCAGGCCGTGGAGGCCGTTGTCCACCAGGCTGTCGAAGCCGGGCGCGCCGGCGATGCCCAGCGGGGCCGCGATAAGGCCGACCGTGGCACTGCACAGGGCATAGCGCGGAATACTGCGTTGGCGCATCCAGGGGAAGGGCAGCAGGCGGCCGAGCAGCGGTATGACCGCCATCAGGATCACCAGCGGCAGCAGGCTAACGGTGTCGGAGTCGCGGCTGGCGGCCTTTGCGGGGGCTGGCAGTTGCTCGCCATCGATCAGGCGCGACAGGCTGTCCACCCCGGCCTGCACGCCACCGGCGAAATCACCGTTGCGGAAATGCGGAACGATCTGCTCGCGGATGATCCGTCCCGCCAACACGTCGCTGATAGCGCCTTCCAGGCCGTAGCCAACCTCGATACGCAGCGCGCGATCGTCCTTGGCGACCACCAGCAGCACGCCGTCGTCCACGCCCTTGCGTCCCAGCTTCCATTGTTCGAAGGCGCGCACCGCGTATTCCTCGATGCTTTCGTCGCCGGTGCTGGGAACCATCAACACCGCCAGTTGCGCGCCCTTGCGCTGTTCCAGGGCGGCGAGCTGGCTTTCCAGTTGGGTGCGCTGGGTGCCGTCGAGCGTCTGGGTGAGGTCGGTGACGCGGGCGCCGAGCGGCGGGATGGCGACCGGCGCGGCCTGCGACAAGGCCGCCCAGCACAGCAGCAGGGCGGCCAGCAGCCAGCGCAGTCGGATCATTGCGCGGGCTGCGCCGGCGCGTTGCCGAAGTCGACCTTCGGCGCGGTAGAGATGGCGGCTTCGTTTTCCACGCTGAAGTTGGCCTTGGGCTGGTAGCCGAGGATTTTCGCGGTGACCACTTCCGGGAACTGACGAATCAGCACGTTGTACGCCTGCACGGCTTTCACGTAGCGACCGCGGGCCACTGTGATGCGATTTTCGGTGCCTTCGAGCTGGGTCAGCAGGTCCTTGAACAGGCCATCGGCCTTGAGCTGCGGGTAGTTCTCGGTGACGACCAGCAGGCGCGACAGCGCCGAGCTGAGTTCACCCTGGGCCTGCTGGAAGCGCTTGACCGCCGCTTCGTCGCCCAGCTGATCGGCATTGAGCGTGGTGCTGCCAACCTTCGCACGCGCCTCGGTCACTTGGGTGAGCACAGCGGCTTCGTGGGCGGCGTAGCCCTTCACGGTGCTGACCAGGTTGGGCACCAGGTCGGCGCGGCGCTGGTACTGGTTGAGGACTTCCGACCAGGCGGCCTTCACCTGCTCGTCGCCGGCCTGCATGGCGTTGTAGCCGCAGCCGGAGAGCAGGGTGACGAGGATGTAGCAGGTAAGGAACTTGATCAGGCGTGGCATGGCAGGGGCTCGTGCAGGCGGAAATGCCCAGTCTAGGCCAGTTCCAGCCGAGAACGAGGGGGAAATGTCTGAAAGTGCAGGTGCTTGCCGGCGGTAGGGGCGCTCAGGGTAGAATCAATCTGGTATATACCAGGAGTCATTCCGTGCTCGCCACTACCCTGGTGCTGCTGGCCGCCCTGCTGCACGCCACCTGGAACACCCTCGTCAAATTCAGCAACGACCGCCTGCTGGTGGTTGCCTGCATGGACATGGTCGGCCTGGTCGCCGCCCTGGCCCTGCTGCCCTTGATCGAGGTCCCGCCCGTCGAGGTCTGGCCCTGGCTGCTGGCCGCCGTGTCGTTGCAACTGGTTTATCGGGTGCTGCTGATCCAGGCCTACAAGGTCGGCGACCTGGGGCTGGTCTATCCGCTGATGCGCGGGCTTTCGCCGCTGGTGGTGCTGGGGCTGACCCTGTATTTCGGCGGCGAGCACCTGACCGACAGGCAGATCCTCGGCATCCTGCTGATCCCGCTGGGCATGCTCTTCCTGCTCAAGGGTGGCGGCGGTTCGAAGTTGCCGTGGATCGCCTATCCGACCGTGTTGCTGATGGGGCTGTGCATCGGCAGCTACACCTGGACCGACGGCAACGCGCTGAAGCTCTGGCCACGGCCGCTGGACTACCTGGTCTGGCTGTCGCTGCTCTCTGGCCTGCCGTTCCCGCTGATGGTGGTGATCGGCCGCACTCGCGCCTTCGCGAAGTTCTGGATCAATGACTGGAAGCTCGGCGTCAGCGTCGGCCTCTGCGTGCTGCTCAGTTACGGGTTGGTGCTCTGGGCCATGCAGTTGGGCTCCATCGCCGAGGCCGCTGCCCTGCGCGAGACCAGCGTGCTGTTGGTGGTGCTGTTCGGCATGCGCTTCCTCAAGGAGCCCTTCGGCCTGCCGCGCCTGGCGGCGTGCAGCCTGGTGCTGGCGGGGATGCTGGTGATGAAGCTCTGATGGGGGCTGAACGGCGGCTGAACAGAATTGATCCGGATGCGACTGATGGCCGCAGCCGCTTCTGCATGCTCTGGATCATTCGGGGATCGGGGCGGATAATCCGGCGCCTCACGTGTCTAGCCGTCCTACAAGAGTTCTCCCATGAAGCTGAAGACCCTGCTCGTTCTGCTGCTCGCCGGCACGGCGCTCGCCGGTTGCCATCGCCTGGACCCCAACTCGCCGGAAGCCAAGCGCCAGGTGGTGTTCAAGGAGATGCTCAAGACCAGCGAAGACATGGGCGGAATGCTGCGCGGACGCATCCCGTTCGACGCGGACAAGTTCCGCGCAGGCTCCACCAAGCTGGGCGAACTGGCGGACAAGCCCTGGCAGTACTTCCCCAGCACCCAGCCGCCGGCTGATCAGGTGGAAAACAAGGACACCCGCGCCAAGGCGGAAATCTGGCAGCGCCAGCTGGAGTTCCAGGCCGACGCCAAGACCTTCCAGCAGACCGTCCGCGCCCTGGGCGAGAACACCCGTAACGCCGCGCCGACGCCCGAGGGCGTGCGCAAGGACTTCGCCGCGGTGGAAGACGCCTGCGAAGCCTGCCACAAGAAATTCCGCGCGCTCTGATCCGAGTCGGAGCCGGATTATCTGGGGATCGCTCACAGCTCCCTACGAATATCCGGAGCGTAGGGCGCATAACGCTCCGCGTTATACGCCGGTTGGCCTAGGTCCCGGGGCGGCTCCGGGTTCAGCCCTGGCGCCGACGACAGGGTGAGGTGTATCGGCGTACAGCCGCGAACGGTTGCACGCCCTGCGTATCACTCCTCCAATTCGCGCTTGGCCTGCTCCAGTTCAGCGCGGG
This sequence comes from Pseudomonas sp. NY15181, assembly GCF_048068055.1. NCBI lineage: Bacteria > Pseudomonadati > Pseudomonadota > Gammaproteobacteria > Pseudomonadales > Pseudomonadaceae > Pseudomonas > Pseudomonas sp. NY15181. Next base: position 57,885 of record NZ_JBLUPT010000015.1, on the reverse strand, counting down.
CCTCGGCCAGCTTGTTCTTGCGCTTCTCGATCTTCTGCGCGTCCCCTTTATCCATTGCCTTGCGCAGGTCCTTTTCGCGCTGGCTGACCTCCTGCTCCGCATCCAGCACCCGTTGCTTGCGCTCCTGCGTCAGGCTGGCGTCGGTGCAGTAGGTCTTCACCTTTTCCAGCGCCGTTTGCAGGCCGGCGACCTGGTTGCTGTTGCCGTGGGCCTTGGCCTCTTCGAGCTGGCGTTCAATGGCGTCCTGCTTGGCGGCGCAGCCGGTCAGCGGTTCGCCGGCCAGCAGCGGCGTGGTGCAGCCGAGGGAGAGGAGGGTGGCCATCAGGGCAGAGCTTCGGAACATTTTCGGATTCCTGGGTTACCAAAGACTAAGACGTTCGAATGTGACGGCTAGAGTTTGTCATGGAGTGGCACCGCGCGTGATGTCCTGGAACAAGGCCGACGTTCACGAAGCCCGTGGAGCGGGCGAGGAGAGACGCCATGCGTATCGCAATTCGCGTCGTGCAGGGGCTCATCGCGTTGCTCGTGACGCTGCTGCTGGTGGGCGCCTGGTGGTACCTGCCGGGGGAGCTGAGGCAGCGGCCTGCGTTGAGCGGGACCAGCGAGGACTCCTCGATCCGCCTGGCTGAACGGCGGCGCAGCTATGTGCTCTATGCGCCGCGCCAGCTTGCCGAGCGGCCGGCCCTGCTGGTGGTGCTGCACGGCTCCATGAGCAACGGCGAGCGGATGCGCCGTGACAGCGGTTATCGTTTCGATGCGCTGGCGGACCGCGACGGTTTCCTGGTGCTTTACCCCGACGGGGTCGAGGGTCACTGGAACGATTGCCGCAAGGCCGCCACCTACAGTGCGCGGCGCCTGAACATCGACGATGTCGGTTTCCTCTCGGCGATGATTGTGCGCCTGCAGCGCGAGCGCAGGGTCGACCCCGCGCGGGTCTTCGTGGCCGGTTATTCCAATGGCGGGCAGATGGCGCTGCGCATGGCGGCCGAAGCCGCCGACAAGGTCGATGGCGTGGCCGCCGTCGCCGCCAGTCTGCCAAGCGCGGACAACGACGCCTGTCAGTCCGCGCAGCAACCCAAGGCAACCCTGTTGATGAATGGCACGCGAGACCCGATCAACCCCTATGCGGGTGGCGTGGTGACGCTGTTCGGCTTCGGCAACCGGGGACGAGTGCTGTCGGCGGAGGAATCCGCCCTGGAGCTGGCGCGGCGAAATGGCCAGAGCGGCCAGCCTGACCTGGACCGGCTGACCTCGGTCGGGCCGATCTGGACGGAACGGCAACGCTGGAGCGTGGCTGGCGCGGCGCCGGTGGAGCTGGTGACGGTGCACGGTGGCGGGCACCTGCTGCCCCAGCCGGTGTATCGACCGCCGCGCCTGCTGGGGCTGGCCGATCCGGACCTGGACGGCCCGGCGGAGATCTGGCGGTTCTTCAGCGAACTGCCGCACTGAGGCTCAGAGGTCGATCACCCAGCGCGGATCGAAGCCGCTGTCCTCTCCCGGATAGGCGCCGGGATTGGCCACCACCCGGGCATTGCCGATGCGGTAGTCGACCCGCTCGTGGACATGCCCGTGCACCCACAGGTCGCAGCGCTCCACCAGGGATTCGAGGTCCGAGGCGAAGGCCGGCGACAGGCTGTCGCCGACATAGGGCTCGGGGATCGAGCGGCCGCAGGGCGCGTGATGGGTGACCACCACGGTGCGGCCGGCGAAGGGCTGCGCCAGCTCGGTCGCCAGCCATTCACAGGAGGCTTCGCAAAGGTCGCGGCTCATTTCCGGGGTGAAGGGCTGGGTGAAGTAATCCACGCAACGGAAGTCCGGCATCAGCAGGCGCGCCTGTTCGAAGGCAAGTTCCGCACTGCGTTCGCCGTAGAGCTGGAAGTCGGTCCACAGGGTCGCGCCGAGCAGGCGTACGTCCCCCAGCACGACGGCGTCGTTCTCCAGGAAATGGATATCCAGCGCCCGCGCCAGGTTGCGCATGGCCTGGGTCAGCTCCGGCAGGTCGGAGTGGTAGAACTCATGGTTGCCAGCGACGTAGACGATCTCGGTGTCGGGAAACGCCTCGCGCGCCCAGTGCAGCCCCTGGAGGTGCTCGTGGATGTCGCCGGCGAGGATCACCACATCGGCAGACGCCTCGGGCAGCGTACGGCCACCTGGGAAATGTTCGTGGTGAAGGTCGGAGAGGATACGCAGGCGCATGGTCGGTCACGAAGCATCTGGAGGGTGTTCATTCTGCGCGCGGCTTGCCGGGATTGCCCAGCCCTTGACCTGTGTCATGGCATGGCCAGTCATGGGATAGATCCCTTACGAAATTAAGGGATGATTCAGAGGAATCCTTCAGTTTCCGCTTGGAAAAGCAGTCTGGGAGGACCGCCATGAAACTCATCTGGATCATCCTGGCCGCCGTCGCGGCGGTCTTTGGCCTGGCCCTGTTGCTCGACCCGCCGGCCACCCTGGACATCTGGGTCATCCGCAAGCAGGCCATCCTGTTCACCGGTGTCGCGGCTTTCGCCCTGATGTCGCTCATCCTGCTGCTGGCGGTGCGTCCGGCGTGGCTGGAGCGGCCGCTGGACGGGCTGGACCGCATGTACCAGGCGCACAAGTGGGCGGGCATCCTCGCCATCGTGCTCGGTCTCTTGCACTACCTGATGGAGCTGGGCGGGCCGCTGCTCGCGGAGTTCTTCACCAAGCCGGCCAAGGGGCCGCGGGTGGAGACGTTCCTCGACGTCTTCCGTGGCTCGGCCAAGGACCTGGGTGAATGGTCCGCCTGGCTGCTGGCGGCGATGCTGGTGATCACGCTCTGGCAGCGCTTCCCCTACCACCTGTGGCGTTACGTGCACAAAACCCTCGCGGTGGTTTACCTGGTGCTGGCCTTCCATGCCGTAGTGCTGGCGCCGGCGGGTTACTGGGCGCAGCCGATCGGCTGGCTGGTGGCGGTCTGTGCGGCCGTGGGCAGCCTGTGCGCGCTCTGGTCGCTGGGCGGGCGGATCGGTCGCAAGCGCACCCATGAAGGTGTCGTGGTGGCGGTCGAGCGTCCCGGCGAGCGCATGCTGGAAGTCACCTGCAAGCTGCAGGGGCGCTGGCGGCATCGCGCCGGGCAGTTCGCCTTCCTGACCTACGACCGCCTGGAAGGTCAGCATCCCTTCACCCTGTCGTCCGCCGATCAGGGCAATGGTGAGGTGCGCTTCAGCATCAAGGCGCTGGGCGACTACACGCAGCGCCTGCAGGACAGCCTGCGGGTGGGCGACCCGGTGAAAGTGGAAGGTCCCTACGGCCGCTTCGACTTCCGCCGTGACAAGGGCGGGCGCCAGGTATGGATCGCCGGCGGGATCGGTATCACGCCGTTCCTCGCCTGGCTGGAGTCCTTGCAGGGCAAGCCCGAAGACTGCCCGGACGTGACCCTGCTGTACTGCGTGCGTGCCCCTTCGGACGCGATCTACGCGGGTCGCCTGCGTGAGCTGTGCAGGGTGTTGCCGTGCATCGACCTGCGCATCCACTACAGCGAGAGCGAAGGTCATCTGCAGGCCAGCGATCTCGAACTCCAGCCCGGCCCCCAGGGGCGCTGGCCGAGCGTCTGGTTCTGCGGCCCGCAGGGATTGGCCGAGTTGCTGCGGCGTGATCTGCGCCGGCAGGGCATGCCACGCGGCCGCTTCCACCAGGAAGCGTTCCGCATGCGCTGAGTCTTTCAGAAACCGGCGATGCCGACGTCATGCAGTTGTTGCCGCAGTTGCATGACGTCCGGCGCGCTGAAGAAGCTTTCCAGCTGGGCGGCGCGCACCTTGCCGATGCCCGGCAGCGTCTGCCACTGCTCCGCGCTGCGGGCGGCCAGGGCGGTCCAGTCTTCACCCGCCGGCAGGGCGTCGACAGAGGGCGCGCCGAGCGCACGCAGCCAGGTCGTGAATGAGCGCTGGCGGGCCAGTTGGAACTGCTGGTGCAGGTTCTGCGCGCTGCGTTCGCCCAGGCCGGGCAATTGCGACAGCTGAGCGGGTGTCAACGTCAGCCAGTCGAGCATGCCCGGCAGCAGTTCGGCTTCCTGCAGGCGCCGCCAGGTGCCCGGGCCCACGCCGGACAGCGCGAGCCCTTGTTTGCCGCCGAGCCATTCCAGCCGAGCAAGGAACTGCTCTTCGCAGCCCGCCGTTGGTTGCCAGCAGGTCAGGGCGCCGTACTGTCCGTCCGCTGGCGCTGCGACGTCGCTGCGCATTGGCGAGCGCCAGACCACGCCGTCCAGACGCGGGATGGTCAGGCCGGCGAGGGTGATGGCGACCTGGTCGCCGGGCCGGATGTCGAGGCTGCGCCAACGCTTCAGGGAGCCGGCACTGACGCGTTGGATGCTGCGCCCGTCCAACTCCACTGGTTCCAGGTGCAGCACGGGCGTTACCCGGCCGCTGCGCCCGATCTTGAATTCGACCCGGCGGACTTCGGCCAGCGCTTGTCGATGCGGATACTTCCAGGCCACTGCCCAGCCCGGTGTCCGTGCGCTCCAGCGCTCGCCCGGAGGGCGCCGACTCTGGCGGACGACGATGCCGTCGCTGGCGAAGGGCAGCGGTTGCCGGTACCAACGTTCGCGCCAGGCTTCGATCTCGCTGAATCCGGCGACCGGCTTCGTCAGCTCGGCGCTGTCAGCAAAGCCCAGTTGCCTCAACCGTTGCAAGCGCTCCGGCATCTCCAGCGGGCCGTCCGGCAGCTCCCAGACGAACAGGCCGATGCCCTGGCCCTCGCTGCCGAGCGACTTGCGCGCCATCAGTCCGGCGGCCTTGCCGCGCGCGCCCTGGCCACCCTGGCGGGCCTGAACGTGCTGCGGCAGGCGCCAGTAGAGTTCGCCCTGCAGCACCAGCCGGCCGCGCTCGCCGGGCAATTGCTGGGGAATCGCGGGAATCTGCCTCGCATTAGCCGTCCAGTCCTGCCCCTTGCTGCCATCGCCACGGCTGATTGCCCGGTGTAGTTGCCCATCCCGATAAACCAGGGTGACCGCGACGCCGTCGACCTTGGGTTGTACCCACAGGTCGCTGCGGTTGGCCAGCCACTCGCGCACCGCTGCGGCATCCGGGAGTTTGTCGAGACCGGTATGGGCCGCCGGATGGCGAATTTCACCGGCACTGCTGGCCAGTGGCGCATCGACGGTTGTCGGGAGCTGTGGATAACAGTCCCTCCATTGCCGTAGCCGCTCCCTAGCCTGGTCGTACAACTCGTCGGAGACGGGAGAGGCCCCCTGTCGGTGATAGGCGTCCTCCCACTGCGCCAGCTGGGTCTGCAGGGCCTGTGCTTCATGGGCGGCCTGCTCGGGCGTCCATTGCGGGCAGCCGGGGGCGGTGAGCGGCAGGCAAAGCACCAGGGCGAGGATCAGGCGTGGCATGGCGAGCGTCCGTGCTGCGAGGAGACCGTCAGCCTAGAGGCTGCCCAGGGAGGGCGATGCCGAGGAGGGCGCGGATTATTCGGCGCGTTGTGTCGGACGCTGGAAACGAAAAAGCCCCGCCGAGGCGGGGCTTTTCCGAGGACGGACCTTACAGGCCGGCCGCGTCACGCAGGGCGGCGGCCTTGTCGGTGCGCTCCCAGGTGAAGGCGGTGAAGGTGTCGTCGCCGTAGGTCATTTCGAACGGGTTGCGACCGAAGTGGCCGTAGGCCGCGGTCGGCTGGTACATCGGGTGCAGCAGGTCGAGCATCTTGGTGATCGCGTACGGACGCAGGTCGAAGTGCTCGCGAACCAGCTGGACGATCTTCTCGTCGCTGATCTTGCCGGTGCCGAAGGTGTTGATCGAGATGGAGGTCGGCTGGGCCACGCCGATGGCGTAGGACACCTGGATCTCGCAACGCTCGGCCAGGCCTGCGGCGACGATGTTCTTGGCCACGTAGCGGCCGGCGTAGGCTGCGGAACGGTCGACCTTGGACGGGTCCTTGCCGGAGAAGGCGCCGCCGCCGTGACGGGCCATGCCGCCGTAGGAGTCGACGATGATCTTGCGGCCGGTCAGGCCGCAGTCGCCCACCGGGCCGCCGATCACGAAGTTGCCGGTCGGGTTGATGTGGAACTGGGTGTCCTTGTGCAGCAGTTCGGCCGGCAGCACGTGCTTGATGATCAGCTCCATTACGCCTTCGCGCAGGTCCTTGTAGCTGACTTCCGGGTTGTGCTGGGTGGACAGCACGATGGCGTCGATGCCGACCACTTTGCCGTTCTCGTAGCGGCAGGTGACCTGGGACTTGGCGTCCGGACGCAGCCACGGCAGCAGGCCGGACTTGCGGGCTTCGGCCTGGCGCTCCACCAGACGGTGGGAGAAGCAGATCGGCGCGGGCATCAGCACGTCGGTTTCGTTGCTGGCGTAGCCGAACATCAGGCCCTGGTCGCCGGCGCCCTGGTCTTCAGGCTTGGCGCGGTCGACGCCCTGGTTGATGTCCACCGACTGCTTGCCGATGATGTTCAGCACGCCGCAGGTGGCGCCGTCGAAGCCGACGTCGGAGCTGTTGTAGCCGATGTCGATGATGACCTTGCGCACCAGCTCTTCCAGGTCGACCCAGGCGGAGGTGGTGACTTCACCGGCGATGATCGCGACACCGGTCTTCACCAGGGTTTCGCAGGCCACGCGGGCGTATTTGTCCTTGGCGATGATGGCGTCGAGCACCGCATCGGAGATCTGGTCCGCGATCTTGTCGGGGTGGCCTTCGGAGACGGACTCGGAGGTGAAAACAGAGTATTCGCTCATCTAACGGTTCCTATCATTTACCGGTGGGTGAGGACGCTTCGCGAATCCGGTTTGGCGAAGTGCCTCACCTGGATCTGAAAGCCATTACGTAAACCAATGTACAAACTTTCGCCGGGCGCGAGCCCCGCGGAATCGGCCCAACGGGCCAGGTCTTCCTGTTCGAACCCCAGCCAGAGATCACCACAGGCCTCGCGGGCCCAGCTCTGGTCGTGGCTGCAGAGTTCCGTTACCAGCAGGCTGCCACCGGGTTTGACCAGGTGCGCCAGCTGCTTCAGGGCCTCCGCCGGTGCGGCGAAGTGATGCAGCACCATGTTCAGTACCACGCAGTCCGCCGCGTCGTCGGCGTCCTGCAGGGCATCGGCCAGCCGTAGCCGGACGTTGTTCAAACCTTCGCTGACGCAGCGTTGCCGCGCCATGTCGAGCATCGCCGCGCTGTTGTCCAGCGCGGTGACTTCATCGAAGCGCCGGGCCAGCTCGGGGAGGAAACCGCCGTCGCCGGGGCCGACTTCCAGCGCCGTGGCGCCGGGGGCGAAGCTCAGTGCGTCGAGCAGCGCCAGTACGCTTTCGCGGTATTGCGGCAGCCCTGCGATCAGGTCCTGCGTGGCCTGGAACTTCTCCGCGCTGCGGGCGAAGTAGGTGCGGCTCACCGCGGCACGCTGGGCATGCACGCTGGCGATGCGCTCACTGACATCGATCGGCAACACCAGGCTGTCGACCTCTTCGAGCAGCGCACCGTGTAGCGTGCCGCCGAGGCTGTCGGCCTGGGGCAGGGCGCGGCGATAGAAGATCGCGTTGCCTTCGCGCCGCGTGGCCACCAGCCCTGCCTGGGCCAGCACCTTCAGGTGGTGGCTTATGCCCGACTGGCGGACGCCGAAGATATGCGCCAGTTCCAGCACGCCGAACGAGTCGTTGGCCAGGGCGCGCAGCACGTTCAGCCGCAGCGGGTCGCCACCAGCCTTGCACAGGGCAGCCAGCTGGTCGCAGTCGTCGTGGCGGATTTCGGGCAGGCGCAGGCTCATAGGTCGCGCAGTCTAGTCGTGGGTCAAAGTGTGGGCAATAGCTGTATCAAAAAGTTTTGATATTGCCGGATGGGCGGTTTTTGATCAGTTGGCCGGTTCGGCCGGGTGCCCTGCATCAGCCTTCTGCCGATCTGTCATTGCCCCACAGGGCCTGGCTGGGCGAAAATGCTGGCCTTTTTCATCCCTTCGATCTTTCGAAGCAGCCCCCGCAGGAGATTCAGCGATGCCCAGCCGTCGTGAGCGAGCCAATGCCATCCGCGCACTGAGCATGGACGCCGTCCAGAAAGCCAACAGCGGCCATCCCGGCGCCCCCATGGGCATGGCGGATATCGCCGAAGTGCTCTGGCGCGACTACCTCAAGCACAACCCGAGCAACCCGCAGTGGGCCGATCGCGACCGCTTCGTGCTGTCCAACGGCCATGGCTCGATGCTGATCTACTCGCTGCTGCACCTGACCGGCTACGACGTCACCGTCGACGACCTGAAGAACTTCCGCCAGCTCAACTCGCGTACCCCGGGCCACCCGGAGTACGGCTACACCGTAGGCGTCGAGACCACCACCGGCCCGCTGGGCCAGGGCATCGCCAACGCCGTGGGCATGGCGCTGGCCGAGAAGGTGCTGGGCGCGCAGTTCAACCGCGCCGGCCATGCCATCGTCGACCACTACACCTACGCCTTCCTGGGCGACGGCTGCATGATGGAAGGCATCTCCCACGAAGTGGCTTCGCTGGCCGGCACCCTGCGCCTGAACAAGCTGATCGCCTTCTACGACGACAACGGCATCTCCATCGATGGCGAGGTCGAAGGCTGGTTCACCGACGACACCCCGAAGCGTTTCGAAGCCTACGGCTGGCAGGTGATCCGCAACGTCGACGGCCATGACGCCGACGAGATCAAGACCGCCATCGACACCGCCCGCAAGAGCGACGCCCCGACCCTGATCTGCTGCAAGACCGTGATCGGCTTCGGCTCGCCGAACAAGCAGGGCAAGGAAGAGTGCCACGGCGCTCCGCTGGGCAACGACGAAATCGCCGCCACCCGCGCCGCGCTGGGCTGGAACCACGCACCGTTCGAAGTCCCGGCCGAGATCTATGCCGAGTGGAACGCCAAGGAAGCCGGCGCCAGCCACGAGAACGAGTGGAACCAGCGCTTCGCCGCCTACCAGGCCGCGCACCCGGAACTCGCCGCCGAATTCCTGCGCCGCGTCGCGGGTGAGCTGCCGGCCGACTTCGCCGAGAAGGCCGCGGCCTACGTCGCCGATGTCGCCAACAAGGGCGAAACCATCGCCAGCCGCAAGGCCAGCCAGAACGCGCTGAACGCCTTCGGCCCGCTGCTGCCGGAATTCCTCGGCGGCTCGGCTGACCTGGCCGGCTCCAACCTGACCCTGTGGAAGGGCTGCAAGGGCGTGAGCGCCGAAGACGCCAGCGGCAACTACATGTTCTATGGCGTGCGCGAGTTCGGCATGAGCGCCATCATGAACGGCGTGGCCCTGCACGGCGGCTTCATCCCCTACGGCGCGACCTTCCTGATCTTCATGGAATACGCCCGCAACGCGGTGCGCATGTCCGCCCTGATGAAACAGCGCGTGCTGTACGTGTTCACCCACGACTCCATCGGTCTGGGCGAAGACGGCCCGACCCACCAGCCGATCGAGCAGCTGGCCAGCCTGCGCCTGACCCCGAACCTGGACACCTGGCGCCCGGCCGATGCCGTGGAGTCCGCGGTGGCCTGGAAGTACGCCATCGAGCGCGCCGACGGTCCGTCCGCGCTGGTGTTCTCCCGCCAGAACCTGCCGCACCAGGCCCGTGACGCCGCCCAGCTGGCCGACGTGGCCCGCGGTGGCTACGTGCTCAAGGACTGCGACGGCGAGCCGGAACTGATCCTGATCGCCACCGGCTCCGAAGTCGGCCTGGCCGTGCAGGCCTTCGACAAACTCAGCGCCGAAGGCCGCAAGGTGCGCGTGGTCTCCATGCCGTCCACCAGCGTGTTCGACCAGCAGGACGCCGGCTACAAGCAGGCCGTACTGCCGGTGCAGGTCGGTGCGCGCATCGCCATCGAAGCCGCCCACGCCGACTACTGGTACAAGTACGTAGGCCTGGAAGGCCGCGTGATCGGCATGACCACCTTCGGCGAATCGGCTCCGGCCGCCGCCCTCTTCGAGCACTTCGGCTTCACCGTCGATAACCTGCTGGAAGTGGCCGCCGAGCTGCTCGACGCCTGATCGCGGTTCTTGTAGGAGCGAGCTTGCTCGCGAAAACGCTTCGCTCGATTCACGAGCAGGCTTGCTCCTATGAAGATCACCAAGGGATAACAATGTCCAAGCGCCCTTACCGAGTTGCCCTCAACGGCTACGGCCGCATCGGCCGCTGCGTGTTCCGTGCCCTGCACGAGCGCCGCGCCAAGGCTGACTTCTCCATCGTTGCGTTGAACGATCTGGCGGATCTGGCCAGCCTGGAATACCTGACCCGCTTCGACTCCACCCACGGCCGCTTCCCCGGCGAGGTGAGCGTGGACGACGGCTGCCTGCACATCGGCGGCGACTGCGTGAAGGTGTTCCGCGAGGCGACGCCCGAGGCCATCGACTGGCTCGCGCTGGACGTCGATCTGGTGCTGGAATGCTCCGGCGTCTACCACACCCGTGCCGATGGCGAACGTTTCCTGTCTGCCGGCGCGCCGCGCGTGCTGTTCTCCCAGCCCATGGCCAGCGAGACGGACATCGACGCCACGGTTGTGTTCGGCATCAACCAGCAGGGCCTGACCGGCGCCGAGAAGCTGGTGTCCAACGCCTCCTGCACCACCAACTGCAGCGTGCCGCTGCTCAAGCTGCTGAACGAAGCACTGGGCATCGAGTACGTGTCGATCACCACCATCCACTCGGCGATGAACGACCAGCCGGTAATCGACGCCTACCACCACGAAGACCTGCGCCGCACGCGCTCGGCCTTCCAGTCGGTGATCCCGGTGTCCACTGGTCTGGCGCGCGGCATCGAACGCCTGCTGCCGGAACTCGCCGGGCGAATCCAGGCCAAAGCCATTCGGGTGCCGACGGTGAACGTCTCGGCCCTGGACATCACCCTGCAGGTCTCCCGCGACACATCGGCCGAGGAGATCAACCGCGTGCTGCGCCAGGCCGCCACCGAAGGCCCGCTCAAAGGCCTGCTGGCGTATACCGAACTGCCTCACGCCAGCTGCGATTTCAACCATGACCCGCACTCGGCCATCGTCGATGGCAGCCAGACCCGCGTTTCCGGCCCCCGCCTGGTGAACGTGCTGGCCTGGTTCGACAACGAGTGGGGGTTCGCCAACCGCATGCTCGACACAGCAGGCCACTTCCTGCGCGTCGCCGCTACTGAACGTTAATCAAACAGCCCCAACAGGACTGACTGTCATGACCGTGTTGAAGATGACCGACCTCGACCTCCAAGGTAAGCGCGTACTGATCCGCGAAGACCTCAACGTTCCGGTGAAGGACGGTGTGGTCAAGAGCGACGCGCGCATCCTGGCCTCGCTGCCGACCATCAAGCTGGCCCTCGAGAAGGGCGCGGCGGTAATGGTCTGCTCGCACCTGGGCCGCCCGACCGAAGGCGAATACTCCGAAGAGAACAGCCTGCAGCCGGTGGCCGACTACCTGTCCAAGGCCCTGGGCCGCGCCGTGCCGCTGGTCAAGGACTACCTGGGCGGCGTCGACGTGAAGCCGGGTGAAGTCGTGCTGTTCGAGAACGTGCGCTTCAACAAGGGCGAGAAGAAGAACGCCGACGAGCTGGCGCAGAAGTACGCCGCCCTGTGCGACGTGTTCGTCATGGACGCCTTCGGCACCGCCCACCGCGCCGAGGGTTCGACCCACGGCGTAGCCAAGTTCGCCAAGGTCGCCGCGGCCGGCCCGCTGCTGGCCGCCGAACTGGAAGCCCTGGGCAAGGCCCTGGGCAACCCGGCGCGCCCGATGGCGGCCATCGTCGCTGGCTCCAAGGTTTCCACCAAGCTCGACGTCCTGAACAGCCTGGCGCAGATCTGCGACCAGCTGATCGTCGGCGGCGGCATCGCCAACACCTTCCTCGCCGCGGCAGGCCACAAGGTCGGCAAGTCGCTGTACGAGGCGGACCTGGTCGACACCGCCAAGGCCATCGCCGCCAAGGTCAGCGTTCCGCTGCCGGTGGACGTGGTGGTTGCCAAGGAATTTTCCGAGACCGCCGTTGCTACCGTCAAGGACATCGCTGATGTGGCCGACGACGACATGATCCTGGACATCGGCCCAAAGACCGCCGCCCAGTTCGCCGAGCTGCTGAAGACCTCCAAGACCATCCTGTGGAACGGTCCGGTGGGCGTGTTCGAGTTCGACCAGTTCGGCGAAGGCACCAAGACCCTGGCCAAGGCCATTGCCGAAGGCTCCGCCTTCAGCATCGCCGGCGGTGGCGACACCCTGGCGGCCATCGACAAGTACGGCATCGGTGAGCAGATCTCCTACATTTCCACCGGTGGCGGCGCCTTCCTCGAGTTCGTCGAGGGCAAGGTCCTGCCGGCCGTCGAAGTGCTGGAGCAGCGCGCCAAGGCCTGATGCGTTCGCCGACGGAAGCCGTCGATCAGTCGACGCGCTCCCATCCGCACAGCGCCGCCCCCGTCTGATCGTGGGCGGCGCTGGCGTTCCTGCTGTAGGCCGGGCAAGCTGGCACATTGGATGCTCGGCGGGTATGCCGCCTCAAGGGAGAGTTGCCCGATGCTGCGTTATGTAGTCCCGGCCCTCGCGCTGTCACTGGTCGCTGGATGCTCCAGCCATTCGTCCGGTGGTGCCGGCGGCAAGGAAACAGGCTGGAATCGCTGGACCTGCGACAGCCAGGCCGAAGTCATCTGGCGTTACGTGGATGTCAGCAAGTCGGTAGTCGACCTGCGCCTGGGCGAGGATGACGTGGTTCATCACCTGGAGGAGGAACCCGGCGGTGCTGGCGCTTTCTATAGTGACGGACTGGTCGGATTCAGCATCACCGGCGAGCAGGGACTGATCTACTGGGTCGAGAGCAATGATCTCATCGGCCGAGGTTGCAAGGCGCGCTGACGCGCCGACTGTCCAGGCCGAGGCCTGGACACTTGAACACCGCCTGCCCCTGGGGCAGGCTTTTGAATAACTGAACGAGCCCGACTTCTGGGAGAAGCGAAAACCATGGCACTCATCAGCATGCGCCAAATGCTGGATCACGCCGCCGAGTTCGGCTACGGCGTTCCGGCTTTCAACGTCAACAACCTCGAGCAGATGCGCGCCATCATGGAAGCGGCCGACAAGACCGACTCCCCGGTGATCGTGCAGGCCTCCGCTGGCGCACGCAAATACGCCGGTGCACCCTTCCTGCGCCACCTGATCCTCGCGGCCATCGAAGAATTCCCGCATATCCCGGTGTGCATGCACCAGGACCACGGCACCAGCCCTGACGTCTGCCAGCGCTCCATCCAGCTGGGCTTCAGCTCGGTGATGATGGACGGCTCGCTGAAGGAAGACGGCAAGACTCCGGCCGACTACGAGTACAACGTCCGCGTGACCCAGCAGACCGTTGCCTTCGCCCACGCCTGCGGCGTATCCGTGGAAGGTGAGTTGGGCTGCCTGGGCTCCCTGGAAACCGGCATGGCCGGCGAAGAAGACGGCGTTGGCGCCGAAGGCGTACTGGACCACAGCCAGCTGCTGACCGACCCGGAAGAAGCCGCCGACTTCGTCAAGAAGACCCAGGTCGACGCCCTGGCGATTGCCATCGGCACCAGCCACGGCGCCTACAAGTTCACCAAGCCGCCGACCGGCGACATCCTCGCCATCGACCGCATCAAGGCGATCCACGCGCGTATCCCTGGCACCCACCTGGTGATGCACGGTTCGTCCTCCGTCCCGCAGGACTGGCTGGCGATCATCAACGAATTCGGCGGTGAAATTCCGGAAACCTACGGCGTTCCGGTCGAGGAAATCGTCGAAGGCATCAAGTACGGCGTGCGCAAGGTGAACATCGACACCGACCTGCGCCTGGCCTCCACTGGCGCCATCCGTCGCTTCCTGGCGAAGAACCCGAGCGAGTTCGACCCGCGCAAATACTTCGCCAAGACCGTCGAAGCCATGCGTGATGTGTGCATCGCCCGCTACGAAGCCTTCGGCACCGCCGGCCACGCCTCCAAGATCAAGCCGATTTCCCTGGAAGGCATGTTCCAGCGCTACGCCAAGGGTGAGCTGGAAGCGAAGGTCAACTGATCCAGGCCTGTTCGCCAAGAGCCCCGCATTGCGGGGCTCTTTCGTATCCGCCAGAAGGAGATTGATGGCATGTCGATGCTGCGTGCCGGGCTCGTCGCCCTGTCGCTGGTGATGCTGGCCGGCTGTTCGCTGCGCCCGGCGCAATCGCCGGCGCCACCGTCTAAGCCGCCGGTGATCCTGCCGGTGGATGCGCAGAACTGCCTGACCCATGAAGAATGCACGCTGAAGACCTCGCGCACCCTCCTGTTTGTCTTCGACTACGCCGAGGCGGGCGCCGCGCTGGTGGAGAACGAGAACCGCGTGCTCAGCACTCCGGAGAAGGCGCCGAAGAAGGGCTGGCCGGCGATCCGCATCCAGTTGGCCGACCCCGATGGCGGCCGCTTCGAGTTTTCCAGTGAATGCCGGCAGAAGCGTTGTCGGATCAAGGCTGCACGCCTGCTCAGTTGCTACCGTAGCTATCTTGATGGCAAGTCCTGCCGGTTCCGCTGAGCATCTGCGCTCGGGCCGGGCTGGCTCTGGAGGCACTATGACGGATGTACATGGCAGTGCGCGGGAGGGATACGCCCGCGAAGCGAAAGCCTATGCCCACGGGCGCCCGGACTATCCGGAAGCGCTGCTGGGCTGGCTCGACGAGGAGTTGCAGATCGGCCCCGGCAAGGATGTGGTTGACCTTGGTGCGGGCACCGGCAAGTTCACCGCCTTGCTGCAGCGCACAGGCGCTCGGGTCACGGCAATCGAGCCGGTGCCCGCCATGCGCGAGCAACTGAGCGCGACCTTACCTGCAGTGTGGGTGCTCAATGGCACCGCCCAGGCGATTCCCCTGTCTGCGAGGAGCGTGGATGCGCTGACCTGCGCACAGGCCTTCCACTGGTTCGCCGACGAGCGCGCGCTCGCCGATATCCATCGGGTGCTGCGTCCGGGTGGCCATCTCGGGCTGGTCTGGAACGTGCGTGACGAGAGGGTCGACTGGGTCGCCGAGGTGACGCGCATCGTCGAGCGCTACGAGGGCAGCACGCCGCGCTTCCATACCGGCGAATGGCGTCGGGCCTTTGCCGGAGCACGTTTCGCGCCGTTGCGTCTGCGCGAATTCAGCTACCAGCACATCGGTCCACCGGAGCAGGTGGTCGTCGCGCGCATCCTCTCGGTCAGCTTCATCGCCGCACTGCCGGACGAGCAGAAGCAGCGGGTCGCCGAGCAGCTGCGGGAGTTGATCGCCACGCATCCGGCGCTGAAGGATCGCGCGGAGGTGGCCTTCCCCTACCGCACCGAGGCCTACAGCACCCGCGCGCTGGGCTGAGCGGGGAATGAGGTAGACTGGTGGCCGAACTTCCCGCCAGTCGCTCCCCCATGCAACCGCTCCGTTATCTCCAGGCTTACCCGCAACAGCTCCAGGATCAGGTGCGCCAGCTCATCGAGCAGGACCGCCTCGCCCAGTACCTGGAGCGCCGCTATCCCGGCCGTCACGACGTGCAGAGCGACAAGGCGCTCTACACCTACGCCATGGACCTCAAGCAGCAGTACATGCGCACTGCGCCCGCGGTGGACAAGGTGCTCTACGACAACAAGCTGGATGTGGTGCAGCGTGCCCTCGGCCTGAATACCGCGATTTCGCGGGTACAGGGCGGCAAGCTCAAGGCGAAGAAGGAGATTCGCGTCGCCTCGCTGTTCAAGGACGCGGCACCCGAGTTCCTGCAGATGATCGTGGTCCACGAGCTCGCACACCTGAAGGAGCGCGACCACAGCAAGGCCTTCTACCAGCTGTGCGAGCACATGCTGCCGGGTTACCACCAGCTTGAGTTCGATTTACGCGTCTACCTGACCTGGCGCGATCTGCCTCAGTAGTACAGGCAAGAGGCCCAGGCTCCAGGGGAGCAGCAAGACCACGCCCAGGTTGCGCAGCATTTGGGCGCTCGGTTGCGTTGCTGCGGGAAGCCCCTGACGCGCCGGATGGGGTCGGTCGTCCGGGGTTGTTCGCCGCCGCAAGTGGCAGATTAATCAATGCCTTGGCGAAATGCCATGATTCTTTGAGAATCATTCTTCTCAATGTAAAAGCCCCTCTTGCGAGGGGCTTTTATCGGTCAGTCAGAACAGGTCGATCGGTGCCTCTTCTTCTGCCGGCATGCCGCTTCCCGGTGCGCTTCCCGGTGCCAGTTCGCTCATCGAGGGCGGCGTGTCCTCGTTCTTGAACAGCTCGAAGTAAGCGCCCGGTGTGCCCGGAGCCGCTGCGCGGCCGGTCACCGGATCGATACGCAGGCTGACCATGCCGGCGGGCTCTGGCAGCAGGTGCGACGGCTTGTCCTTCAGCGCTGCGCCCATGTAGCGCATCCAGATCGGCAGGGCGACGTTACCGCCGTACTCGGCGCGGCCGAGGCTGTCGGGCTGGTCGAAACCGACCCAGACGGTGGTCATGTAGTCGGCGTTGAAGCCGGAGAACCAGGCGTCCTTGGACTCGTTGGTGGTGCCGGTCTTGCCGGCCAGGTCGTCACGCTTGAGCGCCAGGGCGCGGCGGCCGGTGCCGCGCTTGATCACATCCTGCAGCATGCTGGTCATGATGTAGGCGGTACGGGCATCGATAATGCGCTCGGCGGCGGCCGGTTCGATGGTGGTCTTGGCCAGGCTCGGGTCGTCGTTGCCCAGTTCGTTGGTTCCGCTGGGCTGAGCCTGGGCCTGGGCTTGTCCAGTCTGCGCCTCGTCATTGGGTACCCGCGGCGGGTTGGCCTGGTAGACCACTTGGCCATCGCGGCTTTCGATGCGCTCGACCACGTAGGGCGAAACCTTGAAGCCGCCGTTGGCGAAGGTGCTCCAGGCGGAGGCGATTTCCAGCGGCGTCAGGGTCGCGGTGCCGAGGGCCATCGACAGGTTCGGCGGCAGCTCGTCCTTGTTGAAGCCGAAGCGGCTGATGTAGTTGCGCGCGCGCTCGACGCCCAGCCCCTGGAGGATGCGGATCGACACCATGTTGCGCGACTTGTACAGCGCCTCGCGCATCGGGATCGGGCCGAGGAAGGTGTTGGTATCGTTCTTCGGCCGCCAGACCTTGTCCAGGTACTCGTCGTAGAACACCACGGGAGCGTCGTTGATCAGCGAGGCGGCGGTGAAGCCGTTGTCCAGCGCGGCGCTGTAGATGAACGGCTTGAAGCTGGAGCCGGGCTGGCGCTTGGCCTGGGTCGCACGGTTGTAGTTGCTCTGCTCGAAGGAGAAGCCGCCGACCAGCGCCATGATCGCGCCGTCCTGCGGGTTCAGCGAGACCAGTGCACTCTGTGCGGCCGGCACCTGGGCCAGGCGCAGCGCGCCGTCGTCGCGGCGCTGCACGCGGATCACGTCGCCAGGCTGGACCACGTCGCTCGGCTGGCGAGGCATCGGGCCCATGCTGTTGTTGCTGAGGAAGGGGCGTGCCCACTTCATACCGTCCCAGCCGAGGGCTTCCTCCTTGCCGTCGCGGGTCATTACCAGGGCGCCGCTTTTTTCCACCTGGACCACAATGGCTGGCTCAAGGCCGCCGAGCGGACGCTGCTGGGCGATCGCCTGGCGCCAGGCATCGCGGGTCTTGCCGGGCAGGCGGGTTTCCGGACCGCGGTAGCCGTGACGCTGGTCGTATTCCTGGAGGCCATCGCGCAGCGCGTTGTTGGCGTCGTCCTGCAGGTCGCTGCGCACGGTGGTGTAGACGCGGTAACCCTCGGTATAGGCGTCACCACCGAAGCGGCCGACCAGCTCGGCGCGCGCCATTTCGGCGATGTAGGGGGCGGCCAGTTCCGGGCTCTGTACGTGGTAGGAGGCCGCGATGGGCTCCTTGACCGCGGCTTCGTAGCGCGGCTGATCAATGAACCCCAGCTTGAGCATGCGCTCCAGGATCCAGTTGCGGCGTTCCAGGCTGCGTGCGGGGTTGGCCAGCGGGTTATAGCGCGACGGTGCCTTCGGCAGACCGGCGATCATCGCCATCTGCGCCAGGCTCAGGTCCTTGATCGACTTGCCGTAGTAGACCTGGGCGGCGGCCTCCACGCCGTAGGCGCGGTTGCCGAGATA
Organism: Pseudomonas sp. NY15181; assembly: GCF_048068055.1. NCBI lineage: Bacteria > Pseudomonadati > Pseudomonadota > Gammaproteobacteria > Pseudomonadales > Pseudomonadaceae > Pseudomonas > Pseudomonas sp. NY15181. The sequence goes on along the minus strand of NZ_JBLUPT010000015.1, from coordinate 39,940 downwards.
GATCTTGTTGACGTACAGCTCGAGGATCTCGTCTTTGGTCAGCGACCGCTCGATCTGCAATGCCAGCAATATCTCATTGATCTTTCGGGAGAAACTGCGCTCGTTGGTGAGGAAGTAGTTCTTCGCCACCTGCATGGTGATGGTGCTGCCGCCCGTCTGGATGTGCCCGGTCTTCAATAATTGCGCGGCAGCACGCATCAGGCTTTTGACGTCCACGCCATAATGATTGGCGAAGTTGTCATCCTCGGCCGATAGCAGTGCGTGGGTGAAGTCCTGGGGGATTTCAGCAAAGCGAATCGGCGTGCGGCGCATCTCGCCAAACTCTGCTATCAATTTGTTATCGCTGCTGTACACGCGCAACGGCATCTGCAAACGCACGTTGCGCAAAGCCTCCACGGACGGGAGGTTGGGACTGAGGTAGAGGTAGGCGCCGCTGAAACTGAGCAGCAATCCACAGATTATGGTGACGCAGGTCCACCACAGAAACTTCAGCAGGCGCATTGGAAGGTCTTGGATTTCCAGAGAAAAGAAAGAGTTAAGCGGATGGCGCGGTAAAAAGGGAAAAGCTGATCACATTATAAGCAGTTTTTTTCCCGGCGAGCCATTTGCGCAGGTGTCAAGTCTGGTATCTAATGTGAAGAAACATAAATCGTCCGTAAGTCTCGGATGCTGATAGGAAATCAGTCGTGCTAGGGCTATTCAATAAGAAAGCGAACACGCTGCTGGGGATAGACATCAGTTCGACTTCGGTCAAACTCCTCGAACTGAGCCGCTCGGGAGGCCGCTACAAGGTAGAGGCCTACGCCGTGGAGCCGCTCCCTCCCAATGCAGTGGTAGAAAAGAACATCGCTGAGCTGGAGGGCGTCGGCCAGGCGTTGTCACGTGTGGTCGCCAAGGCGCGCACCGGCGTGAAGACGGCTGCGGTCGCGGTTGCCGGCTCGGCGGTCATCACCAAGACCATCGAGATGGATGGCGGTCTCTCGGAAGACGAGCTGGAGAACCAGCTCAAGATCGAGGCAGACCAGTACATCCCCTATCCTCTCGAAGAGGTCGCGATCGACTTTGAAGTCCAGGGCGCTTCCGCCCGGAACGCCGAACGCGTTGACGTACTCCTCGCCGCCTGTCGGAAGGAAAACGTCGAAGTGCGTGAGGCGGCTCTGGCGCTGTCGGGCTTGACGGCCAAGGTTGTCGACGTCGAGGCCTACGCGCTGGAAAGAGCGTTCAGTCTGCTTGGCGATCAGTTGGGCGGCAATGCCGACGAGCTCACAGTTGCAGTGGTCGACATCGGCGCCACCATGACCACGCTGAGCGTGCTGCATCACGGCCGCACCATCTATACGCGCGAGCAGCTGTTCGGCGGGCGCCAGCTCACCGAGGAGATTCAGCGTCGCTATGGTCTGTCCGTGGAAGAGGCCGGTCTTGCCAAGAAGCAGGGCGGTCTTCCGGATGACTATGACAGTGAAGTTCTGCAACCGTTCAAAGACGCGGTCGTTCAGCAGGTCTCCCGTTCGCTGCAGTTCTTCTTCGCGGCCGGTCAGTTCAACGATGTGGATTACATCCTGCTGGCGGGCGGAACGGCTTCCATTCCGGACCTGGACAGATTGATCCAGCAGAAGATCGGTACTCCGACACTCGTGGCCAACCCCTTCACCGACATGGTGCTCAGCGGAAAGGTCAATGCGGGTGCGCTGGCCAGTGATGCGCCGGCGCTGATGATTGCCTGCGGTCTGGCGATGAGGAGTTTCGACTGATGACTCGCATCAACCTATTGCCGTGGCGGGAACAGCTGCGCGAGGAGCGCAAGCAGCGCTTCCTCGTGACTCTGGGGGCGGTGCTGCTGGCCTCCGGTGCGCTCGTCTTCCTGGGTGACCAGTATTTCAATGCGGCCATCGAGAACCAGAACGCGCGCAATGATTTCCTGCGCAAGGAAATCACCGTGCTCGATGCGCGGATCAAGGAAATCAGCGAGCTGAAGACTCGCCGCCAGCAGTTGCTGGAGCGTATGAAGATCATCTCGGATCTGCAGGGCAACCGCCCGATCATTGGCCGGGTGTTCGATCAACTGGTTCGCACGCTGCCCGATGGCGTCTATTTCACCAACCTGAAGATGACTGGGAAATCCATTGCCATCGCAGGGGCGGCCGAGTCGAACAATCGGGTGTCCAACCTGATGCGCAACCTGGATGCCTCCGAGTGGCTGAAGGCGCCGAACCTGACGGAAGTGAAGGCGGTGACCCAGGGGGCGGTGGACCAGGCGAACATCTTCCAGCTGACGGTTCTGCAGACCCAGCCAGGAGCGGAAGAGCCGGAGCAGAAGAACGTTGCGCAAGGAGCCAAGAAATGAGTCTGGCCAGTTCCCTCGAGAGCTTGCGCAAGATCGACATCAACGATCTTGACCTGAACAACCTCGGCTCCTGGCCGGCGGCGGTCAAGGTAATCGCCTGCATCCTGCTCATGGCCGTGGTCCTCGCGCTTGGCTACAACTTCCATCTGAAGGACATGCGGGAGCAGTTGGATCGGCAGCGCGCCGAAGAGGAGACGCTCAAGCAGCAGTTTTCCTCCAAGGCGTTCCAGGCGGCCAATCTGGAGGCCTACAAGACGCAGATGAAGGAGATGGAAGAGTCCTTTGGCGCACTGCTGCGGCAGCTTCCCAGCGACACCGAAGTGCCTGGGCTGCTCGAAGACATCACCCGCACCGGCCTGGGGAGTGGGCTCGAGTTCGAGGAGATCAAGCTGCTGCCGGAAGTGACTCAGCAGTTCTATATCGAGTTGCCCATCCAGATCAGTGTCGTGGGCGGTTATCACGACCTGGCGACCTTCGTCAGCGGCGTGTCCAGCCTTCCGCGGATCGTGACCTTGCACGACTTCGAGATCAAACCGGCCAGCACTGACAGTACGTCCCGGCTGAGAATGACCATCCTGGCCAAGACCTATCGCTATAACGACAAGGGTGTGAAGGTTAATAACGACAAGGGCGCAAAGGTAAATGCCCCGAAAACGGGAGCCAAGAAATGAGGGGGCGCCTGATAATTTGCAGTTGTCTGCTGCTGACTTTGAATGGATGTGGTTCTGGAGGCGACTTCAGCGACCTGCAGGCCTATATGGACGAAGTCCGTGCGCGTCCCAAGGGGGCCATCGAGCCGCTGCCCAAGTTCCAGCCGTATGAAGCGTTCACCTACAGTGCCGCGGCATTGCGCAGCCCGTTCCAGCCGCCGGTGAAGATCGATCTGGCGGTGAAGCAGAAGGGCAACAAGGTGGTCAAGCCTGACGAGACCCGAGTCAAGCAGTTCCTGGAAGGTTTCAATATCGAGACCTTCGAGATGGTGGGGACCTTGTCCAGGGATAACCAGATGTTCGCTCTCGTGAAAGGTGCGGGAGGGGTGCACCGGGTACGGATCGGCGACTACCTGGGGCGCAACGACGGCAAGATCGTTGCGATCAGCGAGGGCAAGATCGACGTGATTGAAATCGTTCCTGATGGTGAGGGTGGTTGGCTCGAGCGTCCGCGCAGCCTGGCCCTCAAGGAACGCTCCTAAGGGCGGGGATGAACATGGATAACAAACAGCAGTCTGCACGACGGATTCAGACGATGAACAAAATGCTTTCCCGCCTGAGCATCTCCTTGCTCGCGGCAGTTTTTGCGCCGGCATTGCTGGCCGCCAACCTGCAGAGCGTCGATGTGGCAGCCTTGCCGGGCGACCGTGTGGAGCTGAAACTGGGCTTTGACGGGCCGGTGGCGACGCCGCGTGGCTATACCATCGAGCAGCCGGCGCGCATCGCTCTGGATCTGCCGGGTGTGCAGAACAAGCTGGGGAGCAAGAATCGCGAGCTGGGGGTGGGCAACGCTCGCAGCCTGACGGTGGTTGAAGCGAAAGATCGCACCCGTCTGATCGTCAACCTGGCCACTCTGGTGCCTTACACCACTCGATCGGAAGGTTCGAACCTGTACGTCGTGGTCGGTGGCGCGGGTGCCACTTCGAACTCCTACACCTCTGCTGCGCCGGCCTCCGCTCCGGTAGCCAAGCCCGCCCAGCCCAAGCCTTACGTGCCGGCGGGCAAAGCGATTCGCAACATCGACTTCCAGCGCGGTGAACAGGGTGAAGGCAACGTCGTGATCGACCTGTCCGATCCGACTGTCAGTCCGGACATCCAGGAGCAGGGCGGCAAGATCCGCCTGGAGTTCCCGCGTACCCAATTGCCCGACAACCTGCGTGTGCGCCTGGACGTGAAGGACTTCGCCACGCCGGTGCAGTTCGTCAATGCTTCCGCGGCGGGTGACAAGGCCAGCATCACCATCGAGCCGAGCGGTCTGTATGACTACCTCGTCTACCAGACCGACAACCGCATGACCGTCAGCATCAAGCCGCTGACCCAGGAAGATGCCGAGAAGCACAAGAAGGATACCTTCGCCTATACCGGCGAGAAGCTGTCGCTGAACTTCCAGGATATCGACGTGCGCTCGGTGTTGCAGCTGATTGCCGACTTCACCGATCTGAACCTGGTGGCGTCCGATACTGTCCAGGGCAACATTACCCTGCGTCTGCAGAATGTGCCGTGGGATCAGGCACTGGACCTGGTGCTCAAGACCAAGGGCTTGGACAAGCGCAAGGTGGGTAACGTCCTGCTGGTTGCTCCGGCGGAAGAGATCGCTGCGCGTGAGCGTCAGGAACTCGAGGCTCAGAAGCAGATTTCCGAATTGGCCCCCCTGCGTCGCGAGCTGATTCAGGTGAACTATGCCAAGGCTGCCGACATCGCCAAACTCTTCCAGTCGGTAACCGGTGTAGGGGCTCCGGGTGCTCCGCAGGCTGCGGGTGTGGATAATCGCGGCTCGCTCACCGTCGATGATCGTACCAACGCAATCATCGCCTACCAGACTCAGGATCGTCTGGATGAGCTGCGCCGCATCGTTGCCCAGCTGGATATCCCGGTTCGCCAGGTGATGATCGAGGCGCGCATCGTTGAAGCCGCCGTGGACTACAGCAAGAGCCTGGGGGTTCGCTGGGGTGGCGCGTTCAGCTCCGGGAACTGGGATTTCTACGGCAAGGATGGAGCCCGTACTGTCGATAGCAACGGTAAGCTGTTCCTGCCGGGTACCGATACGATTGGCAACTTCAAGGCACAGGATGGTGTGGCACCAGTTCCGTTCGTTGATATGGGTGTCGCCAACAGCACATCGGGTATCGGTATCGGCTTCCTCAGCGACCACGCCATGCTAGACCTGCAGCTCTCTGCAATGGAGAAGAGTGGCAACGGTGAGGTGGTCTCCCAGCCGAAGGTCGTCACCTCCGACAAGGAAACCGCGAAGATCCTCAAGGGGTCGGAGATTCCGTACCAGGAGGCCAGCTCCAGTGGCGCCACCTCGGTGTCCTTCAAGGAAGCCGCGCTGGCCCTGGAAGTGACGCCGCAGATCACCCCGGACAACCGCATCATCATGGAAGTGAAGGTCAACAAGGACGAGCCGGATTACGCCAACGCACTCAACGGCGTACCGCCAATCAAGAAGAACGAGGTGAACGCCAAGGTGCTGGTGAACGATGGCGAAACCATCGTGATCGGTGGTGTGTTCTCCAACACCCAGACCAAGGCGACCGACAAGGTTCCGTTCCTGGGCGACGTTCCGTTCATTGGACGCCTGTTCCGTCGCGATACGGTAACCGACAGCAAGAACGAGCTTCTGGTTTTCCTTACCCCGCGGATCATGAATAATCAGGCCTTTGCAGCCGGCCGTTGATCAATGTCGTGTCCAATTTGATTCTGGTAGGCCCGATGGGAGCTGGGAAAAGCACCATCGGGCGTCTTCTCGCCAAAGAGCTTCACCTCGTTTTCAAGGATTCGGATAAAGAGATCGAGCAGCGCTGCGGAGCCAACATCCCCTGGATATTCGATGTCGAGGGCGAGGCGGGCTTCCGCGAGCGTGAGCAGTCGATGCTCGCCGAACTGTGCGCCGAAGGTGGCATGGTCATCGCCACCGGCGGCGGTGCGGTGATGCGTGACGCCAACCGCCAGATTCTCAAGGCCGGCGGCCAGGTCATCTACCTGCACGCTTCGGTCGAGCAGCAGATTTCCCGCACCGCGCGCGACAAGAATCGCCCGTTGCTGCAGAAGCCCAATCCGGACCAGATCCTCCGCGACCTCATGCAGGTGCGCGATCCGCTGTATCGCGAGATCGCCGATGTGATCATCGAAACCGACGAGCGGCCGCCACGCCTCGTGGTTCTGGAGATACTGGAGCGTTTGCGTGAGTTGGAGCGCCATTAACGGCGCTGCAATCTGCGGTATCCTAGTCCCCTTTCTTGCCTGGGGGTTTCATGCGCACACTCAACGTCGATCTGGCCGATCGCAGCTACCCGATCTATATCGGCGAAGGGCTGCTGGATGATCCGCGCTACTTCGAGCCGCATATCCGCGGCCGCCAGGTAGCCATCGTCACCAATGAAACCATCGCGCCGCTGTATCTGGATCGACTGCAGAAGACCCTGGCCGGCTACAAGGTCACCACGGTCGTGCTCCCCGACGGCGAAGCCTACAAGCAGTGGGAAACCCTGCAACTGATATTCGATGGCCTGCTGGCCGCGCGCCACGACCGCAAGACCACACTGATCGCCCTCGGCGGTGGCGTCATTGGCGACATGACCGGTTTCGCCGCGGCCTGTTACCAGCGCGGCGTCGACTTCATCCAGGTGCCGACGACGCTGTTGTCCCAGGTGGATTCCTCGGTGGGCGGCAAGACCGGCATCAACCACTCGCTGGGCAAGAACATGATTGGCGCGTTCTACCAGCCCCGGGCCGTGGTCATCGACACCACCACCCTGCGCACCCTTCCTCCGCGCGAGCTGTCTGCCGGTCTGGCGGAGGTCATCAAGTACGGCTTCATCTGCGACGAACCCTTCCTGACCTGGCTGGAGGCGCACATGGATGACCTGCTGGCGCTGGAGCCGACCGCGCTGACCGAGGCCATCGAGCGCTCCTGCGCCGCCAAGGCTCGCGTGGTCGGTGCCGATGAGAAGGAAACCGGCGTCCGTGCCACCCTCAACCTGGGTCACACCTTCGGTCATGCCATCGAGACCCACATGGGCTACGGCGTCTGGCTGCATGGCGAGGCCGTCGGTGCGGGAACCGTGATGGCACTTGAGATGTCGCATCGGCTGGGATGGCTGACAAATGCCGAGCGTGCTCGCGGCATCCGCCTGCTGGCCGCCGCGAAGCTGCCGGTCGTTCCGCCGCAGGAAATGAATTCCGAGCATTTTCTCGAGCACATGGCCGTCGACAAGAAAGTGCTCGATGGGCGTTTGCGTCTGGTATTGCTCCAAGGGCTGGGGGCTGCGGTCGTGACCGCTGAATTCCCCCGTGAGATTCTGGAAGAAACACTGCGCGCTGACTACCAGGCACTGGTCGGTCAGGCAGGAGAACACTGAGGTCCCATGTCCAGTTTGCATGCCGACGAGGCCTTCCTGGCCCACTACCAGTTCAGCCATGACCCGTTCGCACCGCGGGTTCCCGGCTTCAAGTTCTTCCCGGCGCAGCGCAAGCCTGTACTGGGGCAGCTGCACCACCTGGCACGCTACAGCCACCTACTGCTGGCCGTAACCGGCCCACTGGGCAGCGGCAAGACGCTGCTGCGCCAGGCGCTGGTGGCCAGCACCAACAAGGACGCGGTGTCCAGCGTGGTCATCTCCGGTCGCTCGGTAACCGACGAAGCTACGCTGCTGCGCCAACTGGCCCAGGGTCTGGGCATCACCCAGACCAGCCTCGAACCCATACTGGCGAAGGTTGCCCAACTGGCGATCACCGGGCAGGACGTCTACCTGCTGGTGGACGATGCCGAGCAGTTGCGCGACGACGCACTGGAAGTGCTGCTGCTCCTGGCGGCCGGAAATACCGAAGCGCGTCTGCACGTATTCCTGTTCGGTGAGCCGGCCTTGCTGTCGCGCCTGGAAGTGCTGTCCGAAGGCGAGGAGCGCTTCCACGCCATTGAGCTGCAGCCTTACAGCGAAGAAGAAACCCGCGAGTACCTGGCACAGCGACTGGAAGGTGCTGGGCAGGGGATCGAGCTTATTTCCGCCGACCTGCTGGCCGACATTCATGAGCAGTCTGGCGGCTGGCCGGGCACCATCAACCAGACCGCCCGCGACGCCATGATCGAGGCGATGCTGGCTGACCGTGGCGGTGCCCGCAAGGCGACTGGCTCGGGCTTCAAGCTGCCGAAAAAACACCTGGCCATCCTCGGTGTGGTCGCCATCGGCGTCGTTGCCGCCTGGTTCATGCAGGGTAAGACCAGCAAGCCGGAAACCGCGAACAATACTGCCGCGCAAACCTCGTCCCAACTGCCACTGGGCGGCGCTGCCCCGCAACCGGGGGTCCAGCCGCAGCCGGACGCCCAGGGCGCCGGCCCGTCGGTCGAGTTCGCCGGCTCCAATCAGCCGCTGCCGCTGCCCCTGGTAGGCGAGAGCCAGCCGGTGATTCGCGAGCCGATGGCTCAGGCTGGCGGCCAGGAAGATGCCGACGATGGCGGTATGCCGTCCGCAGCCATTCCGCCGACCGTGACGACCAGCGCTCCGCCGGTGACCCCGCTGGCCAACAACGGCCCGACTCCGCTGAATCCGGTGCCGCCGGCGTCGACCCCGTTGCAGCCGGTGGCTCAACCGACTCCGAAGCCCGCGCCGACCCAGGCCGCGACTCCGCGTCCGGAACCTGTCAAGCCTGCCGCCACCGCTCCGGCCAAGCCTGCCCAGGCGGCCAAGCCGGCAACCGCAAAGCCTGCAAGCACCGTTGCCAGCGCCAAACCGGCCGCGGCCAGCAAGCCCGCAGCGGCCACCGGCAGCGCCGGCGGCAGCAGCTGGTACCAGTCCCAGGCCGGCTCGCATTACTCCGTACAGGTGCTGGGTACTGGCTCCGAAGCGAGCGCCAAGGCCTTCATCGGCCAGCAGGGCGGTGGCGACTACCGCTACTTCCGCAAGAGCCTGCAAGGCAAGCCCTTCTATGTCGTGACCTACGGCAGCTTCGCCGACCGCGCCGCCGCTCAGGCCGCGATCAAGAAACTGCCGGCGAAGATCCAGGCTTCCAAGCCCTGGGCGCGACCCTTCTCCAGCATCCAGCAGGACATCGCCGGGGCGCGCTGAAAAGTCGCAATGTCGCAAAAATGAAAAAGCCGAAACCCATTCACCGGGTTTCGGCTTTTTTCTTTTGCGCTGAACTTTCAGAAATGCGACATTCGGTGTCGGCAGTGCGTCAAAAAAATAAGTGACGTCGCTTTCTGCGTGTGTACAATGACCTCCCTTTGCCTATCGGAAACTTGCCGCTTGAGCGAGTAGACAGGCGAAGTGCTTGATAGAGGGTCTGCTGACGTTTCGTCATGGCCAGGACACAACCGCCGCCGCGTAGGGTAAGACGTGGCAAACGACGCGGTTGACGTCATTCCAGGTGAACCAGGGGCTTGAACGGCGCTGCACGATAGATGCGGCCCGTGCCTTTGGGGTGCGCGGGAATCGAGCCAGCAACGGCGAAACAGGGCGATGGCGAAACGTCAGCAGACCCTGGAAATTAAAAAAGTTTTGCCGGTGAGAGTTCCCTATGAAAGCAGGTCTGTACCATCCTGAGACGTTCAAGGATAACTGCGGATTCGGCCTGATCGCCCATATGACGGGCGAGGCAAGCCATGAACTTCTGCAAACCGCCATCGAAGCACTGACCTGCATGACCCACCGAGGTGGGATCAACGCGGACGGGAAAACCGGGGACGGCTGCGGGCTGCTGATCCAGAAGCCCGACCAGTTCCTGCGCGCCGTGGCCCTTGAGTCCTTCGGCTCCGATCTACCGGACCAGTACGCGGTCGGTATGGTCTTCTTCAACCAGGACCCGGTGAAAGCCGAAGCCGCCCGCGCGAACATGAATCGCGAGATTGAGCGTGCCGGCCTGAAGCTGGTCGGCTGGCGCAAGGTGCCGATCGACACCAGCGTCCTGGGTCGCCTGGCGCTGGAGCGCCTGCCGCAGATCGAGCAGGTGTTCGTCGGTGGCGAAGGCCTGTCCGACCAGGAATTCGCGGTCAAGCTGTTCAGCTCCCGTCGCCGTTCCTCCGTGGCCAACGCCGAGGACGCCGACCATTACGTCTGCAGCTTCTCGCACAAGACCATCATCTATAAGGGTCTGATGATGCCGGCGGACCTCGCCGCCTTCTATCCGGACCTCGGAGATCCGCGCCTGAAGACCGCCATCTGCGTCTTCCACCAGCGCTTCTCCACCAACACCCTGCCCAAGTGGCCGCTGGCCCAGCCGTTCCGCCTGCTGGCGCACAACGGCGAGATCAACACCATCACCGGCAACCGCAACTGGGCCCAGGCCCGTCGCGGCAAGTTCACCAACGAGTGGATGCCTGACCTGGACGAACTCGGCCCGCTGGTCAACCGCGTGGGTTCGGACTCCTCCAGCATGGACAACATGCTCGAGCTGATGGTCACCGGCGGCATGGACATGTTCCGTGGCCTGCGCATGATCATTCCGCCGGCCTGGCAGAACGTCGAGACCATGGACGCCGACCTGCGCGCGTTCTACGAATTCAACTCGCTGCACATGGAGCCGTGGGACGGCCCCGCCGGCGTCGTGCTGACCGACGGCCGCTACGCCGTCTGCCTGCTCGACCGCAACGGCCTGCGTCCCTCGCGCTGGGTCACCACCAGGAACGGCTACATCACCCTCGCCTCGGAAATCGGCGTGTGGGATTACAAGCCCGAGGACGTCATCGCCAAGGGCCGTGTCGGCCCGGGCCAGATCCTCGCGGTGGACACCGAGACCGGCCAGCTGCTGCAGACCGAGGACATCGACAACCGCCTGAAGTCGCGCCACCCGTACAAGCAGTGGCTGCGCCAGAGCGCGCTGCGCATCCAGGCGACCCTGGACGATGACCAGGGCGTGGCCAGCTACGACGGCGACCAGCTCAAGCAGTACATGAAGATGTTCCAGGTCACCTTCGAGGAGCGTGACCAGGTGCTGCGCCCGCTCGCCGAGCAGGGCCAGGAAGCGGTCGGCTCGATGGGCGACGACACCCCGATGGCGGTGCTGTCCAAGCGCATCCGCTCGCCGTACGACTATTTCCGCCAGGTCTTCGCGCAGGTCACCAACCCGCCGATCGACCCGCTGCGCGAAGCGATCGTGATGTCCCTGGAAACCTGCCTGGGCATCGAGCAGAACATCTTCGAAGAGTCCCCGCACCACGCCAACCAGGCGATCCTGACCACCCCGGTGATCTCCCCGGCCAAGTGGCGGACCCTGATGAACCTGGAGCGTCCGGGCTTCGACCGTCACCACATCGACCTGAACTACGACGAGTCCGTCGGCCTCGAAGCGGCCGTGCGCAACATCGCCGACCAGGCCGAGGAAGCCGTGCGCGCCGGCAAGGTGCTGCTGGTGCTGTCCGACCGTCACATCGCCCCCGGCAAGCTGCCGGTGCACGCGGCCCTGGCCGTCGGCGCCGTACACCACCGCCTGGTGCAGACCGGCCTGCGCTGCAACTCCAACATCCTGGTGGAAACCGCCACCGCCCGTGACCCGCACCACTTCGCGGTGCTGGTGGGCTTCGGTGCGTCCGCCGTCTACCCGTTCCTCGCCTACGAGGTGCTGGCCGACCTGATCCGCACCGGCGAAGTGCTGGGCGACCTCTACGAGGTCTTCAAGTACTACCGCAAGGGCATCTCCAAGGGGATGCTGAAGATCCTGTCGAAGATGGGTATCTCCACCATCGCCTCCTACCGCGGCGCCCAGCTGTTCGAAGCCATCGGCCTGTCCGACGAGGTTACCGGCCTGTGCTTCCCGGGCACCCCGAGCCGCATCCAGGGTGCGCGCTTCATCGACATCGAGAACGAGCAGAAGCTGCTCGCCAACGAAGCCTGGAACAACCGCAAGGCGATCCAGCAGGGCGGCCTGCTGAAGTTCGTCTACGGCGGCGAATACCACGCCTACAACCCGGACGTGGTGAACACCCTGCAGGCCGCCGTGCAGCAGGGCGACTACGCCAAGTTCAAGGAATACACCGCGCTGGTGGACCAGCGTCCGGTCTCCATGCTGCGCGACCTGCTCAAGGTGAAGACTGTCGAGCAGCCGCTGAGCCTGGACGAGATCGAGCCGCTGGAAGCCATCTTCAAGCGCTTCGACGCTGCCGGCATCTCCCTCGGCGCGCTGTCGCCGGAGGCCCACGAGGCGCTGGCCGAAGCCATGAACCGCCTGGGCGGTCGCTCCAACTCCGGTGAGGGTGGCGAAGACCCGGCGCGCTACGGCACGCTGAAGAGCTCGAAGATCAAGCAGGTGGCCACCGGCCGCTTCGGTGTGACCCCGGAATACCTGGTCAACGCCGAAGTCCTGCAGATCAAGGTGGCCCAGGGCGCCAAGCCCGGCGAGGGCGGCCAGTTGCCCGGCGGCAAGGTCAACGGCCTGATCGCCCGCCTGCGCTATGCCGTGCCCGGCGTGACCCTGATCTCGCCGCCGCCGCACCACGACATCTACTCCATCGAAGACCTCGCCCAGCTGATCTTCGACCTCAAGCAGGTCAACCCGCAGGCGCTGGTATCGGTGAAGCTCGTGTCCGAGCCTGGCGTGGGCACCATCGCCGCTGGCGTGGCCAAGGCCTATGCCGACCTGATCACCATCTCCGGCTACGACGGCGGTACCGGCGCATCGCCGATCACCTCCATCAAGTACGCGGGCTCCCCATGGGAACTGGGCCTCGCCGAGGCGCACCAGACCCTGCGCGGCAACGACCTGCGCGGCAAGGTCCGCGTGCAGACCGACGGCGGCCTGAAAACCGGCCTGGACGTCATCAAGGCGGCCATCCTCGGCGCCGAGAGCTTCGGCTTCGGTACCGCGCCGATGATCGCCCTGGGCTGCAAGTACCTGCGCATCTGCCACCTGAACAACTGCGCCACCGGCGTCGCCACCCAGAACGACAAGCTGCGCAAGGATCATTTCATCGGCACCGTGGACATGGTGGTGAACTTCTTCACCTTCATCGCCAGCGAAACCCGTGAGTGGCTGGCCAGGCTCGGCGTGCGCAGCCTGGAAGAACTGATCGGCCGCACCGACCTGCTGGAAATCCTCCCGGGCGAGACGCCCAAGCAGGGCAACCTCGACCTCACGCCGCTGCTGGGCAGCGACCTGATCCCGGCCGAGAAACCGCAGTTCTGCGAAGTCGAGAAGAACCCGCCGTTCGACCAGGGCCTGCTGGCCGAGAAGATGGTCGAGCTGGCCCGTGACGCCATCGCGGGCGCCAAGGGCGGCGAATACGAGCTGGATATCTGCAACTGCGACCGTTCCATCGGTGCGCGGATTTCCGGCGAGATCGCCAAGGTCCACGGCAACCAGGGCATGACCAAGGCGCCGATCACCTTCCGCTTCAAGGGCACCGCGGGTCAGAGCTTCGGCGTGTGGAACGCCGGCGGCCTGCACCTGTACCTGGAAGGCGACGCCAACGACTACGTGGGCAAGGGCATGACCGGCGGCAAGCTGGTCGTCACCCCGCCCAAGGGCAGCCCGTTCAAGTCGCAGGAGTCGGCCATCGTCGGCAACACCTGCCTGTACGGCGCCACCGGCGGCAAGCTGTTCGCCGCCGGTACCGCGGGTGAGCGCTTCGGCGTGCGCAACTCCGGCGCCCATGCGGTCGTGGAAGGCACCGGTGACCACTGCTGCGAATACATGACCGGCGGCTTCATCTGCGTACTGGGCAAGACCGGCTACAACTTCGGCTCCGGCATGACCGGTGGCTTCGCTTATGTCCTCGACATGGACAACACCTTCGTTGACCGCGTGAACCATGAACTGGTGGAAATCCAGCGCATCAGCGGCGAAGCGATGGAGGCCTACCGCAGCCACCTGCGCAAGGTCCTGGTCGAGTACGTGGCGGAAACCGCGAGTGAGTGGGGCGCACATCTGCTGGAGAACCTCGACGACTACCTGCGTCGGTTCTGGCTGGTGAAACCCAAGGCCGCAAGCCTCGGTTCCCTGCTGACCAGCACCCGTGCCAACCCGCAATAAGCGCCTGAAGTTTGATGAGGTCTGAAAATGTCTGAACGTCTGAATAACGACTTCCAGTTCATCGAAGTCGGGCGCAAGGATCCGAAGAAAAAGCTCCTGCGCCAACGCAAGCGCGAGTTCGTGGAAATCTACGACCTGTTCAAGCCGCAGCAGGCGGCTGACCAGGCGCACCGCTGCCTGGGCTGCGGCAACCCGTACTGCGAGTGGAAGTGCCCGGTGCACAACTTCATCCCCAACTGGTTGAAGCTGGTCTCCGAAGGCAACATCCTCGCCGCCGCCGAACTGTCCCACCAGACCAACACCCTGCCGGAAGTCTGCGGCCGGGTGTGCCCGCAGGACCGCCTGTGCGAAGGCGCCTGTACCCTGAACGACGGCTTCGGCGCGGTCACCATCGGCTCGGTGGAGAAGTACATCACCGACACCGCCTTCGCCATGGGCTGGCGCCCGGACATGTCCAAGGTCAAACCCACCGGCAAGCGCGTCGCCGTGATCGGCGCGGGCCCGGCGGGCCTGGGCTGCGCCGACGTGCTGGTGCGCAACGGCGTGACCCCGGTGGTGTTCGACAAGAACCCGGAAATCGGCGGCCTGCTGACCTTCGGCATCCCCGAGTTCAAGCTGGAGAAGCAGGTGCTCTCGCGCCGTCGTGAAGTCTTCACCGGCATGGGCATCGAGTTCCGCCTGAACACCGAGATCGGCAAGGACGTCACCATGGAGCAACTGCTCGATGAGTACGATGCCGTGTTCATGGGCATGGGCACCTACACCTACATGAAAGGCGGCTTCCCCGGCGAGGACCTGCCCGGCGTGCACGATGCGCTGGACTTCCTGATCGCCAACGTGAACCGCAACCTGGGCTTCGAGAAGTCGCCGGAAGATTTCGTCGACATGAAGGGCAAGCGCGTCGTGGTCCTGGGTGGTGGTGACACCGCGATGGACTGCAACCGTACTTCGATCCGCCAGGGCGCCAAGAGTGTGACCTGCGCCTACCGCCGTGACGAAGAGAACATGCCCGGCTCGCGCAAAGAGGTGAAGAACGCCAAGGAAGAGGGCGTGAAGTTCCTCTTCAACCGCCAGCCCATCGCCATCGTCGGCGAGGACAAGGTGGAAGGCGTGAAGGTGGTCGAGACCCGTCTCGGCGAACCGGATGCCCGTGGCCGTCGCAGCCCCGAGCCGATCCCGGGTTCCGAGGAGATCATCCCGGCGGAAGCCGTGCTGATCGCCTTCGGCTTCCGTCCGAGCCCGGCCCCGTGGTTCGACCAGCACCAGGTGGAAATCGACAGCCAGGGCCGCGTCATCGCCCCGGCCGCGGCGCAGTTCAAGCACCAGACCAGCAACCCGAAGATCTTCGCCGGTGGCGACATGGTCCGGGGTTCCGACCTGGTGGTGACCGCGATCTTCGAAGGCAGGACCGCCGCCGAAGGCATCCTGGACTACCTCGGCGTTTAAGCTGCTGCGCTAGCTCAGGCGGCGTTGGAAACAGGCTCGGAATGCTCATTTGCTGCAGCAAACTCCACTTCCTCGCCTGTTTCCGCCTTGCCGGAGCGTCGCTCGCGACGCTTAAATCACAAAGGGTCGCAGCGACAAACTGTCGCGATGGACAAAAGGCACGGCACCCGCCGTGCCTTTTCGTTTGGGCTTTGCGAAAATGCCCGCACTTTTTTTCCGGATGCCGTTATGACTGCCCTGAAGAACGATCGCTTCCTCCGCGCCCTGCTCAAGCAGCCCGTCGATGTCACCCCTGTCTGGATGATGCGCCAGGCCGGCCGCTACCTGCCGGAATACCGCGCCACCCGCGCCAAGGCCGGTGACTTCATGAGCCTGTGCATGAACCCGCAGATGGCCTGCGAAGTGACCCTGCAGCCGCTGGACCGCTACCCGCAGCTGGACGCCGTGATCCTCTTCTCCGACATCCTCACCATTCCTGACGCCATGGGCCAGGGCCTGTTCTTCGAGACCGGCGAAGGCCCGCGTTTCAAGAAGGTCGTGACCACCCAGGCCGACATCGACGCCCTGCCGATCCCCGATCCGGAGAAGGACCTGGGCTACGTGATGGACGCCGTGCGCACCATCCGCCGCGAGCTGAACGGCCGCGTGCCGCTGATCGGCTTCTCCGGCAGCCCCTGGACCCTGGCCACCTACATGGTCGAAGGCGGCTCCAGCCGCGACTTCCGCAAGACCAAGGCGATGCTCTACGACAACCCGCAGGCCCTGCACGCGCTGCTGGATAAGCTGGCGCAGTCGGTCACCAACTACCTGAACGGCCAGATCCTCGCCGGCGCCCAGGCGGTGCAGATCTTCGATTCCTGGGGCGGCGCGCTGTCGGCGGCTGCATACCAGGAGTTCTCCCTGGCCTACATGCAGAAGATCGTCGACGGTCTGATTCGCGAACACGATGGGCGCCGCGTCCCGGTGATCCTGTTCACCAAGGGTGGTGGCCTGTGGCTGGAGTCCATGGCCAACACCGGCGCTGAAGCACTGGGCCTGGACTGGACCTGTGACATCGGCAGCGCCCGCGTCCGCGTCGGCGACAAGGTTGCCCTGCAGGGCAACATGGACCCAGCGGTGCTCTACGCCAAGCCGGAAGCCATCCGTGCCGAAGTCGCGCGCATCCTCGGCGCCTTCGGCAATGGCAATGGCCATGTGTTCAACCTCGGCCATGGCATCACTCCGGAAGTCGATCCGGCCCACGCCGGCGCCTTCTTCGAGGCGGTGCACGAGCTGTCGGCGCAGTATCACTGAGCCTGACGCCAGAATGAAAAGCCCCGCAGATGCGGGGCTTTTTCTTTTCCGGGTTAGGTTCGCGAGCAAGGACTGGGCATCACCCTGTAGGAGCGAGCTTGCTCGCGAACCGACCGGGCGCCGGACCTGCCGATGAATCGCGCACCGTGTTGCTCCTACGCAGGAGCAAGCTGCCGGAGTTTCCCGAAGGGAGAGGATTCATCCGCGGGGGATTTCGCGGACAGGGTCCGCTCCTACAGGTTGATTCCGTGCACCTCGACAATAAAAAAGCCCCGCTTCACAGCGGGGCTTTTTCGTTCCCTCATGGAGCATCAAGCCCCATCAGAGAGCATCACGCAGCATCGCCCACCAGGCCGGCGGCGCGCTGGGACTTGCGGCGGTTGGACACCAGCAGGCCCGAGCAGACCACCACGATGGTCAGCAGGGTGGTGGCGACGACCTCCATGCGGTGATCCGGCTGGATCAGCATGATCACCAGCGCGCCGACGATGAACAGGATCACCGCCCAGGTCAGCCAGGGGAACAGCCACATCTTCAGCTTCAGCTGATGGCCCTGGGCGAGCAGCTTCTTGCGCATGCGCAGCTGCGACAGGGCGATCACCAGGTACACCAGCAGGGCGATGGCGCCGGAGCTGGCCAGCAGGAAGTTGAACACTTCGGCCGGGGCCAGGTAGTTGGCGAAGGTGCAGAGGAAGGCCATGGCAGTGGACAGCAGCACGGCGTACACCGGAGTGCGGCTGACGCTGGTCACCTGGGCGATCTTCGGCGCGTCGCCGCGCTTGCTCAGGGAGTACATCATGCGCGAGGCAGTGTAGAGCGCCGAGTTCAGGCAGCTGGTCACCGAGACCAGCACGATGATGTCGACGATCAGCTTGGCGTATGGGATGTGCAGGTGTTCCAGCACGGTCTGGTAGGAGCCCATGCTCACCAGGCGCGGGTCGTTCCACGGCACCAGGCAGACCACGATCAGGATCGACAGCAGGTAGAACAGCGCGATACGCCAGATCACCGAGTTGGTGGCGCGGGTGATCTGCTGGGCCGGGTCCTTGGACTCGGTGGCGGCGATGGTGACGATTTCCGAACCCATGAAGGAGAACATGGTGGTCAGCAGCGCGGCGAGCACGGCGCCCCAGCCCTTGGGCATGAAGCCTTCGCTGGTCAGGTGGCTGATGCCGGAAACTTCGCTGTTGGGCGAGAAGCCGAAGATGGCTGCGCAGCCCAGCATCAGGAAGGCGATGATCGAGACGACCTTGATCAGCGCCAGCCAGAACTCGAACTCACCGTAGTTCTTCACGCTGAACAGGTTGGTCACGGTCAGTGCGGAAGTGATCACGAAGGCCAGCACCCAGATCGGCGCGCCGGGGAACCAGGCGTGGATGATCGCCGCGGCGGCGTTGGCTTCCAGCGGGATCACCAGGACCCAGAACCACCAGTACAGCCAGCCGATGGTGAAGCCGGCCCAGTGGCCGATGGCGCGGTCGGCATAGGTGGAGAAGGAGCCGCTGTCGGGCTGCGCGACGGCCATCTCGGCCAGCATGCGCATCACCAGAACCACCAGCAGGCCGGCGACCAGATAGGAAATCATTACCGCCGGACCGGCCTCGGCGATGGCATGGCCGGAACCTACGAACAGGCCCGCGCCAATGGCGCCGGCAATCGAAAGCATCGTGACGTGACGATTTTTCAGGCCCTGGGAAAGGCCGGAAGAAGGAGTACTGCTCATGCTTTACCTACAACTACAGGAGGGAATTGCGTACTGCGGGAGCCGAGGTCCGTTTCAGGATTCCAACAAGTCGTGCGTTTTTCTTGATGCAAGGATCGCGCCATATTTTGTTACGACTTTAGTCGTAGAGTGGGAAGAAGTGCTACAACGCCCGCATGAGGGGTGTCGCAGGGAGGCATGTAATTATCCTGGTACGACCGTCTAATGTCGTTTATGGATATGTTTTACAAGATGTGTGTAGAGGCTACCCGTGCTTGGCCGGTGCGGGAAGGTCGCGCGGTAACACTGCGAGACGGGCCAGGTGAAGCGCCACCAGCAGTGCGACTGCCAGCAGGCTGGCGATGAACAGGCCCACGCCGTTCCAGCCGTAGTGGTGCCAGAACACCCCGCCCGCAGTGCCTGCGACGCTGGAGCCCACGTAGTAGCTGAACAGGTACAGCGACGACGCCTGGCCCTTGGCTTTCAGTGCGCGACGACCGATCCAGCTGCTGGCCACCGAATGGGCGCCGAAGAAGCCGAAGGTGAACACCAGCATGCCCATCAGTACCAGCGCCAGCGGTTGCAGCAGGGTGATCAGCAGGCCGCTGAGCATCAGTGCGATCATCGCCCAGAGCACCTTGCGCCGGCCCAGACGGTCAGCCAGGGAGCCGACCCAGGCGGAGCTGTAGATGCCCGACAGGTAGACCACCGAGAGCACGCCGACCACCGCTTGGCTCAGGTGGTAGGGATCGGCCAGCAGGCGGTAGCCGATGTAGTTGAACAGGGTGACGAAGGCGCCCATCACCAGGAAGCCGACGAGGAACAGCCAGGGCATGCCGGCATCGCGGAAATGCCCACGGAAGCCCTCGGCCAGTTGGCGCGGCTTGAGCGGCACGGGGCGGAAGTTCTTCGACTCGGGCAGGATGCGCCAGAACAGCAGCGCGGCGGCCAGGGCGAGCACGCCCAGGGTGGCCAGCGCCGCGTGCCAGTTCACGTAGTCCACCAGCACGCCGCTGATCAACCGCCCGCTCATCCCGCCGATGGCGTTGCCGCCGATGTACAGCCCCATGGACAGGCCAAGGTGCTGCGGATGGATTTCCTCGGAGAGGTAGGTCATGCCCACCGCCGCGAGACCGCTCAGCGACAGGCCGAGCAGCGCGCGCATCACCAGCACGCCGTGCCAGGTCGGCATCACTGCGCTGCCGAGGGTGAACAGGGCGGCGAGGATCAGCGAAGCGACCATGATCGACTTGCGGCCGATGGCGTCGGAGATCGGCCCGGTGACCAGCAGGCCGAAGGCCATGGTGATGGTGGAGATGGACAGCACCAGGCTGCTCTGCGCGGCGGTCAGGCTGAACGCCTTGGACAGCACCGGCATCATCGGCTGGACGCAATAGAGCAGGGCGAAGGTGGCGAAGCCGCCGGCGAACAGCGCCAGGGAGGTGCGCATGAAGGCCGGGGTGCCTTTCTCGATGTAGCGCTCGATCTCTTCGACGGCACTGACGACGCTGGCATTCGCCTGGCGCGCGGCATTGAGTAACTCGGGTTCGACTGGTTCTGGAGCCCGCAACGCAGATTGACTCACAACTCACCTCGATAAGGCTCGCGCAGGGACGACAAAGGCCCGTGCAGCGGGGATGACAGAAGATTCTGGAGTTGTTATTGGGCTTGTGCTGGCAAGGATAAGGAGCGGTCTTTATTATTTCCAATATATTAATCGACCTGTTTGATATCTACTTCGACTCAATGGTGGCGACATGGAACTGAGGCATCTGCGTTACTTCATCGCCGTGGCCGAAGAGCTGCACTTTGGCCGGGCCGCCGAGCAACTGGGCATCTCGCAGCCGCCTTTGAGCCAGCAGATCCAGGCGCTGGAAGAGGAGATCGGCGCGCGCCTGCTGGAGCGTACCAACCGACGGGTGGCGCTGACCGAGGCCGGGCAGATGTTCCTCACCGAGGCGCGGCTGGTGCTGCAGCAGGTCGATCGCGCGGTGCTGCTGGCGCGCCGAGCGCACCAGGGCGAACTGGGCGAGCTGAAGATCGGCTTTACCGCCTCCGCGCCCTTCACCTCGACCCTGCCGCGCAGCATCCTGGCCTTCCGCCAGGCCTACCCGGACGTTCACCTGGAGCTGCAGGAGCTGAGCAGCGGCCAGGCCGTGCAGGCCCTGCTGGAAGATCGGGTGCAGGTCGGGCTGATCCGGCCGATTGCGCTGCCGGAAACCCTGGAGGCGGTGGAGCTGTTCAGCGAGCCGCTGGTGGCGGTGCTGCGGGCCGACCACCCGCTGGCCGAGTCCAGCCAGGACGGCCTGGAGATCGCCGCGCTGGCGGACGAGCCTTTCGTGTTCTTTCCCCGCAGCTACGGTACCGGCCTCTACAACCAGTTGATCGCCCTGTCGCGACAGGCCGGCTTCAGCCCGCGCATCGCCCAGGAAGCCGGCGAGGCCATGACCATCATCGGCCTGGTGGCCGCCGGGCTGGGTGTTTCCATGCTGCCGGCCTCGTTCCGACGTACGCGGGTGGACGGCGTGGTCTACCGCACCCTGCTCGATCCGGGGGCGACCAGTTCGGTGTGGCTGGTGCGTCGGCGCGACGAACACTCGCCGCTGGCGCAGTCCTTCATCGATCTGCTGACCCGCGAAGCAGCCGTCTTGCACGCGAAAGCCTGACCGTTCGACGGAGGGCTCGCCGTTGTCATGGCCATTGCATAGAATCCGGACACTCGAATGGCTTCGGAGGCAGGCTCATGCGGCGCGTGGTGTTCAATCAGAAAGGTGGAGTGGGCAAGTCGAGCATCGCCTGCAACCTGGCGGCGGTCAGTGCGGCGGAGGGGTATCGCACGCTGCTGGTGGACCTGGACGCCCAGGCCAACTCGACGCATTACCTCACCGGCCTGACCGGCGAGGACCTGCCGGTGGGGATCGCCGACTTCTTCAAGCAGACACTCTCGTCCGGCCCCTTCAGCCGCAAGGGCAAGGTCGATATCTACGAGACGCCCTTCGACAACCTGCACGTGGTCACCGCGAGCCCGGAGCTGGCCGACCTCCAGCCCAAGCTCGAGCAGAAGCACAAGATCAACAAGCTGCGCAAATTGCTGGACGAGCTGGCCGAGGATTACGACCGGATCTACCTGGATACCCCTCCGGCGCTGAACTTCTACACCGTCTCGGCGCTGATCGCCGCCGATCGCTGCCTGATCCCTTTCGACTGCGACAGCTTCTCCCGCCAGGCGCTCTACGGCCTGCTGCAGGAGATCGAGGAGTTGAAGGAAGACCACAACGAGGACCTGGAAGTCGAAGGCATCGTGGTCAACCAGTTCCAGCCGCGCGCCACCCTGCCGCAGCAATTGCTGGATGAGCTGGTGGAAGAGGAGTTGCCGGTACTGCCGGTGTACCTGATGAGCTCGGTGAAGATGCGCGAATCGCACCAGGCGTGCACGCCGCTGATCTTCCTCGATCCGCGGCACAAGCTGACCCAGCAGTTCGTCGAACTGCACAACCTGCTGGAAGCCTGAGTTTCCGGCGGATCAAGCGCTCCCGCCCGGGGAGCGTGCTTAGCGCCGCCTCACTGTGAGATGAGAATGTCGCAGGGCGGCCGGCGCAGGAAGTAGCGGGTCGAACTGCCGAGCATGGCCTGCTCGATGGCGCCGCGGCTGCGGCTACCGAGGACTAGCAGGTCCGGCGCCCATTCCCCCAGGGCCGTCTCCAGCGCCTGCTGGAAGTTTCCCTGTTGCACCGCGCAAAGCAACTGTGGTCCTTCGGCCGGCAACTGTGCCCGTTCGTCCTGCAGTGTCTGACGCAGCAGCGCGCGCTGGGTCTCCAGATGTTCGTCGGCGCGCTCGGCCTTTCCCGGCTGGTAGGCATTGAGCGCAAGCAGTTCCGCGCCGGCGGGTAGCAGGCGATAGCCGGCGCGCCAGGCCTGGCAGGAGCATAGCGAGAGGTCCATCCCGGCCAACGCCCGGGCGTAGGGTTCGGCGGATTCATCCACCGCCAGCAGGATCGGCACGCGGCAATGGCGGGCGATGCGCTCCAGGGTGGTGCCGTCGAAGCGCTCGAGCAGTTGCTGGTGATGCGCGCCGATCAGCAGCAGGTCGGCCTTGAGTTCCTGCGCAGCCTGGGTGACGGCGGTCGCGGCGCGGCCCTGGCGGATCAGCAGTTGATAGTCGGCGATGGCGTTGGCCGCAGCGGCGTCGCGCAGGGCGACCTCGGCGGCCTCACGGACGGTGTCCATCATGCGGTCGGGGAAGTATTCCTCGATGACGTGCAGCAGCGTGACGCTGGCGCCGTGTTGGCGGGCCAGCTGGGCGGCGCGGCGCACCGCGATGTCCGCTTCCACGCTGAGATCGTGGGCGACGAGCAGGTTCCTGTACATGGTGGCATCCCTCTGTGGCGCTCTCACTGTCGCGCCACGTAGGAAATTTCACCT
This sequence comes from Pseudomonas sp. NY15181, assembly GCF_048068055.1. Classification (NCBI taxonomy): domain Bacteria; kingdom Pseudomonadati; phylum Pseudomonadota; class Gammaproteobacteria; order Pseudomonadales; family Pseudomonadaceae; genus Pseudomonas; species Pseudomonas sp. NY15181. The sequence goes on along the minus strand of NZ_JBLUPT010000015.1, from coordinate 17,061 downwards.
TGATACAGGACAACGGCCCGTCGTCAGCGGCTGCGCAGCTGATAGACGGCGTGGCTTTCGGCGACGACGGTGCCGCCCTCGTCCTTGAGTTGCAGGTCGAGCACAAAGTCGGCTTTGCCGTTGTTGGTTGCCTCCTCGCCGATGCGGCGGATTTCGTCCTCGCTGAGCCGGGCGTCGACAGTGATGTCGCTGGCGGCCGGGCGCAGGAAGCGCAGCCCGGCTTCCTTGACGATCGGGTAGAAGCGTCGCGCGTCGAAGCTGGTCATCATGAGTACGCCGCCAGGCAGTTCGGCCACGGTGAACAGGGCGCCGGCGTACATGTTGTGGATGTGGTTCTCGTTGCCCTTGAGCGGCATGCGCAGGCGCACGTGGCCCGGCTCCAGCACCTCGGCCTTCAGGCCCGTGCGCTTGACGAAGGCGATGTGTTCTTCGGTGAGCTGGCGGATGAATTCTTCGGGGTAGGGCATGGGCGCGCTCCGTTTCGCCTGTTTATCGTCTGCCCAAGACTAGCTGCGCCGCGCGGTCTGGCAATGACCGCGCGGATTGACCGGATCGCTCAGCGGGCGGGGCGTCAGATACCGTTGCGGGCCAGCCAGTCGAGCAGTTGCGGCAGCGGCATGGCGCCGCTCTGGCGTGCCACTTCCTGGCCGTTGCGCAGCAGGATCAGGCTGGGAATCGAGCGGATCCCTAAGCGCGTGGAAAGGTTCGGGTTGGCGTCGCTGTCCAGCTTGGCCAGGCGCACCTTGCCGGAAAGGCGCGTGGCAGCCTGCTCGAACACCGGCGCAAAGGCCTTGCACGGGCCGCACCAGTCGGCCCAGACGTCCACCAGCAACGGCAGGTCGCCCTTGGCCTGGGCGGCGAAGCTGGCCTCGTTCAGCTCGAAGGGGCGGTCGACGATGACCGGCGACTGGCAGCGGCCGCAGCGCGGTGCGTCGCCCAGGCGCTCGGCGGGCACGCGGTTGAGGCCGTTGCAGTGCGGGCAGGGGATGATCAGGGATTCGGACATGGCGAGGCTCCAGAGGCTATGACGCCAAGGTGGAGCCTCGCGGTCCGGGTTTCAAGCCTCGGCAGCCTGCAGCGCCTGGGCGAGGTCGGCGAGGATGTCGTCGATGTGCTCGATGCCAATGGACAGGCGCACCATGTCGCGCGGCACGCCGGCCTTCTGCAGTTCCTCGTCGTTGAGCTGGCGGTGGGTGGTGGAGGCGGGGTGGCAGGCCAGGGACTTGGCGTCGCCGATGTTCACCAGGCGTACCACCAGCTTGAGTGCGTCGATGAAGCGCGCACCGGCTTCCGGCCCGCCCCGGATGCCGAACGAGAGGATCGCCGCCGGCCGCCCGCCCATGTAGCGCAGCGCCAGTGCCTGCTCGGGATGGTCGGCGAGGCCGGCGTACTTCACCCAGCTCACCTGCGGGTGGTCCTGCAGGTACTGCGCGACCTTCAGGGCGTTCTCGCAGTGGCGCTCCATGCGCAGGGCCAGGGTTTCCAAGCCCTGCAGGATGAGGAAGGCGTTGAACGGCGAGAGGGCGGCGCCGGTGTTGCGCAGCGGCACCACGCGGCAGCGGCCGATGAAGGCGGCGGGGCCGAAGGCTTCGGTGTAGGTGACGCCGTGGTAGGACGGGTCCGGGGTGTTGAGCAGCGGGAAGCGGGCCTTGTTCTCGGCCCAGGGGAATTTGCCGGAGTCGACGACGATGCCGCCGATGCTGGTGCCGTGGCCGCCGATGTACTTGGTCAGGGAGTGCACGACGATGTCCGCGCCGTGCTCGAAGGGGCGGCAGAGGATCGGCGTGGCGACGGTGTTGTCGACGATCAGCGGCACGCCGTGGCGGTGCGCGGCATCGGCCAGGGCCTGGAGATCGACGATGTTGCCTGCCGGGTTGCCGATGGATTCGCAGAATACCGCCTTGGTGCGCTCGTCGATCAGCGCTTCGAGGGCGGCGATGTCGTCATGGGGCGCGAAGCGGGTCTGGATGCCGAAGCGTGGCAGGGTGTGGGCGAGCAGGTTGTAGGTGCCGCCGTAGAGCTTGGCCACCGAGACGATGTTGTCGCCGGCCTCGGCCACGGTCTGGATGGCATAGGTGATGGCCGCCATGCCCGAGGCCACCGCCAGCGCGCCGACCCCGCCTTCCAGCGCCGCGACGCGTTCCTCCAGCACCGCGTTGGTCGGGTTCATGATCCGCGTGTAGATATTGCCGGCGACCTTCAGGTCGAACAGGTCGGCGCCGTGCTGGGTGTCGTCGAAAGCGTAGGAGCTGGTCTGGTAGATGGGCACGGCCACGGCCTTGGTGGTCGGGTCGGGGCTGTAGCCGGCATGAATGGCGAGGGTTTCCAGTTTCATTGTTCGAGCATCCTTGTGGCAGAAAGGCCCGAGGATGCGAGCGGCGCCGACTCCTGGTCAATGACCGGGAGCAATACCGCCGGGGCGCCGCTAGATCGCTTTTCGCTGAGCTTATAACCGCCTCAGGAGGAACAACTGATCTCCAGGTGCTTGCCCCAGTCCGGTGGACGGCGGGTGAAGGCCTCGGCATCGGGCTGCTCCTCGAAGGGCTTGCTCAGCACTTCGTGAAGTCGGCGCACCACGCTGTAGTCGCCCTGTTCGGCGGCGGTGATGGCTTCCTGGGCGAGATAGTTGCGCAGCACGTAGAGTGGGTTGACCGCGTGCATCCGCGCGCGCCGATCGTCCTGGCTGCCGCCTTCGCGTTCGACGCGGACGCTGTACTCGGCGGCCCAGGCGTCGAAGGCGGCCAGATCGACGAAGTCCTCGCGCACTACCGCCAGCGCCTGCTCCGGTGCCTGCTCGCCGAGGCGGCGGAAGAACAGCGAGTAATCCACCGCGCCCTTCTGCATGGCCTGCAGCAGCGCTTGCACCAGCTCCAGGTCGCCATCTTCCGCTGTGGTCAGGCCCAGGCGGCGGCGCATCAGGTCGAGGTAGTGCGTCTGGTAGAGCGGCAGGAACAGGTCCAGGGTGGCGCGCAGGTCATCGACTTCGACGAAGGGCGTCAGCGCCTGGCCCAGAGCGGCGAGGTTCCAATGGGCGATGGGCACCTGGTTGCTGAACGAGTAGCGACCGGTGTCGTCGGAGTGGTTGCAGATGTGGTTGGCGTCGAAGTCGTCGAGGAAGGCGTAGGGGCCGTAGTCGAAGGTGATGCCGAGGATCGACATGTTGTCGGTGTTCATCACGCCGTGGCAGAAACCGTAGGCCTGCCAGAGCGCGATCATCTCGGCGTTGCGCTCGACCACTTCGCGGAAGAGGGCGAGGTAGGGCTTTTCCGCCTCCTGACACTGCGGGAAGTATTCGCGCAGGACGAACTCGCCCAGGGTCTTCAGGTGCTCTTCCTGCTTGGTGTAGTAGAAATACTCGAAGTGGCCGAAGCGCACGTGGCTGGGCGCCAGGCGCAGCAGCATCGCGCCGGTTTCCTTGGTCTCGCGCCATACCGTGGTGCTGGAGCCGGTGACGCATAGCGCGCGGCTGGTGGGGATGCCCAGCGCGTTCAGGTATTCGCTGGCGAGGAATTCGCGGATCGAGGAGCGCAGTACCGCACGGCCGTCGCCCATGCGCGAGTAGGGTGTCTGCCCGGCGCCCTTGAGGTGCAGGTCCCAGTGCTCGCCGGCGTCGTTGAGCACTTCGCCCAGCAGCAGGCCGCGGCCATCGCCCAGGCGCGGGTTGTAGGCGCCGAATTGGTGCCCGGAGTAGACCATCGCCCGCGGATCGGCGGCGTTCCACAGCTTGTGGCCGGCGAAGATTTCGGCGAACACCGGGTCGTTGGCTTCGCTCGGGTCGAGGTCGAGCAGCGCCATGGCCTGCGGGCTGGCGATGACCAGGCGCGGGTCGGCGATGGGATCGGGCAGGACTTCGGTGGAGAAGACATCGCCCAGGCGGGCGAAGCGGTTATCGAAGGCGAGTTCGTCGAGCTTTTTCACTGGGTGACTCCGGATAAGTCCGAGCATTGTGCTCGGATTTATCCGGAGGCGTCCACCCTCAGGCCTTGCTCGCGTCGGGCTTGTCCTGCGCCGGTTTGAGCTGAACCGGCGTGGTAGAGGGCTGCTGGCCGATGACCAGTTGGGCTTCCTGACCCTGGAGGTTCTTCACGAACACGTCGACCTGGTTGAACGCCATGTCGATGCCCTTCTCGCGGAAGGCCAGGGCAATGCGGGTCAGGGTTTCGTCCACCGCCGGGTTGCGGTCGCCCAGTTCGCGCACGTGGAAACGCAGTTCGTAGTCGAAGGTGCTGGCGCTGATGGTGGTGAAGTACAGCACCGGCTCCGGGTCGCGCAGGATGCGTGAGTTGGCGTGGGCAGCGTCGAGCATGATCTTGCGCGCCAGGGGCAGGTCGCTTTCGTAGGCCAGGCCGATCTTGATGGTCACCCGGGTCACCGTGTCGCTCAACGACCAGTTCACCAGCTGGCCGGTGATGAAGGTCTGGTTGGGGACGATGATTTCCTTGCGGTCGAAGTCGGTGATGGTAGTGGCACGGATGCGGATCTTGCTGACGGTGCCGGACAGCGTGCCGATGGTCACCACGTCGCCGATCCGTACCGGACGCTCGAAGAGGATGATCAGGCCGGAGACGAAGTTGGAGAAGATCGCCTGCAGGCCGAAGCCCAGGCCGACCGAGAGCGCTGCCACCAGCCATTGCAGCTTGTCCCAGCTCACCCCGAGGGTGGAGAGCGCGCTGACGAAGCCAATGCCGCTGATGGCGTAGGAGAGCAGGGTGGTGATGGCGTAGGCGCTGCCCTGGGCCAGGGTCAGGCGTTGCAGCACCAACACCTCCAGCAGGCCGGGCAGGTTGCGCGCCAGGGCGACGGTCACCGCGGCGATCACCAGCGCCATGAGGAAGTCGCCCAGGCTGATCGGCGTCGTGGACGCCGCGTCGCCGGTGCCGCTGGTGTATTGGTAGAGGGTGACGTTGTCGAGGTACGAGACCACGCTGATCAGGTCGGCCCAGACCCAGTACAGGGTGACCACGAAGCCGATCAGCAGGCCGAGGCGGATCAGGCGCATCGATTGCTCATTGATCTGCTCGATGCCCAGGGTCGGCTCTTCCACCACTTCGCCGCCCTCGATGCCTTCCTTGGGCGGGACCTGGCGCTTGGTCATCGCGCGCTGGTAGGCCAGGCGCCGCGCGGCCACGCCCATGCCGCGGACGAAGGTGGCTTCCACCACCATCCAGAACATCAGCAGGAACAGGGTGTCGATGAGGCGGTCGGTGAGCTTGAGCGCGGTGTAGTAGTAGCCGAAGCCCACCGCCAGGAACAACGCCACCGGCAGCACGGTGAAGCCCAGGCCGACGATCATCTTGATCATCGAGGGGCGCTCGCTGGAGGGGCTGCCGAACAGCAGCTGGCCCAGTATCCAGGTCATTGCGGCGTAGCCGAACAGGACGATGGCGATGCCGATCACGTCATCGGCGAGGCTCGCCGGCTGGTGCTCGGCGACGGTGACCACCGCGACCAGCGACATCACCACCAGGCCCAGGCGGCGCATCAGCTTGCCGAGGAACTGCACCTGGGGCTGGCTCCAGTGGAAGTGCCGCTCGGCGATGCCGCCCGGACGCAGGATGCGGTGCGCGGTGTAGAACACCAGCCAGACCTGCGCCATTTCCAGCAGGGCGCTGCCGAGGGTGGCGTTCTGTCCGCGGGCGTCGAGCAGCAGGGCCAGGCCGGCGATGGCCAGCGCCAGGGTGCCGGGCAGCGCCAGCAAAACGGCGAGCAGCAGGGCCAGGGGGGTGTGCGCCTGACTGTCGCGCTTGAAGTGGCCGATGTCGTCGTTCAGCGATTCGAGCTTGTCGTAGAGGAACCGGCGCTTCCACAGCAGGCCGGCGACCAGCAGGAGCAGCGGCAGGAAGAGGAACGGCCGGTCGATCAGGCCTGCGCCCAGCTCCTTCACGCCCGAGCCCCAGGGCACTTCGGACAGCTGGTGATGCAGCAGAGTCGGGGTCATCTTGAACCACGACAGGTCCAGCGGGCGGTTGCTGGGAATCCAGAACATCTGCTCGTCGAGGGTGGCGCGCAGCTTGTCGGCGGTTTCCTTGAGCTGCTTCTGGTTCAGCTGCAGGGTGATCGCTTCGTTGAGCAGCGCGTTCAGCTCGTGGTTGAGACGCTCCATCAGTTCCAGGCGGGTATTGACCAGCTCGGAGAGGTCCTTGCGCAACTGCGGGGTGATGCTTTCCTGCGGCTGCTGGGCCAGCAGGTTGTCGATGTACACCTCGGAGTTGTTCAGCTCGTCGCGCTTCTGGTTCAGCTCGAACTGGTACAGGCGCAGGTCAGCGATCTCGTCGGCCAGGTCGCGGTCGGTCCTAATCACCGGCAGCGACTGCTTCTGCTGGTAGAGGATCTTGGCCAGCAGCAGGCTGCCGCGCAGGACGTTGATCTGCTCGTCCAGCGCCTGCTCGCCCTGGGTGAGGTTGTCCAACTGCTGCTTGGCTTCGAGGTCGCGCCGGGTCAGGGTGTTGAGGCGGTCGGTGGTGCGCAGCAGGTAGTCCGAGAGCTTGAGGTTGGTGGCGCTCTCCTGGCTCAGCAGGCTGTCGGTGCCGGCGGCCTGGTCGGCGTCCTTGGACAGCGCGGCGACGGTCTTCTCGGACTGTTCGCGGCGCTTCTCGCTGATCATCGTCTGCAGTTCGAGGGTCTCGTGCTCCTCACGGCCGATGCGTTCGGCCAACAGGTCGCGCTGGCTGGAGGCGAGGTCGAGCAGCAGGTTGTTGCCCGCCAGCTGCTGACGCAGCAGCTGGTTCTGCGCGGTGAGCGCGGCCTGCTCGGCCAGCAGTTCGTCGCGATGCTCGTTACCCAGCGGCTTGCCGCTTTCCTTGCCGGCCTTGAGCAGGCCGGCGATCTCCAGCAGGCGCGTCTGGTTCCGGCTCAGGTCGGCCTGGGCGCGCTCGGGGCGGGTTTGCGCCGTGAGCGCATCGCCCTTGGCGTCGGCCATCTCCTTCTGCCAGGCGGCCAACTGGGTGGACTGCTCGTTGAGCAGCATTTCCAGCTGGGTGGCGTTGTAACCGGCGTAGCGCTGCGCGGCCGGTTTGTCGCTGCTGCCCTTGAGACGGTTCAGGGCCTTCTGGTTCTCGCTGATCAGCTTGGGTGCGTCGGCTAGCCGCCCCTTGAGTTCGGCCAGTTGCTTCTCGCTGTCATCCTTGGTCGCCAGCAGCTTGAGGGTGTTCTCAAGGCTCGCCTTGACCAGCTTGGCGTCGGCATCCGACAGCTTGCGGTCGGCCAGGCCGTCGAGGCTCTGCTGCACCTGGTCGGCGCTGGGCGGGGTGTTGTCGGCGGCCAGCGCGGGCAGGCCGGTGAGCGAGCCGCCCAGGAGGACGACGGTAAGCAGGGTACGCAGCAGGAATGACATGGTCGCGATCAGCGGCTCGTGCGAAAAGTGGAGTGAGGTTAGTGCTGGCTGGCCGGCGCCCGCAAGCGAGCGCCGGTAGGCGGTCAGAGGAACAGGCCGGGGCCGGGTCGACCTTCGGGGAATTTGACCCCCACCTTGCGGATCTTGTTCCCATCCAGGGCGGCCACGGTCCAGGTCAGGCCGTTCCATTCCACCTGGTCGCCGATGATCGCCTGGCCACCGATTTCGTGGGCAATGAAGCGGCCCAGCGTCTGCTCGCCGTCCACGTTTTCCAGCTTCAGGCCATACAGCGAGGCCACGGCGGAGAGCTGGGCGTCGCCTTCGAGGACGAAGTCGCCGAAGAAGCGCGCGCTCAGGCCGCGGTCCGGTGCCTGGCTGAACAGTTTGCCCAAGGCGGGGAGGTCATGCTCGTGACCGATTACGCAAAGAATGTCATCGGCCTCGAGGATGGTACTACCGGACGGGTGCAACAGTTGGGTGCCGCGGAACAGGGCGGCGATACGGGTGCCTTCGGGCATCTTCAGCTCGCGCAGGGCGGCGCCGATGCACCACTTTTCCTTGCTCAGGTGGTAGACGAACAGCTCCCACTCGCTGGTCGGGTGCACTTCCAGGCCAGCGCGGGAAATCGGCGCCGGGTCCGGCGGCACTATCACCCGCAGCAGCTTGGCGGCCCAGGGCAGGCTGGTGCCCTGCACCAGCAGCGAGACCAGCACGATGAAGAAGGCCACGTTGAAGAACAGCTGGGCGTTGGGCAGACCCGCCATCAACGGGAATACCGCGAGAATGATCGGCACCGCGCCGCGCAGGCCGACCCATGCGATGAAGGCTTTTTCGCGGCCATGGAAGGCACGGAACGGAATCAGGCCGACCAGCACCGAGAGCGGGCGGGCGAAGAGAATCATCCACAGCGCCAGCCCCAGCGCCGGCAGGGCGATGGGCCAGAGGTCGTGGGGCGTGACCAGCAGGCCCAGCACGAGGAACATGCCGATCTGCGCGAGCCAGGCCATGCCGTCGAGCATGTGCAGGATGCCGTGGCGGGAGCGGATCGGCTGGTTGCCCAGCATCAGGCCGCACAGATAAATGGCAAGGATGCCGCTGCCGTGCACCGCGTTGGACACGGCGAAGATCAGCAGGCCGCCGCTGATCACCAGCAACGGATAGAGGCCGCTGGCCAGGTGGATGCGGTTGATCACCTGCAGCAGCAGCCAGCCGCCGCCGAGGCCGAGCAGCGAGCCGATGCCGAACTCACGCAGGAAGTGCCAGAGGAAGCTCCAGCTCATGCCGCTTTCGCCGTGGGCAAGCATGTCGATCAGGGTGACGGTGAGGAACACCGCCATCGGGTCGTTGCTGCCCGACTCGATTTCCAGGGTCGCGGTGACCCGTTCGTTGAGTCCCTTGCCGCCGAGCAGGGAGAACACCGCCGCGGCGTCGGTGGAGCCAACGATGGCGCCGATCAGCAGGCCTTCCATCCAGCTCAGCTTGAACAGCCAGGCTGCGGCGATGCCGGTCAGGCCGGCGGTGATCAGTACCCCGGCCGTGGCCAGCGAGAGCGCTGGCCAGAGCGCCACGCGGAAACTCACGACCCGCGTGCGCAAGCCGCCGTCGAGGAGGATCACGGCCAGTGCCAGGTTGCCCACCAGGTAGGCGATGGGGTAGTTGGAGAAGCCGATGCCGCCGGGGCCGTCGGTGCCGGCGACCATGCCCACGGCGAGGAAGATGACCAGGATCGGGATGCCCAGTCGCGAAGACAGCGAGCTGACCAGAATGCTCATGCCGATCAGCACAGCAGCGATCAGGAAATAGCTGTTGATGGCCACGGCATCCAAAGTGTGTCGACCTCCTGGGGTATGGGGGAGTGGCGACGCTACTGGGGATCAGGATGCAGGCCGCATGCCAAGCGATTCTAACCTGCGGATTTGCAAGGCTGTCAAAGGTTAGTTGAGCTTCGTTCGGCGACGATTTCCGACCAGGGTGAGGCGTTGTTCCAGGCGGGGACCGGGTTGAGGGCGGAGAGTGTCGTGGGCGCCCACTGCTGCGCCTCGTCGGGAACCAGCCGGACCGCCGAGAGGCAGGCTTCCCGGTCGTGTTGCAGGGTGACGAGGGCCTTGTGCACTTCGCCGGACAGGTTCTCCTGGCGGGTGCCGCTGACGGCGCGGATTTGCGTATGCCAGAGGTTCCGTGCGGAACTGCCGGCGACGCCGCAACTGCCCAGCGGCTCGAAGTAGGAGGAGCCGAACTGGGCGTAGCCGGCATTGACCAGCGCATTGAAGTAGCGGCTCTGCGAGGCGATGGATTGGCCATCGCCGCCGCGCAGCACGGCCAGCCCGTCGCTCATCGCCTTGTCGATGATCTTCAGGTATTGGTCGGCGTGCTCGAGGGCTTCGGTGCTGGGTTCGCTGTAGATGGGGGCTGGGTTCAGCGACTGTGCGGGGGCGCGCAAAGGGCTGTCGCCGGGGAGTGCGTCCGCCGAGTCAGGGGTCAGCAGGTAGACCATGCAGGTCAGCCCGGCCGCGGTGGCGAGCAGGGGCAGCAGAACGGGCAGGTTGCGGGACAGGCGAGGGAACATCGAGGTGTGCATGGCCATTGGCGTGACAGTCGTGAAGTTGCGCGGGCGCTATTCAACGGCATGCCACCCTGGTTTCGCTGTCGGCTGGTTTGGTGCTGCTTGTCGGTTCTTTCCGTAGTTTATGAGGGAAAAATTCCAGTCGGTGGCTGGAGCGCCGGCCATTCCAGGCCGCAGGCAAAAAAAGCCCCGGACGTGGCCGGGGCTGGAGGGACATGCAGGACTAGAACCAGGCGTCCTGCATGGTCGAACAAGTGTCGTCGCGGGCTTCGAGCAGAGCCAGCTCGTGGTGGCAGGAGGGCACTTCCCAGGTCAGGAAGTAGCGCGCAGCCTGCAGCTTGCCGCGATAGAAGTCGGTGTCGGCGGCATTGCCAGCACCGTTCTGGATCAGCGCCAGGCCTTCCTCCGCGCGGATTGCCTGCTCCAGCCAGCGCCAGCCGATCACCGCGTGGCCGAACACCTTGAGGTACAGCGCCGAGTTGGCCAGCCCTTGTGCCACGCGGCCCTGCATCAGGTCGCCGAGCAGGCTCAGGGTGGTCGCCGACAGGCGCGCCATCAGCTGTTCCAGCGGCTCGCGCAGCTTGTCCAGCGACGGGTGCGCCTGGGCGCGTGCGCAACACTGGTTGATCAGGCGGGTCAGCTGCTTGAGGCCGGCGCCGTTGTTCTGCGTCAGCTTGCGCCCCAGCAGGTCCAGCGACTGGATGCCGTGGGTGCCTTCGTGGATCGGGTTCAGGCGGTTGTCGCGGTAGTACTGTTCCACCGGGTATTCGCGGGTGTAGCCGTGGCCGCCGAGGATCTGGATCGCCAGTTCGTTGGCCTTCAGGCAGAACTCCGAGGGCCAGGATTTGACGATCGGGGTGAGCAGGTCGAGCAGCTCGTGGGCCTGCTTGCGCTCTTCCTCGGTGGGCAGGGTTTCGCTGTCATCCACCAGACGCGAGGCGTACAGGCCGAGGTCGAAGGCGCCTTCGACGTAGGCTTTCTGGGTCAGCAGCATGCGCTTCACGTCGGCGTGCTGGACGATGGAGACCGGCGCCGAGGTCGGGTCCTTGGCGTCCACCGGGCGCCCCTGGGGACGTTCTCGGGCGTATTCCAGGGAGTACAGGTAGCCGGCGTAGCCGAGCATGATCGCGCCCATGCCGACGCCGATGCGCGCCTCGTTCATCATCTGGAACATGTAGGCCAGGCCGTGGTGCGGCTTGCCCACCAGGTAGCCGACGCACTCGCCCTGGTCGCCGAAGTTCAGTGCGGTGGAGGTGGTGCCGCGCCAGCCCATCTTGTGGAACAGGCCGGCTAGGGTCACGTCGTTGCGCGCGCCGAGGGAGCCGTCCGGGTTGACCAGGAACTTCGGCACGATGAACAGGCTGATACCTTTCACGCCGGGAGGGGCGTCCGGCAGCTTGGCCAGGACCATGTGCACGATATTCTCCGACAGCGGATGGTCGCCGCCGGAAATGAAGATCTTGTTGCCCTTGATCCGGTAGCTGCCGTCGGCGGCAGGTTCGGCACGGGTGCGGATGTCCGCCAGGGAGGAGCCGGCGTGAGGCTCGGTCAGGGCCATGGTGCCGAAGAAGCGTGCGTCGATCATCGGTTGCAGGAACAGGCGCTTCTGTTCGTCGCTGCCGAAGGTCTCGATCAGATGGCTGGCGCCCATGCTCAGCATCGGATAGGACGAGGTGGCGATGTTGGCCGACTGGAAGTGCGCGAAGCAGGCGCGCGAGAGCAGGTGCGGCAGCTGCATGCCACCCTGTTCGAAGCTGCGCGAGGCGTTCTGGAAGCCAGCCTCGTTGAAGGCGTCCACCGCCGGCTTCACTTCCGGGATCAGCACCGCGCCGCCGTCGACGTACTGCGGTTCGTTCTCGTCGTTCTTGCGGTTGTGCGGGGCGAACAGTTCCTCGGCGATGCTACGGGCGGTGCCCAGGGCGGCGTCGAAGGTCTCGCGGCTGTGATCGGCGAAGCGATCGCGCCGGGTCAGGGCCTCGGCGTCGAGCACTTCGTAGAGTTCGAAAGCGAGGTTGCGGGAGCTGAGCAGGGTCTCGGACATGGATCGACCTCCGTGGGAATGGCCGCAGTCTAGTCTGGTGAATGAACCTCGCACAGAATCATCCACGAGCGTGATAAAGGGCTAAAACACCTCGACTACGGCTACACTGCGCGCCTTGAGGAGTCTGCCATCCATGAACTACCGCCATGCCTATCACGCCGGCAACCATGCCGACGTGTTCAAACACATCGCCCTGGCGCGCATCTTCGCGCTGATGGCGCGCAAGGACACGCCCTTCGCCTACCTCGACAGCCACTCGGGCGTCGGCCTGTACGACCTGCTGGGTGACGAAGCCAGTCGCACGGGCGAATGGGAGTCGGGCATCGGCCGCCTGTGGGAGCGCGATGACCTGCCGGAGCTGGTGCAGGACTACCTGGATGTGGTGCGTGCCCTCAACCCCGACGGCGGCCTGGAGTTCTATCCCGGCTCGCCGGAGCTTGCGCGCCGCCTGACCCGCCCGCAGGACCGCGTGCTGCTCAATGAGCTGCACCCCGAGGACGGCCGCCTGCTCAAGGCCAACATGGGCGGCGAGCGCCGCATCGCCGTGCACCAGGGCGATGGCTGGCTGCTGCCGCGCGCCTTCCTGCCGGTGTCCGAGAAGCGTGGCGTGCTGCTGATCGACCCCCCGTTCGAGCAGGGCGACGACCTGGAGCGTTGCGTGGCCGCGCTGGACGAGGCCATCGGCCGCATGCGCCAGACCGTGGTCGCCATCTGGTACCCGATCAAGGACCGCCGCCAGCTCAAGCGTTTCTACCAGCGTCTGGAGAAGAGCTCGGCGCCAAAGCTGCTGCGTGCCGAATTGTGCGTGCACCCGGCGGATACGTCCGAGCGCCTGAACGGCTCCGGCCTGGTCATCGCCAACCCGCCGTGGCCGCTGGACGAGGAGCTGCGCGGCCTGCTGCCGTGGCTGGCGGAGACGCTGGCGCAAAGCGAGGGCAGTTGGCAGTTGGACTGGCTGATCTCGGAATGAAAAAAGCCCCGGCAATGCCGGGGCTTTTTTGTGGGAGCAACCATTATTCCTCTTGAAACGCTGTGCCGGCGTGTACCCCTCAACCCAGCCCTCTCCCTCAGGGAGAGGGAGCTGTCCGTGCCGGCTGACTGAGTCGTTTCCTCCTGCGCCGAACGGTCCCCTCTCCCGCTTGCGGGAGAGGGTTAGGGTGAGGGGCTTTTGTTACGCCGGCAGGCACACGCCGGTGCCGCCCAGGCCGCAGTAGCCGTTGGGGTTCTTCGCCAGGTACTGCTGGTGGTAGGCCTCGGCGTAGTAGAACGGCGGCACCTCGCGGATTTCCGTGGTGATCTCGCCGTAACCCTTGGCGCTCAGCTCCTTCTGGAAGGCCGTGCGGCTGGCTTCGATGGCGGCTTTCTGCGCCTGGTCGAACCAGTAGACCGCCGAACGGTACTGGGTGCCGGTGTCGTTGCCCTGGCGCATGCCCTGGGTCGGGTCATGGGATTCCCAGAACACCTTGAGCAGCGCCTCGATGCTGGTCTCGCGCGGGTCGTAGACCACCAGCACCACTTCGCTGTGGCCGGTCAGGCCGGAGCAGACCTCATCGTAGGTCGGGTTCGGGGTCAGGCCGCCGGCGTAACCCACCGCGGTCACCCATACGCCCGGCTGCTGCCAGAAGCGCCGCTCGGCGCCCCAGAAACAGCCCAGGCCCAGCACGATCTGCTGCAGGCCGGCGGGAAAGGGCGCGGTCAGCGGGCGGCCATTGACGTAATGCGTTTCCGGCACTGGCATCGGGCTTTCCCGGCCCGGCAGGGCCTGGGCGGAACTGGGCAGCTCCAGCTTGTGGGCAAGTATTTGCGAGCGCAGGGTCATGGCATTCGTCTCCTTTGAGTAGGAGCCTGTTCACGACCTGCTGCGCGTCGGCATAACTGCGTTAAAAACAGGCTCGGACTGCTCATTTACAGCTCGTAAACTCCGCGTCCTCGCCTGTTTTTGCCTTGTTCTGCTCTAGCTCGCAAGATCGTGAACGGGCTCTATGGGCGGCAATAGACTCTTCTACTCGCGGAAGATTACAGCGTTTTGCCCTCGCTGCGGGGCTCAATTCGGGCGGCAGGGATAGCGCTGCAGGCTGGAGGAGAGGTCGATGCCGGGAATCGGTTTGTCGAACAGGTAACCCTGCCCGATATCGCAGCGGTTGCGCCGAAGGAAGGCCAGCTGGGCGGCGGTCTCCACACCTTCGGCGACCACCTGCAGCTTGAGGTTGTGGGCCATGGCGATCACCGCCGAGGTGATTTCCATGTCGTCCTGGTTGTCCGGGATGTCCTTGATGAAGCTGCGATCGATCTTGATCACGTCGATGGGGAATTTCTTCAGGTAGCTCAGCGACGAGTAGCCGGTGCCGAAGTCGTCCATGGCCAGGGTCAGGCCCAGGCTCTTCAGGCGCTCGAGCTGCTGGCGGGTGTCGTCGGTGGCGTCCAGCAGCAGGCTTTCGGTGAGTTCCAGTTCCATCTGCCCGGCGGGGATGCCTTCCTCGTTGAGGATCGCGGCGATGGAACCGACCAGGTCGGGGTCGCTGAACTGCTTGGGCGACAGGTTGATCGCGATGTGCAGCTCGCCCAGGCCCTTGGCGGCCAGTTCGCGCACCTGGCGACAGGCCTGGCGGATCACCCACTTGCCGATGGGGATGATCAGGCCGGTTTCCTCGGCCACGCTGATGAACTGGTCGGGGCGGATCATGCCCTTTTCCGGGTGCTGCCAGCGCAGCAGCGCTTCCAGGCCGAGCAGCTGGCCGCTGCGCAGGCACAGCTTGGGCTGGTAATGCACCGCCAGCTCGTCCTGCACCAGCGCGCGGCGCAGGTTGCTCTCGACGAACAGCTTGTAGCTGGCCTCGGCGGTCATCGCCTCGGTGAAGGTCTGCACCTGGTGCTTGCCGTTGGCCTTGGCCTTGTGCAGCGCAAGGCCGGCGTGCTTCATCAGGGTCTGCGGGTCGTAGCCGTGCTGCGGCGCGTAGGCGATGCCGATGGAGCCGGTGATGCTGATCAGCTGGTTGTCGACGAACAGCGGCTTGTCGAGCACGTCGAGAATCTGTTCGGCGATCTTCTCGCCGCGGCCGGCCACGGACTCCTCCAGCAGCACGGCGAATTCGTTGCTGGCGAAACGCGCCAGGGTGGTGGTGTCGCTCAGGCTGCTGCGCAGGCGCCGGGCCAGGTTGGACAGCAGTTTGTCGCCGGTCTGGTGGCCGAGGCTGTCGTTGATCCGCTTGAAGTTGTCGATATCCACCAGCAGCAGGCCCAGCGAATGCTGGCTGCCGGCCTGCAGGCGCTCTTCCAGGGCGCTGATGAAGAAGTGCCGGTTGGCGAGACCCGTGAGGTTGTCGCGGTAGGCGAGCTTCTCGATGTGCTGCTGGGCCAGCTTGCTCTGGGTGATGTCTTCGTAGATGCCGATGTAGTGGGTCAGCTCGCCCTTGTCGTCGTGCACCTTCGACAGCGACAGCTGGCCCCAGTAGGGCTCGAGGTTCTTGCGGCGGCTGCGGAACTCGCCTTGCCAGCTGTTCTGGTTGACCAGGGCGGAGCGCGCGTCGAACAGCAGTTCCGCCAGGTTGGTCAGTGCGGGGAGTTCCGGCAGGCGGCGGCCGCGCACTTCGTCGGCGCCGTACTGGGTGATGGCGGTGAAGCTCGGGTTGACGTACTCCACCAGCCCGTCGCGGTCGATCAGCAGGAAGGCGCTGGCGCTCTGCTCGACGGCGCGCTGGAACAGGTGCAGGGCGCTGGAAACGTTGCGCCGTTCGTGGTTCATCAGCACCTGGGCGTACTGGTCGGCCAGCTCGCCGGCGAAGGCGATCTCGTCGCTCTGCCACATGCGCACTTCACCGACGTGCTCCAGGCACAGCACCCCGACCACTTCGCCGCCGATGCGGATGGTGGCGTCGAGCATGGCGTTGACGCCCTGGGGACGCAGGTAGCGCTTGGCCAGTTCCTGGGTGCGCGGGTCCTGGATGGCGTTATGGGCGTCGATGGCGCGGCCGCTGTGGACTGCGTCGAGGTAGTGGGGGAAGCTGCTGGCGTCGATGTCCTGCGGCTTCTCGTACTGGTCGATGTCGCGACGGTAGACGGTAACCGCCTCCAGGCGATTGTCCGGATGCAGGCGCCAGATACCGGCACGGGCCACGTCGTAGACTTCGCAGGCAGCCTGGACGATCAGCTGTGCGGCTTCCAGCAGTGGGTCGCTGGACAGGTAGCGGTGCCGTGCCAGGCGCACGATCAGGTTCTGCTGGGTGCGCGAGCGCACCAGGTGCTGCAGGTGTTCGTCCTGGGAGCGCTGGTACATCTCCAGCGACATCTTCAGGCGCAGGTTCTGGGCTTCCAGATCCAGCAGCCGTGGGTCCGCCTCGGCGCCCTGGGCATCGCCTTCGTCCTGCAGCAGGTAGCCGTGCAGCAGTTGCCGGCCATGCTGCTGGAAGGCCTCGCCGACTTCCAGGATGTTCAAAGGGCCGCGCGGCGAGTGCAGGCAGTAGCGCACCTGATAGTGGCCATCCTGAAGCAGTTGCTGCTGGACCTGCTCATGCAGGCGGTGGCGGGCCTCGGGCTCCATCAGGCTGGCGTAGGGGGCGTCGAGGATGCCGCAGAGGTCCTGGGCGGGCACGCCGATCTGGCGCTCGCAGCCCGGGTCGAGGAACAGCAGGGTCCAGCTGGCTTCGTTCAGTCGCTCGAAGCGCAACAGCCCCAGCCGCGAAGGGACGGGAAGTTGCGTGACAACCTCGGCCACCGAACGGCTGGCGGCATCGGGATGACTCTTCATGCGCGGCGTGATTTCCAGGTACGGGCGAGGTGCATTGCCTCGGCCGAATTCTATGGGCGTTGGCAAGATTTGCATGAGGCGTGGGGCGCTGACAAGCCAGGACTGTATCGGCCGTCACACGACGAAGTTGAGGCGAGGGGCGCGCAGGGGCGGCGGCGGTCGGAATAGTGCGGATAAAAAGAAGCCCCACCGTCCGGCAGGGCTGGAGAGTACGAGCGTGGCGTGCTCGTCGAGAGGAAGGGGAGACCGGAGCCTCCCCCTTACAACACTTACAGCAGCAGGGTGCGGATATCGCCCAGCAGGTCGGACAGACGCTTGGTGAAGCGCGCGGCGGCGGCCCCGTTGATCACGCGGTGATCGTAGGACAGCGACAGCGGCAG
>NZ_JBLUPT010000014.1:0-128745 GCF_048068055.1 Pseudomonas sp. NY15181 | reverse complement strand
GCCGACCAGCAGCGGCGCGAAGTGCGCGTCGAGGTTGGCCTTGATGCTTTCCGGGCTCTCGTTGCCGTAGGCCAGGCCGCCGATGGTGGTGGCTTCGCCGATACCTTCCACACCGTCGCTGCAGTGCAGGCGCAGGATCACCAGCGTCTGCTGCTGCAGGGTGTGCATGGCCAGCTTGTGCGGGCGGATGGTCGGCAGGTCGACGATGATCGACTCGAGGCGTTCGATACGGGTCATGCTCTCTCCGGAATCAGCGGGCGCACTGCGCCGCCGCGGCAGCGCGGTCGACGCGATGGAACAGGCGGTTGAAGTACACGAGGCTGTCGCCCTGCTCGCGCACGGCGACCTGGTCCAGCTCGACGAACATCACCGAGTGAGAACCCACCTCCTTGCACTCGCTGATCCGCCCGCCCAGGGTCACCAGAGCATCGCGCAGCACCGGCGCCTCGGGGCAGGCGCTGTCCCACAGGTCCCAGGCGAAGCGCTCTTCCATCGGCACGCGGGTCATCCCGGCGAAATGCCGCGCCAGCTCCTCCTGCTCTCCGCGCAGCACGTTGACGCAGAGGTAGCCGTTGTCGCGGAACACGTCGTGGCTGGCACTGTTGCGGTTGATGCAGACCAGCACGGTCGGCGGCGAATCGGTGACCGAGCACACCGCGCTGGCGGTGATGCCGCAACGTCCGCCGGGGCCGCTGCTGGTGATGATGTTCACCGCCGCCGGCAGCTGGGCCATGGCATTGCGAAAGTCGATCTGGGTCTGGCTAAGGTCGGCCATCTCGGCACCCTTCCTCTCGGGGGACCACACGCAAAGCGGTCCGTGGCTGATGGAACGAGAGTAAGCGCCGGGGCCAGGCGGAAATATTCAGACGATCCCCATGCCGGGGGGAGATCGCCGCTAGTCATCTAGGGGGTTTCTTTATCGTCAGCGGGAGAAGCAGTGGTTATGCTCCCTGACATGCCTTGCGCCCCTCGGGGTGAAAAATAATTAGAAATGCCGTGGTAGCCCGAAATGGAAACCCGTAAACCCGTTGTGTACATCGTCGACGACGACAAGGACCTGCGCACCTCGCTGGCCTGGTTGCTCGAATCGGTCAGCGTGCAGGCCCTGTGCTTCGCCGGCGCCGACGAATTCCTCGCCCACTACGACCCCGACCAGCCGGCCTGCCTGGTGCTGGACGTGCGCATGCCGGAGACCAGCGGCTTCCAGCTGCAGGAAATCCTCAACGCGCGCGGCATTGCGCTGCCAACCCTGTTCGTCTCCGCGCACGGCGACATCCCCATGTCGGTGAAGGCGATGAAGAACGGCGCCATCGACTTCGTCGAGAAGCCTTACAACCCGCAGCAGATGCTCGAGCGCATCCAGGCCGCGCTGAAGGACGCCGTGCAGGTCCACGCCGGCGCCGCCCAGCGCCAGCAGTTGCAGAGCAAGCTCGACCTGCTCACCGGCCGCGAGCGCGAAGTGCTGGGCATGGTGATCGACGGCAAGGCGAGCAAGGTCATTGCCCGCGAGCTGAACATCAGCGTGAAGACCGTCGACGTGCACCGCACCAAGATCAAGGAAAAGATGGGCGTATCGAGCATCGCCATGCTGGTGCGGGAGGTACTCGACCTGGGCGGGAAGGAGGCAGCGGTGAAGCAGGTTGGGCGAGGGTAAGGCACCCAATACCTGTAATACCTGTAGGAGCGAGATTGCTCGCGAACGGACCTCCCGGCAGCATCGGAGCTGAGAGGTTCGCGAGCAAGCTCGCTCCTACGAAGAGCAGGTTCAGACCTCCCCGCCCATCCGCAAACTGATCTCCCGCGCCGCCTCCAGCAACCCCCGCGCTGCCTCGCCATGAGGATCGGCCGAGAAGCTCGCCTCCGACCCCACCACCGTAATCACCCCCGCCAGCTCCCGGCCGGTGGCGAACAGCGGCACCGACAGCGCATTCACCCCCGGCATCAGCAGCCCGTGGATCGAATGCAGCCCTTCGGCCCGAATGCTTTCCAGCACCGCCTGGTCCGCCCCCTCCTCCAGCCCCGGCCGGAACGCGGCGAACACCAGCCCGGTGGACGACCCGTGTACCGGCAGCACCGAACCCACTTGCGTCACCAGGGTGACCATCCCCTGCGCCGGTTCCACCTGCACCACGGTCGGGCCGTGGCTGCCCCAGATGGCCAGGAAGCAGGTCTGCCCCAGGTTGTCGCGCAGCTCGGCCAGTGCGGGGCTGGCAACCTTCACCACGTCCAGCCGGCGGATCGCCGCCAGGCCCACGTAGAGCGCCTCGCGGCCCAGCCCGTAATGGTTGGTGACCGGGTCCTGCTCGGCGAAGCCGCTGGCGATCAACGCCTGCAGATAGCGGTGGACCTTGGCCGCCGGCATCTCCAGATACTCGCCCAGGCGCTTGAGCGAGGTGCTCGGCGCCAGGTCCGCCAGGGCCTTGAGGATCTCGGTGCCGACCTCGGCGGACTGCACCTTCTTGCCCTTCGTCGGGGCGGACTCATCCGCTTCGTTCTTGGTCTTCAACTAAAAGGACTCCCTGGTGGGCTTGACGGCCCGCCTCCATGAAATTACGTTTATCGTAATTCAATTACGATAAAAAGAGTGAAACCACCATGACCGCCTCCCGCGCCCCGGCCTACCTGTCCGGATTCGGCAACGAATTCGCCAGCGAGGCCCTGCCCAACGCACTGCCCGTCGGGCAGAACTCGCCGCAGCAAGTCCCCTACGGCCTCTACGCCGAACTGCTCTCGGGCACCGCCTTCACCGTGCCGCGCAGCGAGGCCCGGCGCACCTGGCTGTACCGTATCCGCCCGTCCGCCGCGCACCCGCGCTACGAGCGCCTGGCCCGCCAGATCACCGGCACCGCCCTCGGCCCGGTGACGCCCAACCGCCTGCGCTGGAACAGCTTCGAGATGCCGCAGGAGCCTACCGACTTCATCGACGGCCTGCTATGCATGGCCGCCAACGCCGAAGCCGAGGCCACCAGCGGCGTCAGCGTCTATGCCTACCGCGCGAACATCTCCATGAGCCGGGCGTTCTTCAACGCCGACGGCGAACTGCTGATCGTGCCCCAGGCCGGTCGCCTGCGCCTGGTTACCGAGCTGGGCGTGCTGGAGGTCGAACCGCTGGAGATCGCCGTGATCCCGCGCGGCATGCGCTTCCGTGTCGAGCTGCTGGAAGCCTCCGCCGCCGGCTACGTGGCGGAGAACCACGGCGCCGCCCTGCGCCTGCCCGACCTCGGCCCCATCGGCAGCAACGGCCTGGCCAACCCCCGCGACTTCCTCACCCCGGTGGCGCACTACGAAGACCTCGAAGGCCCGGTGCAACTGGTGCAGAAATTCCTCGGCGAACTCTGGGCCACCACCCTCGACCATTCGCCGCTGGACGTGGTCGCCTGGCACGGCAACAACGTGCCCTACAAGTACGACCTGCGCCGCTTCAACACCATCGGCACGGTGAGCTTCGATCACCCCGACCCGTCCATCTTCACCGTGCTCACCTCGCCCAGCGACACCCACGGCATGGCCAACATGGACTTCGTGATCTTCCCGCCGCGCTGGATGGTGGCCGAGAGCACCTTCCGCCCGCCGTGGTTCCACCGCAACCTGATGAACGAATTCATGGGCCTGATCCAGGGCGTGTACGACGCCAAGGCCGACGGCTTCGTCCCCGGCGGCGCCTCGCTGCACAACTGCATGAGCGCCCACGGCCCGGACAACGCCACCACCCGGCAGGCCATCGCCGCCGACCTGAAACCGCACAAGATCGATCACACCATGGCCTTCATGTTCGAGACCGGCCGCGTGCTGCGCCCCAGCCGCTTCGCCCTCGACTGCCCGCAACTGCAGCGCGACTATGACGCCTGCTGGAGCGGCATGCAGAAGACCTTCGACCCTTCCCCGGAGCAATAAGATGAGCGTCTCCCACAACACGCAAAGCTGGATCGAATCGGCCAACGGCCACCCGGACTTCCCCCTGCAGAACCTGCCCCTGGGCGTATTCAGCCCGCCGGGTGATTCGGCGCGCGGCGGTGTCGCCATCGGCGACTACATCTTCGACCTGAAGACCGCCTGCGAAGCCGGCCTTTTCCACGGCGCCGCCCACCAGGCCGCCGTGGTCGCCAGCGGCGACAGCCTCAACGCCTTCTTCGCCCTGGGCGGCACCGCCCGCCGCACCCTGCGTGACGCGCTGATCGGCCTGCTCAGCGAAGGCAGCTCCGAGCAGAAGCGCATGGAGCACCTCGGCGCCGCGCTGCTCAAGCCCCAGGCCGCGTGCCGTATGCACCTGCCGGCGAAGATCGGCGACTACACCGACTTCTACGTCGGCATCCACCACGCGAAGAACGTCGGCAAGCTGTTCCGCCCGGACAACCCGCTGCTGCCCAACTACAAGTACGTGCCCATCGGCTACCACGGCCGCGCTTCCACCATCGTGCCCTCCGGCACCGAAGTGCGCCGCCCCAACGGCCAGACCCTGCCGGCCGGCCTCGACGTACCGGTGTTCGGCCCCTGCGCGCGCATGGACCTGGAGCTGGAACTGGGCATCTGGATCGGCCAGGGCAACGACCAGGGCAAGGCCATCCCGATCAGCGCCGCCTCCGGCCACATCGCCGGCTTCTGCCTGCTCAACGACTGGTCCGCCCGTGACGTACAGGCCTGGGAGTACCAGCCGCTCGGCCCCTTCCTGTCCAAGAGCTTCGCCACCACCATCTCCCCCTGGGTGGTCACCGCCGAAGCGCTGGAACCCTTCCGCACTGCCCAGCCGGCCCGTCCGGAAGGCGACCCGCAGCCGCTGCCGTACCTCCATGACGAGGCCGACCAGCAGCACGGCGCGCTGGACATCGAACTGGAAGTGCTGCTGCTCACCCCGCGCATGCGCCACGAGCACCAGGCCCCGGAACGCATCGCCCTGAGCAACACGCTGAACATGTACTGGACGGTGGCGCAGATGGTTGCCCACCACAGCGTCAACGGCTGCCGCCTGCAACCGGGCGACCTGTTCGGCTCCGGCACCCTCTCCGGCGAAACCCCGGACAGCTTCGGCAGCCTGCTGGAGCTGACCACCGGCGGCAAGCAACCGGTGGTGCTGAGCAATGGCGAGGAACGCCGCTTCCTCGAAGACGGCGACGAAATCATCCTGCGCGCCCGCTGCCGCCGCGACGGCTACCCGTCGATCGGCTTCGGCGAATGCCGTGGGCGGATTCTGCCGGCGCATTGATCTCTTTGCTTTTCGTAGGAGCGAGCTTGCTCGCGAACAGTGCTAGCCGACGACTCTGTGACTGGGCGGTTCGCGAGCAAGCTCGCTCCTACAATGCACAGGCGGCGCTATGTCCTGCGGCGTCCGACCGAATACTTGAAGATCCCATACGCCACAAGGAACAGCGCGCAGAGCGGGTAGTACAGCACCCAGGCCAGGCCCGCCTCCCGCGAGGAGACAAGCCAATGGACATAGAACGTGAATGAAATCAGGACGAGATTCAGTCCAATCAGGGTCTGCAGCAGCGCTCCCTTGCGTAACATCGAGATGGCAGCCAGGCACACCATCAGAAGATGGGGAGCCGCCATGAACAGGTAATTTCCGACGAACCCCTCGTCCCCATATCCCTGATTCACATTGTTCTGCAGACCAATGCCCACGGCATGAACTGCTCCGGGTGCCAGGACCAGAAGCGCCACCTTCGCCAGAAAATTATCAGCCGCCATTATCTTTCCTTGATATCCGGGCGTGACGTTGAAGCGCTGATTCTAGCCAATCGCCAGAATGAATCTCTGGTCTCAGCTACTCTCCCGCACCATCAACTCGAACCCCAGGTCCATCACCGGTTCACTCACCGCCTTGTCGTTGATCAGATCCAACAGGCGCTCCGCCGCATGGGTCCCGATGGCCTTGCGCGGCGTACGAATACTCGACAGGCGCGGCACCATGAACTCCGAACTGGGCAGGTCGTTGAAACCCAGCACCGCCACCTGCTCCGGAATGCGAATGCCGTGGCGCATGGCCTCCAGCAACGCGCCCTGGGCCAGGTCGTCGTTGCCGAAGAAGATGCCCTCCACCTGCGGATGGCTGGCCAACAGTTGGCGGAACAGCTCGCCGCCCAGGCCGACTGACGACGGGCGCGGCGTCAGCACCTCCAGCGCCGGGTCGTAGCAACCGGCCTGCTGCAACGCCCGACGGAATCCCTCGCCGCGCAGCAATGTACGCTGGTCGAGTTGCGCGCCGATGTAGGCCAGGCGCTTGCGCCCACTCTTGAGCAGGTGCCTGGCCGCCGCCTCCCCCGCGCGAATCTGCGAGAAGCCCACGCAATGCAGGCCGGCGCCGGGGTCGAGGTCCATCATGTAGACCGCCGGCACACCACTGGCCTCGATCATCCGCCGGGCGCTCTCGGTGCGGTCGAAGCCGGTCAGCAGGAGGCCGCGCGGCTGGTACGCGAGGTAGTTGCGCAGCAGGTTCTCTTCTTCGTCGCGGGAGTAGTGGTAGTTGCCGATCAGCACTTCCAGGCCGCGCGCATGCATCACGGCATGGATGGCTTCCAGCGTCTCGATGAACAACTGGTTGGCCAGCGACGGCACCAGCACCACGACGTTGGGGCTCTGCTTGGAGGCCAGCGCGCGGGCGGCGGGGTTGGCCACATAGCCCAGTTCACTGGCCGCCTGTCGGACCTTTTCCACCAGCGCCTCGGCCACCGTGCTCACCCCGCGCAAGGCTCGCGAGGCGGTAATGGGGCTGACGCCAGCGCGGCGCGCCACCTCGTCGAGGGTCGGGCGGCCGGTAGTGCGGGAGCTTCTGTCGTTCTTCTTGTCTTTGTTCCGGGCGGTCATCGGGCGGCTTGCCAAACAAAAATCGAGGCACTAAGGTAGCGCTGTCTCGCGACCAGGGCAATTGCCTGAAACCGGCCCCACCGGTCCCTCGCCCGCCGGCAGCTCACCAGCGCCGAAGCCGCCAGAACAGACCGACTAGAATGACAAGAATACGGAGGCAGCCAATGCTTTTCGTTACGCCCAACAAAGATAGCGCTGTCTCAATACCGAGGCCCTGCATGCTCACCGCCATCGATGCCGTCCTCATCATGGGTGTCGCCGGATGCGGCAAGTCCAGCGTCAGCGAGGCCCTGTGCCTGCGCAGCGGCGCGTTCGCCATCGAAGGCGACGCCTTCCACCCCGAAGCCAACATCCAGAAGATGAGCGCCGGCATCCCGCTGACCGACGAGGACCGCGCCGGCTGGCTCGACACCCTGGCCGCCGAGCTGCAGAAAGCCATCGCCGCCGGCCAGCGCCCCGTGCTCACCTGCTCCGCGCTCAAGTTCGCCTACCGCGAGCGCCTGCGCCGCGCCGTGCCCGGCCTGGGCGTGGTGTTCCTGGAACTCACCCCGGAAACCGCTGCCCAGCGCGTCGCCACCCGCCCCGGCCACTTCATGCCGGCCAGCCTGATCGACAGCCAGTTCGCCGCCCTCGAACCGCCGCTCAGCGAGCCGCTGACCCTGCACCTGGATGCCACCCGCCCGGTCGACGACCTGGCCGATGCCGCGCATCTCTGGTGGCGCCAGCACTCCCACGACTGAAACCGATAGCGCCTGCCCGTCAAAGATAGCGCTATCTCAACTCACCCAAACTCTCTATTTCAAGAGAAGAAGCCGCTCCGGCAAAACGACAACAACAGGAGAGCCCCATGCTCGGCATGTCCCATGACACTTATCTGCTGCTGGATGCGGTAGTCACCATCATCGGCCTGATCCTGCTGATCACGCGCTTCAAGTTCCACCCCTTCATCGCCCTGATCATCGCTGCCGGCTTCCTCGGCCTGACCTCGGGCATGCCCGTGGCGACCATCGTCAAATCCTTCCAGGACGGCTTCGGCAGCGTGCTCGGCTTCGTCGGCATCATCCTCGCCCTGGGCACCATGCTCGGGAAGATGATGGCCGAGTCCGGCGGCGCCGATCAGATCGCCCGCACCCTGATCCAGGCCTTCGGCAAGCAGCGCGTGCACTGGGCGATGATGCTCGCCGCCTTCCTGGTCGGCATTCCGCTGTTCTTCGAGATCGGCTTCATCCTGCTGGTGCCGCTGGTGTTCATCGTGGCCCGCCGCAGCGGCGTATCGCTGATCAAGATCGGTATCCCGCTGCTCGCCGGCCTCTCCGCCGTGCACGGCCTGGTGCCGCCGCACCCGGGCCCGCTGCTGGCCATCGGCGTGTTCGGCGCGGACATCGGCAAGACCATCTTCTACGGCCTGCTGGTCGCCCTGCCCACCGCCGCCATTGCCGGCCCGATCTTCGGCGCCTGGATTTCCAAGGTGATTCCCGGCCAGCCCAGTGAGGAACTGGTGGCGCAGATCGCCCACGAGCCGGACACCAGCGACCTGCCCAGCTTCGGCGTCACCCTGTTCACCGTGCTGCTGCCGGTGTTCCTGATGCTGCTGAAAACCTTCGCCGACGTGATGCTCGCCGACGGCCACATCGTCCGCGCCTGGCTGGACATGATCGGCCACCCGATCACCGCCCTGCTCCTGGCCCTGCTGCTGTCGCTCTACACCTTCGGCCATGCCCGCGGCTTCGACTCGAAGAAGATCCTCAAGCTGCTCGACCACAGCCTCGCGCCCACCGCCGCCATCGTGATGATCATCGGCGCCGGCGGCGGCTTCAAACAGATGCTGGTGGCCAGCGGCGTGGGCGACGTGATCGGCCACATGGCCGTGCAGGCGCAGATCTCGCCGATCCTCCTGGCCTGGCTGGTAGCAGCGGTGATCCGCATCGCCACCGGTTCCGCCACCGTCGCTACCATCACCGGCGCGGGCATCGTGGTGCCGGTGATCAACCTCATCCCCGGCGTCAACCGCGAACTGCTGGTGCTGGCCACTGGCGCAGGCTCGCTGATCCTCTCCCACGTCAACGACGCCGGCTTCTGGCTGGTGAAGCAGTACTTCAACATGAGCGTGATGGAAACCTTCAAGACCTGGACCGCCATGGAAACCATCCTCTCGGTGGTCGGCCTGGGCTTCATCCTGCTGCTGTCGCTGTTCGTCTGAACCCAGCCGGGTTGCGCGCGCCCACCGCCGCAACCCGGCCATGAAACAACCGGCGCACGGCCCTTGCGGTCATCGCCACGGATTCCTGCAACGAGGTATCACCCATGACTTCCTCCGCAACTCCGAAAGCCCCCGCCCAACCCACCTGGCCCCGTGACTTCGACATCCGCGCCCGCTACGCCGAGCAGCAGGAACTGCTGCAACCGGCGCCCGCGCCGAACCCCACACCTTCACACCCGTAGGGCGCATAACGCGGCACGCGTTATCCGCCGAATCCCGAGCACCGAAACTCCCGGCGGATTACCACGAACGGTCAGGCCGCTACACCTTGCCTGCGCCCTCGCTTCATCGCTGGGTTCGCGGCGCCCTGAAACCACAGTCAATCGGCGTATAACGCGGAGCGTTATACGCCCTACCAAAGCAACCATCCGGCCTTTCGTCGCATCGCTTGCTGAATCGATTTACCTAATCGCCCGCACGGACTAAAACAGACCAGTCGCCCACCGTTTCCGAAGGATGAGTCATGCACGACAACAACAAACTCGACCGCCTGTTCCCCTGCCTCAACGACATCCCCGAAACCTGGCGCCCCGACGCCCCCGTCGAGCAGCGCGACTACCTGGTCAACGGCGAACTGCTCCGCTGGGACGGCCCGCTCGCCCCGGTGCGCAGCCCGATCTTCCTCGCCACCGACCAGGGCGACGAACAGGTCATCCTCGGCAGCACCCCACTGCTCGATGCCGACGCCGCCCTCGCCGCACTGGACGCCGCCGTGGCCGCCTACGACAACGGCCAGGGCGAATGGCCCAACCTGCGCGTGGCCGAGCGCATCGCCCACGTCGAACGCTTCCTCGCCCGCATGCGCGAACAGCGCACCGCCGTGGTCAAGCTGCTCATGTGGGAGATCGGCAAGAACCTCAAGGACTCGGAGAAAGAGTTCGACCGCACCTGCGACTACATCGTCGACACCATCGAGGCGCTCAAGGCGCTGGACCGCCGCTCCAGCCGCTTCGAACTGGAACAGGGCACCCTTGGGCAGATCCGCCGCGTGCCGCTGGGCGTGGCGCTGTGCATGGGCCCGTACAACTACCCGCTGAACGAGACCTTCACCACCCTGATCCCGGCGCTGATCATGGGCAACACCGTGGTCTTCAAGCCCGCCAAGTTCGGCGTGCTGCTGATCCGCCCGCTGCTCGAAGCCTTCCGCGACAGCTTCCCGCCGGGCGTCATCAACGTCATCTACGGGCGCGGCCGCGAAACCGTCAGCGCGCTCATGGCCAGCGGCAAGGTCGACGTCTTCGCCTTCATCGGCACCCACTCCGGCGCCGCCGACCTGAAGAAGCTCCACCCGCGCCCGCACCGCCTGCGCGCCGCCCTGGGCCTGGACGCCAAGAACCCCGGCATCGTCCTGCCCAGCGTCGACCTCGACAACGCCGTCAGCGAAGCCATCACCGGCGCCCTCTCCTTCAACGGCCAGCGCTGCACCGCGCTGAAGATCCTCTTCGTCCACGAAGACGTGCTGCCCAGCTTCCTCGACAAATTCAGCGCCAAGCTCGCCGAACTCAAACCCGGCATGCCCTGGGAACCGGGCGTAGCGCTGACGCCGCTGCCCGAGCCGGGCAAGGTCGACTTCCTCAATACCTTGCTGCAGGACGCGCTGGCCAAGGGCGCCCAGGTCGTCAACCCCGGCGGTGGCGAAAGCCGCGAAAGCTTCTTCTACCCGGCGCTGCTCAGCCCGGTCAGTGCGGACATGCGCATTTACCACGAAGAACAGTTCGGCCCGCTGGTGCCCGTGGTGCCCTACCGCGAGCTGGATGAAGTGATCGACTACGTGCTGCAGTCCGACTACGGCCAGCAGCTCAGCCTGTTCGGCGACGCCCCGGAGCAGATCGGCCCGCTGGTGGATGCCTTCGTCAACCAGGTCGGCCGCATCAACATCAACGCCCAGTGCCAGCGCGGCCCGGACAGCTACCCCTTCAACGGCCGCAAGAACTCCGCCGAAGGCACCCTCTCCGTCCACGACGCCCTGCGCACCTTCTCCATCCGCACCCTGGTCGCCACCCGCTTCACCGAATCGAACAAGGAACTGATCAGCCAGATCATCCGCGACCGCGACTCCAACTTCCTGACCACGGACTACATCTTCTAATCAACCAACCCCACCGGCTGACGCCAAAACCCAACCCCCACGCCGAACGGCCCCCTCTCCCTCCGGGAGAGGGCTGGGGTGAGGGCAACCCAGCGCACCGAGCTGCCCCCGTAGGAGCGGACCTTGTCCGCGAAAGGCGCCTTCAGGCACCCCATCACGCCCCTACAACCTCCGCCACCACCCCAACTTCCCCCGCCGCTCCTGCACCATCAACCGCGGCACCGAATCCACCGTCACCCAATACTCCCCCTGCCAATCCAGCACCGCCATCGGCCAGCCATCCCCCTGCGCCAACAACCGACGCGGACTGCCAGCCGGCACCACGCCCTGATCCCGCAACATCGGCAACACATGCCCGGTAATCCAGCGGCGCAAAGGCCGATGCTCGGGATCGCGAAATCGCTGCAGCACATGGAAAACGCCGTAGTCATTCACCAGCAACACGGCCTCCTCGCCGCTGCCCGTCACCAGGCGCGCCTCGCGAAACAGATCATCATCCAGACGAAGAACATAAGACTCGACCCGCTCGCGGATCAGATAGCCCAGCTCACGGGCGACCAACCAGGGCTGGTTGTCGATCAATACGCCGCGCAGGGAACGGTTGTAGCGGTGGAAAACGGTGGGAACGTAGATGTCGTCCATGGAAGTTGACCCAGATGGTTGTGTATGGAAACCACCTCACCGTCGCCAAACGGTAGGGTGGCGAAGCCGCGCAAGGTTGGCGAACCGGCAACCATCAACCGGCAGACCCGAAGGTCTCCCTGCGCGGCCCGCCATAGCAATGCACTGCGGCCGTAAAGCTACGGCGCAGAGCCTGTCAACGCAGGTCGCGTGATTGGTTGATACGGGTCGCCAAACCCGTCCCTGTCGATTTCACAGGGGCGACGGGAGGTTAGGGGGAAGGAATGCAGTGGTCAAGCAAGATCGGATCTATCCTCTGCATTCTACCTCTGACGTTCTGGCCAACTTTGGAGTAGAAAAATGAATTCCGTTTGACGTCATTGAGTCGCCACTACGGGCTATCAGATTAGGATTCCAATACCACAGCCTGTCATGTTGCAGCCGGAGAAGTGCTGCCATGACCTACCATCTATGCATAATTGGAGGGACTCTGAGGTTCCATTTATAACTACCCCCTCAATCTCCATGGATAGTTTCTCAATAATCAGACGGCGAGGTGGGTCGACTCGAATTTCCAAGACAATATCACCAGGCCCCCGCCTAATGGTTGTGCGCGGCCCAACAACCTCAACATCCCAATTGTCAGCTCCTGCGGACCAAATGTTGTCTTCAATTTTCAGAGTCACCGCTCCGGTTGAGTCAGTGAAAAAACCAGAGAGCAGCGGAGGAGCCCCCGGCTCATCCGATGACCTTATGGAGAGCAGGTCAAGCCCCCTCACCTGAATCAATGTCCTACAGTCAGTGAATGTCACCCCCGCGAATACAATCTGGAGGCTATCAGAGGACAAGTCGAACATCTCGGAAGTAAACCCTTGCTGTTTGCAGCGTGGATTTTCATTGGCTTTCGCCACAGTTTCAACTGAAAGGGTTCCGCGCGCTCTCTTCTGATTGCACTGCATACACAGAATCGTCATCCCGTCTGGATTGTGCTCCTTAGCATCCTTGAAGTCAGGGTTGAAGTGCTCATAATCGTAATAGCCAAGCCCGCAAATAACACACCCATACCCGCATCGCTGGCGAACCTCTCGCTTCACATCTTGCGAAACGTACCGCCCCAATCCGTGCTTATTTATATCTGCCACTTCATACATCCCCAACACACAAAAAGGACCACAAGGCGAGACAGCGTTATTTCCCCGTTCTAAATATGGCCAGCACACCAAGATAGGACGTCAAAAACAGAAACACAACCTTTTCAAATTTACCACAGCCTCCGCAAACATAAAGCTCACGACACAAATCGACCCGCACAGGCCCACGAACAAGAATACCTGCCCGCCGCTCACCATTACTAAGAGTCGGACTTATTGTCCGTATCGATCACTGCCAAGTTTATAGAAATCTCAAGAAAACGCTCAACATCCTTTACTGAATAGCCCTCAACCTGAATGGACTTATTGTCTTTTGTAGTAATTATTACCTTGCGACTAGAGCGCGACTTAACCCATGCCACAAGTACCGCCGCCAATGCTGCCCAAGGAGCAGCCGTTTTAACAAGACCGTACACCATAAGAACCATGCCACTGGCCATGATAGTGCTCGAGAAGGTCTTAACCTCCCCATACCTGATATCGCACTCTTGAAGCATAGCTATGAATTCTTCATGACTACCTTTGAATGTATTAACTCGAATAGCTTCCATTTTTGGACTCTTCCTCCAGTTTTGAAAAAGCGCGCCTTCCATCTGTCCTACAACCCGCCCCACATTTTCCTGCCGAAACGCCTTCTCAGCCTCTAGCAACACGACACGACCTTCTCAGCCTTTTCTGACAGTCACCCCGCAACCCGTCTTGATAGCGTCAGGTCTCTGCTCGGATTCCTATCGATCAGGAATCCAGCCCCCTGCCTATCAAGGAGAACGGCATGACCAAGGCTACTGTGCTTCACACCTACTACACCAACGAGGTCACTGAGGAGGTATTACGGGAGCTACGTAAAGCTCCCTTCACTGAGGAACAACTCGCAACCTTTGATCCAGCGGTTTCCGAGGAACTGCGCAGGAACCATGCCGAGATGCTGTCCCGGCCAGTCATGGGTATCCGGAGAATAGTTGCCGAAGGCAGCCAAAGCAGGTTGGGCGGGAAAGTCATAAAGGGCACATCCGGCATGACGATTACTCTGGACGGTGGGGTGGAAGTAGCTGTTGCAAGGAAGGGGGACCCTGTTCAGTACCCTGATGGGTCTGTCTCCTTCATCGCGACAGGGGCCGGCAAGGGCCACTCCAACATTGCGCTGGTCGGCAGCCTCTTGGATAACGGCGACGAGATCATCAACACCTCGCAATCGGCCTGCTTGCTGGTCATGTACGAAGGCCATGTCTGGGATAGCGACTTCCTGCCCAAAGACGGAGCCGAAGAATGAGTCGCCCCAATATCCATGGGTGCGGCCAGGCACTGGATGGCGACAAGACCACCAGCGGCGCGACACTGATCAGCACCTTGCCCCGAAGAGCAACGAGTGACAGTCGAGGAATCGTTCGTAAAGGAGACCCCACCACCCCCTGTCCCAAATGTGGCCGGCCCGGTGTGGTCGCCGAGGGAGACACCAGAAACAAATGGCTGGGTGAGTATGCGGCGGTGGATGGCCATATCGTGAGTTGTGGTTGTCCGTTTGGGAGCAACCGGATCATAGCGCCGTTGGGGCCGCTTTCATCATCCTCGGCGGGAGGCGACAAGGCCAAGACACACCCTATCCCCACTATTGCGCCCTATGCGGCGCAAATCTGCCTCACCTGTACGAGCGGCAGCATTCCCAAGGGGCTTTACTATGTGATGCACCTTGCCGATGGAACGACTCGCGAAGGCACAACCGACCATCAGGGTCGCACCGCGCGGATTACGACGAAAGAAGCCACGCGAATCATCCGCCTGGAGTTGCTCCCGCCAGAGCCTTCCGAGTCGCCATGCTGTATCGCCAAGGGCATGGACGAGCCACTGGTCATAGACTTGAAAGCGAACCAGCTATTCACCGACAACTCACCCAATGGAGCCGCCATCAAAACCGTCCCGCTACCAGAAGGCGAAAAGCGCGCGCTGACGTCCGGCGAAATCGCCATGGCGCGGAGTGTCTTCAAGGACTCCATCGATTACAGCCAGGTCAAAATCCACCATGGCGGCTGGTGGTTGTTCCTAGGGTTCCAGAATACGGCTGTTACACCTAATGGGGAGTTGTACTTTCCTAATAGCACTGGCTTCTATAGAGATGACTTCTCCAATACGAGCAACGATAGAGATAAAGCCTTATTCATGCATGAAATGGTGCATGCCTGGCAGTATCAAATGGGCTACTGGGTAAAATGGAATTCCTTGTGGGTTACCAGTCGCGGCCCATCGGCCTACGAATATCAGCTTAATTCTGATGGAAAATTATCGAACTACAACATGGAGCAGCAGGGAGACATCGTCTCTGACTACTTCATAATATGCATTTTGAAAAAACCGCAATTTGTCTGGAACCCCGCAAACCAGTCAAAAGACCCCTCACTGCTTAAATCCACCATGCGAGATTTCCTAGACAACCCTCAAGAAACAAATAACCTACCAGAGTAAACCCTTAATGAGAATAAACCTCGCACTTACCCTGTTAATCACCCTGTCTTCTGAGGCATGTGCAACATCCATGGGTTGGAATGGGGAGCCTATAATAAAATCGATAAATAATTTGCCAGCAATTTGCTTACCGAATTATGCAAAGGAGGATTTCCCGGTTAGCAGAGTTGTTTTGTCCGAGAGCTATGTAAACACACCATTGATCTGGACAATCAAACTCAAGAAAAATGCCACCCCTCTAACACTAAAGGCAGGCGAATGCTTTAGATTTTCCGAAACCCCGAACGAATACGAATTAGATGAGAACTCCAACCTTGATAAATTGCAGAAGAATACAACCTACGTATTTATGATGGATAGAATCAACGACGCAAAACACCATAATTACTTTTATTCATCCTCCTTTTGCATAGAGGGGGATACCCCAGAGAAATACAAATACCTCCAATACGTACGCCTACCTGATGGTAGTTCAACAATTCCCGCCTGCGACTCCAAGAGCAAAAGAGACACTCCTTCATGGGGAAAATAATTCTGAAAAATAAACCATCCTCTTTGAGAAATCCAATCCAGCATGAGCAAAACCACCCGCATCCTAATAGTAGCTTTTCAGACTCTCGCCAACTGCGTATCCGTGTAACGCCGGGAGACAGAAAACAGTATGCCGCAATGTCTTTTTAGAGGTATTCCAATGCGAATAGCCCCTCTGGCCATATGCGCCTCCATTTCTGGTTGCATCCCATACCCAACATATAAGACATTACAGCCGTACGCCCAGGCTCATGTGATTGACCAATATGGAAACCCAATCTCAGGCGTGAAGGTTAGCCTTATTAGCAGTGCTTATCCTTATGGCTTTGAAAAAGCTAGAACCGTTTCGATTACTCGGAATGGGGTTGCGGAATTCTTCCAGGTTAAAGAATTTCGTATTGAAGCTATTGGGCTGCATGGTGCAGAGTTTTATTTCTGGAACTGGTGCATTGAAAAGGACGGATATAGAACATATTCAACACATTACGGTAGTAGTGATGAATTTGACCCAAAGCCCACATTTAAGCTTGAGTCTGGGCCTTCAAGTTCGTGCGACGCTGAATCCTCTTGATAAACTGTTTTTAGAAGAGGGAACACCCATTAGCCGGCCTAAAGCTGGCCGACGCGTCGGATTCCGTCGAGTCGATTCGCGTCGGCGGCCCCTTTTGACATTAAGAATTATTCCCAATTACCATTGCGCCCACACTGAGTCCGATGCCTGGCCTGCGCGTTCAGCCACTCCACACGCCGTGCATCGCTGAGCCCCACCGCCAAGCCATTCCAAGAACAAGAGACAACCCATGCTTTTCTTCCAGCCGGCCGCTTCGCCGTGGCAACCCGAAGCTACGATGAAGTTCATGAGCCTGAGCGTTGAATGCGCGCACCGGATTGCCGATGGCGCCGCGCCCCTGGCCTGCTCCGATCCCCAGCCCCCCGCCCTTCGCCAAAGACTCACCTGCCGTGGATGATCTCCTGCCGTTCCATAGCCACCTGACCGCCCTGGTAATCGATCCGGTCATCCACCGTTTCGCCGGTCTGTTCGACCTGAACGGCCGGGTCGGCGCGCTGTTTCTGTTCCTCTCCTATGCGGTCGCCTATGCGCTGTTCCGCTTCAGGAAGTACCGTGGGCTGACGGATGTGCGTTCGTTCTGGCAGTTCATCGGTGGCAACCGGGTGCATTTCCATCGTTCGGCGCTGCTGGATTATCAGTACTACTTCGTGCGGGGCATCCTGCATGCGGCGGTGATGGTGCCCATCATCGGTCTGGTCGATCCGTACATCCTGCGCTCCGGCGATTACATCGCCTTCTTCACCAAGCTGTGGGGCGCGCGCCCGCAGGTGGGTGAGAACCTCGGCCTGTCCCTGCTCTATGGGCTGGGGGTGTTCCTGGTGGGCGACTTCAAGAATTACTGGGTCCACCGGGCCTTCCACTCCCGCTGGCTGTGGGCGTTCCACAAGGTGCATCACTCAGCGGCGGTGCTGGTGCCGGCGACGGCCAGCCGCGTTCACTTCGTGGAGAAGCTCGCGGCGAAGCTGGCCGGGGTGGTCGCCCTGGGGGCCTACGCCGGTGCCTTCTGGTACGCCTGCGGCGGGGAGATCAGCCGCTACACGCTGTTCGGCGTGACCTATCTGATCTTCATCTTCAATGCGCTGGCGGTGAACCTGCGGCACAGCCATGTGTGGCTGTCGTTCGGGCCGGTGGTCGAGCATTTGCTGAACAGCCCGGCCCAGCACCAGATCCACCACAGCGATGCGCCCCGGCACTTCAACAAGAATTTCGCGATCAACCTGTCGCTCTGGGACTGGATGTTCGGCACGCTCTACGTGACCAGCCGGACGCCCGAGCGCATCCAGTTCGGCGCCGGGGAGCGCGATGACGACCGTTACCTGACGCTGTACAGCCTGATCGTCACGCCATTCGTGGAGACGGCGCGCAAGATTCGCAAGGCGAGACGCCGGCAAGCGGTGGCGCGCGGTGCGTCCCAGGCGCCGACTTCGTAGCCGATTCGAAAGTCAGCCGAGGGCAGCCGGGATGGCTGCCCTTTTCATTTGCGGCGGAGAAAATTCCCAACCGCAGCAAGATTGTTCAAGCCAGCGAGCGCCCCCTTCTGCCACGCTGTCAGGACGAAAGACTGCAAAGAATCACCATGTCCCACACCACGCTTTACTCCCGCGCCTTCCTCAAGGGCGCCATCGACATCACGCCGCTGTCCTTGGCGGTGCTGCCCTGGGGCCTGCTCGCCGGTTCGCTGGCCATCGACGCCGGGCTCTCGCCGCTGCAGGGTCAGGGGCTGTCCGCCATTGTCTTCGCCGGCGCCGCGCAACTGGTGGCCATCGGCATGCTCAAGGGCGGCGCCGGGTTCTTCTCGATCATGGTCACCACCCTGCTGCTGACCTCCCAGCACCTGCTCTACGGGATGACCATGCGCCCGGTGATCTCCGGCCTGCCGGGCCGCTGGCGCGCCGGCCTGGGCTTTCTGCTCACCGACGAGTTCTTCGCCCTCACCAGCGGCCACGACCGCGAGACCTTCAACCGCTGGTACGCCCTGGGCGTGGGCCTGACCTTCTACATCGCCTGGAACCTCTTCACCCTCGCCGGCGTGCTGCTGGGCAGCAGCATTCCGGGGCTGGAGCACCTGGGCCTGGACTTCTCCATCGCCGCCACCTTCGTCGCGCTGATCGCACCAGTGGTGAAGAACGTGCCGACCGTGGTCTGCGTCGCCGTCTCGCTGTTCTGTTCGGTGCTGTTCAGCTACTGGCAGCTGGGTTCGGCGCTGGTGCTGTCGGGGCTGGCGGGGATGTTCGCCGGCTTCATCTGCCAGAAATTCTCGGGGGTGCGCGCATGATGGTCTGGGCAGTGATCTTCGGCATGGGCCTGATCGTGTTCTTCAACCGCTACGTGTTCCTGGAGCCGCGCCTGCCGATCCGCCTGAGCAGCAACGTGCGCCAGTTCCTCGGCTTCGCCGTGCCGGGAATGCTCACCGCGATCTGCGGGCCGATCGTGTTCCTCCCCGACCACCAGTTGAACCTGCGCCCAGACAATCCCTACCTGCTCGGCGCCGTCGTTGCCGTGGCGCTGGTGCTGTGGACGCGCAACGTGCTGATCAGCGTGGTGCTGAGCATGGGGGCGTTCTATCTGTTGCGGTGGTGGTTGTAAGAAGACAAGGACGGGGCCAGTGGCGCGCCCCGTCCGATCCCGTCGATAACGCAGCACCGAAGCACGCCCGTAATCCCCCTCCCCCAATTTCCCCCGTCAAGGCACAATCC
Organism: Pseudomonas sp. NY15181; assembly: GCF_048068055.1. Classification (NCBI taxonomy): domain Bacteria; kingdom Pseudomonadati; phylum Pseudomonadota; class Gammaproteobacteria; order Pseudomonadales; family Pseudomonadaceae; genus Pseudomonas; species Pseudomonas sp. NY15181. Next base: position 109,568 of record NZ_JBLUPT010000014.1, on the reverse strand, counting down.
GAGCCTCTCGGCTCGCTATTGCGCAAGGCACACCCCGAATGAAAACGCCCGGCGGCATGCTGCTCACCGGCATCGAGCTGGATCGCTCCAGCCCGATCCCCCTCTATCGCCAGTTGTACCTGCAGGTGCGCAAGCAGATCCTCTCCGGCCGGCTGCCCGGCGGCACGCGGTTGCCGTCGACGCGGACGCTGTGCAAGGAGCTGGGCCTGTCGCGCATCACGCTGCTCAATGCCTTCGACCAACTGACCGCCGAGGGCTTCCTGGCCTCGCGCACGGGCGCGGGCACCTATGTCGGCAACGAATGGGAGGGGCGCAGCGCCGCCGACGCGCCGCGCAAGCCGCCGCGCCTGTCGAACCTGAGCCAGGCGGTGCACTCGCTGCGCGCCGAGCATTTCAGCGGGGTGTCGTACAGCACTTGGGCGCCGGATTGCCCCACCTCCTTCCTGCCCAGCCACCCGGCCTACGATGCCTTCCCGATGCTGGTGTGGAAGCGCCTGATGAACCGCCACTTGCGCAAGGGGACCAAGGATTCGCTCGGCTACGGCGAGCTCAAGGGCCTGCAACGCTTGCGCGAGGCCATCGTCGAGTATGTGTTCGATGCGCGGGGCATCGAGTGCAGCATCGACCAGGTGATCATCACCTCCGGTGCGCAGCAGGCGTTCAACCTGCTCGGCATGTTGCTGCTCAACCCCGGCGACAGCGTGTGGATGGAAGACCCCGGCCACATCGCCGCGCGCATCGCCTTCCAGGCGCAGGGGTGCGAGATGGTGCCGCTGCGCATCGACGACGAAGGACTGGACGTGCAGCAGGGCCTGCGCGAGCGGCCGGATGCGCGCCTGGCGTTCACCACCCCGTCGCGCCAGCACCCGCTGGGCACCACCATGAGTTCTGCGCGCCGGCAGGAACTGATCGACTGGGCCGGGCGCAACCAGGGCTGGATCGTCGAGGACGATTGCGACAGTGAATTCCGCTACGTGGGCCGCACGCTGCCGGCGCTGTTCGCGCTGGATGCCTGGGAGCGGGTGATCTATGTCGGCACCTTCAGCAAGGTGCTCTACCCCTCGCTGCGCCTGGGCTACGTGATCCTGCCGGAGGCGCTGGTGGAGCCGTTCTGCGCCATCCGCGCGGTGATGGACCGCAGCCCGTCGACGCTGCACCAGGCGACCACGGCGGACTTCATGCAGGACGGCCACTTCCTCGGCCATATCCGCCGCATGCGCAGCCTCTACCAGGCGCGCCAGGCCAGTGTGCTGGAGGCGCTGCAGCGCGAGCTGGGCGGCGCCATCAGGCCGACGCCCGCCGAGGCCGGGCTGCACCTGATCGGCTGGCTGCCCGAGGGCAGCGACGATACCGCCGTCGCCCGTGGCCTGGCCGAACACCAGGTGTACACCTACGCCCTGCGCGACTACTGCATCCGTAATTACCTGCCGCCGGGGCTGCTGCTGGGCTTTGCCGCGGTACCCGAGGAGCAGGCCGGACGCCGTGTGCAGGAGTTTGCCCAGGCCCTGAAAGCCCTGGGCTGGAAGCTGTGAGAACCTTTTTACGATCTGCTGCGCGTCGGCATAACTGCGTTAAAAACAGGCGAGGACTGCTCATTTACAGCGCGTAAACTCCGCGTCCTCGCCTGTTTTTGCCTTGTTCTGCTCTAGCTCGCGAGATCGTAAAAAGGTTCTGAAGCCGACCTAGAGCGGTCGGCAAAGTGGTCATACGAACAAAACAATAATGGCTATAGGGATAGCACCATTCCGGAGCGATAAAAGCACCGCCGGCCACCCCGGCGTCGCTATCAGGAATGACAATAATGAATGCTATCCAAGCCCGATTCGCGGCCCTGCTGGGGCGTAACGCCACGCCCGCAGATACGCCCCCTCCTACGCTGACCCCCGAACTCGCCCGCCGCCTGCTCGACCGTCTCGACAGCCTGCGCCTGTTCGCCCACGGCTACCCGCTGCTGACCAACCTCACCCACGGCCGGGTCACGCCCGGCGACATGCTCGACTTCACCTACCGCCACGAGCTGGACGGCCTCTCCCTGCACCTGCTGGACGGCGAGGAGAACAGCCTGTCGCAGATGACTCCCGAGCAACTGACCGCCTTCGGCGAAAAGGCCCGCCGCCTGGGTCTGGCCCTGCACGTGGAAATCAGCAGCACCCGCCCCGAAGACGTCGACCAGGCGGTCGCCGTGGCCCTGGCCATCGGCAGCCGCAATATCCGCGTCTACTCGCGCTACGAGGGTCACCTGTCGCGGGTGATGGACCTGATCGAGCTGGACCTGCGGCGCCTGGCGCAACTGGCCGATGCGCACGACCTGAACTTCGACTTCGAGCAGCACGAGGAGCTCAAGAGCGACGAGATCGCCGCCCTGCTGCGCAAGGTCGGGCATCCGCGCCTGAACGCGCTGTTCGACTTCGGCAACATGATCAACGCCTGCGAGCGCCCGCTGCCGGCGCTGGCCCACCTCGCCCCGTTCATCCGCCAGGTGCACCTGAAGGGTGTGCGCGTGGTGCCCGAGGCGAACGGCTTCGGCCATTACGGCGTGCTGCAGGGCAGTGCCGAGGACCAGTTGCCCGGCGCGCGGATGCTGCTGGAACTGCTGCTGCTTGGCGACAACGCCCCCCAGGTGGTGGCGTTCATCCTCGAGCAGGAGAACCACTACATCGCCCCGGCGTTCCGCCAGAGCGATGAAGCCGCCGACCCCTTCATTCCCTACCGCGAGATGAGCGAAACGCCGCTGCCGCCGGGCTACAGCCTGGAACGCATGCTGGCCGACGAGCACCGCTGGGCGAACAACCAGGTGCGCCATGTGCGCGGCCTGTTGAACGAGTTGCGCCTGCTGGCCGAACTGACCCTGGCCGACGCCGCCTGATTCCGACGGCCGCTCAGGCGGCCACCCCTTATCCGTAAACGGTGGAGAACAACAATGACAGCACAGGCTAAAGCCAAGTGGCTCCGTTTCCTCGTCCTGGTTCTGGGCGGCGGCACCATCTACAAGCTCGCCAACCTCAAGGACGCCTTCTACATCCCCATGCAGGAACACATGGGCCTGACGCACACGCAGATCGGCACCCTGCTCAGCGTCAACGCCATCGTCGCGACCGCGCTGTTCGTGGTCGGTGGCTTCCTCGCCGACCGTTTCGAAACGCGCCGGCTCATCCCGGTCGGCCTGATCAGCATCGGCGGGCTGGGCCTGTACCTGGCCACCTTCCCCGGCTACAGCCAGCTGCTGATCGTCTTCAGCCTGCTGGCGATCTGCGCGGACTGCATCTTCTGGCCCTCGCTGCTCAAGGCGATCCGCAACCTCGGCAATGACGACGAGCAGAGCCGGATGTTCGGCTTCCTCGAAGGCGGACGCGGCGTGGTCGACACCCTGGTGGCGTTCTCCGCGCTGGGCGTGTTCGTTGCTCTGGGCTCCGGCGCCGCCGGCCTGAAGGCCGCGATCCTGTTCTACTCGGGCATCGACATCCTGGTGGGCGTGCTCACCTTGTTCCTGCTGCGCGAAGCGCCGAAGGCCAACGGCGCCGCCCCTGCCAAGGCTGAAACCCAGGGCCTCTCCGGCCTGCTGGAAGCGATTCGCACGCCGGGGATCTGGCTGGTCAGCCTGAACGTGTTCATGGTCTACATCGTGTACTGCGGCCTGACCTACTTCATCCCCTACCTGAAGGACATGTACCAGCTGCCGGTGGCGCTGGTGGGTGCCTACGGCATCATCAACCAGTACTTCCTCAAGGTGCTGGGCGGCCCGCTGGGCGGCTACGTCGCCGACAAGCGCCTGAAGAGCCCGAGCCGCTACCTGAAGTGGGCGTTCGTCGCGCTGCTGCCGCTGATGCTGGTGATCCTCAGCATTCCCCGTGGCGAGAGCTACATCTACGCCGGCATGGCCGCCACCCTGTCCTTCGCCCTGGTGGTGTTCACCATGCGCGGGGTGTTCTGGGCGCCGATGAGCGAAGTGGGCATCCCCTCGCGCATCACCGGCTCGGCCTTCGGCATCGGCTGCCTGATCGGCTACGCACCGGGCATGTTTGCCTACATCATCTACGGCTCGCTGCTCGACCATTATCCGGGTGAGCAGGGCTACACCTACGTGTTCAGCCTGATGAGCATCCTGGCGGTGGTGGGCGTGGTGGTTTCCGGCCTGCTGCAGCACCTGGTGAGCAAGCGTGCCAATGCTCCGGTGGCGGAGGCGCTGGCCTGATCTCGAAGAACAGAACTACCAGCCACCCGAAGGTGGCTGGTAGTGCCGTAGGGCGTACAACCGTTCGCGGTTGTACGCCGGTTCACCGTGGATCACCGCCGGTGCCATGATCCGATTTGGAGTGCCTTGAGGCCAAGGCTAATCGGCGTATAACGCGGAGCGTTATACGCCCTACGGGGCCACCTTCGCGTGGCTGGTGGATTTCCGCCGGCAATAGAAATCATCCCAACGGCCGGGTTGCATACGACCTTCTTCCACATCCCCTCACCTGCTGTTTCATGGCACTCTGCACGGCACCGAAGAACAACAATCGGGGCCGTTAGCGCTTTTCTACCGGCGCACGCGACGCGACCCCGCGAGCCAGGACGCCCATGCCCCAACCCCGCTATCTGCTGCTGACGCTGCTCGCCATGCTGGCCTTCGCCGGCAATTCCCTGCTGTGCCGCCTCGCGTTGCGCGAGACGAGCATCGATGCCGCCAGTTTCACCGGGCTGCGCCTGGTTTCCGGAGCGATCACCCTCGCCATTCTGCTGCGCCTGCGCGACGGCGGTTGGCGCGCGGGTGGCGACTGGCGCAGTGCCTGCGCGCTGTTCGTCTACGCCGCCGCCTTTTCCCTGGCCTATGTGCAGATGAGCGCGGCCAGCGGTGCGCTGCTGCTGTTCGGCGCGGTGCAGGTGGGGATGCTGGTGGCGGGCTATCTGAACGGCGAGCGTCTGCGCGGCTGGCAGTTGCCGGGGCTGGTTCTGGCGCTGGGCGGGATCGTCGTGCTGCTGTTGCCGGGGGCCAGTGCGCCGCCGGTGGGCAGCGCCGCGCTGATGATCCTCGCCGGCCTGGCCTGGGCGCTGTACAGCCTGCGCGGGCGGCGTGGCGGCGATCCGCTGGCGGCCACCACCGGCAACTTCCTGCGCAGCGTGCCAATGGCGGCCGCAATGTGCCTGGCGCTGTCGATGAAGCTCGACCTCGACCTGCACGGGGCGATCTACGCGGTACTCTCCGGCGCGCTGGCGTCGGGCGTCGGCTACGCCATCTGGTACAGCGCGCTGACGGGCCTGGGCGCGCTCCAGGCCGCGTCGGTACAGCTCAGCGTGCCGGTGTTCACGGCGCTCGGCGGCGCGCTGCTGCTGGGCGAGCACCTGACCCTGCGCCTGGGCCTGTCGACCCTGGCGGTGCTGGGCGGCATCGCGCTGATCCTGGCCGGCAAGCGCAAGGCCACCTGAGCGCCGTAAAGACTCAGTTCTCGTTGCCGCAGAACAGCCCCCACACCGGGTAGCGCAGGCGATGCAGTTGCCCGGCGCTGTCCTCGTAGACCATCTCCACTTCACGGATACCGCAGAAGCTCAGGTCCGCCGGCTGCACCACGCGCTTGATATCAAGCGTCTGGCCGTAGTGGTAGTCCTGCGCGGGCGGTACGTCCTGGGTGGCAAACGCCGCGCAGGCGAAGGTGAAGCTACCCAGTGCGATCAGTGTTTTCATGGCCGTTCTCCGGTCGGGTTGGGAGGCATGGCTGCGCCGGTCATGCTGGGCAGGACTGCATCGCGGCGGATGAGTCCGTGGAACAGCGCGGCGGCGAGGTGCAGGAGGATGGTGGCGAGCAAGGCGTAGGCGATGACGCTGTGGGCGCCGCGCAGGAGGGTGTGAAGCCCCACCGAGGGCGCGACCAGCGCGGGCAGTTCGAAGCCGCCCCAGAGCACCACCGGGTAGCCGCCGGCGGATTGCATGGTCCAGCCCACCAGCGGCTGGGCGAGCAGCAGGCCGTAGAGCAGCAGGTGCGAGAAGTGCGCAGCACCGCGCTGCCAGCCGGCCATGTCGTTGGGCAGCGACGGGACGCGGTGGGTCAGGCGCACGGCGATGCGCAGCAGGACGAGGACCAGCAGCGCGGCGCCCAGCGGCTTGTGAATCGCCACCAGCAAGGCGTGGCGCGGGGAGACGCTGGCGACCATGCCCAGGCCGATGAGCAGCATGGCCAGCACCAGGGGCGCCATGAGCCAGTGAAGGACGCGCAGGGAGAACGGGAAGTAGGTCGGTTTCATCAGGGGGTCTCCTGGGCCTGCTCGCGGGTACGGCGGTTGAAGGACTCCGAGTAGGCGGCCGAGCGCGCGCTGAGCAACGGGTCGTCGGAGGCGCGGATGCCGTCGGGGAGAATCAGCGGGTCGTAGTTGATGTCGCGGCAGTCGCCGCCGATTTCCGCTTGCAGGCGCTCGATCACCAGCTCCCCGGCGTCCACCTGGCGGCGATCCTTCGGCCAGGCCTGGGTGGCGTCGGCGGTGCTGTCGCCGGGCTCGCCCAGGGTGAACAGCAGGCGCCAGCGCAGCGGGCCGCTCGCCAGGCGCTGGGCGAGTTCATCGGCGAGGAAGTTGGCGTCGCCGCGCTTGTCCGCCGCCAGCGGCTCGTAGGGCGCGACCGGCTGCACCGACCAGCGCACCGGCTGCTCGCGCCCTTCCCTGTCCACCAGGTAGAAGGCGTTGAGGCCGTAGTAGGCGCTGTTGGCGTAGCTGGAGGACGGCGTGGAGGACTTCGCCCAGTCGCGGAAGGCCTGGGTTTCCGGGTGCGCCTTGAAGAAGGCGCCGGCCTTTTCGGGATCGGGCTTGCCGGTGCCCGGCTGCGGGGCCGTCGCCTTCTGCAGGTCGTAGAAACTGGCGACGTCGCGGACGACGAAGACCGGCATGGTGTTCATCCCGGTGCGCCACTCTTCACCCTCGCCCGGTTGAAAGCGCAGGGCCAGGCTGCGGATCGGCGCGGCGCCGTCGCTGGCCGCCGGATTGCCGCCGGGAATGGCCAGGCGCCCTACCACCGGTACACTGCCCGGCGCGAAAACACTGGCTCGCGACAGCGCGGCGGCGCCGCCGTTGCTCTCGAAGTGGCCGATCACGCACAGGCCCTTGGCGTGGTTGCGCCGGTAGCCGGGGTGGACGCCGCCGTTGGCTTCCAGCGTGTCGATGACCTTGGCCGGGGTGAGGCGCTGCGGGTCGAGCCAACCGGCCGTGTAGGCGAAGACGGCGGCCACGCCGAGCACCACGGCGCCGATGGCGGCCAGGCGCAGGGGTGCGTTGGGCGGAGTTTCTGTCATTTCCAGCTCCTGAGGCTTAGGCTGAATGCGTTGAGCGGGTACGACGCGCCGCAGAACGGGTTATTCCCGAGAGCCGTGCAATAAAATTTTTCGTCCATGGCGGGAATAGATCGCCGGGGCATTCGTCCTTACCGCTCGAATCCACCACTGCCTGACGTTGCGATGCACTCACTGGACGACCATTCACTGCGCGAACTGCTGCCCCGGCTGCGGCGCTTCGCCCTGTCGCTGACCCGCAGCGCGAGCAGCGCCGACGACCTGGTCCAGGCGACCCTGGAAAAGGCGCTGTCGGCCTGGGCCGGCCGGCGCGAGGACGGCGACCTGCGCGCCTGGCTGTTTTCCATCCTCTACCGCCACTTCATCGACGGGCAGCGCCGCGCCCGCCGCTATGCGCGCCTGCTCAGCCTGTTCGGCGCGGACAGCGCGGTGAGCGCCTCGCCCGAGGACATCGTCAGCGCCCGCTCGACCCTGGAAGCCTTCGAGCGCCTGCCCGCCGAGCAGCGTGCACTGCTGGCGCTGGTCAGCGTCGAGGGCCTGAGCTACCGCGAGACGGCCGAGGCGCTGGATATTCCCCTGGGCACCGTCATGTCCCGCCTGTCCCGCGCCCGCCAGGCGCTGCGCGCGCTGAGCGAAGGACAGGCGGCGACTCCCTCATTGCGGGTACTGAAATGAACGAACGCATTCCCGACGAGCACGATCTGCACGCTTATCTCGACGACCAGCTGGACCCGGCACGTCGCCAGTGGGTGGAAGCCTGGCTTGCAGCCCACCCGGAAGATGCGCGGCGCGTGGAAGGCTGGCGGCAGGATGCCCAGCAGTTGCGCGCCGCCTTCGCCGGCCAGGGTCGCGCGCCCTTGCCCGAGCAGCTCGATCCGGCGTGGATTCGCCGGGGCATTCAGCAGCGGCGTCGGTCGCGGCTGGCCACGGCGGCAGCCTTGCTGGTGGCGCTGGGCGTGGGCGGCATGGGTGGCTGGCAGATGCGCGGCGATAGCCTGGCGCGCAACACGGTGCCGATGCAGGACGCGGTGCAGGCTTACCGGCTGTTCGCCGACGCCAGCCAGAATGGCCTCGATCTGCGCGATGGCGGCGACCTGCGCAACTGGCTGGCCCACTACCTGAAGGACGCCCCGCCACCGCCGGCGCTGGATCGCGTCGGCCTGAAGACCGTCGGTGCGCGCCTGCTCGCCACCGAACAGGGGGCTGCGGCGCTGGTGATCTACGAGGACGGCCAGGGCCGTCGCCTGACCTTCTTCATCCGCCCGCCGGGCCCGCGCCACGAAATGCTGCCTCAGGGCCAGCGCACCGACGGCGATCTGCTGACGCGCTACTGGAGCCAGGGCGGGTACAACTATGCAGTGGTGAGCCGCAGCGACGATCCGCAGGCGGGGGTCGTGGGGGAAATGGTGGGGTTCTAGCGGGTGGTGGCGTAGGAGCAACTGTCTTGTCCCGGCTGAATCTGTGCCGGGGCTTTCCCCCTCACCCCAGCCCTCTCCCTCAGGGAGAGGGAGCCAGATCGTGCCGGCTGACAAAGTGGTTTCATCCTGCACCGGACGGTCCCCTCTCCCCTTGGGAGAGGGTTAGGGTGAGGGCCAACCCGACGCAGATGCATCTCGTAAGCGAACTCACCGGAGGAAAGATGCAGCCGTGCTATGCGGTTCGCGAGCAAGCTCGCTCCTACAGGTACGCACGCCCCTGAGCGACGCGCGTTAACGGATCAGCCGTCGACCCGCTCGCCGCACAGGTCGAGGGCGAACAGGCGCTCCACTTCGGACGATGCCAGGCCGCTACCGATCAGGCTGAACAGCTTGCCCAGCGCAGCCTCGCGGGTCATGCCACCGCCGGAGACCAGGCCCGCGTCACGCAGACGGCTACCAGCGGCGTAGATGTCGAAGGCCACATGGCCCTGCGGGCACTGGCTGATCGCCGCCAGCACCACGCCGCGCGCATGGGCTTCGCGCAGCGCGGCCAGCAGATCCTCGTTGTCCGAGGGACCGGTGCCGCTGCCGTAGCACTCCAGCAGCAACGCCTGCACACCGCTGCCCAGCAGCGCACGCAGGTGTTCCGCGCGCAGGCCAGGGAACAGTGGCAACACGGAGAGATTCACCGGTAGGCGCAGCTGGCGGTAGTCCAGTGCGGCGGGGATCGATTCGGCGCGCTCGCCCTGGCGTTCGCGCGGCAGCACGGCGAAGGCGTCGAAGGCCTCGCTGCGCAGCTTGGTGACGCGGGCGCCGTGCATCAGCGCGCCGTTGAAGTACAGCCAGACGCCGGGTTCGACGCCGGCTTCCAGGGCCTTCAGGCTGCCCAGCAGGTTGGCCGGGGCATCGCTGTTCGGTGCGCCCATGGGCTGCATGGAGCCGGTCAGCACCACCGGAACGTCCAGGCCGAGCAGCAGGAAGGACAGCGCGGCGGCGCTGTAGGCCAGGGTGTCGGTGCCGTGCAACACCAGCACGCCGTCGTGGCCGCCCTGCTCCACTGCGTGGACGATGGCGTCGCGCATGGCCAGCCAGTTGGCCTGGGTCATGTTGGCGCTGTCGAGCAGCGGCTGCAGCTCGGCGAAGGACCAGTTGAGGCGGATCTCGCCGTGGCCTTGCAGCTGTTCGCGCATCCGAGCTTCGAAACCGCCCGCCGGCGCCAGGCCTTCGGCGGTCTGCAGCATGCCGATGGTGCCGCCGGTATAGAGGACGAAGAGGTTCTTCACGCGACGCATGCCAGTGCTCTTGTAGGAAAGTTCACAGGATAAACCGCGAGGCCGGGAGAAGTCCCGGCCTCGCGTATCAGACCTTGGTCCGAGGAGCAGGGTCAGATGGCTATCAGCCCTGGGCCGGCAGGCTGCCGTGGGCCGGAGCGGTCGAGTTGACCTTGTGGGCATCGCGCCAGGCATCGTGGTCGATGTCCAGGTCGGCGAACTTGGCCGCGTCGAACACCGGGCGCTCGATGCCGGCGGCGCGCTGCTCGTCGTAGTCGCGCATCACGCGCAGGCCGGTCTTGATCAGCATCGCCAGGGCCACCAGGTTGACGAAGGCCAGGCAGGTCATGGTGATGTCGGCGAAGGCGAACACGGTGCCCAGGTTCTGCATCGAGCCCCAGAGGATCAGGCCCAGCACCAGCACGCGGAAGGCGATCAGCGCGGTACGGCTGCGGCCAACGATGAACTGCAGGGCGTTCTCGCCGAGGTAGTAGTTGTAGGTGATGCAGGTGAACACGAACAGGGACAGCGCGACGCTGACGAAGATGCGGCCCCAGTCACCGACCACGGCGGCCAGGGAGTTCTGGGTCAGGGTGATGCCGTCGCCTTCGAAGCCGGGGGTGTAGAAGCCCGAGAGCAGGATCAGCAGCGCGGTGCAGGTGCAGATGACGAAGGTGTCGAGGAACACGCTGAACGCCTGGACCACGCCCTGGGACGCCGGGTGACGCACGGCGGCGACCGCGGCCACGTTCGGCGCACTGCCCAGGCCCGCTTCGTTGGCGAACACGCCACGCTTCACGCCCATGACGATGGCGCTGCCCAGCAGGCCGGCGAAGGCCGGTTCCAGGCCGAAGGCGCTCTTGACGATGGTGGTCAGCATGCCCGGAACCAGCTCGATCTGGGTGAAGATCACGTACAGGGTCACGGCGATGTAGGCCAGGGTCTTGACCGGTACCAGCAGGTCGGACACGGCGGCGATACGCTGGATGCCGCCGAAGAACACGATGGCCAGCAGCACGGCCAGGCCGATGCCGGAGTACAGCACCGGAATGTGGAAGGCGTTCTGCAGCGAGTGGGTGACGGTGAAGGCTTGCAGGCCGTTGAAGGCGAAGCCGTAGGTGACCAGCAGCAGGACCGCGAAGGTCATGGCCATCCAGCGCAGCTTCAGGCCGTGCTGGATGTAGTAGGCCGGGCCGCCACGGTACAGGCCGTCGCCGTCGCTGCGCTTGTAGACCTGGGCCAGGGTGCACTCGAAGAAGCTGCTGGACATGCCCACCAGCGCGGTGACCCACATCCAGAACACGGCGCCCGGACCACCGAGGGTCACGGCGATGCCGACACCGGCGATGTTACCGGCGCCGACGCGACCGGCGAGGGACAGCATCAGGGCCTGGAAGGAGCTCAGTTGGCCAGCCTGGCCGCGGATCGATTCCTTGAAAACGCCGAACATGTGGCCGAAATGGCGGAACTGGACGAAACGGGAGCGAATGGTGAAGTACGCGCCGAGTCCGACGATGAGGACGATGAGGACTTTCCCGGAGAGGAAATCGTTGATCGCGTCGAGCATGTGCTGGGGCCTCGATTGTTATTGTGGGAGCACGGGCCTGGGGCTGGCCCGCTCACTGGGGGCGCATGGTTGCGCTCGAAGCCTGTTGAAACAATTTCGCGGCTTGTTCCGAGTTGATGCGACCTGACGCTATAATTGCGCCAGTCGCATCACCTGGACCTGGCACAAATGTCCGAAAACCTCGGCCCCAATCTCAAGCTGCTTTGCGCTCACTACCGCTCTATCTCAGAGGTTTGCCGGAAGCTTGCGATCAATCGCGCGCAGTTCAACAAATACCTCGGTGGGCAGAGCCAACCCACCGCGTACAACCTCAAACGCATTGGAGATTTCTTCGGCGTCGAGGACTACGAGTTGCAATTGCCGCCCGAGCAGTTCGCCCGCCTGATCGGCGCGCGCGGCACGTCCCCGGCCAGTGTCCAGCGCGATGACCCGCTGATGGAAATGCTCCGCCCGCTGCGCGACCACGCGGGAAACCTGTCGCGCTATTGCGGCTACTACTTCGAATATTCCAACTGCATGTCGGTGCCCGGTTCGATCCTGCTGTCGCTGGTGCACCTGTACGAGGAAGGCGGCAACTTCCTCTTCGAGCGGCAGGAACGCCAGGAGCGCTCCAGCAGCACCGACGTGCAGGCCGAGGACTGGGTACGCTGCCGCTACCTGGGCGCGGCATTCCAGCTCCAGGACCGGGTGTTCCTGTTGGACTACGAGTCGCTCACGGTCAACGAGATGAGCCAGACCATCCTCATCCCCAGCTTCAAGAGCCGCATCACCCGCCTGAACGGCCTGAAGACCGGCGTCTCCAGCGGCGACCGACGCACCCCGGCCTGCACCCGCGTGGTGTGGGAGTACCTGGGGCCGGAGATCAACCGGATAGCCGCCTACCGCCAGGTGAAGCTGTACCAGCCGGATGATCCGCGCATCGACGACGACGTGCGCCAGCGGTTGTCGGTGGGGCCGATCCGGCATGGGTTGTTCGAGATCGAATAGTTGCGGGCCTCGCAGGAACGTAGGGCGTATAACGCTCCGCGTTATACGCCGATTGACCTTGGCCAAACCCCGCGTGGAATCGAACTGGAACACCCGCCAAGGTGAACCGCGACGCGATCGATGACATCGGCGTATCGGCGTACAACCGCGAACGGTTGTACGCCCTACGTTTTGCGGCTCTGCAACCAGGCCGCCGCCAGTCCGCTGCCGCAGATCACCGCGATGCCCAGCAGCGCCGAGGGCTCCGGTGTATGGCCAAAGATCACGAAGCCCAGCAACCCCGCAAAGACGATCTGGCAGTAGCTGAACGGCGCCAGCAGCGCCGGCGCGGCGTGCTTGAAGGCCTGGGTCAGGAACAGGTGCGCCGTCATCCCGCAGGTGCCCAAGGCCAGCATCATCAGGCCATGGACCAGCCCCGGCCATTGCCAGAAGAACGGCACCAGGGCGCTGACGATCAGGGTGTTGCACAGCCCGGCGAAGAAGTTGCTGGTGGTCGGGCTGTCCACCTGGCTGAGCTTGCGCGTGAGCAGTTGGTAGAAGCTGAAGAACAGCGCCGAACCGAACGGCAGCAGCACCGCCGGAGTGAAGAGCGCACCGCCGGGGTGGACGATGATCAGTACGCCGATGAAGCCGACGATCACCGCCGCCCACTGCCCCACACTGACCCGCTCGCCCAGTAGCGGCACCGACAGCGCCGTCACCAGCAGTGGCGCAAGGAAGTTCACCGACGTCGCCTCCGCCAGCGGGATGTACTGCAAGCCCGTGGTGAACAGGAAGCTGGTGCCCAGCAGGCACAGCGCCCGGGCCATCTGCAGGAACGGATGGCGGGTGCGCAGCACGGCGAAACCGGCGCGCGGCAGGAAGATGCCCGCCATCAGCAGCGTGTGCACCACATAGCGCGCCCAGACCACCATGACGATGGGATAGATGCTCGCCAGGTACTTCGACAGCGCGTCATGGCTGGAGAACAGGAAGGTCGCCAGGACGATGAGCAGGATGCCCTTGAAGGGCTGGTTGGCGCCGGACAACGGCGATTGGCTGGTACTCATCGGGTCACGGATTCTGGTGGCGGGAACGGCTCGCGCGCACGGCACGCCAGCCTACCAAGAAGCGCCGGGGAAACAACCCGCGCCGGCGCCTCGCGGGCCCGCCGCAAGGCGATGGTGCATGCGTTTCTGACAGAAGCTCGGCGCGCTGAACGGCATGCTACGCGTAATCCCCAGAAAGAAATGTCCCAAACGGTTAATTCCTGTTCGAACAGCGAACAGATACGCCTCGGACGAATTGCGGCGACTCGCCGGGCGGAACCACTATGGCCCCAGCCGCCTCGATGTGGCGTCCACAACTATAAGAAAGGTCCGTTCACATGCTCATGCTCTCCCTGGCACGCCGTCGCGCGTGCATCGCCCTCACCGCCCCGCCCTCCGCATCTGTCGCGCCCGGCTGATCGCCCGATCCACGCCCGCTGATCGTTTTCATCGCCTATCCGCTGCGCGGAGGCCCCCGTTTGCCCGCGAACAACGACAAGAATGCCGAGGGAACATCCATGATCCGCTACCTGCCGCATCTCACCGTCACAGCCTGCCTGCTGCCCGCCCTGCCCGTCCTGGCCCATGCCGACGAAGGCGGATTCCTCGAAGACGCCAAGGCCAGCCTGCTGCTGCGCAACTTCTACATGAACCGCAATTTCGTCGGCGACGCCCGCCAGGACAAGGCCGAGGAATGGACGCAGAACTTCATCCTCGACGCCCGCTCCGGCTACACCCAGGGCACCATCGGCCTCGGCCTCGACGTGCTCGGCCTGTACAGCGTCAAGCTGGACGGCGGCAAGGGCACTGCCGGCACGCAGTTGCTGCCGGTGCACGACGACGGGCGCCCGGCCGACGACTTCGGCCGCCTGGCGGTGGCCGGCAAGGCGAAGGTCTCGAAGACCGAGCTCAAGGCCGGGGAATGGATGGTGGTGCTGCCGATCCTGCGTTCCGACGATGGCCGCTCGCTGCCGCAGACCTTCCAGGGCGCCCAGATCACCTCGAAGGAGGTCGATGGCCTGGCCCTCTACGGCGGCCAGTTCCGCCAGAACAGCCCGCGCAACGATGCGAGCCTGGAAGACATGTCGCTGTTCAGCCGGCCGGCCTTCACGTCCGACCGTTTCAACTTCGTCGGCGGCGAGTACCGCTTCAATGGCGACCGCACCCTCCTCGGCCTGTGGAACGCCGAGCTGAAGGACATCTACCAGCAGCAGTACCTGCAACTGCAACACAGCCAGCCGCTGGGCGACTGGGTGCTCGGGGCGAACATCGGCTACTTCTGGGGCAAGGAGGACGGCAGCGCCCGCGCCGGCGACCTGGATAACCGCACCTTCTCCGGGCTGTTCTCGGCGAAGTACGGTGCCAGCACCTTCTATGTCGGGCTGCAGAGGGTCATGGGCGATGACGAGTGGTTCCGCGTCAACGGCACCAGCGGCGGCACCCTGGCCAACGACAGCTTCAACTCCAGCTACGACAACGCCAGGGAGCGCTCCTGGCAACTGCGCCACGACTACGACTTCGCCGCCTTCGGCATTCCGGGCCTGACCCTGATGAACCGTTACCTGCATGGCAGCGACGTGCACAACAGCAGCACCGACGATGGCCGTGAATGGGGCCGCGAGAGCGAGCTGGCCTATACGGTGCAGAGCGGCACCTTCAAGACCCTGAACCTGAAGTGGCGCAACTCGACCATGCGCCGCGACTGGGGCCGCACCAACAGCTTCGACGAGAACCGGCTGATCATCAGCTATCCGTTGTCGTTGCTGTAACTCGCAGGGCGTACAACCGCTCGCGGTTGTACGCCGATGCCCCGACTCAACATCAACGCCTGAGATTGCCGGAGACTACGGCTCCCGTAGGAGCAACTGTCTTCTTCTGGATAATCCGTGCCTGCGCTCCCCCTCACCCCGGCCCTCTCCCCCAGGAGAGGGAGCTGTCCGTGCCGGCTGACACCTCGGTTTGATCCTGCGCCGAACGGTCCCCTCTCCCCCTGGGTGAGGGCCGACCCGAGTGCAGATGTATCTCGTAGAAGCGGACCTTGTCCGCGAAGGAGCAGCTTCGCTGGAGAGCATCGCGGAGAAGCTCCGCTCCTGCGAAAGCGCTCCGTGCAAACCCATTACCCATGAAAAAGCCCCGGCGTGCCGGGGCTTTTTCATGACGGAGCCCGGCTTATTGCCCAGCCGGCTTGCCTTCGGCGTCCTCAGCCTCGATTTCCTCCAGCGCGAGTTCCAGCCCCCAGCTGGAGGAATCCGCCGCCGGAGCGGCCGGGGCGGCCGATGCAGCTGGCGCAGGGGCGGCACTGGTGGCCGCGGCGGAATTGGTCACCATGGCCGGGTTGTCCTTGTAGAGCTTGAGCTTCAGACGCAGGTTGTTCGCCGAGTCGGCGTTTTTCACCGCTTCTTCTTCGCTGATCGCCCCTTCCACAGCCAGGTCGAACAGCGCCTGGTCGAAGGTCTGCATGCCCAGGGCGCGGGACTTGTCCATGATCTCCTTGATCATGCTGAAGTCGCCGCGCTTGATGATGTCGCTGATGGTGGCGGTGCCCAGCAGCACCTCCACCGCGGCGCGGCGCTTGCCGTCCTGGGTGCGCACCAGGCGCTGGGAAACGAAGGCCTTGAGGTTGTTGCCCAGGTCGTTGAGCAACTGCGGCCGGCGCTCCTCGGGGAAGAAGTTGATGATGCGGTCCAGCGCCTGGTTGGCGTTGTTCGCGTGCAGCGTGGAGATCGCCAGGTGGCCGGTGTCGGCGAAGGCCAGGGCGTGCTCCATGGTCTCGCGGTCGCGGATCTCGCCGATCAGGATCACGTCCGGCGCCTGGCGCAGGGTGTTCTTCAGTGCGGCGTGGAAGCTGCGGGTGTCCACGCCCACTTCGCGCTGGTTGATGATCGACTTGCGGTGCCGGTGCACGTATTCGATGGGGTCTTCGATGGTGATGATGTGGCCGCCGCTGTTGCGATTGCGGTGGTCGATCAGCGCCGCCAGGGAGGTGGACTTGCCCGAACCGGTACCGCCGACGAAGAGCACCAGGCCGCGCTTCTCCATCACCACCTTGAGCAGCACTTCCGGCAGCTTCAGGTCCTCGAACAGCGGGATGTCCAGCTTGATGTTGCGCGCCACGATGGAGACTTCGTTGCGCTGCTTGAACAGGTTGATGCGGAAGCGGCCGACACCCTGCACCGAAATGGCCAGGTTCATCTCCAGTTCGCGATCGAACTCGGCGCGCTGTTCCTCGTCCATCAGACCGTAGCCGATGCGTGCCACGTCGCCCGCCTTGAGCGGCTCGTTGGACAGCGGCTTGAGCACGCCGTTGAACTTGGCGCAGGGCGGCGCGCCGGTGGAAAGGTAGAGGTCGGAACCATCCTGGGTGGCCAGGATCTTCAGCATCGACTGGATATCCATAAGAACTGCATCCGTTCGCAAGGAAGAAGGGGCGGACGCCGCCGGCTCGGCAGCAGACTGGGTGTAGGAATTTTCCGTCGACTCTAGGCAGCGGCCAGGTAAGGCACAATGCCACCCACCGGAAAATGCGACGTGCGTCACCGCTCCCGTACAATAGCCGTTCCGCGTGAAATTCCGAGGTAATACCAATGCCCGTCGCCATGGCCCGCCATATCCTGGTCAAGACCGCCGCCGAAGCCGAGCAGATCAAGCAGCGCCTGGCCCGTGGGGAGGATTTCGCCGCCCTGGCGCGCAAGCACTCCACCTGCGCCTCCGGCAAGCGCGGCGGCGACCTGGGGGAAGTCCGCCCGGGACAGATGGTGCGCAGCATCGACCAGGTGATCTTCAAGAAACCGGTCGGCGTGGTGCACGGTCCGGTGAAGAGCCAGTTCGGCTACCATCTGGTCGAAGTCTATTTCCGCGACTGAGCCCGGTATGACCCCACAACAGATCGCCCGTTTCTGCCTGCAACTGCCCGGCGCCCGCGAGGACATCAAGTGGGGCAGCAACCGTGTGTTCTCGGTGGCCGGCAACAAGATGTTCGCCATCCTCGACTTTCTCGACGAAGGCGCCGGCGGCCTGGCCTTCAAGGTCGGCCCGGAGCTGTTCCTGGGCTATGTCGACCGCCCTGGCATCCGCCCGGCGCCCTATCTGGCGCGGGCCTTCTGGGTCGCCATGCAGCGCCCCTACCCCATGGGCGAAGCCGAACTGCGCGAAGCGCTGACCCGCTCCCACCAGTTGGTGGTGGCCCGCCTGCCCAAGCGCCAGCGCCTGGGCCTGCTGCTGGACGAAACCCCATGAAGACCTTGAACTGGGAAGGCATCTGGCGGGCACCGACGGCCAGCTGGGAATCGCTGCAACTGGGCGATGGCGGCGCGCAAAGCCAACTGCGCGCCATCGACGAAAGCGGCGGCCCGTCCTATCAGCTGGACTACGAGCTGAGCTGGGACGACCACTGGCGCCTGCGCGAAGCGCGCTTCAGCGTCGAGAGCAGCCGTGGCGTGCGCCAACTGCACCTGCTGACCGACGGCGAAGGCCGCTGGCGCACCGCCGAGGGCGAGACGCTGGGTGAGCTGGAGGGCTGCCTGGACATCGACATCTGGCCCACGCCCTTCACCAATACCTTCCCGATCCGCCGCCTCGGGCTCGCCGATGGCCAGCGCGTGGAGCTGGCCGTGGTCTATCTGGAAGCCCCAAAGCTGAAGCCAGTGCGCATGCGCCAGGGCTATACGCGGGTGGATGCGCGGCACTACCTCTACGAAAACCTCGAAGGCACGAATTTCCAGGCACTGCTGACGGTCGACGACGACGGGCTGGTGCTCGACTACCCCACGTTGTTCCGGCGGACCTGAGCCGGTTAACGCAGGCCGCCGGGAATGGCACGCGCCCCGTAGGAGCGGACTTCGTCCGCGATAGGCCCCGTAGCGGCGCTGATCGCGGACAGAGTCCACTCCTACAAAAAAGCCTTTGCACCCGGCTCACTCGACACATCCGGACTGCACTTTCTGTAGGAGCGAGCTTGCTCGCGAACAATACCCCGCTGCGGAGCCAGGTTCGCGAGCAAGCTCGCTCCTACAAAGGCAGCCCTGGGACGACCGGACCTCCCGCCCCCGTCGAGGTAGTTCGTTAGCTTGCTTTCCTACACGCCAGGGCGGGTCCATCATGTATTACCCACCCGCCGTTCCGATCAAGCCTGCAATGTCCGCCCAATCCCGCCCCAGCGCCGCAACCACCCTGCAGGTGGTTTCCGTCGTTCTCTTCACCTTCCTCGCCTACCTGACCATCGGCATTCCGCTGGCCGTGCTACCCGGCTACGTGCACACCGACTTGGGCTTCGGCTCGGTGCTGGCGGGCCTGGTGATCAGCATCCAGTACCTGGCCACCCTCCTCACCCGCCCCTACGCCGGCCGGGTGATCGACACCCTCGGCCCCAAGCGCGCGGTGCTCTATGGCATGGCCGGATGTGCCGGCAGCGGCGCGCTGATGCTCGCATCCTGGGCGACCCAGGGCGTGCCGTGGCTCAGCCTGGCGACCTTGATGCTGGCGCGACTGGTGCTGGGCACCTCGGAAAGCCTGGTGGGCAGCGCGTCCATCAGTTGGGGCATCGACCGGGTCGGCGCGCCGAACACCGCCAAGGTGATCTCCTGGAACGGCATCGCCAGCTACGGCGCGTTGGCCGTCGGCGCACCGCTCGGAGTGCTGATGGTGCAGCACCTGGGCCTGGCCAGCATGGGCGTGAGCATCATCCTGCTGGCGGCGCTGGGCTTTGCGCTGGCCTGGCCGAAGCGGCCGGCGGCGCTGGTGCACGGAGAACGGATGCCCTTCCACCATGTGCTCGGCCGAGTGCTTCCCCACGGCATGGGGCTGGCGCTGGGCGGCATCGGCTTCGGCACCATCGCCACCTTCATCACCCTGTATTACGGCAGCCGCGGCTGGAGCGACGCGGTGTACTGCCTGACGGCCTTCGGTGGCTGCTTCATCGGCGCGCGCCTGCTGTTCTCCCAGGCGATCAACCGCCACGGTGGCTTCCGTGTGGCCATCGTCTGCCTGTCGGTGGAAAGCCTCGGGCTGATGCTGCTGTGGCTGGCGCCCTCGCCGTGGCTTGCGCTGGCGGGCGCGGCGCTGAGCGGTTTCGGCTTCTCCCTGGTGTTCCCGGCCCTGGGCGTGGAAGCCGTCGGCCTGGTGCCTGCTTCCAACCGTGGCGCCGCGCTGGGCGCCTACTCGCTGTTCATCGATGTGTCGCTGGGGATCACCGGTCCGCTGGTGGGCGCCATCGCGGGCGCCTTCGGTTTCGGCTCGATCTTCCTCTTCGCCGCGCTGGCGGCACTCAGCGGGCTGGCCCTGAGCCTGGTGCTGTATCAGCGCTCCTTCGGCCGTTAATCGAAGGCCAGGGCCTGGCGCACCGAAGGCTCGCGGCAACCGGCGAACATGTCGAGGCCGGCGTTGTAGGTGCGGGTACGCACCTCCAGAAGGCCGAGCATGGAGTGGAACAGGTTGTCCTGGGACAGCGGCTGGGCGGCGTGCTGGCGCAGGCAGGCGCTGTCCAGTGCGAAGGACTGCTGATAGCCCTCGGAGAACCAGGCCAGCATGCCGACGTGCTTCTGCTGGTCCGGCGCGAGCACGTAGGGTGTGCCGTGCAGGAACAGGTTGTACTCGCCCAGCGACTCGCCGTGGTCGGCCATATAGATCATCGCCGTGTCCAGCTTCGACTGGTTGCTGCGCAGCAGGTCGATCAGGTTGGCCAGCACGTGGTCGGTGTACAGCACGGTGTTGTCGTAGCCGTTGACGATGCTGTCCCGCGAGCAGGCGCTCAGATCATTGCTCTGGCACACCGGGGTGAACTTCTCGAAGTCCTTCGGATAGCGCTTGTAGTAGGCCGGACCGTGGCTGCCCATCTGGTGCAGGACCAGCACGGTGTCGCGGTCGAGCCCGTCGATGTAGGCCTGCAGGTCCTTGAGCAGGATCTCGTCATGGCACTCGCCGTCACCGCACAGCGCCAAGTCCTTCGAATGGCTCAGGTCCTGGAAGCTCACCCGGTCGCAGGTGCCCTTGCAGCCGGACTGGTTGTCCCGCCACAGCACCTGGAACCCGGCGCGCTTGAGCACGTCGAGCAACCCTTCCTGGCTCTTGGCCTCGGCGTCGCTGTAATGCTGGCGGGTCAGGTCGGAGAACATGCAGGGCACCGACACGGCGGTCTCGGTGCCACAGGAATGCACGTCGCTGAAGTTGATCACGCCCTGCTCCGCGCTCAGGCGCGGGTTGGTGTCGCGGTTGTAGCCGTTGAGGGCGAAGTTTTCCGCCCGTGCGCTCTCGCCGACCACCAGCACCGTCAGCGACTTGCGCGAATGCGCCTGCCAGCTTGTCGAGCGCTGGGCATCGCTGGCGACCGTCCGCAGCTGCGTGTGGCCTTGCGTCGCCTTACCCTTGGCCAGGCTGAGCAAGGCGCCAACGGTATTGCTGGGCGTGACCTCGTAGCGCAGCTCATGGTGATTGCGCAGCATCGACGACAGCCCCTGGTAGTTACCCAGGGCGATGCCGCCGATCATCAGCATCGACACGACGCCGACACACGCCTTGCTCAGCAGCTCACGGGGCCAGGTGCGGTAGGCGATCGGCAGACGCCACAGCAGCGCCACCGGCAGCACCCCGAGAAGCAACAGGTAGGCGACGAGCTTGAAGGACAACAGATCGCGGACTTCCGCCGGATCGGTTTCCAGCACGTTGCGCAGCATCTCGACATCGATCAGCACGCCGTACTGGTTCATGAAGTAGGCCACCCCGGCACTGAGCAGCAGCAAGGCGCCCAGCACCGGCTTGAGCAGGCCGCGGAACGCGAACAGGCTCAGGATCAGGTTGAAGCAGATGACCAGAAGCAGCGCGAACGCCCCCGCCAGCAGGCGTCCCGACCAGCCCGCCGGAGTGATGTCGAGCAGACGCTTCCAGAGCGGCAGGTTATAGCAGGCAAGCAACAGGACACTGGTGAGCAGCGTGACCCATTCGGGGCGAAGCGGACGGAGCTTGAACATCGGGGAAAGGATTCCGGAACTGCGGGAATTGCCCGGAAACCGCGGCGTTCCGCGCCCCGGCAGGCGAGCGAGGGGGATGCTAGGAGCGCTGCCGTCAATCTTTCGTGAAAAATAACTGCAAAAAAGGTGGGAGCTCGATCACAGCGGGAAACACACCTTTGCCTGCCGATCAGCCACTGAGTCAACCCTGGGCGCATCAAGTCCGAAAAGTTTCGATCCTCTGCTATCATCGCGCCGCTGCGGCCCGCAGAGGCCGACTACAACCAGAAAAACCAGCCAGCACAGGACGCCACTTCCCTGATGACACACATCGGGGCGGGACGCCTTTTCCGTCTTGTCGGCGCTGCACCATTAGCACAAGGAAAACAACATGCTGCACCACCGCATCAGCCTGCTCGCGCTGGGCATTCTCGCGTCCACCGCCGCCCTGGCCGAGGACCAGTCCACCGCCAAGGGCTTCGTCGAAGACGGCCATCTGGACCTGCTCTTCCGCAACGGCTACATGTACCGCGACTACAAGCACGGCCGTGACGACAAGTCCGAGTGGGGCCAGGCCGCCACCGCGACCTTCACCTCCGGCTTCACCCAGGGCACCGTTGGCGTAGGCGCTGATGTCTTCGGCATGTACGCGCTCAACCTGGACAAGAACGGCGCGCGCGCCGGCGCTCCGGGCATCGACTTCTTCAAGCAGGACAGCGATGGCAACCCGGCCAGCGACCTGGCTCGCGCCGGTGGCGCGGTGAAGGCCCGCGTCTCCAACACCGTGATCAAGTACGGCGACCAGATGCCCGCCCTGCCGGTGCTCAGCTACGACAACTCCCGCCTGCTGCCGGAAACCTACTCCGGCACCCTGATCACCTCCAAGGAGATCGATGGCCTGGAGATCAACGTCGGCCGCTTCACCTCGGAAGTCCGCAAGAGCGCGGAAGGCCACGACAGCGGCGGCCTCAAGCGCATCGACGTCTACGGCGGCAGCTACAAGTTCACCGACAACTTCAGCGGCGCCCTGTACGCCCAGGACAACGAAGACGTTGCCCGCAAGCAGTACATGAACCTGAACTACGTCATCCCGATGGCCGACCGCGAGTCGCTGACCTTCGACTTCAACGGCTACAAGACCAAGCTGAACAAGGACTGGGCCGACGAGTTCAACAGCGGCAACCGCGACAACACCATCTGGAGCCTGTCGGCCGCCTACAACATCGGCGTCCACACCTTCATGCTCGCCCACCAGCGCAACAACGGCGACACCGGATACCTGTACGGCGGCTACCAGAGCGGCGACTACATCGGCGACGGCGGCACCACCATCTGGCTGGCCAACTCCTACTGGTCGGACTTCAACGGCGAGGACGAACGCTCCTGGCAGGGCAGCTACAGCCTGGACTTCTCCGAGTACGGCGTGCCGGGCCTGAGCTACACCGTGGCCTACGTCTACGGCGACAACATCAAGACCGAAGAGACCAGCAACGGCAAAGAGCGCGAAATCTTCAACCAGCTCAAGTACGTGGTGCCGAGCGGCCCGGCCAAGGACCTGTCGGTCAAGCTGCGCGGCTCCTGGGTACGCGTTTCGAACGATGCCCGCTCCTACAACGACGACGGCAACGAAGTCCGCGTATTCGTCGAGTACCCGGTCAACATCTTCTGATGCGCTGATCGACGCTTGATGCAAGACGCCCCGTGGCAGCGATGCCACGGGGCGTTTTTCATTCCAGGCCGCGCGAGCGCGCAGGGCTCAGCGGCGGCAGCGACATGCGCAGGATAGGACGGCACAGGAGCAGGATCAGCACGCCGGCTGCCAGGAAGCCCAGGCGCAGGCCCGGTTCCAGTGTTTCATTCAGGGTATTGAGGAAGAGCATCGCACTGCCGCCCAGCATGCAGGCCAGCAGGAAGATCGACAGGATGTAGACCTTCAGGGTCACCAGGCGCCAATGCCAGCGCATGCGGCGACGTGGGGGGACTTGATCGATAGGGAGATTGGGCATGCTCCATTGCCTCCTGCCAGCTTTCCGTCGAAGTCGACCAACGGCGCCCGTCGACGCCGGGATACTGGCAGAAGGCTAGTCAGCCCGGAGAAAAAAGCCAAGTCGTCCACCGCAGACCCGAGGGGCGCGGCGACGCCGGCCGATGAACGGCGGAAGTCAGCGCACCACGCTGTTGATGTCGTGGCGGTTGAGCGAGGTGCGCATTTCCTCGTACCACTCCGGAATCACTTCCTTCAGGCGCTCCTTGGCGTCTTCCAGCTTGAACGGCTGGGTGTAGCGCTTCTTGCGGTACGAGTAGATGTAGTAGGTGCCGTTGCGGTAGAGGATGCGGTCGAAGGTGTAGAAGCCGATGTTCGTACCGTTGCAGCGCGCAGTCAGCACCATGTCGCCCTCTTCGTAGGGCAGCACGCCCTCGGCGCATTCATAGGTGAAGAACTCGCGCACGTCGTCCCAGTCCACGCCATCACTGCTGGCCCGCAGGAAGGCCTCGGCTTTTTCCTCAGAATCATCGGAATGATCGCTGTACCAGATGAACAGCGGAATGCTCTGGTTGGTCTCATCGCCCAGCCAGCTCTCGCCGTCCAGGTACTGCGCGCCGCGCGCCAGGCTCGCCTGCATGCGGCGGTGGCTCTGGCGGTACTCTTCCAGCGCCTCGTCGAAGGCCGGGCTGTCCTCGCCCAGCATCACGCCTTCGACACCCTTGATCGCCGCTGCGCGGGCCAGGTAGTCGGCATACAGCGCAGCGTCTTCGATGACGGTGCAGGTGTCGCGGGTCAGGCTCAGGCCGATCTCGGTGAAGTTGGAGCTCCCCAGGATCACCACGTCCGGTTCGACCAGGATCAGCTTCCAGTGCACGCTGTTCTGCGCGCGGAAGTCCACATGCAGGGTCACGTTCGCGCCGGTGTCGCGCACGCAGAAGTCGATGAACTCCGGCGAGGTGAAGGAATTGATGGTGCCGACCAGCAGATCGACCTTGTTGCCGTTCTCCACCAGGGTCTCGACCAGCGACTCGGTTTCACTGGCGGAGGCCGAGACAACGGTGATCAGTTTGTCGCTGACCTGCTCCAGGTACTGCTTGAGCGAGTTTTGCGCGTTAAGGATTTTCATACAGCCCCCACCAGAATTCTGAACACCCGGATTCTGAGGCAGGACAATGGGGGGTTTCAACTGCCTCGTTACTCCCCTGCCCCCGCAGAATGGGCGCTTCAGGCGTACGGCATGCAAGGAGCCGACCCTCTGTGGCATAATAGGCGGCTTTGCCAGGCGCGCCTCGATCCGCTCGACCGCAGCGCCCTCCCCGCACGCCCGCGCCCGGCGCGCACCATGTCCAGCCAAAGGTTACCCAGTTGATCTCCACCGCCAATATCACCATGCAGTTCGGCGCCAAGCCGCTGTTCGAAAACGTTTCCGTCAAGTTCGGCAACGGCAACCGCTATGGCCTGATCGGCGCCAATGGTTGCGGCAAGTCGACCTTCATGAAGATCCTCGGCGGTGAGCTGGAACCTTCCAGCGGCCAGGTGATGCTGGAGAACGGCGTGCGCCTGGGCAAGCTGCGCCAGGACCAGTTCGCCTATGAAGACTTCACCGTGATCGACACCGTGATCATGGGCCACGAGGAGCTGTGGAAGGTCAAGGCCGAGCGCGACCGCATCTACTCCCTGCCGGAAATGAGCGAGGAAGACGGCATGGCCGTGGCCGAGCTGGAAGTCCAGTTCGCCGAGTTCGACGGTTATACCGCTGAATCCCGCGCCGGCGAGCTGCTGCTGGGCCTCGGCATTCCGCTGGAACAGCACTTCGGCCCGATGAGCGCCGTCGCTCCGGGCTGGAAGCTGCGCGTGCTGCTGGCCCAGGCGCTGTTCTCCGATCCGGACCTGCTGCTGCTCGACGAACCGACCAACCACCTGGACATCAACACCATCCGCTGGCTGGAAAACGTCATCACGGCGCGCAACAGCACCATGATCATCATTTCCCACGACCGTCACTTCCTGAACAGCGTCTGCACCCACATGGCGGACCTGGACTACGGCGAGCTGCGCCTGTTCCCGGGCAACTACGACGAGTACATGACCGCGGCCGAACAGGCCCGCGAGCGCCTGCTGTCGGACAACGCCAAGAAGAAAGCCCAGATCGCCGAGCTGCAGACCTTCGTCAGCCGCTTCTCGGCCAACGCCTCCAAGGCCAAGCAGGCCACCAGCCGCGCGCGCCAGATCGACAAGATCCAGCTGGAAGAGGTCAAGCCGTCCAGCCGCGTTAGCCCGTTCATCCGCTTCGAGCAGCACAAAAAGCTGCACCGCCAGGCCGTGACCCTGGAGAAAGTCAGCCAGGGCTTCGACGGCACCTCGCTGTTCAAGAATCTGAGCATGCAGGTGGAAGCTGGCGAACGCATCGCCATCATCGGCCCGAACGGTATCGGCAAGACCACACTGCTGCGCACCCTGGTCGGCGACATGGCGCCCACCCACGGCGAAGTGAAGTGGACCGACAGCGCGGACGTGGGCTACTTCGCCCAGGACCACGCCGAGGACTTCGAGGACGATTACAACCTGTTCGACTGGATGGCCCAGTGGACCCAGGGCGGCGAGCAGCTGGTGCGCGGCACCCTCGGCCGCATGCTGTTCTCCAACGACGACATCAAGAAGTCGGTGAAGGTCATCTCCGGTGGCGAGCAGGGTCGCATGCTGTTCGGCAAGCTGATCCTGAAGCGCCCCAACGTACTGGTGATGGACGAGCCGACCAACCACCTGGACATGGAATCCATCGAGTCGCTCAACCTCGCGCTGGAGAACTACCCGGGCACCCTGATTTTCGTCAGCCACGACCGCGAGTTCGTCTCCTCCCTGGCCACCCGCATCATCGAGCTGTCGGAGAACGGCGTGACCGATTTCAGCGGCACCTACGACGACTACCTACGCAGCCAGGGCGTGGTCGTCTGATCACTCCCCCGTCGCGATGAAAAAGCCCCGCCAGTGCGGGGCTTTTTTTTGCTCTGCTCTTGTAGGAGCGAGCTTGCTCGCGAACTCAACTCCGCAGAGGCGCTTGTTCGCGAGCAAGCTCGCTCCTACGAAAAGCGCGCCGGAGCATACGAATGGATTACCGCCCCGACGTCTGCATCGTCGCGCTGCCCAGGCTCACGTCGAAGAACTCCGCCGCCGAGGCCGCGAGGTCGCGGTGGATGGCCTTGCGGTCCAGCCCCTGGTTGTCGGTGCAAAGGTCCGGCGTAGCCTCAAGCTCTTCCTCGGAACAGGGCGACATGAACACGAAGTGCCCCGCCCCATCGAGCACCCGCAGGTCCGGCTGCTGCGGCAGCTTGCGTGCCAGGGCGCCGGCATTCTTCTGCCACTTGAGGATCTGGTCCTGGTTGCCGGTGTAGAGCAGCACCGGCACCTGCACGTCTTCCAGCTCGTGGGCGCCATACATCAGGCTCAACGGCGCCAACAGCAGCAAGGCGCCGACCCGGGGGTCGGCCATCGGCACCAGGTCACTGCGATCGGCGCGCAGTTTGCCCTTGTCGCTGCAGGCATCGGCGTCGTCCGGGTATCTCTGGCAGTACTTGATCAGTCGATCCAGGCTCGGCTGCGCGCCGGCAAGGATCAGCGCCGTCTCGCCGCCGGCGGAATAGCCGATCACGCCGATCTTGCGTGGATCGACAACGCCCGCCACCTCGGGGTCGAGCAGCGCCGCGCTGATGGTTTCCGAGACCTGCAGCGGCCGGCCATAGAGATTGCTCAGGGCGCCCAGGCGACTGTGGTCGTGCAGGTTGTCGCCGGGGTGCAGCAGCGCCACCACGACGAAGCCCTTGCGCACCAGCGCCTCGATCAAGTCACGGTGCGCCAGTGGAGTGCCGTAGTTGCCGTGGGACATGACCAGCATCGGGAAATGGCCATTGGCAGTCTTGCCTTCATAGGCGACGTCGAGGATGTAATTACCCAGGTGCAGCGGCCGTTCCGGCGCGCGCGTGGGGTAGAAGGCGATGGCCTTCATCGGCTCCATATCCAGCGGATCGCTCACCTGCAGGCGATGAAAGCCCACATTCCAGCCCGACACCGCCCAGGCTCCGCTACTGAAGGTAACGAGCAATAGAAACCAAAACAGACGCCTCGCCATGGTGCAGTCCGCCCCGATGCGCATCCCGCTCAGGCGCCACGGACCTACACCGCAC
Source organism: Pseudomonas sp. NY15181 (assembly GCF_048068055.1). Lineage (NCBI taxonomy): Bacteria > Pseudomonadati > Pseudomonadota > Gammaproteobacteria > Pseudomonadales > Pseudomonadaceae > Pseudomonas > Pseudomonas sp. NY15181. The sequence goes on along the minus strand of NZ_JBLUPT010000014.1, from coordinate 81,933 downwards.
AGAATGCGGGGCTTCGGGCGCCGCCTGGGAGATTCCTTGCATACTACGCGCCAGCCCGGAGCCACCGGGATCGACAGATGAACGGTCTCCTCGCTCAAAAGCCGGAAATGAAAAAGCCCCGCCAGGCGGGGCTTTTCCTTGAGCGTGTTGCGATCAGGCGGCAGCGAACTGGCTGGCGATGCTTGCCTGGGCGCCGGCGATGGCATTGCGGCGCGGCTCGTCACCGTAGGCCAGGCCTTCGGCGCGCACCACTTCGATGTCGGTGATGCCGAGGAAATTCAGCACCAGTTGCAGGTAGTTCTCGTGGGCGACACCGGTCGGCTGGCCAGCATGGATGCCACCGGCGGTGGAAACGATGATCACCTTCTTGCCACCGGCCAGGCCGACCGGGCCGCTTTCGGTGTAGCGGAAGGTCTTGCCGGCGACGGCGATGCGGTCGATCCACGCCTTCAGCTGGCTGGGCACGGAGAAGTTGTACATCGGCGCGCCGATGACGATGGCGTCGGCAGCCAGGAACTCTTCGATGCTGGTTTCGCCCAGGGCAGCTTCGTGCTTCTGCGCGGCGTCGCGCAGTTCGGCCGGGGTGCCGGCGGCGACCAGGCTGGCGGAAGACAGGTGGCTGATGGCGTCGGCAGCCAGGTCACGGTAGGTGACTTGGACGCCCGGCTCGGCGGCAACCCAGGCGGCAACCAGTTCGGCGCTGAGCTGACGGGAAGCGGAGTTGTCGCCGAGGATGCTGGAATCGATATGCAGAAGTTTCATGTGTGAGTTCTCCAAACGGGTTAGCCAGGTGGCTGGCGGGAGTAATTCGTCGTTGGAGGCAAGACTACGCATGTAGCCAATCATCGATAAGTCGGCAAAAATGTGATGATTCGTCTCATCAGCAGGACAATCCCATGCAGGACCTCAATGACCTCTTCTATTTCGCCAAAGTAGTGGAGTGCGGAGGGTTCGCCGCCGCCGGCCGCCTGCTGGGGCTGCCGAAGTCGCGCCTGTCGCGGCGCGTGGCGGAGCTGGAAGCGCGCCTGAACGTGCGCCTGCTGCAGCGCACCACCCGCAAGCTGGCGCTCACCGACCTGGGCGAGCGCTATTACCGGCACTGCCAGGCCATGCTGGTGGAGGCGGAAATGGCCGATGAAGTGGCCGCCCACCTCAGCGCCGAGCCGCGCGGGCGGGTGAAGCTGTCCTGCCCGGTCGCCATGGCGGAAACCTCGCTCAACGAGATGCTGCCCGGATTCCTGGCGGCCTATCCGCAGGTGAACCTGGAGTTGCTGCTGACCAACCGTCGCGTCGACCTGCTCAACGAGGGCGTGGACGTGGCCCTGCGCGTTCGCGCGCCGGGCGATGAAGACTTGTCACTGGTGTCCCGCCGCCTGCGCCCCGCGAAGGCGGTTCTGGTGGCGGCGCCCGCGCTACTGCAGGGGCGGCAACTGACTCACCCGGAAGACCTGGCCAGCCTGCCCGTCCTCGGCGCAATCGAGAGTGACCGCAAGGTGCACATGAAACTGATCGGACCGCAGGGGGACGTCTGCGAGCTGGCGCTGGAAGCTCGCCTGGCGGCGGAAGACTTCAACCTGCGCAAGAACGTCGCCCTGGCCGGGCTGGGCGTGACCGTGCTGCCGAACTACTACTGCATCGAAGAACTGGCGGACGGCCGCCTGGTGCGCGTGCTGCCGGAGTGGCGCGAGCCCGAAGCCAATCTGCAGGCGGTGTATCCGCACCGGCGCGGCGTTCTGCCGGCGGTGCGGGCGCTGCTGGACTATCTGGCAGAGGAATTCTCGAAGGACGACTCGCCGTTATGACGCGCCCTGCCCCAGCCCCATCAGCACACCGACCCAGCCCAGCAGGCGCCCGCCGCTGAGCCAGTCGATCCAGAACAGCTGGTGGACCAGGACAATCGCCCAGAACACCAGCTGGAACGACAGCTTGCGGGTCTTGTGGCGGAACAGCTGCTGGGCAAGCAAAGCGCCCGGCCAGCCGCCCAGCAGCTCCAGCAGGTGCAGGCTCTGCTCGGGGGTGCGCCACGCGTCCCGCTCGGCGCTGCGCTTGTCCCGCCAGTAGGCGAAGAATGCCAGCACGCTGAACAGCGGATAGAGCAGCAGGAACCAGGCAAAATAGCCGTCCTTCAGCCACACCACCGCGCCAGTGACCGGCAGCGCCAGCAGCACCGCCAACAGCAGCAGGACGCGGCCGATGGAGCGCCGGGGCGGCGTCGGGAAAGCCACTTCTCGCCCGCTGCGTGCCCGCTCACGGGTCGCAGGCGCCCCCGGCTTGCGACGGATATCGGGCATGTCGATGGCAAGGCCGGCCAGGCGCGCGTGTTCCGCGCGCGGCCGGCCCTGCTTGTCGCTACCCGCGACGTAGCACACCTGGTCGCCACTCTGCGGACGGCGGTCGCCGCGAAATGCCGAAATGTGCAGGAAGAGTTCCTCGCCACCGGATTGCGGACGGATGAAGCCGAAGCCCTTGTCATCGTCCCAGCGGCTGATGATGCCGTTCTTTTCCATCGCTATCAGACTCAGGGCTTGGCGCTGCTCCAGTCGATCAGGCCGAATTGCCAGGTCGCCAGGATCAGCAGGCCGAAGGCGATGCGGTACCAGGCGAAGGCCGCATAGCTGTGGCTGGCGATGAACTTCAGCAGCCCGCGCACGGCGATCATGGCGAAGATGAAGGAGGTCACGAAACCGATGGCGAATACCGGCAGATCGTCGTGCTGGAACAGATGGCGGTACTTGTAGCCCGAGTAGACCGCCGCGCCGACCATGGTCGGCATCGCCAGGAAGAAGGAAAACTCGGTGGCCGCCTTGCGCGACAGCCCGAACAGCAGGCCGCCGATGATGGTGGCGCCGGAGCGCGAGGTGCCGGGCACCAGCGCCAGGCACTGGGCGCAGCCGACCTTGAGGGCATCCTTCCAGGTCATGTCGTCCACCGTTTCGGCGCGGACGCGATGCTCGCGGCCTTCCGCCCAGAGGATCACCACGCCACCGATGACCAGCGCCACGGCGACGGTGATGGGGTTGAACAGGTAGTGATGGATCATGTCGGCGAAGGCCACGCCCAGGACCACGGCGGGTGCGAAAGCGATCAGCAGGTTGACGGTGAAGCGCTGGGCCCGCGCCTGGGTCGGAAGGCCGACGACGACGTCGAGGATCTTGCGGCGGAACTCCCAGACCACCGCCAGGATGGCGGCCAGCTGAATGATGATGTTGAAGGCTTGTGCGCGTTCGCCGCCGAAGCCGATGACGTCCGCCACGATGATCTGGTGGCCGGTACTGGAGATTGGCAGGAACTCCGTCAGCCCCTCGACCACCCCGAGAACGAATGCCTGGAAGGCACTCCACAAATCCATATCGCTTCCCCCGCGCGGCTCGATGGCTCGCTTTTTAATGATGTATTCCGGCTGGGCCGGCCGACGAGGCCGTGACACGGACCTCGACAAGGCGTCGGCATGCTAATGCATTGCCCGCGGCTTGCTACGGATTTAACGAAAAATTCTCATCCCGCCAGCGGCCCGGCCAACCCGGCCCCGGCGAGACCATCGCTCGCGTGAAGCAGACCACCCGAGGAGGATTGCGTTCGCCGGCCGGAGAAAAATGCCTGACTCGTGGCGATGCAACGCGACAACCGCTCTGGAAAGCCAATAGCAGCGGCCAAGTGTCAAGCGGATGAAACAGGTAGCGCCCCCGCAACACCCGCGCACCGGGAAAGGCCAGCCTCGGCACAGCATTGTGTTTCAGCTGCGATACAGCCACTGATTCATCCATGATCCAAGCCCGGTTCCAGAGCCCTCGCCGGGATTTCCCTCCGGCGGCGATGTAATGAGGGTGCAACAGTTGCTTCACCGCAGCCCCGTTCGAATTTTCCAAGTCACTGATTCTGCAACGCAACTCGATTTCGGCACAGCAACTGCTTCTCCTGGGTAGCGCTGAATACAGGTCAGCGCTTCACGTAGGAGCCACTGGCATGTTGGGACGTATTGCAAGGACAGTCGCCACCTGCTCGTCATGGGCAGCGGGTGTCTGCGCCGCGCTTGCGCTACTGCCGTTGGCCGTGGCCCAGGATTTCCCCTCCAACGGCGCCCTGCGGGTGGCTGACGACGATAGCCGGCAGGCCAGCAACACCCCTGCGCTTCCCTACTTCGGGGACTCGTTGCAACGCACCACCCGCCACGTCCTCGTCATCATGACCGCGGGCATCGGTCACCCACAGAAAAACCACAAGGCGGCACCCGTTCTCTACGGTCAGCGCGCCACTTCCGCTGGCAGCGCAACGCAGCCCAGCACTGGCAACATCGCCGTCAGCAACGCCACCATCAAGACCGGACTTGCATCAGCCGGCATGACCTTCGCTACTGACGGCTGCAACTCGGGTATCTCCGAGCACAATGGCGATACCTATCCCAATACCTGGAGCGCCCCGCTGTGCCCCGGGAGCAATAAAACCGGCGATGCGGAGAGCCAGGCCCTGTACGCTCAGGGCCACCTGAACGGCTCCGCCATCCATAGCGCAAGCGTCTACATGGCTGCCAGTGGCGGCCCCCCGCACACCCACTTGCAGCCCATTGACGCTGGCTGCCCAGCCTGCGTTTGCGCCGGCAATTACTTCTTCAGCTAAACACGAAGGCCCCGATTCCGGGGCCTTCGCCTTGTTCCGTCACGAGGCGTCCTTCCACCTCGCCGATGCCCTACGCAGTGGCAATTCAGCCCTTGTAGGAGCGAGCTTGCTCGCGAATGGTCCGGGCACGGTGCAGAGAGGTTCGCGAGCAAGCTCGCTCCTACGAAGAGCCGCACGCCCTCGAAGTCATCCGCAAGCGGTCGATCAGCCGCGTCGAAAAACCTCTGCGGCGCAACGGCCTTCGCCGCCCCGCCCTAGCGCAACTGATGCTTGTGCAGCAGCCGATAGAACGTCGGCCGGGAAATCCCCAGCATCCGCGCCGCCACGCTGAGGTTGTCGCCATGCCGCGCCAGCGCATCGCACATCGCCTGGCGCTCGGCGCCGAGCTTGTACTCTTCCAGCGTCACCAGCGGCTGGTGCGTGGGCTTGCCCTTCTGCCGCTCCAGCCCCAGGTCGCGCGCCTCGATCTGCCGGCCCTCGGCCAGCACCAGGCCCCGGCGCACCCGGTTGGCCAGCTCGCGCACGTTGCCGGGCCAGCCGTGCTCCGCCATCGCCGCCAAGGCATCGTCGGAAAAACGCCGTGGCCGGCGCCCGGTTTCGACGCTGTACAGGTGGGCGAAGTGATTGGCCAGCAACGCCATGTCGCCATTGCGGTCGCGCAGCGGCGAGGTCGAGACCTGCAGGACGTTGAGCCGGTAGTACAGGTCCTCGCGAAAGGTTCCCGCACGGATAGCAGCCTCCAGATCGATGTGGGTCGCCGCCAGCACCCGCACGTCGACATCGATCGGCTGGCTGCCGCCGACCCGCTCGAACTGTTTCTCCTGCAACACCCGCAGCAGGTTGGCCTGCAGCTCCAGCGGCAGGTCGCCCACCTCATCGAGGAACAGCGTGCCGCCGTTGGCCTGCTCGAAGCGGCCTATCTTGCGCTGGTGCGCGCCGGTGAAGGCGCCCTTCTCGTGACCGAACAGCTCCGACTGGATCAGGTTCTCCGGGATCGAGCCGCAGTTGATCGCCACGAACGGCCGCACCGCTCGCCGCGACAGGCGGTGCAGGGTGCGCGCCACCAGTTCCTTGCCGGTGCCGCTCTCGCCACGGATCAGTACGGGGGACTCGGTCGGCGCGAACTTCGCCAGCAGCTTGCGCAATTCGCGCACCTCGCGGCTTTCGCCGAGCAACTCGTGCCGCCCTTCGTCACTGTGCGCACCGCCGCGCCCACGCAGGCGCGCCATGCCGAAGGCGCGGCCCAGGGTAACCTGCACCCGCGCCACGTCGAACGGCAAGGTATGGAAGTCGAAGAACCATTCGCTGACGAAATCGCCGACCTCATGGATCGGCAAGATGTCGGGACTGAGCACCGCAATCCATTCGGTGCCGCTGCGGCTGATGAGCTCCTTGATCGATTCGGGGCGGTCCAGGTGCTCGGGCTGCAGACGCAGCAAGCCGACGTCGCAGCTGTGCTCGCCGGCTACATCCAGCTCGCAGCTGTCCACCTCCCATCCTGCCGCCCGGAGCCCGGGCAACAGCCGCCGACAGTCATCGCAAGGATCAACCACCAGCAGGCGTCGAAGATTCGATGCCGCCTCAAGCATGCTCCCTTCCTTGGCGCCATTTTTTTGAAAAACTTTTAAAAACAGCTGTTTGGCGCTCTAAATTGTAAAGCTAGCAATATCTTGACGGCGTCCATCGACCGTTTTTCTATAAGGTCAATGCCAAAACGGTCTCACCAGCCACGCCCGCGCCGCTTCATCTCCAGTCGGCGAATGAACTCCTCGAGCACCAGCTTGTAGAGGTCGTCGCCCAGATAAACATCCTCCACGCCGCAGTCGATATTCGGGTTGTCGTTCACCTCGATGACCACCACCCGATCGCCGGATTGCTTCAGGTCCACCCCGTACAGGCCATCGCCGATCAGGTTGGCGGTCTTCACCGCCAGCTCCACCACCTTGCGCGGCGCTTCGTGGACCGCCATGGTGCGGAAATCGCCGCTGAGCTCGGCCGCATCGGGGCTGTGGTCGTAGATTTGCCAGTGGCCCTTGGACATGAAGTACTGGCAGGCGAAGATCGGCTTCTGGTTGAGCACGCCGATACGCCAGTCGTATTCGGTATAGAAGAATTCCTGGGCCAGCAGCAGCACCGAGCGCTCGAACAACTCGGCGCTGGCCTTGAGCAACTCCTCCTGGTTGGAAACCTTGATCACCCCGCGGGAGAAGCTGCCGTCGGGAATCTTCAGCACCAGCGGGAAGCCCAAACGCTCACCGACCTTTTCCAGCTCCTGCGGGTTGTCCTTGTAGAGAATCTCGGTGGCCGGCATCCCCAGCTTGTGGCTGCGCAGCAGGTCTGCCAGGTAGACCTTGTTGGTGCAGCGCAGGATCGACACCGGGTCGTCCATCACCACCATGCCCTCGCTCTCGGCCTTCTTGGCGAAGCGATAGGTGTGGTCGCTGACGCTGGTGGTCTCGCGGATCAGCAGCGCGTCGTACTCGGCCAGCCGCGCGTAGTCCTTCCTCTCGATCAGCTCGACGTCTATGCCCAGGCTGCGGCCGACACGGATGAAGTTCTTCAGCGCCTTGGCATCCGACGGCGGGAAGGCCTCCTCCGGATCGTGGAGGATCGCCAGGTCATAACGGTACTGCTTGCGCGAGCGCGGCTTGCGCCAGATCTGCCGGCTGAAGCTGTCCAGCGCGTTGGCGAACAGGTCTTCCTGGTCGTCGCGCAGCTTGTGGATGTTGCCCGGCTTCACCCCTTCGATGTGCCAGCCACGGCTCTTGCGGAACTCCACCAGCAGCAGCGGACAGGGAAAGGCCTCGAACAGCTGGCGCGCCAGATCCTGCAGCGGCTCCATGTCGGTGCGGCCGAAGTACAGGGTCAGGGTGAAGCCGTCGGTGTTGCCGTAGGGGTGGTCGGCCAACGCCTTGTCGAGGGTCTTTTCCAGGTCTTCCAGGGCCAGGCTGTAGAGGGACTTCTTCGCCAGCTCGCTGATGCTGCGCACCGACGGAATCACCTTGTGCCCGCGCGCCTCGGCCAGCAGCGAGCAGTAATAGCCGTGGCCCAGATATTTGTAGTTGCGGCACAGATTGATTACCTGCACGCGCTTGCCGTTGTCGTCATCGATGGGCATCTCCAGGTATTCCTGGGCGCTGACCACATCTTCACTGGGGTAGTAGGACGACCAGTCTTCCTTGCGTTCGACGATGATGAACAGCTTGCTCACGACACCTCCAGGAGACTCGGGATAGCGCTTGCCGCGCCTTGAGCCAGGGACAATACTCCGCTGAACGCTGCTTCGACCGCGTGGCCGGGCTGTACGTTCGCGCCCGTTCAGCAAACCAACCTGCTCCTTTCAGGTTAACGAATCCTTACCGGTATGAACCTGCAACTTCGCTCCGCCACCGTCGACGACCTGAACGCCCTGGTCGAGCTGGAAAACCGCTGCTTCGATTACGACCGCCTGTCGCGGCGCAACTTCCAGTGGATGATCAGCCGCGCCCATGCCTCGCTGGTGGTCGCCGAGGCCGACCGCAGCCTGCTGGGCTACGTGCTGGTGCTGTTCCACCAGGGCACCTCCCTGGCCCGCCTGTACTCCATCGCCCTCGACGAGCGTGCCCGCGGCATCGGCCTGGGACAGAAGCTGCTGGACCGCGCCGAGGCGGATGCGATCGAAAACGACTGTGCGTACATGCGCCTGGAAGTCCGCCCGGACAATCGCGGCGCCATCATCCTCTACCAGCGTAACGGCTATCGCCCCTTCGCCACGGTGCGCGACTACTACGAAGACCATAGCGAAGCGCTGCGTTTCGAGAAACGCATCCGCAAGATCAGCGGCCACGCGCCACGGCACGTGCCCTTCTATCACCAGACCACCGAGTTCACCTGCGGCCCCTCCTGCCTGTTGATGGCCATGGGTGCGCTGGAACCCGAGCGGATGCTGGAGCGCCGCGAAGAACTGCGCCTGTGGCGCGAAGCTACGACTATCTATATGACCGCCGGCCACGGCGGCTGCAGCCCGCAGGGACTGGCCCTGGCCGCCTGGCGCCGGGGATTTCGCGTGCAGCTGCAACTGTCGGAGGATGGCCCGCTGTTCCTCGACGGCGTACGCAGCGAGGAAAAGCGCGATGTGATGCGCCTGGTACATGACGACTTCGCCCACGAACTGGCGCAGAGCGACGTGGAGCAACTGCTGGTCAGCCAACTGGACATCGGCAGCGCGCTCGAGGCCGGCGGCCAGCCACTGGTGCTGATCAGCAGCTACCGCCTGACCCGCTCCAAGGCGCCGCACTGGGTGGTGGTCACCGACTGCGACGAGGACTTCGTGTTCCTGCACGACCCCGACGTCGACCACAGCAAGCACCGCCAGCCACTGGACTGCCAGCACATCCCGGTAAGCCACGGGGAATTCGAGCAGATGAGCCGGTTTGGTCGCAGCAAGTTGCGGGCGGCGGTGGTTCTCTACAAGCGCTGAAGCGTTCGCATTCTGTAGGAGCGGACTCCCAAACCCCGGGCCGTGCGGTTCGCGAGCAAGCTCGCTCCTACAGGGAGACTGCGGCGCGCTCTTCGTAGGAGCGAGCTTGCTCGCGAACGAACCTTGCTGCGGGGCTGATCGCGGACGGAGTCCGCCCCTACGAAAGCGTTACGCCATGCGGGCCGGCCCCGCCAAAACGAAAAAGGCGCCCTCTTCCATTAGCCCCGGCTCAAGGCACCAACGCCATCCCCACGCCAAAGCGGTTCCACGCGTTGATGGTGGCGACCGCCAGGGTCAGGCTGACGATTTCCGCCTCGCTGAAATGCTCGCGCAGGGCCTCGAACTGATCCTGCGGCGCGTGTTTCTCGGCCAGCAGGGTCAGGCTTTCCGTCCAGGCCAGCGCGGCGCGCTCGCGCTCGGTGAAGAAGCGGGTTTCGCGCCAGGCGCTCAGGGTCTGCAGGCGCGCCTCGGTCTCGCCGGCCTTGCGCGCATCGTTGGCGTGCATGTTCATGCAATAGGCGCAACCGTTGAGCTGCGAGGCACGCAGGCGCACCAGTTCCAGCAGCGGAAGTTCCAGACCGGATTTCTCCAGGGCCTGCTCCAGGCCGAGCATGGCCTTGTAGGCGTCAGGGGATTTCTTGGGCCAATCGATACGTGCACTCATGATCTTCTCCAGTGGGTCCGCGGGCTGCGGGAATGGCGATACGTTACCGCTGCGGGGCGCCGCTTCGAATAGCCAATTTCCGCCAATACCGGCAGACCAATGGGGCCAATCGAAAACTCCGCCCGACGCGGAATCGCGTGCACCCCGTAGGGCGTATAACGTTCAGCGTTTTACGCCGTTTGACCTCGGCTCCCGGCCGCACGGCCTTCAACCTGGACACCTGCCTCCGAGCGCTTCGAACTCGACCACAGCGTCGACGGATGATCAGGGCATACAACCGCGAACGGTTGTATGCCCTACGCATCAGCGATCAATCCGCGTCGACAGAATGATCGACGACATGGTCCGCTCCACCCCGTCCAGCGCGCCAATGCGGTCCAGCACCGCGTCCAGGTCGCGGATCGACAGCGCCTCGACGATCACGATCATGTCGAAGTTGCCGCTCACCGAATGCAGCGTCTTCACCTCCGCGATCTTCTCCAGCGCCTGCACCACCTGGTGCGACAGTTTCGGCAGCGCCGTCACCAGCACATGGGCGCGCACCAGGGACTGCGCGTAGCTGTCCGACACCTTGATCGAATAGCCGCTGATGATGCCCTGCTGTTCCAGTCGCTCGATCCGGCTCTGCACCGTCGAGCGCGACACGCCCAGCTTGCGCGCCAACTCGGAAATCGACTCGCGGGCGTTGGCGCGCAGCAGGTTGAGCAGCATGGCGTCGGCGTTTTTCGTGGTTTTGTTCATTTGACTTATCAATCTGCCTGAAAGCTCTTGTGCATTCTGCAGATTAACGGATTCATTTCAACGACTTCCTTTGTAATAGTGAGCGCCAAGGCGAGCCCCCGCGGCTCGCCATTTCTTTGCCCGCGCGCCATCCATCGACTGGCCTCTGCGGGCCGCGAAAAGCCTTGCCAAGCTGGTTGATCAAAACCGGCACGCCGAACAAACGGGAGCCTCCAATGCACAAGAACCGCCATCCCCACACCCCCGGCAAGAAACCGGTGACCATCTTCGGTCCGGACTTCCCCTTCGCCTTCGACGACTGGATCGAACACCCCGCGGGTCTGGGCAGCATCCCCGCCGACAAGCACGGCCAGGAAGTGGCCATCGTCGGCGCCGGGATCTCCGGTCTGGTGGCGGCCTACGAACTGATGAAGATGGGCCTGAAGCCCGTGGTCTACGAGGCCTCGAAGATGGGCGGCCGCCTGCGTTCGGAGACCTTCGAAGGCGCCGACGGCATCATCGCCGAGCTGGGCGGCATGCGCTTCCCGGTGTCCAGCACCGCCTTCTACCACTACGTCGACAAGCTCGGCCTGGAAACCAGGCCCTTCCCCAACCCGCTGACCCCGGCTTCGGGCAGCACCGTGGTCGACCTGGAAGGCACCAGCCACTACGCAGAAAAAATGGCTGACCTGCCGGAAATCTTCCGCGAAGTGGCCCAGGCCTGGGCCGACGCCCTGGAAGACGGCGCACGCTTCTCCGAAATCCAGGACGCCATCCGCGAGCGCGACACCGTCAAGCTCAAGGCCCTGTGGGACGAGCTGGTGCCGAAATGGGACGACCGCACCTTCTACGACTTCGTCGCCACCTCCAAGGCCTTCTCCCGCCTCTCCTACCGCCACCGCGAAATCTTCGGCCAGGTCGGCTTCGGCACCGGCGGCTGGGACTCGGACTTCCCCAACTCCATGCTGGAAATCTTCCGCGTGGTGATGACCAACTGCGACGACCACCAGCACCTCGTGGTTGGCGGCGTCGAGCAGGTGCCGCGCGGCATCTGGAGCCACGTGCCGGAGAAATGCGCGCACTGGCCGGCCGGCACCTCCCTGGCCAGCCTGCACAACGGCGCGCCGCGTCCGGGCGTGAAGAAGATCGCCCGCGCCGCCGACGGCACCTTTGCCGTCACTGATTACTGGGGCGATACCCGCCACTACGCCGCCGTCCTGGCAACCTGCCAGACCTGGCTGCTGACCACCCAGATCGAGTGCGAGGAAGCGCTGTTCTCGCAGAAGATGTGGATGGCCCTGGACCGCACCCGCTACATGCAGTCCTCGAAGACCTTCGTGATGGTCGACCGTCCGTTCTGGAAGGACAAGGACCCGGAAACCGGTCGCGACGTGATGAGCATGACCCTCACCGACCGTCTCACCCGCGGCACCTACCTGTTCGACAACGGCGACGACAAGCCGGGCGTGATCTGCCTGTCCTACTCCTGGATGAGCGACGCCATGAAGATGCTGCCGCACCCGGTGGAGAAGCGCGTGCAGCTCGCCCTGGACGCACTGAAGAAGGTCTACCCGAAGGTCGACATCGCCAGCCACGTCATCGGCAACCCCATCACCGTCTCCTGGGAAGCCGACCCGCACTTCCTCGGCGCCTTCAAGGGTGCGCTGCCGGGCCACTACCGCTACAACCAGCGCATGTACGCGCACTTCATGCAAGACGACATGCCGGCCGAGCAGCGCGGCATCTTCATCGCCGGTGACGACGTGTCCTGGACTCCGGCCTGGGTGGAAGGTGCGGTGCAGACCTCGCTCAACGCCGTGTGGGGCATCATGAAGCACTTCGGCGGCGCCACCCATCCGGAGAACCCCGGCCCGGGCGACCGCTTCGCCGAACTCGGCCCGATGGAGCTGCCGGACTGAGCCCCGCCCACTGAAGACCGGCTCGCGCGGGATCGGCAGAAGGCGCACACTTTGTCGATCCCGCCTGCGCCAGAGCCAGTTCAGAATCTCGCGAGCTAGAGCAGAACAAGGCAAAAACAGGCGAGGACGCGGAGTTTACGAGCTGTAAATGAGCAGTCCGAGCCTTTTTTTAACGCAGTTATGCCGACGCGCAGCAGATTCTGAACAGGCTCTTATCGAGGAGATCACCATGTACCTGGCCCTATACCAGTGCCCCCCCGGCCCCGATGACGTCGCCGGCAACCTGCGCCGCCTCGAACAGGCTGCCCGCCAGGCGGTGCAGAGCGGCGCGGACCTGCTGGTCCTGCCGGAAATGTTCCTCAGCGGCTACAACATTGGCGCGAAACGCGTCGCCGAACTGGCCGAAGCCAGCGACGGCCCCTCGGCAGCCCGCATCGCCGAAGTCGCCCGCCAGCACAGGATCGGCATCCTCTACGGCTACCCCGAGCGCGACGCTGGCGGCGCCATCTTCAACAGCGTGCAACTGATCGACCGTCAGGGCGAACGCCGCGTCAACTACCGCAAGACGCACCTCTACGGCGACCTCGACCGCAGCCAGTTCAGCGCCTCCGATACGCCGCCAGCGATCTTCGAGCTGGACGGCTGGAAGATCGGCCTGCTGATCTGCTTCGACGTGGAATTCCCCGAGGCCGTGCGCACCCTGGCCCTGGCCGGCGCCGACCTGGTGCTGGTGCCCACGGCCAACATGCGCCCCTACGAATTCGTCGCCCAGGTGCTGGTACCCACCCGCGCCTACGAGAACCAGGTGTTCCTCGCCTACGCCAACTACGTCGGCAACGAAGGCGAGCTGGAATACTGCGGCCTGAGCTGCGTCGTCGCACCGGACGGCCAGGTGATGGCCCAGGCCAAGCATGGCGAGGAGCTGCTGGTGGCCGAGCTGGACCCGCAACGCATCGCTCTGGCGCGCGAGGGGTACAGCTACGTGCACCTGCGCCGGCCGGTGCTGTATCGGTCGTAGGGCATACAACCGTTCGCGGTTGTACGCCGATACGCCTGGTCTCGGGACTGACGCCAAGGTCGACCTCGGAGCGCTCTGGGGCCAAGGTCAGACGGCGTATAACGTCGAACGTTATACGCCCGGCGAAGAGCATTGCGGACAAGAGCTAGGCGCCCCCGTCGCTCCTACGAGATCAAGAGCCCCTCACCCTAACCCTCTCCCGCAAGCGGGAGAGGGGACCGTTCGGTACAGGATGAAACCTCGACGTCAGTCGGCACGATCTGCCCCCTCTCCCTTTGGGAGAGGGCTGGGGTGAGGGCAAGCATTGGCACAGATATCCCAGCAGAAGACAGTTGCTTCTACGAGAGCCAATCCACGCAAAAAACAACGGCGCCCTCGGGCGCCGTCGTTCATTCCGCCACTGTCACCCGTTGGCCTTCTTGATGATCGCCTCGGCGATATTCGCCGGCGCCTCGGCGTACTTGGTGAACTCCATCGAGTAGCTCGCCCGCCCTTGCGACATCGAGCGCACGTCCGTGGCATAGCCGAACATCTCGCCCAGCGGCACCTCGGCGCGGATCACCTTGCCCGCCGGCGTGTCCTCCATGCCCTGGATCAGGCCGCGCCGGCGGTTGAGGTCACCCATCACGTCGCCCATGTAGTCCTCCGGCGTCACCACCTCGACCTTCATCACCGGCTCCAGCAGCACCGCGCCGCCCTTCTGCGAGAGCTGCTTGGTGGCCATGGACGCGGCGATCTTGAACGCCATCTCGCTGGAGTCCACGTCGTGGTAGGAACCGTCGAACACCGAGGCCTTCAGGCCAATCAGCGGGTAGCCGGCGAGCACGCCGTTCTGCATCTGTTCCTCGATGCCCTTCTGGATCGCCGGGATGAACTCGCGGGGGATCACGCCGCCCACCACCTCGTTGACGAACTCCAGGCCGTCCTTGCCTTCCTCGCCCGGCTCGAAGCGAATCCAGCAATGGCCGAACTGGCCGCGACCGCCGGACTGGCGGACGAACTTGCCCTCGATCTCGCACTTCTTGCGGATCGCCTCGCGGTAGGCCACCTGCGGCTTGCCGATGTTGGCCTCGACGTTGAACTCGCGGCGCATACGGTCGACGATGATGTCCAGGTGCAGCTCGCCCATGCCGGAAATGATGGTCTGTCCGGTCTCCTCGTCGGTCTTCACGCGGAACGACGGGTCTTCCTGGGCCAGCTTGGACAGGGCGATGCCCATCTTCTCCTGGTCGGCCTTGGTCTTGGGCTCCACCGCCACCGAGATCACCGGATCGGGGAAGTCCATGCGTTCGAGGATGATCGGCTTGTCGATGGAACACAGAGTGTCGCCGGTGGTGACGTCCTTCATGCCGATCAGCGCGGCGATGTCGCCGGCGCGGCATTCCTTGATTTCCACTCGCTGGTTGGCGTGCATCTGCACCATCCGCCCGACACGCTCCTTCTTGCCCTTCACTGAGTTGAGCACGGCGTCGCCACTGGAGAGCACGCCGGAATAGACACGGGTGAAGGTCAGGGTGCCGACGAAGGGGTCGGTGGCGATCTTGAAGGCCAGGGACGAGAACGGCTCGCTGTCGTCGGCGTGGCGTTCGTCGTGCTTCTCCTCGTCGTCCGGGTGGGTGCCCTTGATCGCCGGGATTTCCGACGGCGCCGGCAGGTAGTCGATCACCGCATCGAGCACCAGCGGCACGCCCTTGTTCTTGAACGAGGAGCCCAGCACCGCCGGGACGATCTCATTGGCCAGGGTACGCTGGCGCAGGCCGGCCTTGATTTCCTCGACGCTCAGTTCCTCGCCTTCGAGGTACTTGTTCATCAGTTCCTCGTTGGCCTCGGCGGCGGCTTCGATCATGTGCGCGCGCCATTCCTCCGCCAGCGCCTGCAGCTCGGCGGGAATCGGCTCCTCGGTGTAGCTGGTGCCCTGGTCGGCGTCATTCCAGAGGATGGCCTTCATCCTCAACAGGTCGATCTGCCCGGCGAAGTTCTCTTCCGCGCCGATGGCCAGCTGGATCGGCACCGGGTTGTGGCCCAGGCGCTGCTGGATCTGCTTGACCACCCGCAGGAAGTCGGCGCCCTGGCGGTCCATCTTGTTCACGTAGGCCAGGCGCGGCACGTGGTACTTGTTGGCCTGGCGCCACACGGTCTCGGATTGCGGCTCGACGCCGTCGGCGCCGCTGAATACCACCACCGCGCCGTCGAGCACGCGCAGGGAGCGTTCCACCTCGATGGTGAAATCCACGTGGCCGGGGGTGTCGATGATGTTGAAGCGGAACTTGTGGCCGTACTGCTTGGTGGACCCCTGCCAGAAGGCCGTGGTCGCCGCCGAGGTGATGGTGATGCCGCGTTCCTGCTCCTGCACCATCCAGTCCATGGTCGCCGCGCCGTCGTGCACTTCACCCATCTTGTGGTTCACCCCGGTGTAAAACAGGATGCGCTCGGTGGTGGTGGTCTTGCCGGCGTCGACGTGGGCGACGATGCCGATATTGCGGTAAAGCTCGATGGGCGTGGTGCGAGCCATGGCGTGCTCCGTATCTGCTGGTTGACTGCCGGGCCTGCAGCTGCGGATCCGTTGCCTGCGCGGGGACGGCGGGGAGCGGTGCGCAACGAAAAAACTCTGCGCACAACAGGCTCAAGGTAGCGCGTCTTCGTGGCAATTCCAGTATCGCGACGCGGCGGCTGCGACCGTCCGACCGGCTGCGTAGGCACGACGTTCAACGACCGCTGCGCAGGCGCCCCCACAGCCTTGGCGGAGCCGTATCGCCAGTTCGAGGGAGACACACAAGGTCACCGGCGCGCCCGACGGGGTGCCATCGCCACTCGTCCCGTCGGCTTTCGCCAGCGGCGGCCATCACCTCCGGGGAACAGACCGCGCCGCCTGGAACCGTCGGTGAGCGCCCATCGTCGACACCGCTGAAGCCAGTAAATATTATCCTTTATAAATCATATAGTTATAGATATAACATGATGTACAACTTGATGAATGCCCCGCGCACTCCGCCAGCCAAACCACGTCAGAAGGCCAGAATCCAGGGGCTTTTCCTCCTGTCGATGAGGCCCCGGAGAACCGGCCTAGTTAAAGTCATTTATCAAGAAATTTAATTTATTTAAATACAATACCTTACGATTCATTCAGAGAATCAACATTAGATAATATTCCGACCCGGCAACTCCGCCACTGGATCGAACCACCCTTCCGGGTCCATCCTTGAACCATTCCCAATTGCCGGAGATCGCCACCGTGAGCGACAGCATCACCATAGATTTCGTCTCCGACGTGGTCTGCCCCTGGTGCGCCATTGGCCTCAACGGCCTGCTGGAAGCCATCCGCCGCGTGGACGGCGAGCTGACCGTGGAACTGCACATCAAGCCTTTCGAGCTCAACGCGGACATGCCCGCCGAAGGCGAGGACCTGGTGGAGCACCTGCAGCGCAAGTACGGCAGCAGCGCCGAAGAAATTGCCCGCAACCAGGAACACCTGCGCACCCTGGGCGAGGAAGTCGGCATGCACTTCGACCTGAAGAAGCGCAACCGCATCTACAACACCTTCGATGCCCACCGCCTGCTGCACTGGGCGGCGGAATCACACCGCGACGTCGCCCTCAAGCAGGCCCTGCTGCACGCCTACTTCGGCGAGGGCCGCGACCCGAGCGATGCGGAGGAACTGCTGGACGTAGCCGTCAGCGTTGGCCTGGACGCCGTCCGGGCACGGGAAATCCTCGACAGCGACGCCTATGCCGACGCAGTGGTGGCCGAAGAAGACTTCTACACCAACCGCGGCATCCACGCCGTACCGGCGGTGATCCTCAATGGCCGCCAACTGATCTCCGGCGCACAGAGCGTGGACTATTACGAGCAGGCGCTACGGCAGGTGGCACGCAAGCAGCCGCTGCCGGAGTGACGGCAGGCTCGCCTGCCCGGGCGATTGGCCGTACAGGCTTCGGACTGGCGCTCTCGTAGCCATACCGGTGCTGCCTGAGGCGCAGTGGCAGGCTCCAGAGCGCCGCCCGGAGCTGGCGGAGCCCTCCAGCAACACCACGATAGGCCTCCTTTCTGGCCGTCAGTCCGGTTATCGCCGCCAGGCGCCTGCATGACCGGCAACCGACGGCGGCCTCACTCTGCACCCCCGGTCGGCAGTCCCTTCGGCGCGCAGGGTGTCTGCTAGCGTTAATTAATGAGGGCAGTTTCCGGTTCAGATCAATAGATGAGGAGGTGAGCCATGGCCATGGCTGACTGGCGCCTCGAAGGCGTCGAGTTTGCGTCCTGTAACTGCAACTGGGGTTGCCCCTGCCAATTCAGCTCGCCCCCGACCCACGGCAAGTGCGAAGCGGTGGTGAGCATGCGAGTCGACAAGGGCCATTTCGAGGGCCAGGTCCTCGATGGGCTCTGCTGGGTCGGTACCTTCGCCTGGCCCGGCGCCATCCATGAAGGCAATGGCCGCTGCCAGGTCTTCATCGAAGAGCGCGCCACCCCGGAGCAACGCGCAGCCCTGCTGACCATTCTGTCGGGCGCGGAAACCGTGCCGGGCGCTACGGTGTTCCAGGTATTCAGCAGCACCCTGTCCGAAGTCCTCGAGCCCCGCTTCGTCCCTATCGAATTGACGATCGACGTCGATGAGCGCAGCGCGCACATCCGCATCCCGGACGTGCTCGAGGTTACCGGCGAACCGATTCGCAACCCGGTGACCGGAGAGCCGCAGCGGGCCCGCCTGACGCTTCCCGATGGCTTCGAATTCACCGAGGCGGAAATGGGCAGCGGCAGCTTCGACGCACAGGGCGGCATCAGGATCAGCTCGAAAGGCGGTCACGGCCACTTCGCCCACCTGCGCTTCACGGGACAGGGCGTGGTGCGCTGACGGTGTCGGAGTCCAGCTCCGGCCCCCGTGCTGCGTCCAGGTGGTTGAGCCGGCAATCGGCATTGCTGGCGTTGCTGTTGTCCGCCCTTACCCTGGTCGCATGGCTGCTCCTGCTGGACCTCGCACGGCGCATGGCCGCTCCCGGGGGCATGCTGGAGATGGCCATGGAAGGCATGTCGATGCCATGGACGCTCCGCGATGCCCTGCTGATGTTCGCCATGTGGAGCATCATGATGATCGGCATGATGCTCCCCAGCGCCACGCCGATGTTCCTCCTTTATCAGCACAGCATTCGCCGACGGCTCCCCGCCGACCAGCGAAACCTGGCGCTGCTGCTCTTCTGCGGCGCCTATCTGCTGGTCTGGGGCGGGTTCAGCCTGGCCGCCACGCTGCTGCAATGGCTGCTGGACCAACGGGCCCTGCTCGGCATGGAAATGCGCAGCCAGAAGCCATGGCTGGGAACGGCATTCCTGCTGGGCGCCGGCTTCTATCAGTTCCTGCCCGCCAAACGCGCCTGTCTGCGCCGCTGCCAGTCTCCCCTGCAGTTCCTGCTGGCTTACTGGCGGCCCGGCCCGTCCGGTGCATGGCGCATGGGGCTGGCCCATGGACTGTATTGCCTGGGCTGCTGCTGGGCGTTGATGGGGGTGCTGTTCGTCGTGGGACTGATGAACCTGCTTTGGGTCGCCTTGATTGGCGCCTACGTGCTGCTGGAGAAGTATCTGCCCGGCGGCACCTGGCTCAGCCGCACGTCGGGGGTATTGCTGGTGCTGTGGGGACTCCTGTTGCTGCACGGCAGCTAGTCACGGCTTTTCCATCCCCCAGAAACACCAACGCCCCGAACCTGTCGGGGCGTTGGCCTGGCGTGCAGTCAGTGCGTTTTCACGCAGCCTGCGAAAGCGCCATTTTTCATGACGAGCCGGCCGCTCAGAGCGCCGACCAGCCGTCCAGCTGGCCGCCCAGGTCGGCGGAGTGCTCGGACAGCAGCGCGGCATAGCCGCTGATGTGCTCGTGGCTGAGCTCCATCACCGGGTAGGCCAGGACCTGCCAGGGCAGCTGGTCATTGCCGTCGTATTCCGAGTAGGCCACTTTCTGCCCGTTCTGCAGCAGCATGATGGCGAAGTCCAGGGCGGACTGTTCGTCCGGGAAGATCACCGCGAACTCTACCTCGTGCTCGACGGAAAGGTCCTCACCGTCCTCCTGCAGGGCCCACAGGGCGTCACCGATTTCGTCGTCCGGGAAAAGCTGCTTGTCGCGGCTCATGTCACTGCTCCAGTTGTAGGTCAGCGTGGCCGTCTGGACACGCCCGCGCAGGATACCCGTCCTGCATGACAAGTGCCGGAAAATCTCGCCGACACCATCGCCAGCCGTGATGTTCACCATCACGGCTATTCACTTCAACCCTAGCCCAACCGGCGCGAATATTCCGCCATCGGGCCTGCGGCCCTCCTACATCGAGTTGCCGATCATGAACCGCATCGACGAGGCCTACCGCATCACCTACATCACCCTGGACGAACTGCAACTGCAGTTCGAAACCCAGATCGCGGTCACCGAAGCCGACGGCAGCCTCGCCCTGCACCGCGCGGCGACCCCGCCGGCCGAGCGCAGGGCGCTGCGTGAGCTTATCCGTCGGGAGCCGCTGGGCTCTGCAGCTTGAGTCGCGCCAGCCTCGCCAGCACATTTTCTCCCATCTGATCGCCATCACCCCGGTTCGCGAGCAAGCTCGCTCCTACAGGCATGCACTGACCCGCTCTTCGTAGGAGCGAGCTTGCTCGCGAACCATGGCCTGCACCCGCGGCATGAACTGGAAGCCCATCGTGGACAGAGCGCGCGGCCACAGGGAGCACCGGCGAACCAGGAAAGCATTCGAAAGAAAAACGGCGAAGCGGGTAGCTTCGCCGTTGTGCCGGGCGCTCGGCCCGATACGGAGTGCGCGACTGCGCGAGGGAAGCGGACTGCCCGGAGCGGATAGCTCCACCCTAAGGCTGGCAGGCCGGATGGCCATCGAGCGATGGCCGAAAAACCGCCGGAAGCGCGCCGCTGCGGCGCGCTCCCGGCGCAGGCGTCAGCCGATGGTCATCAGGCTGGCGTTGCCGCCGGCAGCGGCGGTGTTGACGCTCAGGGCACGCTCGATCAGCAGGCGCTCCAGCGGAATGTCGGTTTCCCCACGATTCAGCCCGGTAACGCCAACGATGGCGCCCTTGCGCTTGGAGGCCTGCTCGCAGACCGCACGCAGCTGATCGGAGTCGCCGTGGTGCAGGATGGCGTCGAAGGCGCTGTCGGTGGCGGCCCAGTCGGCGATCAGGTCGATGCGCTTCTGGACTTCCTTCGGCAGGCTGGTGACCAGCTCGCTCTGCGCCTGCAGGACCAGCGCGCGGCTGCCCACGGACAGCACGGCGGCCAGTTGGGCCAGCAGATCGGCACGTTCCTCGGCCAGGCACAGCACGTGTTCGCGCGGCAGCAGGCTGTAGGTGTTGCGCTCGCCGGTCGGGCCGGTCAGCACTTGCACGGTGTAGCCCTGCGACAGCTCGGTATAACCTGCGATCAGCGCGGCCAGCGCCGGCTCGTTCTGGCCAGCCCACTGGGTCAGCGCATCCAGCGCCTTGCTCGCCTCGGCCGGACGGGCCACCGCCTGCGCGCCGTCGCCCTGCAGCTGCTTGGCCACCGCATCGGTCGGACGGGTCGAGAGCAGGCGGTACAGGTACAGCGGGCCACCGGCCTTCGGACCGGTGCCGGACAGACCTTCACCGCCGAAGGGCTGCACGCCGACCACGGCGCCGACCACGTTGCGGTTGACGTAGAGGTTGCCGACGTTGGCGCTCTCCACCACCTGGGCGATGGTCTCGTCGATGCGGGTGTGCACGCCGAGGGTCAGGCCATAGCCGCTGGCATTGATCTGCGCCAGCAACTGATCCAGTTCGGCGCGCTCGTAGCGCACCACGTGCAGCACCGGGCCGAAGATTTCACGCTTGAGCTCACTGAAGCTGTCCAGCTCGATCAGGGTCGGCACGACGAAGGTGCCGCGCTTGATCTCCTCGGCGTCCACGCGGGCGCTCTGGAACACCTTGCGGCCTTTGTCGCGCATGGTCTGGATGTGCTTGTCGATGTTGCCCTTGGCCTCCTCGTCGATCACCGGACCGATGTCGGTATGCAGGCGCTCCGGCGCACCGACGCGGTATTCGGCCATGGCCCCCTTGAGCATGGCGACCACGCGGTCGGCCACGTCGGCCTGCACACACAGTACGCGCAGGGCCGAACAACGCTGGCCGGCGCTGTCGAAGGCGGAGTTGACCACGTCCACCACCACCTGCTCGGCCAGGGCCGAGGAGTCGACGATCATGGCGTTGAGGCCGCCCGTCTCGGCGATCAGCGGGATGGTGCGACCCTGGGCGTCCAGGCGACCGGCGATGTTGCGCTGGAGGATGCCGGCCACTTCGGTGGAGCCGGTGAACATCACGCCACGCACACGCTCGTCACCGACGAGACGGGCACCGACGGTCTCGCCACGGCCCGGCAGCAGCTGTACCGCGCCGGCCGGCACGCCGGCTTCGAGCAGGATGCGCACGGCCTGGGCGGCGATCAGCGGAGTCTGCTCGGCGGGCTTGGCCAGCACGGTGTTGCCGGCGGCCAGTGCGGCGGCCACCTGGCCGCTGAAAATCGCCAGCGGGAAGTTCCACGGGCTGATGCACACCACCGGGCCCAGCGGGCGATGGCTGTCGTTGGCGAAGTGGGTGCTGGCCTGGGCGCCGTAGTAGCGCAGGAAGTCCACCGCCTCGCGCACTTCGGCGATGGCGTTGGCGAAAGTCTTGCCCGACTCGCGCACCAGCACGCCCATCAGTTGCTGGATTTCAGCCTCCATCAGGTCGGCAGCGCGCTGCAGGATGGCACCGCGCTCGGCCGGCTGGGTGGATTGCCAGATCTGCGCGCTGGACAGCGCGCCGAGGATGGCATTGTTCACGTCGGCTTCGCTGGCTTCACGCACATGGCCCACCACGTCGCGCAGGTCGGCCGGGTTGCGTACCGGCTGTGGCTCGCCCGGAGCGGCGTCGACCAGACCGAGGATCGGCGCGGCCAGGTAGGCCTGGTTGGTGCTCGACAGCAGCGCCGAGGACAGCGAGCCCAGACGGTGCTCGTTGGCCAGGTCGATGCCGGCGGAGTTCTGGCGCGACTCCCCGTACAGCTCACGGGGCAGTGCAATGCGCGGGTGCGGCAGGCCCAGGGTGCCTTCCTGCGCGGCCATCTGCTCGACCTGCAGCACCGGGTCCAGCACCAGATCCTTGAGGGAAATGCTGTGGTCGGCGATGCGGTTGACGAAGGAGGTGTTGGCGCCGTTTTCCAGCAGGCGGCGAACGAGATACGCCAGCAGGGTTTCATGGCTGCCGACCGGTGCGTAGATACGGCACGGACGGTTGAACTTGCCGTCGGCGACCTTGCCCACCACCTGCTCGTACAGCGGCTCGCCCATGCCGTGCAGGCACTGGAACTCGTACTGGCCCGGGTAGTAGTTCTGCCCGGCGAGGTTGTAGATGGCCGACAGCGAGTGGGCGTTGTGAGTGGCGAACTGCGGGTAGATGGCTTCCGGCACGGCCAGCAGCTTGCGTGCGCAGGCCAGGTAGGAAACGTCGGTGTACGGCTTGCGGGTATAGACCGGGTAGCCTTCCAGGCCGTTGACCTGGGCCATCTTGATCTCGCTGTCCCAGTAGGCGCCCTTCACCAGACGGATCATCAGACGGTGGCGGCTGCGCTTGGCCAGGTCGATGACGTAGTCGATCACGTAGGGGCAGCGCTTCTGGTAGGCCTGGATGACGAAGCCGATGCCGTTCCAGCCGGCCAGGCTCGGCTCGAAGCACAGGCGCTCCAGCAGGTCGAGGGAGATTTCCAGGCGATCGGCTTCCTCGGCATCGACGTTGATGCCGATGTCGTAGTCGCGGGCCATTTTCACCAGGCCGAGCACGGTCGGGTACAGCTCGTCCATCACGCGGTCGTACTGGGCGCGGCTGTAGCGCGGGTGCAGCGCGGAGAGCTTGATCGAGATGCCCGGGCCTTCGTAGATACCACGGCCGTGGGAGGCCTTGCCGATGGCGTGGATGGCCTGCTCGTAGGAAGCCAGGTAGCGCTTGGCGTCCTCATCGGTCAGCGCGGCTTCGCCGAGCATGTCGTAGGAATAGCGGAAGCCCTTGGACTCCATGGTGGCCGCGTTGGCCAGCGCCTCGGCGATGGTCTCGCCGGTGACGAACTGCTCGCCCATCAGGCGCATGGCCATGTCCACGCCCTTGCGGATCAGCGGCTCGCCGGACTTGCCGATGATGCGGTTGAGCGCGGAGGACATGCCCGCCTCAGTGTGGGTGGAAACCAGCTTGCCGGTGATCAGCAAGCCCCAGGAGGCCGCGTTGACGAACATCGACGGGCTCTGGCCCAGGTGCTGGCTCCAGTTGCCGTTGCTGATCTTGTCGCGGATCAGCGCGTCACGGGTGGCCTTGTCCGGGATGCGCAGCAGCGCCTCGGCCAGGCACATCAGCGCCACGCCTTCCTGGGACGACAGGGAGAATTCCTGCAGCAGGCCCTGCACCAGACCCTGGCGGCCGCCGGCGTTCTTCTGGTTGCGCAGCTTCTCGGCGATACCCAGGGCCATCTTGTTGGCGGCGTCGGCCTGCTCCTTCGGCAGACGGGCCAGGTCCAGCAGCATCGGCAGCGCCTCGGTTTCCGGGCGGCGGTAGGCGGCGGTGATGGCGGCGCGCAGTACCGACTGCGGCAGGATGCTTTCGGCGAAATCAAGGAAGACCTGCAGACCCTGCTCGCTCAGCGAGTCCACGGACTCCTCGCCTGCGGCGGCGGCCAGCCCGGAGTGCTCGGCGGGAGTCAGCCCACCCTCGACCTGTTCCAGGTACGTGAAGATCGCCTGCTTGATCAGCCAGTGCGGGGTGCGGTCGAGCTGCTGTGCGGCGAGCTTGAGACGTTCACGGGTGGCGTCGTCGAGCTTCACGCCGAGGGTAGTGGTGGCCATGGGTCGTCCTATTGTTAAAAGTTTGGAGCATGCAAAGCGGCGCAAGGTTAAACCGCCGCCCACAAAGGCGCAACCAGGTGCAACCACTCTTTCGCAATCGACCCGAAGCCCAGGAATCCTGCGCACTCGCAAGGTGTACCGAGCCCAGCCGCGACCCACCTGATGGATCATGCCGACAGGCGGATGCGACCAAGGTATAACCCGCACGACGAACAGGTTGCACCTTGACGCAGGGCGAACCAGAACAGCATAGGCCAGGGCGCGGCAGGTTGCGCTCGCCAAGACGGCCAAGGAGAGGGAGAAGGAATGAAAGGCGTCGGCGCCCTGCCCGGGCCCATCGGGCAGCCCGATCCGTCCGCCGGAGGCGAACGCGGTGGATTCCCGATGGAATGCGAGGTCGACCGGTGCAGCCGGCCACCCCGCCGAATCGGCTTACTTCAGGCGTCGTTCCGCCGTGATTTCCGGCAGATCGGTGCGCCGCAGGTAGGTGAGCAGCGCTTCGCTGAAGTTGAGGCGGTCGTTGATGTTCTGCTCGGCGAGAATCTGCAGGCACTCGCGACTCAGGGTCATGACATCCCCCGCCCTGGGCGCCCAGACGAACTCGCAGGCCGGGCGAATGCTGTCCTCGGCCACGTCCATGCCGAAGGAGTCCTCGCTGAAACGCACGATGTACTTGCCCGTCTTGCGGTTGAAACCGACAAAGCCGCAAAGGCCGTCGGCGGCCGCGCAGATGTCGCTTGAAGTGATGGCCATGATGCCCCCTGGATCGGATTGTTATGGATTGCGCACGCAGGAGGGGCCGCTCTGATGGCGGCTGGATCGTTCATTTCGCCCCCATTGGCGAGGGCCTGACTGTCGCAGCGGACTGCTCCTACAAGGCTTGGCATTCGCGCTGGACACAGGGCGTACAACCGTTCGCGGCTGTGAACGCCCTACGCTTCTTCACGCCCCCTGCGCCAGATGCCGCGCGATCACCTGCCGCAGCGGCGGCAAGCCCTGCGCCAGGCGCAAACCCGCATTGCGCAGCAGGCGTACAGGCGGACGCGGATCGGTGTACATGCCGACGATCAGGCGCGTGGCCTGGTACAGCGGCCAGGTCGCCAGGCGATGGGCCGTGGCGTAACGGCGCAGCGGCCAGGTACCTCCGATGTCGCCGCCGCGCCTGTGGGTGGCCAGCACCTCCGCGGCGAGACGGCACTGGCTCTGCAAGCCGAAATTGAAACCATGGGCGGTGACCGGGTGCATACCGACGGCGGCATCGCCGATCAGCGCGCTGCGCGGACCGGCGAAGCGGTCGGCGAAGACGCCCACCAGCGGGTAGCCATGGCGCGGGCCGAGCAGTTGCATCGCACCCAGGCGGCGCTCAAAGCGGCGCTCCATCTCCTGGGCGAACGCCGCCTCATCCAGCTCCAGCAACGGCGCCATCTCCCTCTGCGGCAGGGTCAGCACCACCGAGGAGCGATCGCCATTGATCGGCAGCAGCGCCAGGGTCTGGCCGTAGCCGAACCACTCCCAGGCCACGTTGTGGTGCGGCCGTTCGTGGGCCATGCGGCAGACCATCATGGTCTTGCCAAAATCCTCCATGCTCGCGCCGATGCCAAGCATGCGCCGCGTCTCGGAGAAGCGGCTGTCGGCGGCGACCAGCAGGCGCGCATGCACCCGGCTGTCATCGTCCAGGGTCAGCTGCACGCCGTCGCGCTCCACCCGCAGCGAGCGCAGGGCCCGGCCGCAGACCATCGAAACGTCCGGGCACTCGTGCACCGCATCGAAAGCCGTGCGTCGAATCACCTGGTTGGAAACGAAGTAGCCCAGTTGCTCGGCACCCGCCTGCCCCGCCTCGATGCGCAGCGCGAACAGCGACGGCCCGTTGAGCACCTGGGCATCGCGCAGCGGCGAAATTTCCTGCGGATCGATGCGCGACCACATCCCCAGCCGCTGCAGCTCGGCGCGGGAGGCATGGGTCAGGGCGATCTCGCGGCCGTCCTCGGCCGGCTCGGCCAGACTCGCCAGCGGCTGGCGCTCGATCAACTGGACCGACAGGCCGTGGCCGGACAGCGAGCGGGCCAGGCACAGCCCGGCGGGGCCGGCGCCGACGATGGCGATGTCCACGTGCATGGGTGACTCCTTTCGCGGGGATGGGCGGTCCCGGAGTCTAGGTTGGCCGCCCGGCGCTTTCGTTGCCGTGGATCAGTACGACGCAGCGCCGCCCCTGCGGCGGCACGGCGCATACCTCCGAGGAGGCATGCCGCCGTTCAATGGAACAGCCGGGTGCCCAGCTCGCGACTGGCTTCGAGCAATACCGGCAGGAAACGCGTTTCCAGCTCCTGGCGCGACACCCGTCCGGCATGGGTGCCAACGTTCAGCGCGGCCAGCACCTGGCCGGCGGAATCCTTCAGCGGCACGGCGATGGAACGCAGGCCGACTTCCAGCTCCTGGTCGATGATCACCCAGCCCTGCTGGCGGATCTCGGCGATGCTCGCGCGGAGCATTTCCGGGGTGTGCACGGTGCGACTGGTCTTCACCTGCAGGTCGGCGTGGGCCAGGTAGTCCTCCAGCGCCTCGTCGTTCAGGCCCGCGAGCAGGATGCGGCCCATGGAGGTGCAGTAGGCCGGCAGCCGGCTGCCGACGCTGAGGTCCACGGAAATCAGGCGCTGCGGCGTCGCGGAGCGGGCGATGTAGAGGATTTCGTCCCCCTCCAGCGTGGCCATGGAACAGGCCTCGTGCAGTTGCTCGCTGAGGCGGTCGAGAATCGGCTGGGCGGTGACCGCCAGCGGCGTGGACGACAGGTAGGCGTGGCCGAGGGTCAGCACCTTGGGCAGCAGCGAATAGGTGCGCCCGTCGGAGGTGACGTAGCCGAGCTTCATCAGCGTATGCAGGCAGCGGCGCACGGCGGCGCGGGGAATCTCGGTGCGGTGGCTGATCTGGGCAATGGTCAGGTGCCGCTTGCGCTCCTGGAAGGCATGGATCACCGCCAGGCCACGGGCCAGCGAGGTCATGAAGTTGGGGTCGCCGGTGAAAGCCTCGATGCGCTTGGCCGGCGAGGCAACGATGGGCGGCGCGAGGGGCGGCAGGCTGGCACGGGGGGCGTCGGTCATTTCTTGTTTTTCCTGGCAGGCGGGCTTCGGGCGATTATCGATACGGATGGGCGATTATCGCAACACGGATGTCCGATTATCGAACGGAGGTTGAATGCCCGCCGCCCCGCCCGGCTTTTCGTGAGCCCCAGATCCCCCTTGTTCGCGGACCGAGTGACCCCTGATACATCGGTGCCGGATGGAAATTCCATCGCGGACAAGGTCCGCTTGTACGGGAGCGGATCGGTGTACACGGAGTTGCTTTTTGCAGGAGCAAAGGTTTTCTTCTGGGCAGTCTGTGCCTGCGTTTTCCCCTCACCCCTGAGATCGTGCCGGCTGACGCTTACGTTTCATCCTGCACCGAACGATCCCCTTTCCCGCGTACAGGAGAGGATTAGGGTGAGAGGCTCTTGATCCCGTAGGAGCGGACCTTGTCCGCGAAATCCCACAGCCGCACCCAGGCCTGCTGGTAAAACCCGCGCTTAGAGCGGCTCCAGCTTCAACTGCCGCAACCGGCTCAAGGTGCGCGCAAAATCCACCGCAGCCCCACCCGCCGCCAATTCCTCCAGCGAAACCGAAGCGAACAGCTGCAACCGCAGCTGGCGGTCATAGGCGATGTCGATGAAGTTGAGGAAGCGCATGCTCACGTCCGGCGGGTAATCCGCCAGCGGGCCGAGGCCACTCACCGCCATGCGCGGGTAATGCTCGATCAGCCACAGGTAGTCACTGGCCGAACGCGGCCGCTCGAACATCTCGCTGAAGTCCATCCAGGCACAGCGGTCGTCGTGGGCGTGAACCTTCAGCGGATGGTGGTTGACGTTCAGCACCTCGTCGAAGCGCGCATCCTCGGCCAACCCCAGGCGCGCACCGATCAGCGGCTGGTCGTCGGCCGCCGCCGGGCACAGGTAGCTGCCCCACTCCTCCAGCGCGCTGCTGTCCTCGCGATAGTCATGGCCGCCATCCAGCGACACCACGTCGAAGCGCTTTTCGATCAGCTCGATGGCCGGGCGGAAGCGTTCGCGATACATCGGGTTCGGGCAGAGATTTTCCGGCTGGTAGTTGGAAGTGCAGACCAACCCCACGCCCTCATCCACCAGCACCTTGAGCATGCGCCCCAGCAGCATGGCGTCGCCGATGTCATGCACGTGGAATTCGTCGAAGCACAGCAGCCGGGTTTCCTCGGCGATGGCGCGGGCTACGCGCACCAGCGGGTCGGACTGCCCGGTGATCGCCAGCATGCGCCCCTGCAATTCCTGCAGGAAGGCGTGGAAGTGCACGCGGCGCTTGGCCTGGATGGGTGCGGCGGCGAAGAAGTGGTCCATGACGAAGCTCTTGCCCCGCCCCACGCCACCCCATAGGTAGACACCGGCCACCGGCTTGCGCAGGAAACCGTGGCGGCCGGCGAGAAAGTCATCGAGCCAGCTGGCGAGCTGTTCCACCGCCGCCAGCTGGGCTTTGTCCGCACGGTAGCCGCGCTCGTCGAGCGCGGCGGCGAAGTGCCGCCGAACGCGGTCGGCGACCGCTTCGGCGAATATTTCAATATCAAAAGTCAAAGAACACCGTTTCCGCATCACCCTGGACGCGGATATCAAAGCGGTAAGCGAGCTTCCCGTCCACCTCGCAGCGCTTGGCAATCAGCGTCTGCCGACGTTCGGGCTGCTCGATGCGGTTGAGCACCGGGTCCGCCGCGTTGGCCTGCGCTTCGTCCTCGAAGTAGATGCGCGTCTGCAGGTGGATGTTGATACCGCGAGCGAACAGCGAAACGTTGATATGCGGCGCCATGGGCACACCGGCGGCGTTCTTCACCACGCCGGGCTTGATGGTGCGCACCTGCCATTCGCCGGCGTCGAAGGTGGTCGCGGTGCGGCCGAAGCCGTTGAAAGGCTTTTCCAGGTCGTAGGCGCTGTCGTACACGCCTTCGTGATTCGCCTGCCACAGTTCCAGGAAGGAATCGCGGATCAGGTGGCCGTTGCCGTCGTAGACGTGGCCAACCAGCACGATGTGCTCGCCGGGAGCGCCGGGCTTGGCCATTTCGCTCCAGATTTCCTGGTCACGGGTCGGGTTGCCGGCGGCGGCCAGGGCGAGGCCGATGTGCACGTAGGGGCCGGCCGTCTGCGAGGGGGTTTCCGGCAGCAGTTCAATGGGCATGTTCGGTCCTCCTCACTTGTTCTCGAAGTGTGTCTTGCGCTGGCCGCGCAGCACGATGTCGAAGCGGTAGGCCAGGCAGTCCATGGGGTTGGCGTTGCTCATGTCGAGCTTGGCGATCAGCGTCTGCACCGCGTCCGGATTGGC
This sequence comes from Pseudomonas sp. NY15181, assembly GCF_048068055.1. Taxonomy (NCBI): domain Bacteria; kingdom Pseudomonadati; phylum Pseudomonadota; class Gammaproteobacteria; order Pseudomonadales; family Pseudomonadaceae; genus Pseudomonas; species Pseudomonas sp. NY15181. Next base: position 52,323 of record NZ_JBLUPT010000014.1, on the reverse strand, counting down.
GATGGACTTGACGATGGGGCACATGGGGATCAGCGGGTCGCCCTCGAAGTACAGCTGGGTGATCAAGCGGGTAGAGATCGACGGACCGCTGATGGAGAAGTGAACGTGTGCCGGGCGCCAGTCGTTCGGGCCGTTGCCCCAGGGGTACGGGCCGGGCTTGATGGTGCGGAAGATGTAACGTCCTTCGCTGTCGGTCAGCGCGCGGCCGACACCGCCGAAATTCGGGTCCAGCGGCGCCAGGTAGCGGTCGTTCTTGTGGCGGTAGCGGCCGCCGGCGTTGGCCTGCCACATCTCCACCAGGGTGTGCGGCACGGGCTTGCCGTACTGGTCCATGACCCGGCCGGAAATCAGGATGCGCTCGCCGATGGGCAGGCCGCCGTTATTGAAGTTCAGCAGCAGGTCGTTGTCGTGCTCGCCCATCTTCAGGTGCGAGAAGTCCGGGCCGCTGGTTTCGGAGACCGACTGCGGAATGCTCACCAGCGCCTGGCGCGGGGAGCGGGCAATAGAAGTCTTGTAGTCTGGGGTAAGAGCTTTGGGGTGCCAGTTTCGGTCACGAATGACGAAGCGGCTGTTCTCCGCGTCGGACATGTCGGTCTCCTCTTGTTGGATTTATAGGAGCCTGTTGCATCAGGCAGTGCGGCGGAGTGTCCCCTGCCCGCCCGACACGGAAAATTGAAAAGATGCCCAGCATCCATAACCCGACGGTTATGGATAAGCCCCCTCGCGGTAGGCCTCGCCCACCTCGCGCAGCACCTCCAGGCACCAGTGCGCGCCGAGGGACAACGGCAGCGTCGAGTTGCTGCACACCCCCACCGAGCCGCCCGGCTCCTGCACGTCCAGCGGCAGCTCGACCATCTCGCCGCTGCGCAGGTCCAGCCGCACCGAGTCCAGCGGGGCGATCCACAGCGCATCGCTGCTCAGCACATAACGGCGGCTGAGCACGGTGGAGAGGGTTTCCAACCGCCGCCGCGGCTGACCCAGCCCGCTCTGCACCAGAAGGCTGTCGGCGGATTTACGGATAGTGGTGCCGGCCAGCGGCAGCACCAGCGGCCAGTCGTCCAGCGCCGAGGGCGGCAACGGACGGCCCAGCAGCGGATGCCCGGCGCGGGCCACCAGGGTCATGGATTCGCTGTACAGGTGCTCGAAGGCCAGGCCCTGGATCTGCGGGCTTTCGGTCATGCGCCCGACCACCAGGTCCAGCTCGCCGACCCGCAGCTGCGACAGCAGGTGTGCGCTCGGCCCGCCGACCACACTGACCACCAGCGCCGGATGGCGCTCGTGCAGGCGCCGCACCACTTCCGGCATCAGCAGGCTCTCGACGGTGGAGAGCACGCCCAGGCGCACCGTGCTGGAGGCGTACTCACCACCACGCAGGCTGTTCACCCCATCGCGCAGAGCCTGCACGCAGGGGCCGGCGTAGCGCAGGAAGGCCACCCCCGCCTCGGTCAGGCTGGCGCCGCTCTTGCCGCGCTCGAAGAGGCTGGCGTCCAGCAGATCCTCCAGCTCCTTGAGCGTCTTCGAGATCGCCGGCTGGCTCACCGCCAGGGCGTCCGCCGCGCGGGCCAGGCTGCCCTGCCGGGCCACTTCGAGGAAACACACCAGGTGACGGAACTTGATACGCGAATCGATATTCATGGCAGCTCACGCGGCTGGCGGAACGCACGGGGCGAAACCCCGGCGTAGCGCTTGAAGAATCGGGAGAAGTACGCGGGCTCGGAAAAACCCAGGCTGTCCGACACCTGCTGCACGGTCATGGCCGTGTAGACCAGATGCCGCTTGGCCTCCAGCAGCAGACGCTGGTGGATCATCTGCAACGCCGACTGCCCGGCCAGGCGCCGGCACAGGGCGTTCAGGTGCGCGGCGCTGATGCCCAGCTTCGCCGCGTAATGCTCGATCGGCCGGTGTTCGCGGAAGTCCTGCTCCAGCAGGCGGGCGAAGGCCTGCACATGCTCGATGCCGCGATCCTGCTGGCTGGCCTCGGCATGGGACTGCTCCAGCGCCCGGCGGCTGAGCCAGACCAGCAGCATGTTGAGCAGCGATTGCAGCATCAGGTCGCGGCCCGGCGCCTGCTCCGCGTACTCGCGGTCGATGGACTCGAACAGCGCATCCAGGTGGCGCTTGCCCTCGCCCACGGCGAAGCATGCCGGCTGCTCGAGCACCGTGCTTTCCAGCAGGCGACCGAGCTGTTCGGCCAGCGGCAGGCCCATGCTCAGCACCCAGCCCTGCACGTCCTCGGCGAAGCGGAAACCGTGCACCGCCAGTGCCGGCGTGACCTGCAGCGACGCCTCGCGAACCGGCATCACCCGCCCCTCCACCTCCAATTCGGCCTCGCCGGACTGCACATAGAGCAGCTGCACCAGGTCAGCGTGGCGGTGCGGGCGGATTTCCCAGTCGTGCAGGCGGCTGCGCGAGGCGATGGATTCGCAGTGGATCAGGTCCGGCGTCGGCCACGCGGAGGTCTCGCCATACAGGCGGAACACCGGGACAGGATTGCCGCGTGCTTGTTCGATCACCGAACACATCCATGAAAAATCCAAGAAGACTGTTGGAAATTACCTTCAAAGCCCAATCCGATCCACAAAAAATGCAGGTAACAAAAACAACAGGCCACTCGAAAGGACCTCCCCCATGAAAACCCAGGTCGCCATCATCGGCGCCGGCCCGTCCGGCCTCCTGCTCGGCCGGCTGCTGCACAAGGCCGGCATCGACACCGTCATCCTCGAACGCCAGACCCCCGACTACGTACTCGGCCGCATCCGCGCCGGGGTGCTCGAACAGACCACCGCCGACCTGCTGCGCGAAGCCGGCGCGGGCGAGCGGATGGACGCCGAAGGGCTGCTGCACGACGGCTTCGAGTTGGTGCTCAATGGCCGCCGCGAACGCATCGACCTCAAGGGCCTCACCGGCGGCAAGCAGGTCATGGTCTACGGCCAGACCGAAGTCACCCGCGACCTGATGCAGGTCCGCGCCGCCAGCGGTGCGCTGAGCGTGTACGAAGCGGCCGACGTGGAGCTGCACGACGTCACCAGCGCTGCGCCCTACGTCACCTTCACCCACCAGGGCGAGCAGGTGCGCCTGGACTGCGACTACATCGCCGGCTGCGACGGCTTCCACGGCGTTGCGCGGCGCACCATTCCGGCCGAGCGCCTGAGCCTCTTCGAGCGCGTCTACCCCTTCGGCTGGCTCGGCCTGCTCAGCGACACCCCGCCGGTCAACCACGAACTCATCTACGCCAGCAGCGAGCGCGGCTTCAGCCTGTGCAGCCAGCGCAGCGCCACCCGAAGCCGCTACTACCTGCAGGTGGGGCTGGAGGAGAAGGTGGAAGACTGGTCCGACGAGCGCTTCTGGGACGAGCTCAAGCGCCGCATCCCCGAAGACGCCGCGCGCCAGCTGATCACCGGCCCCTCGCTGGAAAAGAGCATCGCCCCGCTGCGCAGCTTCGTGGTGGAGCCGCTGCAATACGGCCGCCTGTTCCTCGTCGGCGACGCCGGCCACATCGTCCCGCCCACCGGCGCCAAAGGCCTGAACCTGGCCGCCAGCGACGTCAACACGCTGTACCGCATCCTGGTGAAGGTCTACGGCGAAGGCCGCACCGACCTGCTGGAGCGGTACTCGCCCATCGCCCTGCGGCGCATCTGGAAGGCCGAGCGCTTCTCCTGGTGGATGACTTCGATGCTGCACCACTTCCCCGAGAACGACGCCTTCACCCGGCGCATGCTGGAGACCGAGCTGGACTACTTCGTCGGCTCCGAAGCCGGGCGCACGACCATTGCGGAGAACTACGTGGGGTTGCCGTTCGAGGATGTGATCTGAGCCCCTTCCGGGTCAGGAGCTCTTGCTCCCGTAGGAGCGACTGTCTACTTCTCGACAGTCTGTGCGTGCGTTTCCCCCTCACCCCAGCCCTCTCCCTCAGGGAGAGGGGGCAGATCCTGCCGGCTGATGCCATGGTTTCATCCTGCACCGAACAGTCCCCTCTCCCCTTGGGAGAGGGTTAGGGTGAGGGCAGGCCTCGCACAGGACTCCGTCCGCGATCGCTCGCACCCACGGGAGCCCCCTGTACCCCGCCGCGAAATCCCCTACCAACTATCCTTACCCTCCAACCACACCGCTCGCCGCGTCACCGCCGGAGGGCAGCATCGATCAGGACGAAGAAAACTTCCTCAGCCACCTGCTCGCCGAAAGCGGCGACGGCGACCTGCGCGCCTTCGCCACCCTCTACCGCTGGGTCGCACCGCGCCTCTACCCACTGGCGCTACGCCTGCGGCCACGACAGGACGAGGCGGATGCCCTGTTCGTCGACACCTTCCTGCACATCTGGACCGACGCCGACGGTTACCACCCCACGCGCAGCGCCGCGCTGGACTGGATGATCGCCCTGCTCTACCAGCGTGCCGACCTACCGCCGCCCGCCCCCAGCGATGAACCCTGGCCGGAGCTGCCGCCGCCGGACGAACTCTGGCCCGCCATCCGCACCCACCTACCCGACGATGAAGACGACAGCCGCAGCCTGCAAAAGCCGCTGATCATCGCCTGCGTGATCGGCGTGCTGATCGGTGTACTGCTCAGCCTCAGCCTGCTGCTCGACCTGCGCCCCGGTCATTAGCGCCTGGGCGATAGCCATGCCGACCGCCTAGAAAAACCCCGAATCCCGCGTGCCATCACCTTGCCAATCCGCCGCGCACTTGGCATAAACGTCCGAATCCATTTCGCACAGATAACAAGGAAGTTTCGATGCGCATTTTTGGCCGCGTCCTACTTGCAGTCCTGCTTCTGCTTCTTCTGATCGGCGCCGTCATCGCCTGGTACACCGCGCATCCCAACCTGCCGCAGTACACCCCGCCGGAGAAGATAATCCACCTCGACCAGTGGACCAAGGCGGATCGCGAGACCTACTACTACACGCCCCAGGGCACCCAGGTGAAAGGCCTGCGCTACGACTGGTTCACCCACCTCGAGCAGCCCTTCTCCAGGGACAAGTTCGCCAGCCCCGAGAACCTCGCGCGCTTCGGCTTCCTCATCGAGCCCGAGCAGATCGGCCGCGACGCCGACGACACCCAGGCCGCCAACCCGGCCAACCCCGGCAACCTGCCCGTAGGTTTCGCCCGCCACCAGGACGGCGAGACCGGCGCCTGGTACCTGGACATCACCTGCTCCGCCTGCCACACCGGCGAGCTGCGCTACAAAGGCACCGCCGTGCGCATCGACGGCGGCGCGGCCATGCACTCCATCGCCTCCACCGTACCCACCCTGCGCGGCGGCGCCTTCGGCCAGGCGCTGGGCGCGAGTCTCGCGGCCACCTACTACGTGCCGTGGAAGTTCGACCGCTTCGCCAAGGGCGTGCTGGGCGACCGCTATCCCAAGGGCAAGGCCGCGCTCAAGCGCGACGTGCGCAACGTGCTCGGCACCCTGGTCTCCACCGCCTGGAACGACACCCACCGCGGCCTCTACCCCACCCTTGAAGGCCCCGGCCGCGCCGACGCCTTCGGACGCATCGCCAACAGCGTGTTCGGCGACAACATCGACGCCTCTAACTACCGCGTCGCCAACGCCCCGGTGAACTACCCGCAGGTGTGGGACATCTGGAAATTCGACTGGGTACAGTGGAACGGCTCGGCCATGCAGCCCATGGCCCGCAACATCGGCGAAGCCCTCGGCGTGGGCGCCACCCTGCGTCTGTTCGAAGCCGACGGCAAACCGGTACAGGGCGACGAGCGCTACACCTCCAGCGTGCGCCTGCGCGACCTCCATACCCTCGAAGAAACCCTCAAGCACCTCAAGCCGCCGACCTGGCCGAAGGACGTCTTCGGCGAGATCGACCTGGCCAAGGCCTCCCAGGGCCGCGCCCTGTTCCAGGCCAACTGCGTCTACTGCCACGGCCCCCACGTGAAGGAACCCGGCGCCAAGGACTACATCGCCCCGGCGCGCGTGCCCGAGTGGCGCATGAAGATGGTCCCCACCAAAGAGATCGGCACCGACCCGACCACCGTCGACAACATCGCCGACCACACCTTCGACATCCGCCCGCTGAAGCTCAAGACCGAGGAACTGCAGGGCATGAACGTCCACCTCTACCCGTACAGCGAGCAACCGCTGGACCTGTCGAAGATCTCCGCCGCCAAGGGCCTGGCCTACGTCACCGCCTTCGTCGAGCAGCGCGCCTACCGCGATGCCCATATCGGCGCCGAGCAGCAACAGGACATGAACGGCTACGGCCTGCCCATTGGCGTGCAGGAACTGCGCGCCTACAAGGCCCGCCCGCTGGATGGCATCTGGGCCACCCCGCCCTTCCTGCACAACGGCTCGGTGCCCAACCTGTTCCAGCTGCTCTCCCCGGTAGCCGAGCGCGAAAGCCAGTTCTGGGTCGGCAGCTTCGAGTACGACCCCAAGTACGCCGGCTACCGCACCGAGCGCTTCCCCGGCGGCTTCCTCTACAAGACCAGCATCACCGGCAACGGAAACGGCGGCCACGAATTCCGCGACGGCTGCCGCAAGGACGGCGCCATCGGCCGCGCCCTCAGCCCGGAAGAACGCTGGGCGCTGGTGGAATACCTGAAGGTACTGGGCAACCCCGAGTACGAAGCCAAGCTCGACCCGAACGTCACCACCCAACCGTGGACACCCGGACCGAAGTGCGAATAACGGGCTAGCGCAGAACTGCCTTTCGTAGGACCGAGGGGGACGCCCAGTTCTTGCTCGCGAACAGATTCCCCGACAGCTCCGACGTCAAGCAGGTTCGCGAGCAAGCTCGCTCCTACATGAAAGAGCAGGCCCCGCTCCGAACCACCACCGAAACACCGATCCGCCCCCTCTCCCCCTGGGAGAGGGCTGGGGTGAGGGCAAGCCCCCGCTCCGATCCATCCAGGCAGTCCCCTCTCCCCAGATAGAGAGGGTCAAGGAGAGGGAAGCTCCCGGAGTCCCCTCCATAAAAAGGAACACGAAAGGACCCCGTGCCATGCAATCCCTGCTCACCCGCCTCTGGCTCTCCCTCGGCAAACTACTCGGCCGCCTGCTGCTCGCCCTCGCCGCCATCGGCCTGCTCGGCTGGGGCATCGGCAGCCTCTACTACGCCTGGAAATTCTCCGGCCCCGTCTCCGCCCAGGAAGAAATCCCGCCGGGCGAAGCCCAGCTCACCCAGGCCATCATCGAAGACGCCCTGCGCATCGTCGAACAGCACCGCGACAACACCCGCGTCCTGCGCGACGCCCACGCCAAGGCCCACGGCTGCGTGAAGGCCCAGGTCACAGTCGCCAGCGACATAGCCCCCGGCCTGCGCCAGGGCGTATTCGCCGAACCCGGCCACAAGTGGGACGCCATGGTCCGCTTCTCCAACGGCAACCCCTACCCCCAGTTCGACAGTACCCGCGACGCCCGCGGCATGGCCATCAAACTGCTCGACGTCCCCGGCGCCAAGCTCATGCCCGGCAAGGGCCACGACACCGAGCAGGACTTCGTCATGTTCAACCACCCGGTGTTCTTCGTCCGTGACGTCGCCGAATACCGGCAGAACTTCGCCGCCCAGGCCAGCGGCCAGAAGATCGGCGCCTTCTTCCCCAGCTGGAAGCCCAGCACCTGGGAACTCCGCCACCTGGTCATCGCCCTGCAAACCCTCGCCCCCGCGCCGGACAGCCCGCTGCAGGCCGGCTACAACGGCATCGCCCCCACCAAACTGGGCGAGGCGAACAACATCAAATACCGCGTCATCCCTATGACCGAAGGCTGCCCGGCCTACCAGCTACCCAAGCTCAACGAAAAGCAGCCCAACTTCCTGCGCACCGCGATGTACCAGCAACTCTCGGTCGACCGCGTGCCCGCCTGCTTCGCCCTGCAAGTGCAAAAGCAGGACCCGAGCCAATACATGCCCATCGAAGACACCAGCGTCGAATGGAGCGAAAAGGACGCCCCCTTCCAGACCGTCGCCACCGTCAGCATCCCCGCCCAGGACTTCGACAGCCGCGAGCAGAACCTCGCGTGCGACAACATCTCGTACAACCCGTGGCATGCATTGCCGGAGCATCGGCCGATTGGCGGCATCAACCGTTTGAGGAAGGCGGTTTATGAGGCGGTGAGTGTTTATCGGCATCAGCGCAACGGAGTCGGTGGAGAGTAAGGCTGCACGGAGATGTACCAGGTGCAGTAAAGCCGCTGGGGCGGCAGAGCAGCATGAGAAATGAGGCAACAAGCCCGCTGGCGTGCGGGCTTGTTGAACCTGAACCATTTACCTCAGCGCTCTTTACACGCATCCAAATCGGCCTGCGTTTTCAGATCAGTTTCGATACCTAGACGATACTTGCAGTAATCACGTACCGCAGCCCGCTCCAGTGGACTCAGCTGATAAAGAGGCTTGTCGTCCGCATCGCTGGCAAAGAGATTTACGAACTCAACTTGCAGCGAAGGATATTTCTTTATGAAGAAGACCCTCTTGTTATCCTCGGCCCAGCGAGTCTTATAGAAGCCCACATACAGATGGGCCACGCACAGCATCAGAAGAAAAACGATAAGTCTTTTCATGATGTTGGCGGAGGAAGCAAATCCATATTCTTGCGAATATTTCTCACAAGCTCCATTCCAACATTCCCCGGACAAATCTTTCCCTCGGACAACTGATTAGGGTACTCCCGGTGACCGCCAAAGTGCTTGATGACGAACACGCTCTTCAACGCAGAAATCAGGGTTAGTACCGAATCAATTTGCGCCTCCGGAATGGAGTTTGTTGTGCTCACACCAAAAAACTCCAACCCCTGGCGCCCCAAAGCAACGGCATCCCCACCCTCATTGGCTGTACTGAGGTTATTCAACAACACAATACCGATGACTCCTGTGTTGTACTGCCTCACATGCGAACCCTTCAGACGGATGTCCCGTCCTTCATAAATCACCCCATCGCAACTGATGCCAAAGTGGTAGGAAAAGTCCTCGAACTTATCAATCTGCTCTTTTTGGGTCTCTCGCATTTGCTCTGCCCCAGCGCCGCACGAGTAGCTCCGCCCAGCATGATGAAGAGCAATCATCGAGTAATCCCAGTCAGATGCCGTAGCATTGCCTTTTACCGCGCCCCATTCGGACCGTTCGACAAACTGACCACCAAGTTGACGCACTTTCCTTATAAGTGCCTCGCGAGTCGCCGCGCGGTCATTCACTGTAATAGGGACAACAGTAGCTGACTGACCTGCATTAACTTCCTGCGCTCTTACTTTCGTCGTGAAGGCTTCATCGTTCATTTGATCGCCTCCGAGAACTCCATCAGTTCGCGAGCAGGGGCATGGAATATAACGTGAAGCTCAATCACTGCGCCCTCCACGGGTGCTTCGACGGTAGCTATACCCTTGGCGTCTGTCAGTCCTATCTTGCGATATCCATCAATTAGAGCGATGTATTTTCGGTTGGCCAATGGCTGACCGGTGTTGCTATCGGTGATGGCAAAGGATTTCGCAAACACGCGAGCGGCACTTATTGAACGAGAGGAGACCACTGCACTTTCTGGATTTTTTGCTGTTGTGGCGGAACCTCGCTCAGACTGATATGTTGCACTTGGCAACGAGTGAATTAGGCGTGCCTTGCAGGGACAAGTACTGACGCTGTCCAAAGTGCCAGCCACGCTTCCACCAATCATGAAGTGCTGAAAGCCTCCAGCAATCACGTAGTGCTGCCCGTCCTTGCCGCACGTTACTGTATCTCCCGCACGCGCCACAGGAACACCGTGCATGGAGAAACTAGGATGCCCTTCCAGGACTACCCCACCGCAGGTCGTCCTGTCACCTCGACGTATGTAATGCCCGATAGCCATATCCTTTCCTTGTTTGCAGGAATCGAGCGGTGACCGTAGCGAAGAGGGCTGCTGGAAAAATGTAGGACTGCTCCGAAATCATGTGAAGAAGCGTGTCCAAATCAGTTCCCAAATGCGCACGAAGGAACTCACGCTTCGCAGGGCGCACCTTAATACGTCCATGGCAAACTCTTGACCGCCTCAACTCAAACTCCCTACCCTCCACCTGCTCCGTGAAACCGACGGGGCCGGGATTAGCAGCCCGAACACCAGAGACAATCGCCGATCTGTATCGGCGGCCCAACCATTTGGGCCGTCCACCGGAACGCGGCGTGTTGGTTCGTGTGGCTGCTGATCCAACATCGTCCGCTGGTGGTCTGCTCGTAGTAGAGATGTGACTGAAATGGACGATTCAACCCTCCCTACCCCACTCCCCTTCATCCGCAATCGCCGCCAACTGCGCGCCCTGCTGATCGACGATCAGGTCTGGTTCCTCCTCTCCGATTTCTGCCGCGTGACCGGCTACACGCACGAAGACCGCATGGCCATGCGCATGGCCGATGACCAGATTCGCCAGGAGCGGCTGCTGACCGAAGACGGCCTCGAACTCGACTACGTGCTGGTGAGCGAATCCGGCGTGTACCAGGCGCTGGTGCTGTTCAACGTGCCGGACTACGGCTCGCTGCGGCGCTGGATCAGCGGCACGGTGGTGCCGCAGGTGCGCAGCCAGTTCGCCGCCAATGGCCCGCGCCATGTGCAACTGCAATTCGAGAAGCAGTGCCTGGGCGTGCTGGAGTGGCAGGACAAGTACTGGCTGAGCGTCGGCGACCTGCCCCGCGTGCTTGGCGGCCATTCGCCCATCGCCGGGCGCAGCGGCTGGCGCAACTGGGCAAGGCGGTTGCGGACGTAGGGCGTATAACGTTCGACGTTATACGCCGTTTAACCGGGGTCCTAATGCACTCCGGACCGAGCCCTGGAGCCGCAATAGGTTGAGGTGTATCGGCGTACAACCGCGAACGGTTGTACGCCCTACGAATCGGTGTGATTAGCCGGTGAGGCCGTGCGATGCAGGTTCGCGAGCAAGCTCGCTCCTACGAGGAGCCAGAGCGCGCGGTCAGTAGAACTCCGGCACCAGCAGCTGTTCCGGCGTGGGGTTGCGGCGGTAGCCGGTGTTGCGCTGGCGTTCGGGGAGCTGGACGCTGGGCTGGCGGACTTCTTCGTAGGGGATCTGGCTCAGCAGGTGGTGGATGCAGTTGAGCCGGGCCTTTTTCTTGTCGTCGGCGTGCACCACCCACCAGGGTGCTTCGGCGATGTGGGTGCGCTCGATCATGATTTCCTTGGCCTTGGTGTAGGCCTCCCAGCGCCGTCTCGATTCCAGGTCCATGGGGCTGAGCTTCCACTGCTTGAGCGGGTCGTGGATGCGGCTGAGGAAGCGGTCGTGCTGTTCTTCGTCGGAGATGGAGAACCAGTATTTGATGACCTGGATGCCGGAGCGCACCAGCATGCGCTCGAACTCGGGCACGCTGCGGAAGAATTCCTCGTACTGGTCATCGGAGCAGAAGCCCATCACCCGCTCGACGCCGGCGCGGTTGTACCAGCTGCGGTCGAACAGGACGATTTCCCCCGCCGCCGGCAGGTGCGAGACGTAGCGCTGGAAGTACCACTGGGTGCGCTCGCGGTCGTTCGGCGCAGGCAGCGCGGCGACGCGGCACACGCGCGGATTCAGGCGCTGGGTGATGCGCTTGATCACCCCGCCCTTGCCCGCCGCGTCGCGGCCTTCGAAGAGGATCACGACTTTGTGGCCGGTCTTCACCACCCAGCTTTGCAGCTTCACCAGTTCGGCCTGGAGGTGGAACAGGGTGTGGAAGTAGCGCTGGCGCGCCAGGCGCTCTTCGTGGGTTTGCAGGCTGTCGGGATGCAGGCCTTCGAGGTCGTAGAGTTCGTCGAACAGTTCGAGTTCGAGCTCTTCGTCTCGGTCGTCGAGGAGGTCGCGTCGGACGCGCCGGGGGAAGTTCTTGTCATCGAGCAGCATGAGAGTTGCCTTGTGCCGTCACTGGCTCATTCATCCGTGGGTGACATTTTCATGACAGAAAAATGTAGTTACGTTGTATGACGAATTCGTGACAACAAGGCAAGGAAATATCCTTCAGAGCCCGAATTAGAGCCTTCTCAGGTCTGACAGCTGAGGGTCAGCAAGTCCTTATGACGCTGGATGGCGGATGACTGCGCTGGCATCCGCCATCCAGCGCCGGGGCCAATCAGGCGTCAGCCAGCGGACGCGGCGCGTTGACGTACTTGAAGGTGCCGGACGCGGAAGCCACTGCAACGCCCGCGCTGTTGCGCAGCTCAGCCTCGCAGAAGGCGATGGAGCGCGTGTGGTGCCGCACGCTGCCGTGGGCTTCGAGCACCTCGCCCACTTCGCCGCCGGGGCGCAGGAAGTTGGTCTTCATTTCGATGGTCACCACGCCGCGACTGGCTTCGTCCGCCGCACTGGCGTTAACCGCCATGGCTACGTCGAGCAGGGTCATGATCAGTCCGCCGTGGGCGTTGGCCCAGCCGTTGAGGTGGTGGGGCTCGACGCGCAGGACGATGCAGCCCGGGCCCTTGCCGTCCGCCGCCGGGGCGTGGCGGAACTGCAGGAGGTCGAGCAGGGGGATGGAGAGGCCACGGTGGGCGGTGTAGAGCTTGAGTTGGTCGACGTCGAGGGGCATGGGCGGTTCCTGGCGCTACGGGCTGGGCCAGGCGATGTTCCCCGCTCCCGCCGACGGATCGCAAGCCTGACGGCGCTCCATAGGCTTCGGGAATGCAGGGCGATGCAATGCGAGGGGACGGCGGGCAGGTATTCAGCGGGCCTTGCGGGTGCCGCGCTTCTCGCTCTGGCGGTTGACGGCCTGGACGAAGAGCTCCTCGACCAGCAGGGACTGGATGGGCGCATGGGTTTCCAGCGAGATGCTCATGGATTCGAGCTTCTGGTTGACGCCCAGGCGGGCGATTCCGCACAGCAGGATGCGCTGGCCGCCGACAATCTTGCTCTTGTCGAGCCGCACTTCGCGGGTCCGTTCACCGTCCTGGTAAGTGACCTTTAGGATGATCGGCGTTTCGGCACGCACGCTGAGGTTGAGCCAAGTGGCGACATTGAATTCGACCACCCAGCCCAGGCCGGTTTTCTTGGCTACAGCTTCGCGGATCAGGTGCGCCGGTACAGGCCCGATGGGGGTGTTGTGGGTATCCATGAGCGCGTCAGACTACCGGGGTAAAACAGGATTAAGCAGAAGACTCGATTCTATGTGATGCGATTCCGCTTTTCAGGTGGTTTTTTGTATGAGACGGGTTACTGGGTAAGCGCCAGGATACAAATCAAAAAAGCTCTAGGTCGCGGCTTTCGGACGATCACGCGGGAAATCCAGGCGAGCCGGCACACCCCTGTCGGACGTGCTATCCGATGAAGGGTCTGGTCGCGCCACGGGATGCGGAAGCCGAGGCTGAAGTCGATACCCTCGCTGCCAGTAATCCGGCGCTGGCGTGCTGTCGCGGGTGCCGGTCTGGACGTCCGTGGTGAGGCTCCGGATGCCATCGCGAAGAGCGGAAAGGTCAGCGCCGCCGTGCCGCCTCGACCAGAGCCTCCAGGGCCCAGCGGGTCACTTCGCGCGCGTCGGCGTCATCCAGTTGCAGCACGTCCTTGAACACCACCCGGGCCTCGATGCCGAAGAACAGTGCCAGCACCTTGCCCAGGCGCTCCAGGGCCTGTGGGTCGAACTGCTCGCGTACCGGCTCCAGCGCGGCCTCGATCAACGGGCTGCGGCGGTTCTGGCGTACCGGTGCGGCGCCCTCTTCCTCGCCGCTGTCCGCCAGCCGCAAACTGTTGGCGAGCAAGGCGCGCATCGCCCCTTCGTTCTGCTCGATCAGTTCGCTGAAGCTGCGCTCAAGGCACTGGATGCGGGCCTGCGGGTCATCCTCCGGCGCGCCGGCGAAGACCTCGCCGGCCTCGGGGACGCTGAGGTCCAGCGCGGCTTCCAGCAGCAGCGCTTCGACGCCGGGGAAGTAGCGATAGGCCGTGGCGCGGGAGACCATGGCTTCCTCGGCGATCTCTTCCAGGCTGGGGTTGCGCCCTTGCCGCAGCAGGCGGTTGGCCGCCTGCAGCAGGTCCTTGCGGGTGCGGCGCTTCTGGTTCGGGCGTTCGGCCTTGCGGCTTTCCATGCATCACTCCTGGGGTAGCTGGCGCTGGATGGCGCCCAGGTCGACCCATACGTTTTCGCGCTGGATCGCCCCTGATTCGGCGAACTCGACCACATGCAGCAGGCGGAACTGCAACGCCCGCCCCCGCCCCTCCAGGCCGAAGGGCCGGCCCGGCGCATGGCCGCTCCAGTACGATTCGTCGACCACGAAGTTCTCGCCGTAGAGCCGGCGCCGGGTCTCCACATGGCCTTCGGCGAGGTCAGCGAACAGGCCTTCGTAGAACGGCCGGGCCGCCTCGCGCCCGTGGGTGGGGCCGCCGGGGTGGCCGACGATGTCGTGCTCGACGTCACCGGCCAGGGTGGCCAGCACGCCGTCGACATTGTCGTCGGCTTCGAAGCGGAAGTGTTCGTCGATCTTGCGATCCATTTCTTCTCGCGGCAGCGCCATGGTCGGACCCTCCGGGGGTTGGGCGATGGAATGACGCTAATGAGATTTTCGTCTCACTGCAAAATAAATATCTCAATTCAATATTTTCGTCTCATAGATTTTCGCCAATGCACGGGCGCGACGACGCACCGCGCGGGGCGCTTCGGATGAGCGGGGGGATGGCCGGGAAATCGGATCACGGAGGCCGGTCCGGCGAGTAGCGCCGGATCGGCCCTGCCGTGTTTCCCGAGTGGCTTGCGCCAGTGAGGATGGGCCCTGGGGCCCTGTTGATCAGGCTACCGCGCCTGCGTAGGTGCGTGGCCTGTGTTCGCCCGAGCGGTTCTTGCGCACTTCACGGCGCTCTCTGAAGTCCAGTTCTTCCATGGCATCCATGCGTTCCTGCAGGTCTTCGATCTCCTGAGGGGTTAACAGCTTCCGTTGTCGATTCATACGCACCTCCTTCCGTGCGAATGCCTCAACCTTTGGACTAGCAGCTGGATGGGAAGATTCAACGAATTGGACGGTCGGACTGATCGAACGGTCAGTTCGGGGGGCTGTAGGAGCAACTGTCTTCTTCTGGGGAGTCCGTGCCAACGCATCCCCCTCACCCCAGCCCTGGCTGCGCGCCCCGCTCCTCAGGGAGAGGGGGCAGTCCGAGCCGACTGATGCGAAGGTTTCATCCTGCTCCGAACGGTACCCTCTCCTGCGTGCGGGAGAGGGTTAGGGTGAGGGCCGACCCGAGCGCAGATATATCTCGTAGGAGCGGGCTTGCTCGCGAATCGGGTATCTGGCGACTCTGTCGCTGGGCGGTTCGCGAGCAAGCTCGCTCCTACAAGAGCACAGGTGTAGCGGCGTACAACCGCGAACGGTTGTACGCCCTACCTGTCAGCGCAGGTCGTCCAGCAGACTGGCGACCGTGGTCAGCACGGCGCCGGCGAGGGCCTTGGAGCGCGCGCCGTTCCAGCCGGTGCGGGTGTTGGGCGACAGGTTGTGGTCCTTGAACGGCATTTCCAGGGTCAGCGACAGGCAATCGTAGGTGCGGCCGACGTGGTTGCAGGCCAGGGTCAGGTTGGCCTGGCCCGGCGCGTCCTTCGGGTAGCCGTGTACGCTCTGGAACTCGCCATTGGCCTCCAGGCGCTCACGGAACAGGCTTTCCAGGCGGTCCAGGCGCGGGGTGAATTCCGGGTTGCCTTCGCAGCCGGCGGCGAACACGTAGGGGATTTCCTCGTCGCCGTGGATGTCGAGGAACAGGTCGACGCCGTACTTGGCCATCTGCTCCTGCACGAACAGCACTTCCGGGCTTTCCTCGGCGCTGGGCGCGGCCCAGGCGCGGTTGAGGTCCTTGCCGGCGGCGTTGGTCCGCAGGTGGCCGTGGTAGGCGCCATCGGGGTTCATGTTCGGCACCAGGTAGAAGTCGGCGCGCTCCAGCAGGCGCTGGATGTCGGCGTCGCCGGATTGCAGGCGTTCGATCAGGCCTTCCATGAACCATTCGGCCATGTGCTCGCCGGGGTGCTGCTGGGCGATCAGCCAGATCTTGCGTGCGCCCGCGGCGCCCTTGCCGATGCGCAGCAGTGGCAGTTCGCGGCCTTCCAGGCTGTGGCCGGTGGCGAGCAACTCGGCGCCATTGGCCCGGGCACGCTTGACCAGCTCGGCGTGGCGCTCGCGGCTGTAGGGTTCGAAGTAGGCGAACCAGGCCTGGGGCTGCTCGGCGTCGAGGGTGAAGTGCAGGCCGTCGGCGTCATAGGTGCTGGGTACGCGGAACCAGTCGCGCTGGTCATGGGAGGCCACGGCGTTGTAGCCCGGCCAGCCGCCGGTGTAGCTGGAGCCGGGGGCGTTGGTCAGGCTGAACTGGTACTGCTGGCCGGGCTGCAAACCTTCGGCCTTGAAATGGAACCACTGGAAGTGCGGGCTCCGGGTATCCGGGCGCAGCGCCAGGCGCACGTGGCGCGGGTCGCTGTCGTCGAGGACCTGGATGTTGCCGCTGTCGAAATCGCAGTCGATTTTCATGAATTCTCCGTAGGCGCACGAACCGGAGGCGCCAAAGCCCTGCATTCTCGCCCTCCCCGCCGCGCCTGTCATGTCCGTGTGACTTGCGCCGCGCCATATATTATGTTCGTAATATAAATCGAGTAACGCTATTCCAGGGCCCTGCGTTGGTGATCCGTCGGGCACGGACTAACCTCGATTGACCCCTTTTCCCTACTGCGGAGAACACTGCATGAGCGCATACGATGTGATCGTCATTGGCGGCGGCCCCGGCGGCTACAACGCCGCGATTCGCGCCGGCCAGCTCGGCCTGAAGGTCGCCTGCGTGGAGGGTCGCGAGACCCTCGGCGGCACCTGCCTGAATGTCGGCTGCATGCCGTCCAAGGCCCTGCTTCACGCTTCGGAGCTTTACGAAGCGGCGGCCGGTGGCGAGTTCGCCAACCTCGGCATCCAGGTCAAGCCGAAGCTGGACCTGGTGCAGATGATGAAGCAGAAGGCCGAGAGCGTGACCGCGCTGACCAAGGGCGTGGAGTTCCTGTTCCGCAAGAACAAGGTGGACTGGGTGAAGGGTTGGGGCCGAATCGACGGGCCGGGCAAGGTGGAAGTGACCGCCGCCGACGGCAGCAAGACTTCGCTCAGCGCCAAGGACATCATCATCGCCACCGGCTCGGAGCCCTCCCCGCTGCCGGGCGTTGAAGTCGACAACCAGCGCATCCTCGACTCCACCGGCGCGCTGTCCATTCCCGAAGTGCCCAAGCACCTGGTGGTGATCGGCGCCGGGGTGATCGGCCTGGAGCTGGGCTCGGTGTGGCGCCGCCTGGGCGCCGAGGTGACGGTGATCGAGTACCTGGATCGCATCTGCCCGGGCATGGACCTGGAAACCGCCAAGACCTTCCAGCGCGCGCTGACCAAGCAGGGCATGAGCTTCAAGCTGGGCTCGAAGGTCACCCAGGCCAAGGTCAGCGGCCAGCAGGTGACCCTGAGCGTGGAGCCGGCCGCCGGCGGCGCGGCGGAGTCGATCCAGGCCGATTACGTCTTGCTCGCCATCGGCCGCCGCCCTTATACGCAGGGTCTGGGCCTGGAGAGCGTGGGTCTGACCACCGACAAGCGCGGCATGCTGGAGAACCAGCACCACCGCAGCAGCGTCCCGGGCATCTGGGTGATCGGCGACGTGACCTCCGGCCCGATGCTCGCGCACAAGGCCGAGGACGAGGCCATCGCCTGCGTCGAGCTGATCGCCGGCAAGGCCGGGGAAGTGAACTACGACGTGATCCCCAGTGTGATCTACACCCACCCGGAAGTGGCCACCGTGGGCAGGACCGAGGAGCAGCTCAAGGCCGAGGGCCGCGCCTACAAGGTGGGCAAGTTCCCCTTCACCGCCAACAGCCGGGCGAAGATCAACCACGAGACCGAAGGCTTCGTGAAGGTGCTGGCGGACGAGCGCAGCGACGAGATCCTCGGCGTGCACATGATCGGCCCGAACGTCGGCGACATGATCGCGGAATACTGCGTGGCCATGGAGTTCCGCGGTGCCGCCGAGGACATCGCGCGCACCTGCCACCCGCACCCGACCCGTTCCGAAGCGCTGCGCCAGGCGGCGATGAACGTGGACGGCTGGGCCATGCAGGCCTGACCGTTCGTCAGCGACGACGAGCGGTACGTGCGGCGCGGTGGCGCACCCCGGGTATCGCTGCAGGCCACGGCTGACGGGGCCTGCAGCGATCCATTCGGATTAATTTGCGACCAGTTTGTGTACAAACGCGACATGAGCTGTGACTTTCTTCGGTTCTGAAACCATCAATTGCGTGAACGAACACGATGGCGGATGGACTGCCGTCGCCATCTTCGCAATGGATTACCCGCAGAGAGATCACACCATGAATGCGACCCTTCGTTTCAACGAGGCTCTGCTGATCACCGGACGAGCCTTCCAACCCTTCCAGTGCGTGACCTGGGTTTCTCAGGGGGGCGACGGCAGCCTCGATCTGTCCGTCATCGACCGGACCGGCACCCGCCTGCTGGGGCTCACCCGCATCCCCAGCTCCGCCTATTCCGACCCGGAACAGCTCGAAGGCCTGCTGGTACAGGCCCGCGATGAGCTGAACCGCGAAGGCTACCGCCTGCAGGAGTGGCACATGCCTGCCTGACCCCAGGTGCAGCCCGAAAAAAAGCCCGGCGAAAGCCGGGCTTTTTCATTTCCGCGCAGATTTTGCAGGAACGAGGGGACACCGGGTTCTTGCTCGCGAACGTTCTCCTGATGGTTCTGGAGCTGGGCGCTTCGCGGACAAGGTCCGCTCCTACGAGGTATATCTGCGCTCGGGTTGGCCCTCACCCTAACCCTCTCCCAGGGGGAGAGGGAACCGTTCGACACAGGATGAAACCTTGGCGTCAGTCGGCTCGAACTGCTCCCTCTCCCTGAGGGAGAGGGCTGGGGTGAGGGGGATGTATCGGCACGGCCTCCCAGAAGGAGACAGTTGCTCCTACAAAAAGCAATTTCGCAGTCCGGTCTCAAGATCAGCGCGCAGCTGTCCGCCCTTCTCCGCGATGAACACCAACCGCGAACCCTGCGCAGCCTCTGCAGCGGTCGCCGGGCGGAACTGGTAGCGCCCGCCCACGTATTGCAGCCACAGCGCCCCGTCCTGCCCGGCCAGCCGCACCAGCCCCTTGAGCCGCAGCAGCCCTCGCGGCAGCGTCTCCAGCCAGTGCTTCAACCGCGCGCCATCGAAGGTCGCGTCGCCCTGCCAATTCCAGCTCTCGAACAGGTCGCCGTGATCGACGCCCTCCTGCCCGTGCGGGCGCAGCTTGCGCGACGGTTCGCCAAGCAGCAGCTCATCGGGTATCTGGGCCTGGATGGTCTCCAGCACCCGCGCGCCACGGCCGAAGCGCTCGCGTTGCGCCGCCAGCGTTTCGGCGTCCAGCAGGTCGCATTTGTTCAGCAGCAGCAGGTCGGCAGCCGCCGCCTGCATGCGTTCCAGCCGGGCGTATTCGCCTTCCAGCGGTTCGCGGCGCGCCGCGTCGACCACCGTCAGCACCGCGTCCAGGTGCAGGCGCTTGCGCAGTTTCGGATAACCCAGGGTCTGCACGATGCGCTGCGGGTCGGACACGCCGCTGCATTCGATCACCACCTGTTCCAGCGGAGGATTCATGTTCGCCAGGCGCTCGAGCTGCGCCAGCAGGTCGTCCTGCACGCTGCAGCAGATGCAGCCGTTCTCCAGGCTGTACACCGCCTCGGTCTGCTCGGCGATCATCCCGGCGTCGATGTTCAGCTCGCCGAAATCGTTGACGATCACCGCCAGCCGCCGGCCCTCGCAGCGCTCCAGCAGGTTGCGCAGCAGCGTGGTCTTGCCGGCGCCGAGGAAGCCGGCGACCACCGTTACCGGAATGCTTGCGGCGTTCATGCGTTCACGCCTTCGATGCGCGGCGGCTCACCCTTCCACACGGCTTCCAGCGGGGTGTCGCTGAACTGGCCGAGGCGGTCGTACACCGGGCGCCCCTCGACGAAGGTCAGTTGCACCTCGGTGCGGTGGATGTAGTTGCGCGCGGGCTGGGCGAACAGGTCGCGGTCGAGCACGATGAAGTCCGCCGACTTGCCCGCCTCCAGGCTGCCGGTCAGGTGTTCCAGGCCCATGGCATAGGCGCCGTTGAGGGTCGCCACGCGGATCGCCTGCTCCAGGCTGATCGGCTCGCCGAAGCAGGCCGGGTCGTCGTTCCAGGGGTTCTGCCGGGTGACCAGGGTTTCCAGTGCCAGCCAGGGGTCGATGGACGCCACCGGCCAGTCGGTGCCGAACACCGCGATGCCGCCGGCGGCCAGCACGCCCTTGAAGTCGTAGATGCGCTTGAGGCGGTCCGGGCCATAACCGGAGCGCGCGCCGCTGGCGAAGGGCGTCGGGTACCAGGCCGCCGGGGAGAACTCGGCGATCACGTCCAGCTCGCGGAAGCGCTTGAGGTTGCCCGGATGCAGGATGGTGCTGTGCGCGCACTGGTGGCGCACGCCGCTGAAGCCGTTGCGCCGGCGCGCCTCGGCCACCGCGTCGAGGAACACGTCGGACGCCGCATCGCCGGTGCAGTGGGCGATGACGCGGATGCCACGGCGGTCCATGTCCACCACCATGTCGGTGATGTGCTCGGGGGTCAGGTTGAGCTTGCCGCGCCAGGCGTTCTCGCCCGGCCAGGGGGTAATCAGGAAAGAGGAACGCGGCTCGACGGTGCCGTCGAAGTGGAATTTCACCGCGTTCGCCGACAGCCGCGCGCTGCGGTAGTAGTGGCGCTCGCCACTGAGCAGTTCCCAGCGCCGGCGCACCGGGAAGATGTCGTCCTGCCAGCTGATGGCCGCTTCCACACGCAGGGTGAGCTGGCCTGCGTCGTCCAGGTGCTTGAGAGCATCCAGGCGGTTCTCGCAGACGTGCACGTACTTGGCGGCGGTGACGCCACGGGAGCTCTGGAAATGCACGCCGTCGCGGTAGGACTGGCGCAGCACCTTGGCCGGGGTCGGCGGCATGGCGGCGTGGATCAGCGCGTAGGCGCCGTCGATCATCAGGCCCTTGGGCTCGCCGGTGAGTTCGTCGCGCTCCAGGTAGCCGTTGCGCGGGTCGGGCGTGTCGGCGTCGATGCCGGCCAGCTCCAGCGCACGGGAGTTGACCATCATGGTGCCCCACATGCGGTCGAGCAGCGCCACAGGGCGGTCCGGCATGATGCTGTCGAGCCACTCGCGGCCCGGCGTAAGCCCGGCCTCGCGGAAGGTGTAGCGGACCCAGTACTGGCCGTAGATCCAGCCGTCGCCGGGGTGGCTGGCGGCGTAGTCGCGGATGGCCTTGGCCAGTTGCTCCGGGGTCGGGTCCTCGATGCCGACGTCGAGGTCGTCGGCATAGCGCGGCGCCAGGGCGAGATCCGGGTGGGTGTGCATGTCGTGCAGGCCGGGCATGCAGAAGGCGCCGTCCAGATCGCGCACCAGGGTGTCGGGGCCGACCAGGTGTTCCATCTCCTCGCGGCGCCCCACCGCCAGAAGTCGGCCGTCGCGGATGGCCACCGCCTCGGCCCAGGGCTGGGCCGGGTCGAGGGTGTAGAAGCGACCGTTGTGCAGCAGCAGTTCGGCGAAGCGGTCAGTGGGGGAATTGGAGGAGCGGAAGCGGTCCGGAGCGGTCATGGGAAGCCCTTGTTGTTCTTGTCCGTGGGCGCAGTATAGGGCTCGGCTTTCACCACTCGACTAGCATAAGATGACAACTCACTAGCACAAGATGACAATCTCCTGACCACCCGGAATGCCGTCATGCCCACCGCGTCCTTCGACATCGATTACGCCGCCCGCCAGCTGTTCCGCCACTTCCTCGAAGAATGGCAGGCGCGCCCCGCCCTGCCGGCGCTGGCGCCGCTGCTCGGAGGCCTGGGGCTGCCGACAGGCGGCGAAGCGGCCGCCGCCGAGATGAACTTCGCCCGCTATTACCGCCTGCTGCAGCAGGCCGCCGGGCTGCTGGGCAGCAGCGATTTTTTCCTGCGCCTGGGCCAGCGCTACAACCTCTACGACCTGGGGGTAATCGGCTATGCACTGATCAGCGCGGCCAACCTGCGGCGCTCCTGGGACATCTCCCTCGGCCAGCCCTCGAGCCTGATGCCGCACCCGATCCACATCCTGCGCGACGAGGACGCCAGCCACCTCCGCCTGACCCTGCAACTGCCGCCGTTCAGCGAGGTGGAGCGCAACGCGCTGTGCGAAGAATGGCTGAGCAGCACCTGGCGCTGGCTATGCCAACGGCTGCCGGAGCTGGAAGGCTGCGCCGGCATGCAGGTCCACCTGCCCTACCCGCCGCCGGCCCATGCGATGGTCTACCAGGAACTGTTCCCCGGGCAGTGCCGGTTCAACGCCGCGCAGGCGGAGCTGTGGATTCCCCGGGAATTCCACGACCGCCCCTTCTCCACCGCCAACCCGACGGTGACGCGCCTGTGCCAGGCCCAGGGCGCGGCGACCCTGGCCAGCTTCGAGCGCGGCCAGGCACTGCCCGACGACGTGCGTTTCTATCTGCTGCAGAACGCCCGCATCCCCCTGCCCGACCTGGAGCAGACCGCCGCCTGGCTGCGCATGCCGCCCTACACGCTGCAACGGCGGCTGCGCGCGGACGGGCTGACCTTCAAGGGCATCGTGCTGGAGGTGCGCATGGCGCTGGCCCAGCGCTACCTGCTGGCGAGCCGCATGGCCTTGCAGGAGATCGCCTTCCTGCTCGGCTACGAGCACGTGACCAGCTTCCACCGGGCGTTCCAGCGCTACACCGGGACGACGCCGGAACGGTTTCGCGCCGAGGGCGGGAAGCGCGAGGCGTAGGCTGCCGAGCCGCCCCTCTCCGTATCACAGGAGAGGGGCGATCCGGCGCCTCAAGCCTGCAACTGATTGCCGATCGGCAAGGTGCGGATGCGCTTGCCGGTGGCGGCGAACAGCGCGTTGGCCAGCGCCGGCGCCAATGGCGGCACGCCGGGCTCGCCAACCCCGGTCGGCGGTACCGCGGACGGCACGATATGCACGTCCACCACGGGCATCTCGTTGATGCGCAGGACCTGGAAGTCGTGGAAGTTGGACTGGTCCACCTTCCCGTCCGTCAGGGTGATGGCGCTGTGCAGCGCCGCCGACAGGCCGAAGCCAATGCCGCCTTCCATCTGCGCCTTGATCACGTCCGGGTTGATCGCCAGGCCGCAGTCCACCGCGCAGACCACGCGGTCCACCTTGAAGCTGTGGTCCGCCTTGACTGTCACCTCCACCACCTGAGCCACGAAGCTGCCGAACGACTCGTGCACGGCGATGCCCCGGCCGCGCTGCTCGCCTTCGGCGCCCTTCGCCAGCGGCGCCTGCCAGTTGGCCCGTTGCGCCGCCAGCTCCAGCACGCCGCGATGGCGGGGATGATCCTTGAGCAAGGCGTGGCGGAACTCGTACGGGTCCTTGCCGGCGGCGATGGCCGCCTCGTCGATCAGCGTCTCGGTGGAGAACGCCGTGTGGGTATGCCCCACCGAGCGCCACCACTGGGTCGGCACCGTGACGTTGTCGGCCAGGGACTGCTCGATGCGCAGGTTGGGCACGGCGTACGGCAGGTCTTCCGCGCCCTCCACGACGACCTTGTCGATGCCGTCCTTCACCAATACCTTCTCGAACGGCGTGCCGATGAGGAATGACTGGCCCACCAGACGCTGCTCCCAGCCCACCAGGTTGCCCGATCCGTCCACGGCCAGCCGCGCACGGTGCAGGAACGCCGGGCGGTAGTAGCCGCCACGGGTATCGTCCTCGCGGGTCCAGACCATCTTCACCGGTGCCTTGATGCCCTGCTCATGGGCCGCCTTGGCGATCGCCGCGGCCTCCAGCACATAGTCCGACTGCGGATTGGCACGGCGGCCGAAACTGCCACCGGCATACAACTGGGTGATCGTTACCTGTTCCGGCGCGACGCCCAGCAATTGCGCCACCGCTGCCTGGTCGGCGGTCTGCCACTGCTCGCCGTTCCAGATCTGGCAGCCACCGCCGTCCTTGAGCTGGACCACGCAGTTCAGCGGCTCCATCGCCGCGTGGGCCAGGAACGGGAACTCATACTCCGCCTCGATGATCTTGGCCGGCTGCTTCAGGGCCTTGTCGACATCGCCCACATTGCGCGCCACCAATCCGGGCTTGCCGGCCATCTCGCGGTACTGGGCGAAGATTTCCTTGCTGCCCATCTTGAAGGCCTTGCTCTCGTCCCACTCGACCTGCAGGGCATCACGGCCCTGGCGGGCGGCCCAGGTGTTCTTCGCCAGCACGGCCACACCGGCGAAGCGCGTCGGACTGCCGGGGAACTCGACCACCGCGACCACGCCCGGCACCGCCTTGGCCTTGGTCGAGTCGACCTTGGCCGGCACCCCGCCGAAACGCGGCGGATGGGCGACGACGGCCACCAGCATGTCCGGCAGGTGGATGTCCTGGGTGAACACCGCCGAGCCATCGGTCTTGCCGCTGCTGTCGATGCGCGGCAGCTTCGCCTGGCCAATCAGCTTGAAGTCCTTCGGGTCCTTCAGCTTCACCTCGGTGGGCACCGGCTGTTTGGCCGCCGCTTCGGCCAGCTCGCCGAAGCCGGCCTTGTGTCCCGAAGCGGCGTGGGTCACCACGCCGTCGTGCACTTCGATCTGCGCGGCGGGCACCTTCCACTGTTCGGCGGCGGCGGCCACCAGCATGGCGCGGGCGCTGGCTCCGGCCTTGCGCATCTGTTCGAAGGAGTTGGCGGTAGCGGTACTGCCGCCAGTGCCCTGCAGATTGCCGAAGGCCAGGTTGGCGTAGCGCCTGGCGTCGGCCGGCGCGCCCTCCACGCGGACATGGGCCCAGTCGGCATCCAGTTCCTCGGCCACCAGGGTGGCGAGTCCCGTGTAGCTGCCCTGCCCCATCTCCACGTGCTTGGCGATCACCGTTACCGTGCCGTCGGGGGCAATGCGCACGAAGGCGTTGGGTTCGAAATCACCGGCCGCCTGCGCGTCGCCGATGTGCGCGAGCAACGGCGCGAAATAGATGCCCAGGGCCAGGCCACCGGCGCCCCGGAGGAAATGCCGGCGGCTGAGATTGAAGATGCCGCGCTGCTGCGCCTCTTCCTGATCGATGCGGGTATCACGCATGTCGGAGCTCCTCAGGCCAGGGTCTTGGCGGCGTCGTGGATGGCCGCGCGAATCCGCGCGTAGGTGGCGCAGCGGCAGATGTTGCCGCTCATGGCCGTGTCGATGTCGGCGTCGCTGGGCGCCTTGTTGGAGGCCAGCAGCGCGGTGGCGGACATGATCTGCCCGGACTGGCAGTAACCGCACTGCACCACGTCCAGCCGCCGCCAGGCATCCTGGACGGCCTTGCCGGCGGGCTGCTCGCTCACCGCCTCGATGGTCGTGACCTTCTTCCCCGCCACCGCCGACAGCGGCGTGACGCAGGAGCGCGTCGGCTGGCCGTCGATATGCACCGTGCAGGCGCCGCACAGCGCCATGCCGCAGCCGTACTTGGTGCCGGTCAGCCCGGCGACGTCGCGCAGGGCCCAGAGCAGCGGCATCTCGCCGGGCGCGTCGAAATCATGGTCCTTGCCGTTCAGGTTCACGGTAATCATCTGCGAGGTCACCTCTTCCGCGGGTGATGGAGTGGCCGGAGCCGGCAGCTTCCGGCACGGATCGATTGAGCCTAGGCGCAACGCCCGGCACGCGCCGCGACGATACGCGAAGAAGGCGCCGAGCGGTTTGCCTGGTCCTGCGCAGACTTGCCTGAAACTGCCGGCGCTCGAATCAGATCGCGCCGGAATCCACGCGTTCCCCCAGCGCCATCGGTGCCCGCGGCTGCGGCCGCTCGCTGCGGTCCCAGCCGTAGCGCCGGGCAAACCAGCCCTTCACGGCCTGGGTCAGGACCATGTACCCCGCGAGGATGCCCGCCAGCCATGGCCAGTACGCCAGCGGCAGCGCCTGCATGTGGAACGAATGGGCCACCGGCCCCATGGGCAGGAAGATCGCCACGGCAACGATGGCCAGGGTCATGCCCAGCAGCGGCCAGGCCGCGCGGCTCTGCAGGAAGGGAATGCGCCGGGTGCGGATCATGTGCACCACCAGCAGCTGCGAGATCAGCCCCTCGACGAACCAGCCGGACTGGAACAGCGCCTGGTGCTGGGGCGCATTGGCGCCCAGGGCGTACCACAGGACCAGGAAGGTGGCGATGTCGAACAGCGAACTGATCGGACCGAAGAACACCATGAAACGCCCCAGCCCGCCGGGGTTCCACTGCTGCGGGCGGCGCAGCTGCTCGTCATCGACGTGGTCGAAGGGAATGGCGGTCTGCGACAGGTCGTACAGGAGGTTCTGCACCAGCAGTTGCAGCGGCAGCATCGGCAGGAAGGGAATGAAGGCGCTGGCCACCAGCACGCTGAACACGTTGCCGAAATTGGAGCTGGCGGTCATGCGGATGTACTTGAGCATGTTGGCGAAGGTGCGGCGGCCTTCGATCACCCCTTCTTCCAGCACCAACAGGCTCTTTTCCAGCAGGATAAGGTCGGCGGCTTCCTTGGCGATGTCCACCGCCGAGTCCACCGAGATGCCGATATCCGCGGTGCGCAGCGCCGGGGCGTCGTTGATGCCATCGCCGAGGAAGCCCACCACGTGCCCGCGCTCGCGCAGCACGCGGACCAGCCGCTCCTTGTGGCCGGGGGTGAGCTTGGCGAACAGCGTGGTGTGCTCGGCCCGCTCGCCCAGCGTCGCGTCATCCAGGCTGTCCAGCTGCGGGCCAAGGAGCACGCCCTGCACCGGCAGCCCCACATCGCGACAGACCTTCAGGGTGACCCGCTCGTTGTCGCCGGTCAGCACCTTCACCGCCACGCCGTTTTCCGCCAGCGCGCGCAGCGCCGGCGCGGTGGTTTCCTTCGGCGGATCGAGGAAGGCGATGTAGCCGGCCAGGCACAGCCCCGTCTCGTCGGCCACGCCATAGCCTTCGCGCTCCGGCGGCAGCTCGCGGGTCGCCACCGCGACCACCCGCAGGCCTTCCTGGTTGAGGGCCTCGGCCACCGCGCGGATGCTCGCCAGGCGCTCGCCGTCCAGCGGCACCACGGCGTCGCCGGCCTCCACCGAGACGCAGACGTCCAGCACCTCCTCCAGCGCGCCCTTGCAGATCAGCAGGTGGTAGTCGTCAGGCTCGCTGACCACCACCGACATGCGCCGGCGGGCGAAGTCGAAGGGAATCTCGTCGACCTTGCGGTAGCGGCTGTCCACCCGCAACGCCTGGCGCAACTCGACATGCTCCAGCACGGCCACGTCCAGCAGGTTCTTCAGCCCGGTCTGGTAGTGGCTGTTGAGGAAGGCCAGTTGCAGCACGCGGTCCTGGACCTGGCCGAAGGCATCGGTGTGGCGCTCCAGCACGATGCGGTCCTGGGTCAGGGTGCCGGTCTTGTCGGTGCAGAGGATGTCCATCGCGCCGAAGTTCTGGATGGCGTCCAGGCGCTTGACGATGACCTTGCGCCGGCTCAGTGCCACCGCGCCCTTGGCCAGGGTCGAGGTGACGATCATCGGGAGCATTTCCGGGGTCAGCCCGACCGCGATGGACAGCGCGAACAGCGCCGCTTCCAGCCAGTCACCCTTGGTGAAACCGTTGATCAGCAGCACCAGCGGCGCCATCACCAGCATGAAGCGGATCAGCAACCAGCTGACCTTGTTCACCCCGGCCTGGAAGGCGGTGGGCGCCGGGTCCGCCGCGATCACCCGTTCGGCCAGCGAACCGAAATAGGTCCGCGCCCCGGTGCCGACCACCACGGCCTGCGCCGAACCGCTGATCACGTTGGTGCCCATGAAGCAAAGGTTGTCGCGCTCCAGCGGGTTGCCCTGGCGGGCATCGCGCAGCTGGGCGAACTTCTCTACCGGCAGCGATTCGCCGGTCAGCGCGGCCTGGCCGACGAACAGGCCCTTGGCGCTGAGCAGCCGCACATCCGCCGGCACCATGTCGCCGGCCGACAGCCACAGCACGTCGCCGGGCACCAGCTGGCGGATCGGCACCTCAAGCCTGCGCAGCGGACCTTCGCCATCCGGGCTGCGGAACACCGTGGCGGTATTGCTGACCATCGCCTTGAGCCGCTCGGCGGCGCGGTTCGAGCGCTTCTCCTGGACGAAGCGCATCAGCGTGGAAATCAGCACCATGCTGCCGATCACCACGGCGGCCTCGGCGTCCTCGGTCACCCAGGAGATCGCCGCCAGCAGGCTCAGCAACAGGTTGAAGGGATTGCAGTAGCAGTACCAGAGGTGCAACCAGGCACCGATCGGGCGGTCCTGTTCCACCTCGTTCGGCCCCAGGCGTACGAGCCGCTCTTGCGCCTCCGACTCGCTGAGTCCTTCGCGGCGGCTGTCCAGGCGATCAAGCGCCGCCTGGGGCTCCAGCACCGACCACTCCAGCAAGGCGCCGGCCAGCGGCGCGGGCGCCTGCCGTCCCGCCGCGGCGCCACGCAGCAGGTCGCGCGCAGCCAGACGGCGCAACTGGCGGGCGGGAAAGCCCTTGTTGATGAATTCGAGCAGGTGGGTCCTGAGGTGATCCAGGCGCATGGTGACTCCCTGTTACCGCCGGGCAATCGGCGGCACAGAAAGTCTGTAGGGCCTTTCTTAAGGCGCAATGAAGGTTGCCATGGGCGCCCGCCGGGAGCGAGGAAGACGCTGCCGACAGCACCGCATCCGAACCCTCAGAAGTCGCGCTTGTAGAAGATATCCAGGGAGCTGGCCAGGCCGCTGGCCGCTTCCAGATAGACCTTCTTGCTCAACAGGTAGCGCAAGGCGATGGTATTCGCCGGTTCGAACACCCCCACGCCGTAGCGCAGGCTGAGCTTGTCGGAGAGCTGGCCGCTGGCGACGACGCTGGTGCTGTTGCCGGCGCCTTCGGTGTCCAGCTGGAAGTCCTGGATACCCAGTTTTTTTGCGACCTCGCCGGTGAGCGGCGCGCTGCCGGCCAGACCCAGGGCCAGCGCCGCTTCGCCCATCATGTTGCTGTCCTCGCCGGTGCTCATCGGCCGGCCCAGCACCAGGTAGGACAGCGCCTGCTGCTGGCTCATCGCCGGTTCCGAGAACACTTCGCTGCGCGGCTGGTCGGCGCTGCCGGTCAGGCGCAGGCCAGCGATCACGTCGTCGACCTTGCGGATCGCCTCGATGTCCAGGTATGGCTGGTCGATGGGGCCGGCGAACAGCAGGCGGGCACGGCGGATGGTCAGCTTCTGCCCGTAGGCGCGGTAGCGGCCCTTGTTCAGGCGCAGCTCGCCACGCGTGTCGAGGTTGTCGCCCACGTGCACCTGGCCGGCCAGCTCCGCGTTCAGGCCGAAACCTGCGAAGGTCAGCTTGTCCTGGCCGACGATCACGTCGACGTCCATGTGCAACGAAGTCGCGGCCTTCTGCTCCTGCTTCTGGCCAACGATCACGGTGTCGTCCGACACCTTGACCGTCGACGGCGGAAGCTGGCGGATGGTGATGGCGCCCCTGGGCACCTGTACCTTGCCGGAAATGGCCAGGCCCTCGCCCGCCATGCGGATCGCCAGGTCCGGCTCGACCTCCAGCTCGGCGTACGGGTCGACCGTCACCGGCAGGCGGTTGCCGCGCACGTTCAGGTCGACATTCAGCGCCTCGTTCCAGGCGATCCGCCCGGACAGGTTGCCGTTGCCATGTTCCCCCGCCGTCCAGTTACCGCTCAGGTCCACTTGTTCGCCGGCGATACGCGCCTCCACTTGCAGCTGTTCCAGGCGGGTCGGCAGGTCGCCGCCGGACACCTCGCCATCGACCAGGCGCAGGTTGCCGTCCACCCGCGGCGCCAACAGCCCGCCGGAAATCTGCCCGTTGCCGTGGAGCCGCCCCTTGAGGGTCTCCACGGCGGGCACGAAGGGCCGCGCGATGGACAGGTCCAGTCCGTTGAGGCTGAAGCTGCCGTTCAGCGGCTTGGACTTCGGCCAGGGGTCGAGCTGCACCTGGGCATCCAGCGTGCCCAGCTTCTCGCCGTGGAACTGCAGGCGGGTATCGATGCGCCGGGGCGTCAGGCGGCTTTCCAGTTGCAGGCTCTGGTAGGGGAAGTCGACCCAGTCGTCCTGCTCCTTCAGGCGCAGCGTACCGCTGCCGGCATTGAGCAGGATCGAACCGTTCGGGCCGCTGGCCGGCAGGTCCAGTTGCACGTCGCCGTCCAGCTGGCCGCGCCAGGCGAAATCTTCGGGAAGCCAGCGCACCAGGCTGTCCAGCGGGAACTGGCGCAAATGCAGGCGCAGGCGCGGGTCGGGCATCAGGCGCTGGTCCTCCGCGCACAGGCTGGCGGGGCCCGAGGCCCAGCAATGCGCACCGAGGTTCAGCCGGCCATCGGCCAACCGCTCCAGCTTCGCCGGCTGCTGCAGGCGCCAGTCCTGCCCGCCGCTCTGGATTTCGCCTTGCGCCAGGCGGCCACGCCAGTCACGGCCGTTCCAGGTGCCGTCGAGGTCCAGTGCGAGGACCACCGGCTTGCCCTGCAAGTTCAGCGAGAGCCGCTGGCGCTGCTTGTCGCCGCTGCCTTCCAGCTTGAGCGCGCCCAGGCGCGTGTCACCGCTGCGCAGGCCCTGTACCTGAAGGTCGAGGCGGCCGCGTTGGGCGGCGTCCAGCTTCGCGTCCAGTGCCAGGGTGCGCAGGCTCTGGCCGGCGTAAGCGACGCGCTGGCCATTGAGCGCCAACTGGCCTTGCGGTGCCTGCAGGGTGCCGGCCAGGTCGAGCCGCCCGCCCAATTGCCCGGACAACTGCGGCCATAGCTGGCCCAGTTGATTCAGGGCGAGGTCCAGCTTGCCGGAGAGACGCTGGTCCAGCGCCGCCTGGCCGGTGATGCGGTTGTCGCCCAGTTGCAGGGTCAGTTCGTCGGCCTTCCAGGACTGCCCGGCGCCCTCGGCGCGGGCCTTGAGCAGCGCCGGCTGGCCACGCAGGCGCCCTTGCAGGTCGAGGTTCGCGGAGAGGTTCAGGCTGCCGCCCTTGAGCGAGCCCTGGCTGCGCAGCGGTCCGCCCAGGCGCCCCGGCATCTGCTCCAGCCAGTAGGCGGGGTCGAGGTCGCGCAGGTCGAGGGCGGCGTCCCAACTGACGGTGTCGGCGAAGCCGACCTTCACATGCCCCTCGGCCTTGCCCTGCCCCGCCACCAGTTGCAGCGACGGCAGGAAGACTTCAGAGAGGTTGCCGGAGACCGGGCTGGCCAGGGTGAACGCGCCTGCCGGGCCGTTCAGCGCGGCATCGAAATTGCCCAGGTAGGCGCCGTCGCGGTACTGCACCTCGGCCTTGAGGTTGTGCACGCTCACTGGCGGTTCCTCGATGGCCGGGTACAGGCGCCGCCAGGGGAAATCCAGCCAGTCGAGGGTGGCGTCGGCGGCGAAGCCTTCCCTCCAGTCAAGCCGTCCCTGCACGCCCAGCCGTTGCGCCTGGGCGGCCGTCAGGTCGAGGGCGGCGATGTCCGCCCCCTGCGCGTCCACGCGGCCGCGCAGGGTCAGCACCACCGGGCTGTCCTGGGCCGGGAGCACGGCCGCGCCGGCGATCTGGTAGCCCTTCATCAGGTCGCCGTCGGCGTTCAAACGGACTTGATTGAGCGTCAGCGTATCGGGCAGCGAGGCATCCGCCTTGAATCCGTCGGCCAGCACCAGGGCCTGGGCCGGCAGGTTCTCCGCCAGCGGCTGCACATCGCCCTGCAGCTGAGCGTCGAGGTAGCCACTGCTCTGCGCCTGCAACTTCAGGTGGCCTTGCAGTTCGCCGTCGACCTGCAGCTTCAGCGACCAGGGCTTGCCGCCCACGGCCGGCAGATCGAGGCTGCCCTGCGCCTGCAAGGGCCAGCCCTGGGTGGGCTTGAGCAGGCCGGAGAGCGTCAGGCGCAGGTCACCCCGGGCCAGCGTCGCCGACTCGATGTGCAGGCCGACAGGGTCCCAGTTCGCCACCAGGCTGGCGTCACGCAACTGCTCCTGGTCGTCGAGCAGGAAGCGACCGATGCGTACATCGCCCAGTTCCAGGGCCAGCGGCAGGTCGAGACTCGGCAACTGGACCGGTCCGGAAGACTCGCTTGCCTCGCTCGGCGGCAGGGTCAGCCGTATCTCCCTGGCCGCCACGCGGTCCAGGCACAGCGCCATGCGCAGCAGGCAGCCCGGCGACCAGGCGATGTCCGGCTCATCGAGCACCAGGCGGGTAGAGCCGTCGCTCCACTCCAGACGCTTCGCGGTAAAGGCGCCGGCCAGCCGGCCGCTGAAGCCGTCCACGGTCAAACCCGGCACCCGCTGCAGCGCCATCCGGCTGCCCGCTTCGGTGCCCAGCAAGGCGGCCAGGCCCGCTATCGATAGCAGGATCAGGCCGAGCAGCCCGCCTAGCAGCCAGCGCAATGCGCGCATCCAGCCCGCGCGGTTCACAGTTCAGGCCCCATGGAGAAGTGGATACGGATGCCGCCGTCCTCGTCCAGGCCGTCGGCGAGGTCCAGGCGCAACGGGCCGACTGGGGAAACCCAGCGGATACCGATACCCACGCCGGTCTTGATCGACGGGAAGTCCAGCGAGTTGAAGGCGTTGCCCTGGTCGACGAAGGCCGCCAGCCGCCAGCGTTCGGCGATCGGGTACTGGTACTCGACGCTGCCGGCGACCATGTAGCGCCCGCCGATGCGGTCGCCTTCGGAGTTCTTCGGCGAAAGCGTCTGGTAGTCGTAGCCGCGCACGCTCTGGTCACCGCCGGCGAAGAAGCGCAGCGACGGCGGGATCGAGGAGTAGTCGTTGGTGGCGATGCCGCCGAGCTGGATGCGCCCCAGCAGACGCTGGCCGCCCCAGAAGCTGGTCAGCCCCTTGGCCAGCGCATTGACGTGGGCGACGTCGGCGTCGGCCAGGAAGCCCTGCTTGGCACCCTTCACATCGAACTGCAGGCGATAGCCGTGGCTGGGGTCGACCTTGTTGTCCGCTTCGAGAATCGAATAGCCGAGCCCCGGCATGAGGAAATGGCTCAGACCCGAGTCGTCGCCCAGCTTGTATTCTTCGCGCTGCCAGTTCAGCGACACCACCCGCTGCCAGCCGCTGTCGAGCTTGTGGTGCCATTCGCTGCCGAGGGTGAGCAGTTTGCTCTGGGTGTCCACCAGGTCTTCGTTCTGATAGCCGCTGGTGAAGCGCACCTTGTCGGTCAGTGGTGGGTCCAGCGGAATCTCGTACCAGGCGCCGACGTTCTGCCGGGGCGCGGACACCTCCGCCTCAAAGCCCAGGCTGTGCCCCTGCGGGTTGACCCAGTGGCGCGTCCAGTTCGCCTTGGCACGCGGCCCGACGTCGGTGGAGAAGCCCAGGCCCAGGCCCATGGTCCGTGGCTTGCGCACCTGCAAGTGGACGTTCACCGGAATCACGTCGGAACTGGCCTTGGCCTGCGGCGCCGCGTCCACGCGCACACCGTCGAAGTAGCCGGAGGATTGCAGCGCCTGGTTGAGGTCGGCGATCAGCTCGGAGTCGTAGGGGGTGCCGTCCTTGAACGGCACCATGCGCTGCAGAAGCTCATCGTCGAACGGGTAGTCGCCACTGAATTCGACTTTGCCGAGGGTCGAGCGCGGCCCGCTGACATAGACCAGTTCGATGTCCGCGACACCGGCCACCGGGTCGACCTGCAAACGCTGCTGGCTGAACTGCCCACGAAAGAAACCGAAGCGCGACGCCTGGTTCTGGATCAGCCGCTTGGCATCCTCGTAGGCACCGTGATTGAGTTGTGCGCCAGGCTTGAGGGCTTCGCCACCGGGCACCCGGAAGCTCTTGAGTTCAGCGGCGGGACCTTCCACCCGAATGGTGACGTTGCGCAGATGCACCGGCTCGCCCGGCGTCACGTTCAGGCGCAGGGTCGGCGGTTGCCCGTCGCTCACCCGGCTGCGAACGCGCGCCTGGTAGTAGCCCAGCGCCTGCGCGGCTTTCTGCGCCTGTTCTTCGGTAGTGCGCCGCATGCGCCGCAATGCGGCCTGGTCACGCTCGCCAAGACTGCCCACATAGGCCTCGATATTGGCCTTGAGCGCAGGGGTGGCGGGAGTGATGCGAACGTCGAGTTGGGCTTCGGCCGCCAGCGCCCTGTGCAAGCAGAGCGCCATCAACAGCAGCAGCCCAAGCAATCCTTGGACAACTCTCATGGCGCGGAATGCTAGCACGGGACTTTTGCGTTATGCCTTTTTCGCTTCAACCGCGCAGCCCAATGAGGCGAGTCGCAATCTATCCGGAGTGTGCCAACTGGCTTTCCGGCCGCGGATTCGGATGGAACAGCACATGCTCCCGGATCGGCCCCAGGGCCACCTCGCCCAGCTCCTCGTAGCCGTGGCGGCGATAGAACTCCAGGTAGCGCGCGTTCCCCGTGTCGAGCACCAGCCCCTGGGAACTGCCCTCCTCCGCGCACCAGGCATGCAATGCATCGAGCAGTTGCTCGCCCAGGTGCTTGCCCTGGAACTCGGGATGAATCCCGATCAGCGGCAGGATATGGAACGGCCCCGGCGGCAGGCAGCCGAGCACGGCGGCGTGATAGTCCAGGTAACGGCGGGTGCAGCGGAAACCGGTGGTGAGCAGCATGCGCATGCGCCAGGCCCAGCTCTCGGTGATATCCAGGCGCTGCTGCGGTGGCGCGATCAAGGCCACGCCCACCAGGCGGTCCTCACGCAGAAGGCCAATGGCCGGCAGTTCCTCGAGGAAGTGCTGGTTGGCCAGCTCGCGCACCGTGGCGCGCACGCGCTGGTCGAAACCGGGGCGGTCGGCCTCGAACAGGTAGGCGAAGGTGGGTTCGTGACGGTAAGCGTGATACAGCAATGAGCGGACTTCGCGGCTGTAGCCGCTGTCGAGCAGGCGCACTTCGGCGACGGTATCGGGCATGCGGACACCTCTTCTTGTGGTCGCTTCTTATGGTTGGGGTCCCAGCCCCGAAACACTAGCAGCGGCGCGCCAGGGTCGCCAGAATCGGCCGCCTTGGGCTAGCATCATGCTTTTGCCAGGACGTCCAGGATGAAAATCGTCTCCTTCAATATCAACGGCTTGCGCGCACGTCCCCATCAACTGCAGGCCATCATCGAGCGCCATCAGCCGGACGTGATCGGCCTGCAGGAAACCAAGGTCGCGGACGATCAGTTCCCCCGCGAGGAAGTCGAAGCCCTCGGCTACCACGTGCACTACCACGGGCAGAAAGGCCACTACGGCGTCGCCCTGCTCTCCCGCCAGGAGCCGCTGGAATTGCAGCGCGGCTTCCCCGGCGATGGCGAAGACGCACAACGCCGTTTCATCTGGGGCACCTTCAAGGACGGCCAGGGCCAGCCGGTCACCGTGATGAATGGCTACTTCCCCCAGGGCGAGAATCGCGAGCACCCGGTGAAATTCCCCGCCAAGCAACGCTTCTACGCCGACCTGCAGGCGCTACTGGAAACCCGCTTCCAACCCAGCCAGCCACTGGTGGTGATGGGCGACATCAATATCTCGCCGGAGGATTGCGACATCGGCATCGGCGAGGAGAACCGCAAGCGCTGGCTGAAGACCGGCAAGTGCAGCTTCCTGCCCGAAGAGCGCGAGTGGCTGGCGCACCTGAAGAGCTGGGGTCTGGTGGACAGCTTCCGCCTGCAGAACCCGGAAGTGAACGACCGCTTCAGCTGGTTCGACTACCGCAGCCGCGGCTTCGAGGACGAGCCCAAGCGCGGCCTGCGCATCGACGTCATCCTCGCCTCCGAGGCGCTGCGCGGGCGCATTGCCGACACGGGCGTGGACTACGACATCCGGGGCATGGAAAAGCCGTCGGACCATGCGCCGATCTGGCTGCAGCTGAAGTAACCCGCGCAAACGACAAAGCCCGGCATCGCCGGGCTTTGTCGTTCTTCAGGTCAACCTCGGAACAGTGCTGACTCAGGACTCTTCCGCAACAGTGCCAACGCTCTTGCTGATGGCACTGTATGTGGTGTTGAAGCGCACGGTCTCGTTGAAACCCTTGACGATGGCGCCGAAACGCTCCTTGGCATCGAGCAGTTGCTTGAAGCGTGCAGCCAGGTCGGCGCCTTGCCGCTGCAGGCTGAGTTCGCGGTCATCCAGCTCCAGAGCCCGAGCGCGTACCTGGTTCAGTTGGCGCTCGATACTCTGCTGCTCCTGTTGCAGGGCCTCGGCGCGTTTGACCGTCGCACGGTCGCGGCTTTCCACGGACTCCGCCAGGGCTTGTAGAGCACTGCTGCGCTCGGCGAGGATCGCAGCATTCTGCTCAGCCACACGCTCGATGCTTTGCTTTTCCTCCTGCAGACGTTGTTCCTGCTGATACAGGCGTTCCTCCCGCTCGACCAGTTGGCGCTCACGCTCCAGCGCTTGCACACGACGCTCTTCGAGCCCTTCACGCATATTCACCAGCTCCAGCTTCTGCTGTGACAGGCCGTGGGCCATGCCGGCCAGCGAGTCGAGGGTGGACTGCACATCGTGCAGGACGCCATCGGTTTCCACCTCAGGGGACTGGAATGCCGGCACAACGGGCTCTATCGACGCCCGGGCAATGACTGCATCGGTGTTGGCGTGTTCCTGCTGAAGTTGAGTTTGGGCATTCATGGTGGAAAATTCCTTTTGGGAGAAGTGGGAAAGAATCTGGCTGGAAGGGTCGTTCACCGGGGACTGGGCCGAATGGCTTTCGGACACACGCGAAATGGCATTCGGCAAGTCTGCGTCAGGCGCTGCGGATTCGGATTGCTGCGAATCGGGCTGTGCCTCGCCGATGGCATCGATAGCCACACAGGAGCCCTCGTGGGACTGCTGCTCCGACGCCCCGAGGCCCGAGCAGGCCGATTCGAGTTCGGCCAGGTCTTTCTCGAGCAATTCGAATGCATCGATGACCTGCGCAGCGGGGACCTGGCTGTCCATGGCGTCCTCCGCCACCAGGACACTTCGTCCAGACGGCTCGTCGGCGCGCAGCAAATCGTCCGACGTAACCGACATCTTCGCGCTGATGGGGATATGACCCGCCGACAGAGAGTGGCGAGGCGCCTCCTTGCCGCGAAGGGACAGGGAATGTGCAGGACGGGATTGAGCACCGCTCTCCTCCTCGCCCATACCGGATGATTGAGACTGAGCGGTCTGCGCGGACTGCTGGGAGATGGTCATGGCGGGGAAGCCATGCTCCTCCTGTCCTTCGAGCCGCTTCGTATGTGAAGTCATGAAACGTCCTACCCTCAGGGTGATCGACCACACTCCAGTCCTTGCACAGATCGATGTTCCGATCAGTGCCTGTGCTGGGTGGCGCGCCGCTTCGGTGCTGGTCTCCAGTCGAAGGGCATTCAGGCCGATGAGAAGAGCCGATGAGTTGCCCCACTCATCCGTTGATTCGGAAGTGCAGGACAGGTTGCGGGATGAATTCTCACAACTGCGCATAGGGAGGAATGTCAGTAGATTCCTGCATCGACGAAGGAAATCTATGCAAGACGCCTTGATCACCACATTGGATGACAGGCGGGGATACGCAACCAGCGGGCTGAGTCGGTGATACGGAGATTGCAGCTTGCTTGCGGGGGAAAGAGGACCCGCACGAACAGGTCCGGAAGAGGCAGAGATCTCCGCGCTATAACAGTCCGATCTCTTCGCAGATGCTGAAGAGTTCGTCCAGAGTGCCGGCAGAAAGCTTACGCATCAGTTGCCGCTTATGCTGTCCGATGCTTGCTCCCGACAACTCAAGAAGCTCCGCCAGCGAAGACACCGAATTCCCCCGATGCAGCCCATGCAGCACGGCAACCAGGTGGGTAGGAAACGCCAGCGCAGATTTCAACCTTGGGTCGTCCCCCAGCGGCAGCCGCGCATGTTCGGGGAAGATCGTCCCCCCCGCCAGAACAGTCTCAATGGCACGCCCGATCAAGGCCGAACGATCATCCATCAACAGAAAGCCGGACACGCCAGTACGAATGGCACGCTGGATGTTCAGTGAAGTGCCCAGACTGGAGCACACCAAAACCGGCGTAGACGCGTCGATCTGACCACCACGCCGAAGCATTGCGACCAGCTCCATTCCATGAATATCCGGCAGTTCCAGCGTCACCACCAGCAGGTCGCAATCACCGGTTTTCAAGTGATTCAGCGCCTGCCGTGCAAGCCTGAAATGTAGCTCGCACTGATGGCCGCTGGTCTGCAAAAACCGGCGGATAGTCATGAAATCGCGCCTTGACGGTTCGATGATTACGATTTGGGCCATGTTGCTCCTTGTTGCGAAGGCCTCGTTTCGCCGACCGCAGGCCGGGTCCGGCCCGGCGCAGTGACAGCTGTCACTGCGCAAGCCAGACCCGCAGGGCTGCTATGAACATTCTGCAAGCGTCGGTGAACGCAACCGGATGACATGATGGCGTCGGACAATCCCTTGTCCTGGGCAACACCCATCGAATCAGCGCGAACACATCCGCCGATAAGAACGGTCAATGCGTCTCCCCCCTACGCATTGGTCCGCAAACTCACTCGGTTACGGTTTTGGAAATGGCGGACAGGGTGCTGTTGAACTGCACCGTCTCGTTGAAGCTCTTGACGATGGTGCTGAACTTATCCTTCGCACTCTGCAGTTGTTTGAGCCGCATCCCCAGCTCCTCACTCTTGCGCTTGAGGGAGCTTTCACGTTCATCCAGCTCGCTGGAACGAGCACGCAAGCTGGCCAACTGCTCATCGATACGCTGTTGCTCGAGCTGGATCGACTCGGCTCGCTTGAGCGTCGCCTTGTCGCGCAGATCGACCGTCTGGGCCAGATCCTTGAGCGCCTCGCTACGCTCCGCCAGCAAGCGATTGTTCTCGGAGGCCATGCGGTCCAGGTTGGCCTTGGCTTCCTTGAGATGGCTCTCCAATTGCAGCAGACGCTCTTCCTTGTCATCGGCCAGGCGCTCGCGCTCCTGCAACTGACTGTTCCACTCGTCCAGCTCCTCCTGCAGACGCCCCGCCGCCTGCTTTTGCTGGCTCAGGCCCTGGGCCATGCCGGCGAGCGAGTTGAGCGTGCTCTGCACATCGGAAAGAACATCATCCGGATCGGCATCGAGCTGAGGAACGCTCAGCGCGGCCGCCACCTCCTGCAACTCCGCGGAAGTGATCGGAACAGAGGCGCCCGGCATATCGGTTTCAGGCATCACATCGTGCATTTCGGTCATTACAGATTCCTTCTGGATCAAGATTCCCTGAAGCACCGCGGCTTCAAGGCTGCTGTTTGCCGTCTCGCGGGCGTCCGCTGCGTACGCTGTCGGCTTGTCCGGTGTAGCCACTGCTGCCGCGCCAATGGCGGCTGCGTGGCCGACCTCATCCAGACTCGATGCCATCGCCTCGAGGAACTCATGCACGCTCGCTTCGTCGGAGTCAGAGACTGCGCTTGAAGACTGGTCGGCCTCGGCGGACTCGGTCATCAGCGGCTCGGTCCGCTGTTCCTGCTCGATCGCCACGCACGGCACAACGACGCTCGGCGTTTCCACCGCGTTCTGCTCGGCGGATGCCATCGCTTCTGGCGCGGCCTGCTCGATACTGGCCGCGTCTGCCGGCCCATCCACCCCAGCGACGACTGGTACTTCTGCGAGCGCAGCCACTTCCGGCGCAGACGCCTCAGCAGCATTCGCAACCGCCGGCTCATCCATCTCCGCGATGATCGGTGCGTTCACATCCTGCGACTTGCGGAATGCAACCGTTTCCGGCGCGGGCTGCTCGACTGCCTCTGCGAACAGCGACTCAGCCATCTCGGCAGCGGCCGGTGCTTCCACTTCCTTCGGCTCGGAAAACGCAACCGCTTCCGGCACGGGTTGCTCGACTGCCTCTGCGATCAGCGACTCATTCATCTCAGCAACGGAAGGTGCTTCCACCATTCGCGACTCGGAGATCACCGGTGCTTCCGGCGCTGGTTGCTCAGCGGCGCTTGCAGTCAGCAGCTCCTCCGCCTCAGCAACGACCGGTGTTTTCACCACCTGCTGCTCGGAGAACGCCACCTCCATCGCGGATTGCTCGTGAGCACTTGCAATCAGCGGCTCATCCATCACAGCCATTGCTGGTGCTTCCTCAGTTTGCGCTTCGGGAAGCGCCACCGCGTCCAGCACGGGCTGTTCAGGAGCGTCCGCAACTGGCGCTTCCATGACGGCGGTGCTTGGAGATTTCGCTGCTTGCGTCTCGGCAGACATCGACACCCCAGACTCATGATGTTCGAACGACGCAGTTTCGGTGGAGGACGAGTCGGCCGGCCCGAACGGTGCTTGCTCAACCGGCCCCACTCCAAGATCACGTAATGCCGTCAGCGAATCGCCCCCCAGGAATTCCAGGTCCATGGAATCCGGCGACACAGTTTCTTCCGGTCCAAGCCCCTGCAGTTCATTCCCACCCGCATTCGCCACAACATCGGTGGACGAAAGCGCCTGATCCTGCCTGGAAGAGTCCGGCTCTTCACTGGAATGGGCCGCCTGCGCCTCCTCGTTTTTCAGCCTGGACACCCGAGCCATCTGGGCGAAATCAAGAAGCATGTCCATGTCCGAAAACAGCTCGAATTTCAGGTCTGCAATCGTCGGCGTCTCATCGTCTGTCTCCGCCGGTCTAATCAGGGCGCTGATGGGTGCAGGGCGCCTGCCCAGGAAACCTGCCTTTGCCAGCAGATGCAGCCATGACCGCAGAGGCTGCGTAGGCAGCCTGATGCCTTGGAACGTCATTTCACGCGGGGCTGGCAAACTCAGCGCGTGCCGGCGCCAAGGGCGGCCCCAGCCCGTAGCGGAAGCATTGTGTACAGCCAGCGAAATCAGCCTGACGCGATGGCCGGGGCCGGTCGGGAGTGGCCTGGGAGCCGAGCGGAGTTGAGTCATGATTTCCTTCCAGCGGCGAGGTTGAAACGGCGCAAGTGTCGCTTGGCCAGTGAACCGGCGTTATCAGAGTTCCCTGATGCGCCCAGGGAATTTTCCCAACCCTGATAGACAGGCAGAGCTCCGCCCACAACGGCAGTCTCAATCGCGACGAGACTGCTTCGACAAGAAGCTGCCCACCGTACGGCCTCGGAAGAGACCCGCAAGATCCAATAGCGTCGTCAGGACGAACAACGGCACGATGAGCATGAGCATCGATGGCACGAACCCACCGGCCTTGTCCGGAATCACGATCAACGAGCCGGCCATCAGCACGATCACCAGGATGATCACCAGCTTCATCAGTACCGACGCAAAATCGACGATTTCGTCCATCTCGATCCCCAGAACTCCCAACACGAGCGCTTGTATAGCGACGCAGAAAAGAAGCGGAAATCGGAAACTTCCTGCAATCCACCAGTCATGTCCGAAGGGGGCTGCAACAGCTCTGCAATGAGGCCAAGCGTCATATCGCTGCAATGATTCCGACTTAATCTGCCGCGCCATCGATGCCTCAAATGGAAGCTGCTCAATGTCGTACAAACCGAGCGCCAGCGATGCCCAGGCCTGGCCCGTCACCATCGCCTGGCTCATCATCGGTTTCATCTGCTATGCGTTCCCCTGGCAGGCGTTCGCTGCCCTGCCCTCCTCCCATGCCGGGGAGCCGGTACTGCGCGTGCAGGGCTCCAACACCATCGGTGCGCATCTGCTACCGGAGCTGGTCAAGGGTCTGCTGGTCAGCGAGGGCTACGCCAACGTCAGCGCCCAGCCGGGCAAGGCAGAAAACGAGCAGCGCATCATCGGTCGCAGCGCCGACGGCAAGGAGGCCATCGTTGACCTGGCGGCCCATGGTTCCAGCACCGGTTTCGTCGCCCTCAAGGACAACACCGCCGAGCTGGCGGCCGCCTCGCGGCCGATCAAGGACGCGGAAGCGGCAGGTCTGTCGGCGTCGGGAAACCTGCGTAGCGCCAAGTCCGAGCAGGTGATCGGCATCGACGGCCTGGCGATCATCGTCAACCCGGCGAACGCCCTGGACGAGCTGACCACCGACAACCTGGCGCGAATCTTCTCCGGCGAAGTGAAAGCCTGGGAGGAACTCGGCGGCCGTGGCGGAGCGATCCACCTTT
The DNA here is from genome assembly GCF_048068055.1 of Pseudomonas sp. NY15181. Lineage (NCBI taxonomy): Bacteria > Pseudomonadati > Pseudomonadota > Gammaproteobacteria > Pseudomonadales > Pseudomonadaceae > Pseudomonas > Pseudomonas sp. NY15181. Next base: position 10,571 of record NZ_JBLUPT010000014.1, on the reverse strand, counting down.
ATGCCCGCGATGACAATTCCGGGACCTTCGACACCTTCAAGGAGCTGGTGCTGGCCAGCCATGGCAAGACCCTGGCCAACGGCACGCAGCGCTTCGAATCGAGCGACCAGTTGTCCGCGCAGGTCAGCTCCGACCCGCAGGGAATTGGTTTCGTCGGCCTGTCGTCGATCCAGAAAGCCAAGGCGCTGCGCATCGCCGACGGAGACTCCCAGGCGATGCCGCCATCGACCACGCTGATCGCCACCGAGGACTACCCGCTATCGCGCCGCCTGTTCCTCTACATGAAGCCCGAGGAAAGCAACCGCTGGGCCCACGCCCTGCTGCAATTCGCCCAGGGCGACCAGGGCCAGGCGCTGGTCAGCACCAGCGGCTTCGTCGGCCAGCGCGTGAAAGCGGTGAAAATGGCACCGCGGGCCGGTATGCCCGAGGCATACCAGACCCTGGCGCGCGATGCCCAGCGACTGTCGGTGAACTTCCGCTTCCGCGAGGGCAGCGCCACCCTCGACAACAAGGCCCAGCGCGACCTGGACCGCCTGCTGGCCTACCTGCAGCAGAACGGCAAGATGAACAAGCAGGCGGTGCTGGTCGGCTTCGGCGATCCGAAACAGGACCCTGCGCGCGCCGAACTGCTCTCCAAGCTTCGCGCCATGGCAGTGCGCCGCGAGTTGGCCAAGGACGGCGTGATGTTCCGCGAGATCAGCGGCATGGGCGACGCCCTGCCGGTTGCGGCCAACAACGACGATGACGGGCGGGTCAAGAACCGTCGCGTCGAGGTCTGGGTCTACTGATCCTCTCCGGCGATCGGCGTCTGACTTTTTTGCAAGCGCCGATCGCCCAGCCTGAACTGATGTAGGAACTTGTTACGCTCCTCCGCTTGCCTGCGCCGGGCGCTCTGCTATTTTCCCGCTAGTGACGCCGGGCCCCTCTGACGGTTGCCAACCGCCATGTCGGAGTCACTTTTCGACAACGACACTAAGGGAGGGGCCACATGACAGCTCTGCACGCCTTTTTGACCGAACCATTCCTCGGAACCGCCACCTGGTTCTGGCTGGCCTTCCTGGCCATCGTGATTCTTCTGCTCGTACTCGACCTGGGCGTTCTGCAACGCGATCACCATGAGATCGGCGTGCGCGAAAGCCTGATGCTTTCCGCCGGTTACTTCGCCTGCGGCCTGGCCTTCGGAGGCTGGGTCTGGTACGAGTTCGGCGCCACCAGCGCGGTGGAGTACTACACCGGCTTCCTCGTCGAACAGTCGCTGTCGATGGACAACGTGTTCGTCATGGCGATGATCTTCGGCTTCTTCGGCATCCCGCGCCGCTACCAGCACCAGGTGCTGTTCTGGGGCATCCTCGGCGCCATCGTCATGCGTGCGCTGATGATCGGCCTGGGCGCGGCGCTGGTGAAGGAGTTCGAGTGGATCATGTACGTGTTCGGCGCCTTCCTGCTGTTCAGCGGCGTGAAGATGCTGTTCTCCAGGCATGAGGACGAGCCGGACCTGGCGCGAAATCCCGTGCTCAAGTTCCTGCGCAAGCACATCCGCATGACCGACAAGATTCACGAGCATCACTTCTTCGTGAAGATGCCGGACGCCTCGGGCAAGCTGGTGCGCTACGCCACCCCGCTGTTCCTGGCGCTGATCCTGATCGAACTGGCGGACCTGGTGTTCGCCGTGGACAGCGTGCCGGCGATCTTCGCCATCACCCAGGACCCGTTCATCGTCTACACCTCGAACATCTTCGCCATCCTCGGCCTGCGTGCCCTGTACTTCTCGCTGGCGGCGATGATCCATCGCTTCGTCTACCTGAAGTACGCCCTGGCCCTGGTGCTGGTGTTCATCGGCACGAAGATTTTCCTGCACGGCTTCATCGGCAAGGTTCCCGCCGCCCTGTCGCTTGGCGTAACCTTTGGCCTGCTCGCCGGTGGCATCCTGCTATCGTTGATCAAGACCCGCCGTACCCCCTCGGGTCCGCTGGAAATCGTCAGCCAGGAGACTGTGCATGCAAGCACCGGAGGTGAGGATCGAAGCCGTTGAGTTTCACGGCCAGGCCTACTGGCAGGTCCGTCTCGGCCGTCGCGCGCTGCGCTTCCCCCACGAGGCCGCCGCGCGCACCTTCGCCGCCCAGTTGCATACCAGGCGGGAATGGTGGCTGGCGCAGATGGAGGCGGATGGGGTAGAGCCTTCTCCCGAGCAGTGAGACGACGAGGCCAGCGCAAGCTGGCCTTGTTGTTTCAGCATCACCTGCAGGCGCGAGCCTGCTCGCGAACCCAAACCCCGCTGCGGGGCTGTTCGCGAGCAAGGACTAGGCGTCCCCTCGCTCCTACGAAAAGCGCACGGCGCGAACATGAAAAAGGCCCGCATCTGCGGGCCTTTTTCGTTTCGGGCTGCCGATCAGTGACCGCTGCGCAGCATCTCCTTGGGCACGTACTTGCCGATCTCGAACTTGCCGATGGCCGCGCGGTGCACTTCGTCCGGGCCGTCGGCCAGGCGCAGGGTGCGCTGCATGGCATAGAAGTACGCCAGCGGGGTGTCGTTGGAGACACCGGCGCCGCCGTGCATCTGGATGGCGCGGTCGATGACCTGCAGGGCGACGTTGGGCGCCACGACCTTGATCTGGGCAATCTCGCTCTGGGCGATCTTGTTGCCGACGGTGTCCATCATGTACGCGGCATTGAGGGTCAGCAGACGGGCCTGGTTGATCTCGATGCGCGAGTTGGCGATGTGGTCGATGTTGCCGCCCAGACGGGCCAGCGGCTTGCCGAAGGCCGTGCGGCTGACGGCGCGCTTGCACATCAGCTCCAGCGCGCGCTCGGCCATGCCGATGGAACGCATGCAGTGGTGGATGCGGCCCGGGCCGAGGCGGCCCTGGGCGATCTCGAAGCCACGGCCTTCGCCGAGCAGCACGTTTTCATAGGGCACGCGAACGTTCTCGAAGACCACTTCGGCGTGGCCGTGCGGGGCGTCGTCGTAGCCGAACACCGGCAGCGGGCGGAGGATTTTCACACCGGGGGCGTCGGTGGGTACCAGGATCATCGAGTGCTGCTGGTGGCGCGGCGCGTCGGGGTTGGTCAGACCCATGAAGATCATGATCTTGCAGCGCGGGTCGCAGGCGCCGGAGGTCCACCACTTGCGGCCGTTGATGACCCACTCGTCACCGTCGCGAACGGCGTTGGCCTGCATGTTGGTGGCATCGGAAGACGCCACGCCCGGCTCGGTCATGGCGAAGGCGGAGCGGATCTCGCCGCGCAGCAGCGGCTCCAGCCAGGTGCGCTTGTGCTCTTCGGTACCATAGCGCACCAGCACTTCCATGTTGCCGGTGTCCGGCGCGGAGCAGTTGAATGGCTCGGAGCCGATCATCGAACGGCCCATGATCTCGGCCAGCGGCGCGTATTCCATGTTGGTCAGGCCGGCGCCCAGCTCGGACTCGGGCAGGAAGAGGTTCCACAGCCCTTCCGCCTTGGCCTTGGCCTTGAGCTCTTCCATGATCGGCGTGGGCTGCCAGCGGTCACCCTGGGCCACTTGCTCATCGAACACCTTCTCGGCGGGATAGACGTAGGCTTCCATGAACGCGGTGACGCGCTCACGCAGATCCTGAACCTTGGCGGAATAAGCGAAATCCATGGGGGGCTACCTTCTGGCGGCGGGCTGTTTGTCGTGGAGATGATGCTAGAACAGACAGGAGGATTTACCCAGCCTATTATCCGAATCAATAAACATTCATAACCCATATGGACCTGAACGTCCGTTCGGGTATGATCGGCCATAGAACAACTACAAGCGGAGCCCTGGAATGAACCTCAGCAAGGTCGATCTGAACCTGTTCATCGTCTTCGACGCGATCTATACCGAAGCCAACCTGACCCGTGCCGGGCAGATCGTCGGCATTACCCAGCCCGCCGTCTCCAACGCCCTCGCCCGCCTGCGCGAAACCTTCAACGACCCGTTGTTCGTGCGTACCGCCCAGGGCATGGTGCCCACGCCGATGGCACAGAACATCATCGGCCCGGTGCGCAATGCGCTGCAGTTGCTGCGCATCTCGGTGCAGGAGAGCCGCACCTTCACCCCCACCCAGGCGAACAAGACCTACCGCATCAGCATGACCGACCTCACCGAGGCCATCATCCTGCCGCCGCTGTTCCAGCGCCTGCGTCGCCAGGCGCCGAACGTGCACATCGAGAGTTTCCTCTCCAAGCGTCGCGAGACCACCAAGGAACTGGCCGCCGGCCGCCTGGACTTCGCCGTGGACGCGCCGCTGAACACCGATCCGCAGGTGCGCCACGTCAAGCTGATGGAAGACCGCTACGTCTGCGCCATGCGCCAGGGCCACCCGCTGGCCAAGGACAAGGTGACTCTGGAGGAGTACTTGTCGGTGGCGCACATCCAGATTTCCAGCCGCCGCAGCGGCCTGGGTTACATCGACCTGTCGCTGGGCAAGATGGGCCTGCAACGCAAGATCGCCCTGCGCTCGCAGCACTACCTGATGGCATCGACCGTGGTACAGCAGACGGACATGGTGGTCACCGTGCCCGAGCGTTTCGCCCGCCACCATGGACTGCACTTCGTCGCCCTGCCGGTGAACGACGTGCCCAAGCTGGAAACCCACCTGTACTGGCACGAAAGCACCGACCAGGACCCGGCCAACCGCTGGATGCGCGAGCAGATCATCGAGCTGTGCCAACAGGTGGCGGCGCGGGAAGCGCGGGAGGCGGCGGAGCGGGCGTGAATATTCGCAGGGGCAGCCGTCTACTTCTGGACAATCTGTACCTGCGTGCCCCTCACCCCAGCCCTGGCTGCGCGCCCCGCTCCTCAGGGAGAGGGGGCAGTCCGAGCCGACTGACGCGAAGGTTTCATCCTGCACCGAACGGCCCGCTCTTCCGTTTGAGGAGCGAGGCGCTTGGCCAGGGTTAGGTTGAGGGGCTCTTGATCTCGTAGGAGCGGAGCTTCTCCACGAAATCCCGGCGAAGTCGGGACAGTCGTTGAGGCAGAGGCACCGGCCTGTCGGCCGGATCGTGGATAAGATCCGCTCCTACGAAAGCGATACGCCCCGAAGCCCGCTCCAGCGCGGGGAACTTCCAAGCCACCCGCAGCCCCGCCCTGCCGAAGTGCCTGTCCAACAGACAGGCCGGGGCTGCCGGCGAACCCGTCAAAGACTCCGCGCGATCACCAGCCGCTGCACGTCGCTGGTGCCTTCGTAGATCTGGCACACGCGCACGTCGCGGTAGATGCGTTCCACCGGGTAGTCCTGCAGATAGCCGTAGCCACCCAGGGTCTGGATCGCGGCGGAGCACACGCGCTCGGCCATTTCCGAGGCGAACAGCTTGGCCATGGAGGCTTCGGTCAGGCACGGCAGGCCGGCTTCGCGCAGGCTGGCGGCGTGGTGGACCATCTGCCGGGCCACGGCGATCTCGGTGGCCATGTCGCTGAGGCGAAAGGCCACGGCCTGGTGCTGGATGATCGGCTTGCCGAAGGTCTCGCGCTCGTGGGCGTAGTCACGGGCGTATTCGAACGCCGCGCGGGCCATGCCGACGGCCTGCGAGGCGATGCCGATACGGCCGCCTTCCAGGTTGGCCAGGGCAATGGCGTAGCCCTGCCCCTCCTCGCCCAGCCGATAGCTGGCGGGAATGCGCACGTCGTCGAAGGCGATCTGGCAGGTGTCCGAGGCGTGCTGGCCGAGCTTGTCCTCGACGCGCACCACGCGGTAGCCGGGCGTGTCGGTGGGCACGATGAACGCGCTGATGCCCTTCTTGCCCGCCGCCGCGTCGGTCACGGCGAAGACGATCACCATGCCGGCGTGGCTACCGGAGGTGATGAACTGCTTGCTGCCGTTCAGCACGTAGTGGTCGCCGTCGCGGCGCGCGCGGGTCTTGAGGAAGCTGGCGTCGGAGCCGGCCTGCGGCTCGGTCAAGGCAAAGGCGCCGATCATCTCGCCACGGGCCAGGGGCACCAGGAACTGGCGCTTCTGCTCATCGTTGCCGAACTTGGCGATGGGCATGCAGCCCACCGAGTTGTGCACGCTCATGATGGTCGAGCAGGCGCCGTCGCCGGCAGCTATCTCTTCCAGCGCCATGGCGTAGGCCAGGTGGCCGGTCTGCGCGCCGCCCCACTCCTCCGCCACCAGCATGCCGAGGAAGCCGAGGTCGGCCATTTCCTTCAGCGCCTCGGCGGGGAAGCGGTGCTCGCGGTCCCACTCGGCGGCGAAGGGTTTCAGCCGCTCCTGGGCGAACTGGCGGGCGACGTCGCGGATCTGGATGTCTTCTTCACTGGGAATCATCAGGTCTCTCCTCAGCTCAGGCGCTCGACCGCGATGGCGGTGGCTTCACCGCCGCCGATGCACACCGAGGCGACGCCGCGCTTGAGATCGTACTGCTTGAGCGCCGACAGCAGGGTCACGATGATCCGCGCGCCGGACGCGCCGATCGGGTGCCCCAGGGCACAAGCGCCACCGTGGACGTTGAGCATGTCGTGGGGGATGTTCAGCTCGCGCATGGCGGCCATGGCGACCACTGCGAAGGCTTCGTTGACCTCGAACAGGTCGATCTCGCCCATCGCCCAACCGGTGCGTAGCAGCAGGCGATTCACCGCGCCCACCGGGGCGGTCGGGAACAGGTTCGGCGCATCGGCGAAGGACGCGTGGCCACGGATTGCCGCCAGCGGGGTCAGGCCGCGCCTTTCGGCTTCGGACAGGCGCATCAGCACCAGCGCGGCGGCGCCATCGGAGATGGAGCTGGAGTTGGCCGCCGTCACGGTGCCGCCGTCGCGGAACGCGGGCTTCAGGGTCGGGATCTTGTCCAGTTTCGCCTTCGGCGGCTGCTCGTCTTCGCTGATGGCACGCAGTTCCTTGCCGGACTTGACCGTCACCGCGACGATCTCGTCAGCGAAGCGGCCTTCGCTCATGGCCTTCTGCGCACGGGTCAGCGAGGCGATGGCGTAGTCGTCCTGCTGCTCGCGGGTGAAGCCGTATTTCTCGGCGCAGTCCTCGGCGAAGGTGCCCATCAGGCGGCCCTTGTCGTAGGCGTCCTCGAGGCCGTCGAGGAACATGTGGTCGAGCACCTTGCCGTGGCCCATGCGGTAGCCGCTGCGAGCACGCTCCAGCAGGTACGGCGCGTTGGACATGCTCTCCATGCCGCCGGCCAGGGCGACGCGGGCGCTGCCGGCGAGCAGCGCGTCATGGGCCATCATCGCGGCCTTCATGCCCGAGCCGCACATCTTGTTCACCGTGGAGCACGGCGTGCCGCGCGCAAGGCCCGCGCCCAGCGCTGCCTGGCGCGCCGGCGCCTGGCCTTGCCCGGCGGAAAGCACGCAGCCGAACACGGCTTCATCCACTTCTTCGGCGCCCAGGCGGGCCCGTTCGACGGCGGCGCGAATGGCAGCGGCGCCGAGGGTGGCGGCACTGACATCCTTGAAGTCGCCCAGGAAGCCGCCCATGGGGGTGCGGGTAGCACTGACGATGACGATGGGATCGTTCATGGTGGTTTCTCCTGCTTACTTCGCAGCCATGCGGATGGCGCCGTCGAGGCGGATCACCTCGCCGTTGAGCATGCTGTTCTCGATGATGTGGCGGGCCAGCGCGGCATATTCGTCCGGGCGGCCGAGGCGCGGCGGGAACGGCACGCTGGCACCGAGGGAGTCGCGCACTTCCTGGGGCATGGCAGCCATCATCGGCGTCTCGAAGATGCCGGGGGCGATGGTCATTACGCGGATGCCCGAGCGCGCCAGTTCGCGGGCGATCGGCAGGGTCATGCCGACCACGCCGCTCTTGGAGGCCGAATACGCGGCCTGCCCGACCTGCCCGTCGAACGCGGCCACCGAGGCGGTGTTGATGATGATGCCGCGTTCGCCGCCGGCATCCGGCTCGTTGCGCGCCATGGCCTCGGCGGCCAGGCGCAGCATGTTGAAGGTGCCGATCAGGTTGATGTTGATGGTGCGGGCGAAGCTCTCCAGGGCATGCACGCCATTGCGGCCGATGACCTTCTCAGCCGGTGCCACGCCTGCGCAGTTGGCCAGGCCATGCAACGCGCCGAAGGTATCCAGGGCCAACTGTACGGCGGCCTTGCCGTCGGCCTCGCTGCACACGTCGGTGCGGATGAAGCGCGCGTTGGCTTCACCCAGTTCGGCGACCTGCGCCGCACCGGCTTCGGCGTTGACGTCGGCCAGCACCACCTTGGCGCCGGCGGCCACCAGCGTCTTCGCGGTGGCCGCGCCGAGGCCGGAGCCGCCGCCGGTGATCAGGAATACCTTGTTCTGGATCTGCATGGAGTGTCTCCGCTGTACTCAGTGTGCGGCCGAGCGTTCGGCCGCTTCGCGTTGCTTGGCTATCTCCTGGTTGCGCAGGAGGAAGCGCTGGATCTTGCCGCTGGGGGTCTTGGGCAGTTCCTCGACGAACTCCACTTCCCGCGGGTAGCTGTGCGCCGACAGTCGCTTGCGCACGTACTGTTGTAGTTCCTCGGCCAGCTCCGCGCTCGGCCGGTAGGACGAACAGAGCACCACGAAGGCTTTGACCAGTTCGGTGCGCTCAGGGTCAGGTTTTCCGATCACCGCCGCCTCAACCACCGCCGGGTGTTCGATCAGCGCGCTTTCCACGTCGAACGGACCGACCCGGTAGCCGGAGGTGGTGATCAGGTCATCGGCGCGTCCGACGAAGCTGATGCTGCCGTCCTCGTTCAGCTCCACGGTGTCGCCGCTGAGGTAGTAGTCGCCGACGAAGGCCTTGGTTTCCATGCCCTGGTAGCCGGCGAACCACATCAGCGGCGACTGGCGGCGGTCCATGGCGAGGATGCCGGGCTGGCCGACGGGCAGCTCGGCGCCCTGCTCGTCCAGCACCACCACGCGGTGGCCGGGAATGGAGAAGCCGGCGGCGCCCAGGCGTACCGGGTGCTCCAGCGCGTGGTGGTTGGCCAGGACCATGCCCAGCTCGGTCTGGCCGTAGTGGTCGTGGATGGTCACGCCGAGCTGATCGGCGAACCAGCGGATCACTTCCGGCGTCAACGGCTCGCCGGCGCTGCTCACCGCGCGCAGGCGCCCCTTGAGCGGTTTGGACACGGCTTCGCCAGCGGCGATCAGCAGGCGGTACGCAGTGGGCGAGCCGGCCAGGTTGGTGATGCCGTACTTGCGCACGATGCGGCAGGTGCTCTCCACCGTGAACGCACCTTCGTAGAAGGTGATCGGGTGCCCCATCGCTAGCGGGCCGGTGACACCGTAGTAGAGGCCATAGGCCCAGCCCGGATCGGCGAGGTTCCAGAAGGAGTCCTCGGGGCGCAGGTCCACCGCATCGCGCATGTAGCCGACGAAGGCGACGATGGCCTTGAGCGGTACCGCGAGCGGTTTGGCCAGCCCGGTGGTGCCGGAGGTGAACATCAGCAGGAAGGTGTCTTCGCCGCTGCGCAGGACCGGCTCGAAGTCCGGCGAGTGGCGTTCCAGTTCAGCCCAGAAGCTGTAGTCGCCGTGGCGGATGCCCTGCCCCTTCGGCCCACCGACGGTGATCTGCGTGGGTGCGTCCGGCACTTCATCGAGCTTGCCGCGATTGGCGCCATCGGTGACCACCACCTTGCTGCCGGCCAGCTTCACCCGGTGCTCGATGGCCTTCGGCCCGAATGCGGTGAACAGCGGCTGGTAGACCGCCCCCAGGCGCCAGGTGCCGAGTACGGTGATCAGCAGTTCCGGGGTACGCGGCAGCATGCCCGATACGACGTCGCCGGGGCGCACGCCGAGGCTGTGCAGGAAGCCGGCGAAGCGGCCGGAAAGCTCCTTGAGCTGGGTGAAGGTGTAGGAGGCGCTGTCGCCGTCCTTGCCCTCCCAGAACAGCGCGACGCGGCCGGGAATGGCGTGGCGGTCGCAGCATTCGACGCAGGCGTTGAGGGCATCGAGGTTGCCGGCCAGGGTGGCGGCGGCGGTGGCGCGGTAGTCGAACTCGGCCGTGGCGGCGGTATGGGAACGCATCGCGGAACTCCTGGGTTTGTTCTTGTCTGGAGTTCCCTGATGTTCCCGCTGCGCTGGCGCGCGGGCAATGTCGAAAGCCGCCAATCTGGATGAGCGGATTGGACAGCGCTGGTGTTATGGGGGCGTTTTCATAGGAGCGGACTCCGTCCGCTATTTAGCTTGGCGCCGTGCGGATCGCGGACGGAGTCCGCTCCTACGGGATATTTCTGCGTTTGGGGCTGCCCTCACCCTAACCCTCTCCCAAGGGGAGAGGGGACCGTTCGGAGCGCGCTGAAGGATCGGCGTTAACCTGATGACGATGGTGCAGACAGAGCGACTAGCTTATCGCTGACCGTGGACTACCCCCTCTCCCTCCGGGAGAGGGCTGGGGTGAGGGGAAAGCCCGCGCACCGAGGCTAAGCGTCAAACCCGGAACTGATCCATCAACCCCTGCTGATGATTCGCCAGCTTGTTCAGCGACTGGCTCACCTGCGCCGATTCCTGCGCCTGGCTCGACAGCGACTCGGTCACATCGCGAATCCCTGCCACGTTGCGGTTGATCTCCTCGGCCACCGCGCTCTGTTCCTCGGCGGCGCTGGCGATCTGCAGGTTCATGTCGGTGATCACACTGACCGCGTCACCGATGCGCTTCAGCGCG